>NZ_CP028901.1:2415539-3019424 GCF_003058465.1 Orrella marina | reverse complement strand
TGAAGCGGTACCATAAACCAGGTGCGGACAGTGACTGCGTCTAAAGAGAACGGAATGTCTGAACATCGGCGGATTGCTCACCTTGACATGGATGCATTTTTTGCGTCAGTCGAGCTTTTGCGATATCCGCACCTCAAAGGGCAGGCGGTCGTGGTCGGTGGACGCAGTGTTCCAGCTCCCTGGCAGGATGATAAGGGAAACTGGCATCACGCACGCCTCAGGCAGTACGCTGGCAGGGGGGTTGTGACAACCTCGACCTACGAAGCGCGAGCGCACGGTGTCTTCTCCGGAATGGGCCTCATGCAAAGCGCCAGGCTGGCACCAGAGGCGATCTTGCTACCGGCGGACTTTGAGGCGTACCGGCACCATTCCCGGCTTTTCAAGTCAGCGGTGCGTTCGATCGCACCGCTTGTCGAAGATCGTGGAATCGACGAAATTTATATCGACCTGACAGAGTCGGACGTATCGTCTGTTGATCTGGCCCGTCAGATCAAGCAAGCTGTGCGAGATGCAACCGGCCTGAGCTGTTCAATTGCCGTGGCTCCAAACAAGCTGCTTGCCAAGATTGGTTCGGATCTGGACAAGCCAGACGGGTTGACCATTCTAGACATGCCAAGCTTTCGGGAGAGGATATGGCCCCTCTCTGTCAGCAAAGTCAACGGGATCGGACCCAAAGCCACCGCGCGTCTGAAAGAGAACGGGATACACACCATCGGCGAGCTGGCTGAAACGCCGGTGGACCAGTTGATTTCGCTGTTTGGCGCCAGCACGGGTAACTGGATGTTCAGGATTGCGCGAGGTCAGGATGATCGGCCTGTCCTGACACACAGCGATCCAAAGTCGATCAGTCGCGAAACCACCTTTAGCAGAGATCTGGACGTCAGGCTCGACCGGACCGAACTGACATCGATCCTGGACCAGCTCTGCGAACGTCTCAGTGAGGACCTGCAGCGCAAGCAGGTCTTTGCCAGGACCATTGGTATCAAGGTCAAGTTTGCCGATTTCAAAGTGGTCACGCGGGATGTGACCCTCACCAAATCGATTGGACAGGCGATGGACTTGAGGCGTGCCGCCTCGGAGTGTCTGAGACGCATCTCATGGACAGACAGGATTCGATTGCTCGGTGTCAGGGCGTCGGGACTATCCGGACTGGATGCGCGAGAGCCCGATCAGTTGCAGTTGTCACTCTGGTGATCTGTTGCGTCCTGTCCAACGCCGGACACGCGCTCCTCTGTCAAGACCTTGAGCAGATACTCTGCGGCCTGCCGGTTACCAGTCGGTTGCAATGCGTCGAAACGTCCCTGTTCGAGAAGGGATGCCATCGCCGCTTCAATCTGATGCGTGCCGAGTTGATCCAGCATGAGTGGGGCTGCCCGACCATGTTGCAGAATCCAGTCGACCAGCGCAGGCGATTCTGGCCAGTCTGGTCGCGGTAAAAATAACAACGGTGTGCCGCTGCAGGCAGACTCAACAAACGTGCCGTAACCAGGTTTACTGATGACGAGATCACACCCGGCAAACAGGTTTGCGAACGTCAGGCCCATAGACTGCATAGACGCATCATCAATCGCCAGGGCCTGCGGGTGTCTGGCAGCCAGGCCGGATGTCACAAGATAATAGACAGGCTTGCCCAGGCAGCTTTCTGGCCACCTTTCGGGGCTCAGGCGCGTCGGTATACCGCCCATGCTCACCAGCACGAACCAGCCAGTACCGTCATGCCCATGGAGACGCGCGAGTGCCTCGAGAGATGCTCTTGGGCAAGGGCGAGGAATCTCGCAGACCGGGCCAACTGCTAAACCGTTGGTGAGTGATGGCATGGCCATTCCAGGCTCGGGCTGCAGAAACCGGCTGGCATGGTTGTATGCCTCACGCATCTGATCGAGGATTTGCTCAAAGCCCTGCCAGCTCAGACCAGCTTTACGTAACGAATCGCCTGCAGCCGGTGCTTTGGCAACACAGGCCTGGAGAATGTCGGCCCAGTTCAGTGAACAAAGTGCCACAGTACGGATGCCGGCCTGATGTGCAGCCGCGAGTGTGAGGTAAGGGACATCAGCCAGCACCGCGTCAATTTTCAAAGACGTCAGATGGTCCGCCAGAAGGTCCACCTTGGCCGCCCAATCCTGGTGGGCGTGCGCATATCGGGCAAGGCTGCCTGACAGATCCAGTGTGAGAGCATCGTGCATCACCATCCCGAAATCGTCTGAGCCAGGGTCGATCCGGATCTTGGGGGCAATCCGCGAATTGACCTGTCGAGGGTCCAGGGATGTTCTGACGATCCAGTTCACGCTCCGAGGCAGGTGATGTGAGCCTGAGGGCTCACCGAGCATCTGGTCTACCGTGTTGATCACCGGTACGACCTGAGAAAGATGGCCGAAGCCGTGGGACGAGACCGCGACCAGGCAGGTGGATACCGGACGAATGTGCATATCAGGCCAGAGGATGGGCAGGGCCGGCCGTGCGATCAGATGTCTTTCAGGCGCAGTGCCCGCGATTCTGTGTCCTTTTCCGAAAGCAGCACGTCGGCTACCGCAGGCCAGTCAATCGCTACATCCGGATCGTTCCAGTAAAGGCTGCGCTCGGATTCGGGGGCGTAATAATCCGTGGTCTTGTAAAGAAACTCGGCATGATCGCTCAGCACCAGGAATCCATGCGCAAATCCTGGGGGGATCCAAAGTTGCTGAAATTGCTCCGCGCAGAGAATATGGCCTGTCCAGCGCCCGAAATCTGGGGAGTCCTTGCGTATATCGACTGCGACATCAAATACTTCGCCAGCAGTCACTCGAACCAGCTTTCCTTGAGCCTGCTGAGTCTGGTAGTGCAGGCCGCGCAGCACGCCGCGACTTGAACGGCTGTGGTTGTCTTGTACGAACCGGGCATTAACGCCAGTTGCCTCTTCAAAATCCCGCTGGTTGAAGCTCTCGTAAAAAAAGCCACGATGATCCCCAAAAACCCTGGGTGTCAGAAGCAGTACATCGGGCAATTGGGTTGTAGTGACAGAGTATGGCATGCGAAGTGGGTCCGATGTGGATGCGCAGAACATAAACGTCCTGTGCCGGATGGTTTCAATGACTACATTTGGTCAGCCTCTGGATTGTAAACAACGCACCACGCGAGCAAGAGGCTCCGCACACAAAAGCAGGATTCACGCGTGCTGGCTCCAGTCCTGGGTCAAATCAGAACTGATGTGTTGGGTAAAGCCAGATGGATAGATTAAGAGCATGGCAAATTTCGTATTCCATTCAATGGAATTGATTTGTGCGGCGGATCTTCATGCGAATGAGCGATCCGCATGTCAGTAGAAATTACATTAGTGCAAGGAATATTCTATTTGGTTTTTATTAATCAGCATCTTAAGTATGGCAGTTCAGGCAAGGTTGTCCAACAACAGGGATGAGTCATTCGTGTTGTTTAAAAAACATTAAAAATCTATATATATCAATGATGTGGTGGCTTTTCTTTTCTGGCTTGCCTTGCTTGATTGCAATTCGACGCCTCCTCGAGCCTCTTGACCGATTGCGGTGCGCCATGTCGTGGCTGTCGAATTGTTGCGCTGCGCAACGCTAAATCATCGAACGTCGGTCTTTTTTGATGTTTCACGCTCAATTCGGAAGAACTGGTTTTGTTTCACAGATGTTGGACATCCTATGTCCATACATTGTGACTAGAAGTGACTATCATTTGGTCGTAGTCGCACATCGCTCTTACAGTTGACGAAGCCTCAAGATTTCGCTGACTAGCATCAAAGGATCCCGCCACCCGTGTCTTTGACGGGCGACGAAAAATAGTCCGATGCTCAGTCGCTTCATAAAGTGAGGGGACAAACTTTCATGAACTTTGACACAGTATCAGAACAACGGGGGTTAGCATGATGAACGGTCTTGGCAGAACAATCCACAGTCGCGAAACACGCCGTCAGGCAATGAGCAAGCCGGTAGCGGCGTTCGAGAGCCTTGGGCGACCAGAGAATCTGGCTGACGAGATCGCACAGCAGCTAAGAGACAGAATTTTGAATGAAACACTGAGCCCCGGACAGAGACTGCCGACAGAGCAGGCCCTGGGCGCCCAGTTTGGTGTGAGTCGTAATGTCGTTCGTGAAGCGATCGCACGCCTGAAACTGACAGGGTTGGTGGAGACACGCCACGGAGTGGGAACGTTTGTAAAGCGGGACCTGGAGAACCGTCCTTTCGAGGTGGAGCAGGATGACCTGCTGGATTTCAGACAACTGATTGATGTGTATCGGTTGCGAGTCGAGATTGAGTCGGGTGCGGCGGCACTTGCGGCGACACACCGCTCGCAGGCGCAACTCGATTCCCTGAAGCAGGCACTCAAGCAGATGGAGCAGCAGCCAGATGACTGGGAAGCTGGTACCAATTCAGCCGTCGACTTTCATCTGGCTGTCGCACAAGCATCCAACAACCCATATTTCGTCCGGATTATGGGACATCTGAGTTCTGTGCTTTGCGACGCGGTCCGCACCCTGCGTTTCCGTAGTTGTGGGACATCTCGCACGCAGGAAGCCCAGCAAGAACATGCAAGGATCGTCGAGGCAATTGAGCGACAGGACGCCAACGCAGCCCGCCAGGCCATGCGCGAGCATCTCGAGCACGGCATCAACGGCTATCGCAGCCTGTTCGGGGATTGATGCCAGATGAGCAACGTTCTAGTAGAAAAGAAAGGGGCTGCTGGCTGGATCACATTTAATGATCCAGCCAGGCACAATGCCATGTCACTCGACATGTGGGCTGCAGTCGGTCCAGCGCTAGAGTCATTCGCGGCCGATGACGAAATCAAGGTGGTTGTGGTCACGGGAGCCGGTGGCAAGGCGTTTGTCAGCGGGGCGAACATTTCCCAGTTTGACAAGCTGCGCACGTCCGCGGATGCAGTTGCCGAGTACGAACGGGTGGCAGAAGGAGCACAACAGGCTCTGTATGACTTCCCGAAACCGACCATTGCCAGAATCCAGGGATACTGCATTGGTGGTGGCTTGAATCTGTCACTGTGTTGCGATATCCGGATCGCGAGTCAGGCAAGCAGCTTCTCCTTGCCAGCCGGGAAGATGGGTCTGGGCTACCGCTACACTGCTATACGTAACCTGGTCACGGTTGTCGGTCCTGCCAGAGCGCTTGATATCTTCCTGTCTGCACGCCGCTTCAAGGCTGAAGAAGCGCTGGAAATGGGACTGATTCACTTTATGCAGCCTGACGAGAGTTTTGATGCCTTTGTCGACGACTATGCTGCAAAAATTCAGGCCAATGCGCCACTGACGCTTCGGGCTGGCAAGACCATGATCCGCGAGTTTCAGAAGATGCCGGCAGATTCGGATGCCGAGAGAATGCGAGAGCTCGTCATGCAGTGCTTTGCAAGCGAAGACTATCAGGAAGGCAAACGCGCTTTCGCAGAAAAACGTGCGCCGCAATTCAAAGGCCGTTGACGGCTGGCATATCCTCTAGTCGGGATTGATCGTCTTTCGGGTCAGATCCGGTTGCCCCCGCGTGACGGGCGCAACCGGAAATATCATGGCTGTGATGCCCTGATCCCCAAATGGCCAACCTGTTTCAGTAACGGACCTCGCGATGCGTCTGTAATCGTGATTTGGCCAGTTTCCTAATTGATCGTCAGGGCCTTGCAATGATTGACATGTGGGAACAGTTGTTCCCGACATTCTCGATGTTTCTGGTGATGCTGCTCGCAACCATTGCGGCGGCGACCATGCGGGCGTTCTCCGGTTTTGGTGCCGGACTGTTGCTGGCACCTGTGCTAAGTCTGTATCTTCAGCCTGTGGATGTCGTGGCCGTGGTGGTCATGCTGAATTTTGTATCGACATTTCAGATGCTGCCTTCGATGTGGAAGGACATCGACTGGCCTCTGGTCTGGCGTATGGTGCCCCCGGCGCTCATCGGTATCCCTGTCGGGGGCGTGCTGCTTGCCGGACTTGACGCAGACCTGTTGCGCAGGATAGTTGCAGGCGTGGTGGTGGTCCTGTCCCTGATATTGCTGGCAGGCTGGCATTACAAAGGTGCCCGAGGCCGATTGCAAGACACGATTGCGGGAGTGGCGAGCGGAATCCTGACCTCGATCGGAGGAATAGGTGGACCACCATTTGTGCTTTACATGATGTCAGCCAAAGGGTTCTCGCCGGTCGCTTTCAGGATCTTCTTTACGGTTTTCTTTGCTGTTACACAGATTGCAACGTTACTCATGCTGTTGTTGAAAGGCTCGTTGCGGCCAACTCAGTTCGCCTACACCGGGGCCTTTCTCCCGATATACGTATTGGCGACTGCATTTGGATCTTATTTGTTCGTGCGGGCACTTGCCACGCGTGCGGACCAGATCAAGAGAATCTCCCTGTGGTTCTTGCTGATTGTCGGTGTCGTGACTTTCATCATTTGATGTGCATGTACAAGCCATGCAGGCATACAATCGCGCCATGAGCAAAGAACAATCAAACAACAAGCGAATTCTCGTGATTGGCGGTACCGGGCAAGTCGCCTGGGCGCTCGGGCAGGGTTGCCCGCAAGACTACACGCTGCGAATGGTGCCGCGCCAGGAGCTGGATCTGTCAGACGTCGATGTGCTGGCTAGCAGAGTCGAGCAGCTGATTCAGTCGTTTAACCCGCAGTTTATCGTCAATGCGGCAGCCTATACGGCTGTTGACCGGGCAGAGTCTGAGGAAAACATAGCATTTGCTGTCAACGGGATTGCGCCGGCAATTATTACCAATATTGCAGCACAGGCCAACTGCCCGGTTCTGCATTACTCCACGGACTATGTGTTTGACGGGACCAAAAGTGGGTCGTATGTCGAGGATGACGAGCCTAATCCGGTTTCTGCCTACGGGATCAGCAAGCTCGCTGGTGAGCGCGGCATGAGAGCCGCCAGCCAGCAGATTCTGATTCTGCGCACAAGCTGGGTGTTCGGGGTGCATGGCAGCAATTTCCTTAAAACCATGCTTCGGCTTGCCAGCGAGCGTGACGAGCTCAGCGTTGTGAGCGATCAGTTTGGTGCACCGACCAGTGCGGATCTGATAGCCCGGGTTTCATACGAGCTGATGGGTGCGATGCTTGACGTGCAGGTTGATGCAGATGACCCGCGCTGGGGCCTGTATCACCTGACCGCATCTGGCGAAACCAGCTGGCATGGATATGCGGCTTATCTGATTGCACGCGCACGCGAAATGGGCTTTCCTGTACGGGTAGAGCAGGAGAAGATCAAGCCGGTTACGAGTGAGCAGTTTCCGACCGCTGCAGTACGCCCGGCCAACTCCCGGCTCGATACGCAGCTGCTGCGCAGCACATTCGGTTTGACTCTGCCAGACTGGACGGTCTGCGTTGATGAGGTGCTCGGGAAACTTCGATGCGAGTCCTGATCGTCCGGACCTCCTCGCTAGGTGACCTGATTCACATGTTGCCGGCGATCACCGACATTGCCAGACATGTGCCAGGTGTCGAGATCGACTGGGTTGTTGAAGAGGCATTTGCCGAGATTCCAGCCTGGCACCCGGCAGTCAGACAGGTCATCAAGATTGCACATCGGCGCTGGCGCAAGGCGTGGTGGTCGAATCAGGCCAGGCAGGAGCGCAAGGCGGTGCTGGAGCGTATCCGCAGTGCTCGCTATGACCTTGTGCTGGACATGCAGGCACTGCTGAAATCGGTCTGGCTAGTCAGGGCCGCCAGTGGTGTTCATCACGGTCTGGACTGGCGTTCGGCGCGAGAGCCTCTTTGTACCTTGTTTTACGATGTGAAGCACCGCATCCCCTTCTGGCAACCGGCTGTCAAGCGCCAGCGAGATCTTGCGGCAGCGGTCTTCGAGTATGCCTATGACGATCCGCCTGATTTCGGGCTGGGCAGGAGATTCTTACGTCAAGTAAAGAATCCACCCTATGCTGTGATCATGCCTTCAGCCAGTCGGGACGACAAGCTGTGGCCGGTGGCTTGCTGGGACGGTGTCTTTGATCGACTGCAGATGCAAGGGCTCGGGTTGGTCCTGCTGGCAGGGTCTGAGCGCGAAGCTGACAGAGCCCACGCATTGATCGCGGCGCGCGAGAATGCTGTCGTTCAGCCGCGCTCCAGCCTGACCGACCTTGCACGGTTGCTGGCAGAAAGCCGGATCATGATTGGACTGGACAGTGGCCTTACCCATCTGGCGGCCGCAGTCGGGACAGATACGGTAGGTATATACAAGGCATCGACGCCGGTGCGCACGCCTGTGACGGGTAATGGGCAGACGTTTAGTCTGGGTGACCGCGATCATGAGCCCACGCTGGAGATGGTGCTGGATGCGGTCAGGAAGGTGTTCTGATCGGGTGATTCGGCGACAGGGGCGAGTTGTGAGTTGCCAGTCATGCGCAGCAGGCGTGGTCTGGTGCGTATACTCTTGTACGGCTATTTCTGCCGGAAGTACCGAACCGTAATGTTTTTGGAGGTTGCTGGCTTGGTCGTGAGACTGATCTATTCGATAGTACTGATGCTGGTTGCACCGCTGGTCTGGTTTGGGATGGGATGGCGTGCGCGCAAGACCGAAGGTGACTGGGGGATATTTGCGGCCGAAAGATTCGGATGTTTCCCTCAGCCCTGGGACGGCAGGCCTCCTGTCTGGGTGCATGCCGTCAGTGTTGGAGAAGTTCGTGCAGCGGTTCCGCTGATACAGTCATTGCTGCTCAAAGGCGACCGAGTCTTGCTGACTCACATGACGCCAACCGGGCGCGCCGAGGCGCGCCGTTTGCTGGCACGTGAAATCAGCGACGGACAGGTCAGGCAGCAGTGGATCCCATATGATTTCTATGGTTCGATGAACCGGTTTCTAAGGCACTTCTCGCCTCGACTGGTGATACTGATCGAACGTGAGGTCTGGCCAAATCTGGTGCATGCAGCCAGAGTCCGGCGCGTGCCGGTCATACTGGCGAGCGCCCGGTTCTCCGAACGATCTGCCCGCCAGACGCGGCGGATCAACCAGATATTTGGAGGCTTGTTGCGTGATACCTACTCGGGTTTGACCAAGGTGCTTGCACAGACACCGGAAGATGCGCGTCGACTGTTTGATGCGGGTGCGCCGGATGTCTCTGTGTGTGGCAATCTGAAGTTTGATGTCACGTTGCCTGTTGTTGCCGTCCAGGGAGGACAGGCCTGGCACGAAAGAATCGCTAGACCGACGGTCGTCATTGCAAGCACACGGGAAGGAGAGGATGCCCGGTTTGTACCATTGATAGCCGAGCAGGTCCGCCAACCGATCGAACCCGCGGGCGTGCCGCCATTGTTTGTCCTGGTACCAAGGCATCCGGAAAGATTTGATCAGGCCGCCGGTCTGCTTGACAGCCATAGACTGAGATATGTGCGCTGGAGCATGATCCGTGACGATCCGGCAGCACTAGATGATGTCAAAGAGATGGAAGTGATACTTGGTGACACCATGGGCGAACTGCCGTTTTTCTATGGTGCTTCAGATGCCGCGATCGTGGGTGGAAGTTTCGAGCCCCACGGAGGGCAGAACTTCATCGAGGCCAGTGCAATTGGTGTCCCGGTACTGGTTGGCCCCCATACGCGCAACTTCAGGGATGCTGTTATCAGTGCCCTCCAGGCGCAAGCGCTTGTCCAGGTCAACGACCCGGAGCAGGCATTGATGCAGGCGCTGCAGTGGCTACGCGAACCGGACCAGGCACACCAGATTGGCATGGCTGGGAAATCCTGGGTAGCTACCCACGTTGGGGCGACAGCCAGGATTTCGGAAGCAATCGCAACACTGAATCCAATGGACGATCAAGGGTTCTGAAGGCGTCCACGTGAAATTTGCACGGCATCCATGTTGAGTTGATTCTGGCTCATGGACGGGGTGCGTCCAAGATCACTTCTCACTGTGCCGAACCAGCCTTGGCCGAGTCCGAACACTAGCAGATTGACCACCGTCAAAACGATTACGAAACCTTTCATAAAACGAACTATACAACAGGTCCATCCGAGTTTGCCCGTAGTTGAGGGCCTGCAAACAAACTGAGTCCATCCAGTACAACATTTGGCACTTCCTCGACCAAAGTGCCCGGTAGTGTCCGGTGCCATTCCTTTCTGAGCAGATCCCACGCGCCTCCACTGACACACATCAGCGGGGGACGCTGGTCCCTTTCCTGACTCAGGTCGATCTGACGACGAATCGCACCGAGTTGTGCCGCGACAATTCCGGTGGTGATTGCTGCATGGGTATTGGCAGGGTAATCGGCGACTTCACCAGTTGCCATGGGCAGACGGGCAGTTCCTTTGGATAGGGCCATCTGCATCATGGATACGCCAGGCAAGATGAGCCCGCCGAGAAACCGCCGGTCGCGGCTAAGCGTATCGATCGTTGTCGCCGTTCCAAAATTGGCCAGCACAATGCTTCGGTCCTCGTGTGCGAACCGCTTCATCACGCCCAGCATACCTGCCCAGCGATCTGCGCCCAGTTGTGGGGGATCAGGATAGGCGTTGTGCACGCCGTGCGCATGGACGGCCGGCCAGACCCACTCTACTGGAATCGGTTGACTGCGGTTCGCCAGAAAGCCTTCAAGCGCCAGCATCAGTGCCTGACTCGCCACACTCACACCAATGGCCTTGTGAGGTGTGACGCCGAGACGCAAGAGCTCCTGGTCAAGCCAGTCCAGAAGCGACTCTTGTGTCTGATGAGGATGTGCATTCAGATAACGGGTTTCTCCGGCGTCTTCATGCCAGAGTCCTAGCTTGAGTCGAGTATTGCCCAGATCAATGAGCAGAACATAATCGGGAGTGTTCACGGCTTGGCCAGTCATGACTTTGTAGTAGGTGATTCCGGAAGCAGTAATGGGGGCAGGATCATCTGGCAGGCACGGACATCAGACCTTGCGCACTGAAATATCTCCGACTCGAACAGATTCCATTGTGCCATCGGCAAGGCGGACCAGCAGGCTGCCATCTTCTGCCAGACCAGACGCTGTCCCGGTCAGCTGGATCTGGTCTCCTTGTAGAACGTTGACCTGTCTGTTTCGTAAATAGTCAAACAGCTCAAAGGATTCTCTGAGATGTTGCAAAGGAGCGAGGCTATGTAAGGCAAGGCATTGTTGCCAGCTTTGCGCGACCTGTGCAACCAGCCGGGATCGTTCTGCGACAGCGCCGTCCAGGCTGCTCCAGTCGGAAACGTCACGATTCAGTTCGGCTGACAAGTCTGATGCGCCAGCCAGATTCAGCCCCATTCCGACGACCAGAAATATCCCGTTTCCCATGATTCTTGACTCGACCAGAATGCCGGCAAGCTTGCTGTCGTCAATCATGATGTCGTTAGGCCATTTCATGCTGAGGCGCCCGATGTCGTGGCCTGCAAGTGGTCTGAGTGCCTCACAAGTGGCAATCCCCAGTGCAGGTGCAACACCCGCGAGCAGTCTTGTGGGCATGTTCAGCATGAAGCCGCACGAGAACATGAGCGTCTCACCTGACCGGTCTAGCCAGGGTCTGCCCGCACGACCTTTGCCTTGCGTCTGGTGGTTGCTGCCGAGCAGGCGCGGCCAGTGTTCAGGCGTTCTGTACTGTCTTGCCAGTTCAAACAGATCGGCGTTGGTCGACCCCGTCTGTTCAAGCCAGTCCGTATGAGCCCATTGAGGTAGCTTCTGACGCAACTGCAAGACGAAGTCCGGGATGCTTTGTCGGGTGTCAGGCACTTTCATGCGGGCGTGTCAGTGTAGTATCCATTGTTTATGGCAATATTTAGTCCTGTCCAGGGATGGCCTCGTGCTTGTTCAATCTGAAGGGTGCGGTCTGCATCATCCGGGAACGACCAGTGATGTTTTCGGTCAGTATCTCACAGGCGACTGGACTACGCGGGCATTATGCCAGACAGGAATAGCCATTGAATTCAGGTTTTGGGGCGAATGAAGACTGCGAAGAGTGAGTCTTTTATTTCACGTACAGATAGTGTCTGCACAATCAGCGGACGCTGGGATGTGGCCGCGCTCTCCAGCGGGGGAGAGGTTGCCCGTCGCCGTCGTGAGCTCAAGGCGGTCAAGGAAGATATGCGCTGGGAGCTTGATGAGCAGACCCGGCTTGATACTGTTGGCGCACAGCTACTCTGGGATCGCTGGGGCCACAAGGTACCAGATGGACTGGAGCTGACGGCTGGACAGAAGGACCTCTTTCGCATGCTGGCCATGGGTGCGCAGCAAGACAGAATCCCGAAGCAGAAATTTGACCCGTTTGGCTGGATCGAGCAGATCGGGCGAGGCGCAGGCGTGGCATACGAGCATGGTGTCATGCTGCTGACCCTGCTTGGCCGGCTTGCATTTGATATGGTCGGCTTTCTCGCCAGACCTCACCGTGGCCCCTGGAAAGAAATCTCGGCGCAGGTGTTTCGTGCGGGCGCGCAGGCGCTAGGTATCACGGCACTGGTCGGGTTTCTGATCGGCGTGGTGATTTCCTATCTTTCCGCCCAGCAGCTGGCTATGTTTGGTGCGGGGCAGTTTATCGTGACCCTTCTGGGTGTTTCGATCGTTCGGGAGCTGGGTCCGGTGCTGGCAGCCATTCTGGTGGCGGGTCGCTCGGGTTCGGCCATTACCGCCCAGATTGGCGTCATGCGTGTCACTCAGGAGCTTGATGCCATGGACGTTATGGGCATATCCCAGAGCCAGCGCCTGATCTTGCCGAGAGTGATTGCGCTGGCTCTGGTGATGCCACTGCTGGTGCTCTGGACGGATGCGCTTGCATTGTTCGGTGGCATGATCGCCGCCAAGTACGAACTTGGCTTGCAGATGGCATGGTTTTTTGAGCAGCTTCCCAGAGCCGTGGGCCTGAAGAATTTCTGGATTGGAACGATCAAGGGTGTGACATTTGGTGCGTGGGTGGCGTTGGTAGCTTGCCATTTCGGGTTACGTATCGAGCCCAATACGGAAAGTCTTGGCAAAGGGACCACGACTTCGGTTGTGACGGCCATCACGGGTGTCATTCTGATTGACGCGATTTATGCAGTCATCTTTAGCCAGATGGGGATCTGACGATGCAAGAACAGGCTCCCGTCATTGAGGTCAAGGATCTGACGACAGGATTTGGCACCCACGTCGTGCACGAGCGCCTGAGTATGGATGTTCAACCGCGCGAGATTCTCTCTCTGGTGGGGGGGTCTGGCTCTGGCAAAACAACCTTGTTGCGTCACATACTCGGATTGCAGCGCGCGTGGGGGGGCACCATCAAGGTGTTTGGCAGGCTGATCGAGTCTTACAGGGGGGCCGACCGGATCGCGCTGACACGCCGCTGGGGAATGCTGTTTCAGTCGGGTGCGCTTTTTTCTGCGTTGCCGGTTTTTGACAATGTTGCCTTGCCCTTGCGCGAGGTCAGGTACCTGCCTGAGGATCTGATCCGTGAGGTGGTGCTGATGCGGCTGGCGTGGGTTGGCCTTTCGGCGCAGGACGCTTTGCTGATGCCCTCGGATCTTTCGGGCGGAATGATCAAGCGGGTTGCGCTAGCCCGGGCGCTCTCGCTGGATCCCGAGTTGCTGTTTCTTGACGAGCCGACAGCTGGGCTGGATCCCCAGCGTTCGGATGAATTTGTGGCGCTGATCAAGTCACTGCACCAGCAGCTTGGATTTACGGTGATCATGGTGACCCATGATCTTGATACGATTCGAGACCTGTCCACGCGTGTGGCAGTTCTCGCAGAAAAGCGGGTTCTGGTTGAGGGCTCGATTCAGGACGTCATGCAGACCGAACACCCGTTTATTGAAGCGTTTTTTCATGGTGAACGTGGGGTGAGGGCGATGGGAAAGACCGCACAATGACAGATTGGGATTGATATGGAGAATCGAAGTCACGCCATCATCGCCGGGTTGTTTGTGCTGGTGCTGCTTGCAGCAGCAGCCATCACGGCCATCTGGATTGGTCGCAAGAATGTCACGTACGAGCCGTTTGAGCTCGTTTCGCAATTACCAGTTGGAGGCTTGTCGGTGCAGTCCCAGGTTCGCTATCAGGGCATGCCGGTGGGGCAGGTTCAGGGGCTTGGCTTTGATCAGGAGAACCCTGGAAGTATCCGCATCAGCATTGGTGTGTTGCCGCAGACGCCAGTGACAAAAGGCACATGGGCCGAGATCAGCACCCAGGGGGTGACAGGAATCTCCAATATTGACTTGAGAGATGATGGCAGGGACCCGGAGAAGGTTGTCTCGACCCCTTCAAAGCCTTATTTGATTCCTGTGCGCCCAGGTTTCTTTCAGCGACTGCAGAGCGCGGGGGTTGACATGGTGTCAGACTTTGAGGGTGTGCTCAGACAACTCGAGAGTTTCGTGACCAAGGAGAATGCCACGGCTTTCACCGAGATCATGAACAACACCCGGACGCTGACGGCCTCCTTGAATCAGTCGGTTATCAAGCTCGAGCCGACTTTGCAGGAGCTGCCCGGTCTGGCGAGAGATCTGAAGCGTTCTCTGGAAGTCTTTGACGGGATGGGCAATGACGTGAGTTCGCTGGTCAAATCGGCTCAGACGACGATCGATATGCTCAACAGCAGTAACGGGCCAATAGGTCAGGCTGCGCTGAGCCTCAAGCAGCTTGAGCGCTCTGCCGCGCAGTTGCAATCCTCCGTCCTGCCCGAGGTGAACCGGGTGCTGGAAAGTTTGAGCCGGGCCTCCAGAACCTTCGACAGGACGATGCGTGAAGTTGAGCGTGCTCCGCAGTCCCTTCTGTTCGGTGCACCAGAAGTCAGGCCAGGCCCGGGCGAGCCTGGATTTGACGGATTCAACCAGTAAAGGATGTTTTGCATGAACCCTTTCATATCAGTAGCGCCTGGCCGATTGATCACTATCCTGGCTGCCATGCTGCTCGTCGGGTGTACGGGGCTTGGTCAGGTGCCACCAGCTCTGCAGAGACTCGACCTGGGTGCTCCACCTGATGGTGTGACACGTGCCGCACAAAGTGCACCAGTCAAAACGCTCGTTGTTCCCCCTGTTTCAGCACCAGCCATGCTTCAAGGGGTTGGGGTGGTCTGGCGCATGGGGCCCGATGGCTTGCCCAACCGCTACGCAACCTACGAGTGGGCTGCGTCACCAGACAGCCTGATCCACGAGCGATTGATCGACCGGCTTTCCCGGAATTTTGCGATCTTGCCAGAGAGTGTAGGCAGTGATGCCCTGACTTTGCGTGTCAACCTTTTGCAGTTTGAACAGGTGTATGCAGCAGACGGTTCAGGCAATGAAGGTATCGTGGGCATTCAGGCGGTGCTGTTGCGCGGGAGTGATGTTTTAGGGCAGTATCGCGATACGGAGCGCGTACGTGCGCAGGCCAACGATGCGCAGGCTGGGGCACGGGCCTTGCGGATAGCGACCAACCAGCTGGCAAACGACCTGACAGCCTGGATTAGCCAGACTGCGCAGAAATAGATCGGATAGAAGTGACTCTCATGGCAAGTAAAACGCAGAAAATGATGTTTCAGGGACTGGTGGGCGATATAGATTGTGCGCTGGACTGGCCTGATGGCGAGCCGCAGGGCTGGGCCCTGGTGTTGCACCCCAACCCGGTACAGGGTGGAACCCGTGACAACAAGGTGGTCACAACTATTTCCCGGGCATGTGTTCAACGGGGCCTGGTAGCTGTGCGTCCGAACTTCAGAGGGATTGGTTCGTCAGCTGGTGAGTTTGACGAAGGACGCGGCGAAACCCAGGACATGAAAGCACTGGTCGAGCAGTTCAGCGAACAGTTTCCGGATATTGCCGCTGGCAAATGGGTTCTGGGCGGATTTTCTTTCGGGACATCGATTGGGCTTCAACTCTACGGTATCTGGCAAGCTGCCGATGAACGCCTGCCCGACGCCGTCATTCTGGCCGGATCGGCTGCATTGAGATTTCGCCACCTCGAGACTGTCGCGCCCGATGACGCCCTGATTGTTCACGGAGAGAACGATGACGTCGTTCCCCTGTCAGAGGTCATGGACTGGGCGCGTCCGATCGACATGCCGGTTGTGGTGGTGCCAAATGCTGGTCATTTTTTTCATGGAAAGTTGCTGATCCTCAGGCATCTGGTCCAGACAAGATTGCGCGCACTATAAGATGACCAAAGCCGCCGGTGACCTTCATTCCAGTTAACATGACGCTTTAGATTGCTCGTAACGGAAAGCCCAGATGTTTTCAAGAATTTCTCTACGTTCCAGACAGTTTGTGGCCGCTGCGCTGGCTTGTGCGCTGGTACCAGCTTCGGTTGCCCAGAGCATTTACAAGACCGGTTCACCTGAAGCGCAGACTGTGCCGGTTCAGAGTGTGTCGACCATGCCAGCTCCCGTGATCGCTGCGCGTGCCTGGATTGTGGTGGATGCGGTGACTGGCCAGGTCATTGCTGCACAGAATCCTGATCAACAGGTTGAGCCAGCCTCATTGACCAAGATCATGACGGTCTATCTGACATTTGATGCGCTCAAACAGAACAGGATCACACCTGACCAGCAGGTGCCAGTATCAGAGAAGGCGTGGAAGACGCCTGGGTCGAGGATGTTCATTGAGCCGCGCATGCCGGTCACTGTTGATGAGTTACTCAAAGGAATCATTGTTCAGTCAGGAAATGATGCGTCGGTCGCCATGGCTGAGCTGCTGGCCGGGACGGAAGAGGCATTTGCCCAGTTGATGACAGAGAAAGCTGTTGAAATGGGCATGACCGAAACGACTTTCCGCAATTCGACTGGACTGCCTGATCCACAGCACACTACTACGGTCAAGGATCTCGCCATCCTTGCGCAGAGAATGATCGAGGACCATCCGGATCGTTATGCGCTCTACTCCATGCGCGAGTTCACCTATAACAACATCAAGCAGGCAAACCGCAACCGCCTTCTCTGGGCAGATCCATCGGTCGATGGTATGAAAACAGGGCACACGGATGCGGCAGGCTATTGCCTGATCTCGACCGCACAGCGTGGTGATCGCCGGGTGATCAGCGTACTGGTTGGTGCAAACAGCGAGGCCAGCCGTGCAGAAGAAAGCCTCAAACTTCTGAACTGGTCCTTCCAGAACTTTGACACGGTTGAGCTCGTTGCTGCAGGGCAATCCGCCGTTCAGGCTCAAGTCTGGGAAGGTACGACAGATGTTGCAGAGCTCGGTAGCACCAAGCCGCTTTTGTTGACAGTGCCACGTGGCAAGACCGGGGAGGTGCGAATGGTCGCCAGTCGTCCGGATCCGCTGCTAGCACCCCTGTCCCAGGGTGAGCGGGTGGGTACGCTGACGATGACGCTCGAAGACAAGCCGTTGCGGGTGGTTCCGCTGAATGTGCTGCAACCTGTCGATCGTGCGGGTTTCTTTGGAAGGGCGTACGACCAACTGCGACTTTGGCTACAGCAGTATCTGTAGGGTCGCCACAGGCCAGGATTCGCCGGGCGTCCCCGTTGCCCGGCCATACAGACAAGAGTGTGTTGACCATGCATGACATCATTCAGGGCGTGAAAGGCGATCCGACGGTTTACGTCGGTGGCGAATTTCTGCCGCTATCTCGTGCCAGCGTTTCAGTGCTGGATCGGGGATTCATTTTTGGGGATGGTATCTACGAAGTTGTACCGATCTATTTTGGGCAGCCATTCAGAATGGCTGAGCATCTTGATCGCCTTGACCGCAGTCTTGCCAAAATCGAGATCAGCCAGCCGATGAGTCGGGAGCAATGGGAAGGTCTGGTCAGGGATCTGATTGCCAAGACGGATTCGCAAGGCAATTGTGCCATGGTTTATATCCAGGTTACCCGGGGTGTTGCAAAGCGGGATCATGCGTTTCCGAGCCCACCTGTCAAACCAACTGTTTTTGCCATGGTCGCGCCGATGGTGCCACCCACTGAGCAGGTTCGCCGTGCAGGACTGAAGGTGATCAGTCTGCCGGATGAGCGCTGGTTGCACTGTGACATCAAGTCGGTCTCCTTGCTTGGCAATGTGCTGGCCAAACAGGCCGCGGTCAAGGCCGGGGTTGACGAGGTGGTTCAGTTTCGAGATGGAATGTTGACCGAAGGCGCGTCTTGCAACATCTGGGTCGTCAAGGACGGCAAAGTCTACGCACCGCCCAAGAACCATCTGGTGCTCGAAGGTATCCGTTATGGGTTGATGCAGGAGTTGTGCGAGGAAATCGGTATCCAGTTTCTGCTGAAGCCTGTCCCCAAAGAGGCGGTTCAGTCTGCCGACGAGTTGATGCTGACTTCGGCCACCAAAGAAGTGCTGCCTATCGTTGAGCTTGACGCTCAACCTGTCGGGTCCGGTCGTCCAGGTCATGTCTACGAAAGTCTTCGCAGAGCGTATGACGCACGCATCCAGGCATTGAGTCAGTCTATCTCAGAGGCGTTGTAATGAGTACACCGGAGCAGGAATCTCTGATTGAGTACCCGTGTGACTTTCCGATCAAGGTGATGGGAAAGCAGGATCCAATGCTTGCCCAGACCTTGAGCGAGGTAGTGATTGGCTTTGATCCGGCATTTGATCCCTCTACGGTCGAGATTCGGATGAGCAAGGGTGGCAATTATGTGGGACTGACTTTCACTGTGCGAGCAACCTCCCGACAGCAGCTCGATGATCTGTATCGCGCCTTGCACGGGCACCCGCTGGTTTCGATTGTGCTCTGATGAACGTTCCATTGCAGGCAACAGATACGCCTGGGGTGTTGCGCTGGCCCGGACTGACTGATTACCAGACAGTCTGGCAGTCGATGCAGGCATTTACTGAAACCAGGGACGCGCTCACACTTGATCAGATCTGGCTTGTAGAGCATACCGCCGTTTACACGCTGGGCCTGGCTGGAAAGGCGGAGCACGTGCTGGCTCCTCATGACATACCTGTGATCAAGTCTGACCGTGGTGGACAAGTCACCTACCACGGACCCGGCCAGGTCGTGGCGTATGTTCTGGCGGATCTCAGGCGCCTGGGTATAACCATCCGGGAGCTGGTCAACCGACTGGAATCAGCGGTCATCATCACGCTACAAGAGATGGGCCTTGAGGGCGCAACACGTAAGCCCGGGGCCCCAGGAGTCTATGTGCCAGTACCCGGTAATGCCGAACTGGCCAAGATTGCTGCGCTTGGTCTGAAAGTCCGTAAAGGCTGTACTTATCATGGCGTCAGCCTGAACGTTGACATGGATCTGACGCCATTTGACTGGATCAACCCGTGTGGCTATCCCGGACTCAGAACGGTTAGCCTGGCAAGCTGTTGTGTGAACAAGTCCTGGAACGAATCAGCCCTTGCCCTTGCGGGAAATATCGTACGCGTTTGTGGTGTACGAGTAGAATAGTACCTAGTCGTCAGGCTCTTCATGTTCAAAGAGCCACCCCCTAAATTCTTTGCTCAGGATCGCTTTTATGTCGAATGCGTCCACGTACGATCCAACCCAGAAACAGAAATCTCAGGCCAAGACCTCCCGTATCCCGATCAAGATCGTGCCGGCAGAGCGGCTGAAGAAACCTGAATGGATCCGGGTCAAGGCCGCGCCTGCCGGATCCCGTTTCTACGAGATCAAGCGGATCTTGCGTGAGCACAACCTTTATACCGTCTGTGAAGAGGCGTCCTGCCCGAACATCGGAGAGTGTTTTGGCAAGGGAACGGCGACGTTCATGATTATGGGTGACAAATGCACGCGGCGTTGCCCGTTCTGTGACGTAGGTCACGGACGCCCAGATCCGCTGGATGTGGACGAGCCTTCAAATCTGGCCAAGACCATTGCGGCGATGCGCCTAAATTATGTTGTGATCACCTCGGTTGATCGTGATGATCTGCGGGATGGCGGGGCTGGGCATTATGT
This sequence comes from Orrella marina, assembly GCF_003058465.1. NCBI lineage: Bacteria > Pseudomonadati > Pseudomonadota > Betaproteobacteria > Burkholderiales > Alcaligenaceae > Orrella > Orrella marina. The sequence continues at coordinate 2,999,705 of NZ_CP028901.1, read as the reverse complement.
CGAATGCATCCGTTCCGTTCGCGAGCTCTCGCCGCAAACACGGATCGAGGTGCTGGTTCCTGACTTCAGGGGGCGTCTGGAGAAGGCGCTCGATATTATGGATGCCGAACCACCTGACGTGATGAATCACAATCTGGAAACGGTGCCACGTCTGTACAAGCAGGCCCGGCCGGGTTCGGACTACATGCATTCATTGAAGCTGCTTAAAGACTTTAAGCGCCGCAATCCGGATGTCCCGACCAAATCTGGCCTTATGGTAGGTCTTGGCGAGACGGATGAAGAAATTCTGGAAGTGATGCGGGATATGCGTGAGCATGACATCGAGATGCTCACAATAGGTCAATACCTGCAACCTTCTGTGCATCACCTTCCAGTCTTGCGATACGTTCATCCAGACACTTTTGCGATGTTCGAGGCCAAGGCATATGAAATGGGATTCTCTCACGCAGCGGTCGGGGCGATGGTTCGGTCCTCCTATCATGCCGACGAACAGGCACATGCGGCCGGGCTCTGACGCCTGATCAGGCCTCTCACTGGCCTAATCGAGGATCATCAGGGGTTTTGTACCGAGACCCGGACGGTTGTGCCATTCGGGTCTGACTCAACAGAAAACTTTCCCCCAAGTCTTTGCATTCGAGCGTTCATGCTTCGCATGCCGACACTGAGGCCGGCATCTCGCACCGCATCCGGATCAAACCCTACACCATCGTCGCGAATTTCAAGCACAAGTGGTCCGGCTTTGGATTGTGTGCAGAGGACCGATACATTGTGCGCGCGACTGTGTTTGATGACATTAGACAACGCCTCTTCCACCACGCGTGTCAGTGCCAGACACAGCAAAGCATCCGGATGAGACTGCCACGCTTTATCAACGATCCATTTTGAGTCGATCCCGCACTCATCAAAGATCCGGGTGAAGCGATGACGCAGAGGTGCCATCCATTGAGTCGGGGTGGCCGGGATGTTTGCGCCAGCACTTGATCCGTGATCGATCACCTGACGTAAATCATCCCGCAGGACTTTGAGCAGGGACAGCATTCTTTCATTCGACAAGAGGTGCGGAGATTGCTCAACCAGTGCCATGTTGCGCACCAGACTGCTGCCAAGACCATCATGCAGGTCATGCACGATCTGCATTCGTTCCTGTAGCTTGGCATGGTTGATTGCCTGCTGATGCTCTCGTTTCAGTACGTGTGAAAGCTCATCGCGGGCATGGGTGACGCGCGCTTCAAGCGCCTCGTTGAATGACTCGATCTGCTTCATGCCTGATACCAGTCTGCCACCGAGCAGGAGTGCCATGAACATGGCGGCAATCAGACTCGTTACCGCTCCCCACATTTCATGGGCGCGCCATCCGTCAATCAATACCATGAAATCGTGAATGCCCACGGCAAGGAAGATCAGCCAGCACATGGCCAGTAGAATATGCTGAGGCTCACGTGTGCGCCAGGCATGGAGTTGAAACTGTATGCAGTTGACCAGAAAAATCAGCACGAACGTCATCCAGATCATTTCGACCAGATTGCGCGGGGCAAAGCAAGCGACGATGATACCAAGGCCGGTGAATATCCCCAGAGCACGCTGGATTCGCGGTAATTTCTGCCCTCCGAAGCGCCAGGTGAACATGCAGAAGCTCGTCACGTAAAGCAGAAAGGCAATGATGTTCAAGCGCGAATGGCTGATGACGTCCGGAAATGGCCATGGCGAAGAGGCAAGAATGGTTGAAAGGTATACAACCCAGCAGAATGACATGGCCGCGTACCACCCGAAAGCTTGTTCGCTGCGCCTCAGGCACCACACCACCAGAAAGATACCACCTAGTGCTCCCGACATCCCCAGGTTCATGTAGTAGACCGTGCGCTGTCGCCATTCGCTGGCAGTGTGTGCGGCGTAGACCTGCTCTGGCGACCCAAGCCGTACACGCCCGATTCCCAATGCCAGTTCGCTGGCACCGACAGTGCGTATCCAGATGGAGTTGACACCGTCTTGCATGGCGGACTCGGGAAGTAGCCACCAGCGAGGGGTGTTCCAGCTCATGGACATTGGCTCCTCCAGCGAGTTGTCTCGCCAGATGAGGTCGTGATTCAGGTACACCTCGCCCGCCATGCCGATACCGTCAATTCCTAGCGCGACGGGCGAATTGTTCGCATCCTGCCCAGCCTCGCAGTCACGATTCCAGTTCACCTGATACCAGACAGGACCCTCATGATCCAGCCAGCGAGTCTTCCATAAGTCCGGAACTGAAACAGCCTCCCATCCTTGTGTAGGAGGTTGACTGTCATGAGCTGTCGCGCGTGCTGCACGGATGTCGGAAATATTGACGTTGCACGTCATTTCCGAGGCTTGCGCCGGGACGGCAGATGACAGCACTATGGTGATCAGAGCCAACGTCGCCAGAATCAGATACTGCAACACAAGCGGTCTCACTCGGAGACCTCTCTCACTCAAGTACTCCGCGTTCGCGTGCTGTGCGGATAGCCATGGTGCGTGATGACACACTCAATTTCCGGTATACCCGTTTGATATGGCTCTCCACGGTATGGCGAGAGATAAACAGCTGCTCGGCAATCTCCCGGTTGGTCAGGCCATCAGCAACGAGTCGCAGAATCTGGGTTTCTCGCTCGCTTAGTGCTTCGCTGCCAGCAGGTATCGCCTGCTGAGCGCCAGCTGAAGTTGGCTCGGCCAGGATAGCGAGCCCGGATGTCGAGGTTTCGCCAGCTGATTTATCCGAATCTGGCAATAGCTCCAGAATACGTCTGGCAATAAATGGATCAATTGGTGCTCCGCCTCTCAGGACACTGCGGATCGCCATGGTGACTTCTATGTCGTCACGCTCTTTGAGGACATATCCAGTCGCTCCGGCTCTGAGTGCATTCAGGATGGACTCTGCTGTGCTCCAGGCAGAAATGACCAGTATTCCCAGGGAGGGATCACTGTTCCTCATTTGCTCGATCAGGTTCAGCCCGCTCCCGTCTGGCAGCATCAAATCAACCAGAGCGAGTGCGAGTGGTTCATTACGCAGCATGGCCTGTGCTTCGCTGACGGTCGCCGCAAACAGCAGCGCTGCTGGCGGATATCCCACCTCAAGCAGGATGCCCTGCAATCGAGCTTGCAACAATGGCTCGTCTTCTACGATCAGGACAGGTGCAGGCAGTGGAATGTCCAGGGAGGTCGGTGATGCTGAATTCATGTCCAGATGCCAGGTGAAAGCCGTATCTGGCGATTTAAGGCAAGAGTGATCAGGAGAGGCAAACCTGGACTGTTGACTTACAGATGACGAATGGGATAGACGAAGAGCGCATTTTACTGGGATACGACCTGTGCAGCCATCACCAGAAATAGTGAACTGAGCAAGGTATACATCATTTACCTAGTTTCAGGGATACCGTGACCGCAATATGGTCCGTATGATCCGCCATCAACATGGCTGACTGACCCTTCGTCGCACCGTGTCAGAGTTGATTCATCCCATTCAGGAGTTTGTATGTCCAGGTTTCGTTCTCTCTTTACCGCGGCTGTGGTTGCTGCAACAGTTTTGCCCATGAGTGTGTCGTTTGCAGCTGACCGTCGCGTCGAGATTGTCAACCATACTGGTGTGACTATGTCCGCCTTTCACGCATCCCGTGCATCGACTTCTGATTGGGAAGAAAACATCATCAGGGGCCAGTCATTGCGCTCTGGCCAGTCCATCATCATTGACCTTGATGATGGTACAGGTGCCTGTAAATTTGACTTCAAGGGCACCTTCACCGATGGTGAGGAAGTGGTCAGCGAAAACAATGATGTCTGCACTCTCGAGCAGTTTGTATTTGAGTAAAGATTGAGTTCAGGATCTCACAGACCCCGTCGACGGCAGACGCTTGTCGATAGTCGTGATGGGCGGGCAGCAGATTTTCACTGGCCTTTTATGGCCGCAATGCTGTTGTCCCCCGCCCTCCCGATTCAGATCCGGCTAAATCCGTGAGTCGCAAGGAATTCAGTTATGTCCCGGGTTTGTAGTAGTCATTTGACTCATTGCTGGGTGCTGTCTGGCAGGATCAGTACTAGTATTCTGATTGATTAATTCAATTATTCAAAATCATCGACGTTTTCGCACGGTGACGCTTGGTCACGTGCCCTGACCAGGGCGAAGAGGCAATTGTGGCTGGATTCTGTCCTATGCTTGAATCTGCGTCTTATGTATTCTCGTCAATGGATAGCACCATCGCGGTGTCAGGTGGGTTCATGTAGAGCCCGACGATGTCAACGACTTTTCTGGCAAAGTCTGGGTCGCTGCTGATCGGGGCGGGCCGTTCAGTGAGATCTTCAGTACTTTCTGACAAACGGGTCTGGCATGTCCAGGTCGCTCGACATCCACACACTCTTGGTTTCCAGATATTCCTTGACGGCCTCAACTCCTCCTTCCCGGCCGATACCACTGTCCTTGTATCCACCAAACGGTGTGGTGTAACTGGTTGAGCGATAGTTGTTGATCCAGACCGTGCCAGCACGAAGGCGCTCTGACATAAGCATGGCGCGATGCAGGCTTTGCGTCCAGACCCCTGCCGCAAGACCGAATCGGATGTCGTTACCGATGCGCACTGCATCCTCTTCATCCTTGAACTTGATTACGGCAAGTACTGGTCCAAATACTTCTTCCTGCGCGATACGCATCTGGTTGTTGACGTCCACGAAGATGGTTGGCTCAACAAACTGCCCAGCACCGTACTCAGGGCCTTGTGGCGAGTTGCCGCCGGTCAGGCATCTGGCGCCTTCGTCTCTGGCGATCTGGATGTACTGCATGACCTTGTCGTACTGTGGACGCGTCGCAACCGGCCCAACCTGAACATCTGGCCGGGCAGGGTCGCCGAGTTTTGCGTTGGCCGTGATTGAACGGAGCTTCTCGACAAACTCGTCGTGAATGCTCTCCTGGACCAAGAGGCGAGATCCAGCCATACAGGTTTGTCCGCCAGCCGAGAAGATGCCGGTGATCACGCCGTTGGCTGCTCGATCCAGATTTGCATCATCAAAGATGATGTTGGGAGACTTGCCACCGAGTTCAAGGGAGATGCGCTTGAAGTGAGCCGCTGCCAGCACATTTACGCGACGTCCACCTTCATCACCGCCGGTAAAGGCAATGCGGGGCACCTTAGGGTGGGTGACTAGCGGTTCACCTACTTCGTTGCCAAATCCGGTTACTACATTGAACACGCCTGCCGGAAATCCTGCCTTCTCGAATAGTTTGGCAAAATGAAACATCGAAACAGATGTATGTTCCGACGGCTTGGCAATGATTGTATTGCCGGCGCACAAGGCGGGCGCAACCTTCCAGGCAGTCAGTAAAAGTGAGGAATTCCAGGGGGTGATCGTGGCCACCACGCCCATCGGTTCGTACTTGACGTAGTTAAACACCTTGGGCTTGTCCATTGGCACCACCAGCCCATGGATCTTGTCTGCCAGCCCAGCGTAGTAGTAGAAATACTTCGCCATGTAGCGAATCTGTCCGCCCACTTCGCTTCGCAGCTTGCCATTGTCTCGGCTTTCAGCTTCAGTGAGCTCGTCCGCATGCTCCTCGATCAGCGTGGCAAGCTTGAATAGCAGCTTGCCACGGTCGCTTGGCGACATTTGTCCCCAGGGGCCCTGCATCGCGGCGTCCGCGGCCACGACGGCGCGCTCCACATCCTCAGCACCAGCACGCGGGATCAATGCCCATGGATCACCGGAGAATGGGTCCAGAGACTCAAACCACTTGTCAGTTTGGGGGTTGATCCACTCGTTGTTGATGAATAACTGAAACTTTTCCATGCTGCAACCTTCCTGAATAACAAGACTTGTTGACGGAATTGTTATGTTTTTTAAATGACATGAGGCCTCAAGGGTAGCCACTATGCCTGCTGTCGCTTGAATGCCTGGCCCACGCATGACACACCCTGGTAATCAAGATGTAATCAGGGCACTAGCGCGCCCAGAGAATATCCTGATGGCGACGTATGCGGTTGATCGTTCGAGCCAGAATGAACAGAAGATCCGCCAGTCGGTTCAGGTATTGCTGCGCTGGTGGGTTGAGCATGTCGGTCGTTGAAACCAGTACCACACTGCGTTCGGCGCGTCTGCAGATGGCACGTGCGATGTGCGCCTGAGCTGCCAGCGTGTCGCCGCCAGGCAAGATAAACTCCTGGAGCGGAGGGAGTTGACTGTTCAGAGTATCAATTGCGTCATCGAGATGCTTGAGTTGCTCGATCCGCAGTTGCTGATGACCAGGAATCGCCAGTTCGCTTCCGAGATCGAAGAGCGCATGCTGGGCAGGCGAGATCACGTCGATCACAGACTGAAGCCCGGGTGATGCAGAAAGCGCTTCATGCAGTTTTGCGACCAGCAGGCCAAGGCTGCTGTTGAGTTCGTCGACGTCGCCCATGGCTGCGACACGTGCGTGAGTTTTAGGGACACGCGAGCCATCAGCCAGACCGGTGGTACCGTCGTCGCCAGTGCGCGTAGAAATTACGGTTAGCCGGTTGGCCATGGATCACGTCCTGATTCTGTTTGTGAACAATCTGTTTGTCAGGTCCTCAGGAGAATCGTTTGATCCTCAGAGAACGTACCGGGCCAGATCCTGACTGGCTGCTGTCTCGGCGAGCTTGTCGTTGACATACTGAGCATCAATGTCGACAGTGAGCTCGCCGTGACTCGCTGCGTCAAAGGAAAGCTCTTCAAGCAACTTTTCCATGACGGTATAGAGACGTCTTGCTCCGATATTCTCATTGCGCTCATTCACTTCGAATGCGATCTGAGCCAGGCGTTCGATTCCATCGTTCATGAAATTAAGATGTACATCTTCGGTGTCCAGTAGCGCCGTGTACTGCTTGGTCAGCGATGCATCGGTCTGACTAAGAATACGCACAAAATCTGCAGAGGTCAGCGACTCGAGTTCTACACGGATCGGAAAACGGCCCTGCAACTCAGGGATGAGATCCGATGGACGTGACAGATGAAATGCGCCCGATGCAATGAACAGAATGTGGTCGGTGCGAACCATCCCGTACTTGGTTGACACGGTGGTCCCTTCGACCAGAGGCAGCAGGTCGCGCTGGACGCCTTGACGCGACACATCAGCCGATCCAGTCTCCTGGCGGGCGGCAATCTTGTCGATTTCGTCAAGAAACACGATTCCGTTCTGCTCGACCTGTTTGACGGCGAGCGTACGGATGTTTTCTTCATTGACCCGCTTGGCGGCCTCTTCGTCAGTAGTCAGTCTGAACGCTTCCTTGACCGTCATCTTGCGGGTTTTCTTCTTTTCGCGAGACAGACCCGCAAACATCCCTTTGAGTTGTTCAGTCATCTCCTCCATGCCCGGAGGACCCATGATGTCCATCTGCGGCATGGGCGCATTGATCTCGATCTCGATTTCCATGTCGTCAAGCTTGCCTTCACGCAGTCGTTTGCGAAACGTCTGACGGGTGGCGTTTTCTTCACGCACAGGAGAGCCATCTGCTGCCCGTGGAGGGGCGATCAGGACATCCAGAACCCGGTCTTCAGCAGCTTCTTCAGCCTGCGTTCTGACCCTGCTCATCTCTTGTTCCCGGGTCTGCTTGACAGCGACTTCGACCAGGTCACGGATGATGGTGTCTACATCCCGTCCCACGTAGCCGACCTCCGTGAACTTGGTCGCCTCGATCTTGATGAAAGGAGCATTGGCGAGCCTGGCAAGCCTTCTGGCAATCTCGGTCTTTCCAACACCTGTTGGTCCGATCATGAGAATGTTCTTGGGATGAATCTCGCTTCTCAGGGGCTCGCTGACCTGCTGGCGTCGCCAGCGGTTTCGCAGCGCCACCGCAACGGAGCGCTTGGCTGCCTGTTGGCCAACGATATGTTTGTCAAGTTCGGAAACGATTTCCCGGGGTGTCATGGTGGTTGCAGACATGCGCACAGCCTCTTGCTTGGATTTATAGAACTTCAATGACGTGTTGCTGGTTCGTGTAGATACACAAGTCACCTGCAATGGTCAGCGATGCCTTGGCAATGTTTTCCGGGGGAAGTTCCGTATGCCGGAGCAGGGCGAGGGCCGCAGACTGGGCGTAGGCGCCACCGGACCCGATTGCAGCCAGGCCATTCTCAGGCTCGAGCACATCGCCTGTGCCTGTGAGGACTAGCGTGTGCTCTTTGTCGGCCACAATCAGCATGGCTTCAAGTCTGCGTAGCACTCGATCCGTGCGCCAGTCGCGCGATAGTTCGACTGCAGCACGCATCAGGTGGCCCTGGTGCTTCTCCAGTTTGCCTTCAAACCGCTCCTGCAGTGTGAAAGCATCGGAGGTCGCGCCGGCAAATCCGGCCAGGACCTTGTCATGGTAAAGCCTGCGAATTTTTCGGGCCGTTCCCTTGATCACGATGTTGCCAAGCGTGACCTGTCCATCCCCACCCATTGCGACCTGCTCGCCTCGGCGAACGCAGACAATGGTGGTTGCATGAAATTGTTCCATACGGTGTATTCAGTCCTCATCCCGGCAGCCACCAGGGCTGTACGGGAGCGTATTAACAGGCTGCTTGAGTTTTAGTCACCAAACATCTTCTGGCGCATTTCGCGCCGCTCCTGGGCTTCCAGGGAAAGAGTTGCGGTTGGACGTGCAAGCAGGCGGGGCAGGCCAATCGGCTCGCCAGTTTCCTCGCACCAGCCGTATTCACCCGAATCGATCCGGGTGATCGACTGCTGCACCTTCTTCAGAAGCTTGCGCTCACGATCACGTGTGCGCAGTTCAAGCGCGTGCTCTTCTTCGATCGTTGCGCGATCGGCAGGATCCGGCACAAACTGTGTTTCGCGCAAGTGCTCAGTAGTTTCACCCGCGTTGCTCAGGATCTCGGCTTCAAGCTTGCGGAGTCGCTCTTTGAAAAATGCCAGCTGAGCTGCGTTCATGTATTCCGATTCAGGCATCTTGAGCAGCTCCTCCTCGGTCAGGATGTGGGTCGAACCAGATGACATGGGTGTCTCGTTGGTATTGTTTGCTGCCTTCGTTGCCATGCAAGTACTCCGTTACAGTCAGTTGCCGATACAGCCGGCTGCCAGTTACTTAGCCAAACACTGCTCCAGGCCTTTCGTAAAAATGTCCTGGGGAAGTTTTCGACCGATAAAAACCATCTTGGTTGCTTTTTTCTCGCCTGGTGCCCAAGGTTTTCCAGGTTCGGCTCCCATCAGCATATGCACGCCTTGAAACAGCATGCGCCGGTCGATGCCTTTCATATAGAGGATGCCCTTATACCGCATCAGATCCGGGCCGTATACCTGAACCACACCACCCAGAAACTCTTCAAGTCGCATCGGATCGAACGGTTTGTTCGACTGGAACACGAACGCACCTATCTCGTCGCTATGCGCGTGATGATGGTGGTCATGCCCGTGATCGTGGTCATGGTGATGATGGTCATGCCCGTGATCGTGGTGCTCATGTATGGCGTCTGGATGGGTCTGTGCCAGAAACTGAGGATCAATATCAAGAATCGTGTTGAGATTAAAACCACTGATGTCGATGATCTTGCTGAGATCCGCTTCTCCGAAGTGAACCGCTTCGATATGCGCTCTCGGATTGATCCGGATAAGGCGATTGCGTAGCGCTTCGAACTCTTCGTCCGTCACCAGATCTTTTTTGGAGATCAGGATGCGGTCCGCAAATCCAACCTGTTTCTGGGCTTCTTCCTGGTTGTCCAGGGTCTGCATGCCGTGCTTGGCATCGACAAGCGTGATGACGCTGTCAAGTCTGAAGTATTCGGCGACCTCGTCATCCATGAAGAAGGTCTGGCAGACGGGACCAGGATTGGCCATGCCGGTGGTTTCAATGATGACGCGTTCGAAACTCAGTTCTCCCGCCTCGCGTCGCTTGCGAAGATCCACCAGCGTGCGCATCAGGTCGCCACGCACCGTGCAGCAGACGCAGCCATTCGAGAGCTCAATGATCTCTTCGTCATGGACCTCGACCAGCAGGTCGTTGTCAATGCTCTCAGGCCCGAATTCGTTCTCGATCACGGCAATTCGTTTGCCATGGTATTCGGTCAGGATGCGTTTGAGCAGCGTCGTCTTGCCGGCTCCTAGAAACCCTGTCAGGATTGTGGCGGGAACCATTTCTTCGAGCGGTCTGGGAGATGTTTGTGCCATAGTGAATCTTTAAAAGTTGACGCGGGATTACAGCACACGTCGTGCCGCTGGTAAACCCGCTCAGTGAGTTTTCTGCCTAAGCGATCATAAAACTGACCAGACCGGCACTATATGGGGGCGATCGGGCCTGATTTCAAGACCTTGCCGGTCAGTTACCTGCCGCGGGATGCTCCTGGCAGTCTGCGCACGTGCCATACAGTGTCAGTTCGTGGCTTTCGACCACAAACTCTGGCGGAGCAAGCAGCGCAATGTTACCCGGACATGCGTGAATGTCATAGACCCGCCCGCAATGCTGGCAACTGAAGTGATGGTGATGGCTGTGGGCAAACTCGAATCGAGGGTTTTCTCCGGGCAGTTCAACCACCTGAAGGTCCTCCTGGGCAACGAGTGCCTTGAGGGTTCGGTAGACAGTCGCCAGACCTAGGGAAGGGACCGTCAGCTTTGCCGCATCCATAACCTCGGTCGCCAGAAGTGGTCTGTCTGCATCAAGCAGTACCTGTCGGATAGCAGAGCGTTGCCGGGTTGATCGTTCCATGACCCTATCGTAACGGACGTTCCGGTCACATGATCGTTTCAATCAATCAAAAACGGGTCGATCCAGTCTTATTGATAATGAAATATCATTATAATTCACAAATCGACTTTTCCGCCATCCAGGAGTCGACTCTTAAATTGATTCCGAAGCCGGCCCGACCAATTCTGTCATCGAATATTTTCATGAAGCAGCGCATGAGCACCAGTCCGATGTTGTGGGGCGTCGCAAGACGTTTGCGTTTTGTGGCGGTCCTGCTCGTGCTGCTCTGGTTCGCGGTCTGGGCGGTTATTCCACCTGCTGGAGCGTAGTGATGAGTTGCGGCATCGAACTTGAAGATGTGACCTTGGCCTATCGTGGCCATCCGGCGGTTCATCACGTCAGTGGACGTTTCGATACCGGTTCTCTGACCGCCATTATCGGCCCGAACGGGGCCGGCAAATCAACTTTGCTGGGAGCAATGGCGGGGACGCGCAAGCTGACTCAAGGTTCGATCCGGTTTGTATCGACAAGCGACGGGCCCGGAGAAGATCTGGCCTATCTTGCCCAGTTGTCCGGCATCAATCATGACTTCCCTCTACGTGTGCTTGAGGTGGTGGCGATGGGAGCCTGGAACCGGATCGGATCATTTGGCGAGGTGACTGCCGAGCTTGAGATTCAGATTGATGCCGCACTGACCCAGGTCGGGCTGCAAGGATTTGAGGACCGGCTGGTCGATGAGTTGTCAGTGGGGCAGTTGCAGCGCGTGCTGTTTGCGCGTCTGATCGTTCAGGACGCACCGATGATTCTGCTCGACGAGCCTTTCAATGCCCTCGACGCGCAGACAACTCAAGACCTTCTCGGTGTCATCAATCACTGGCACAGGGACGGCAGGACTGTTATTGCAGTGCTTCACGACTTGCAGATGGTCCGAGACTTCTTTCCCAATACTCTGCTGCTTGCCAGAGAGCTGATCGCCTGGGGGCCAACACGCGAGGTACTCGTGCCAGCCTTGCTGCAGCGCGCACAAGGTAGTCGTCTGGCGTGGCAGGAAGCTGCCCCCTGGTGTCGGGAGCCACAGATTCCGCTGGATGCTGTGTCTGGGTCCACTCATGACCACCATCAGCACGACCATCATTCTCACCACTCGCATGGTGCGCAGCTGGTCGAAAGCGGTGAGGGCAACGGTGACGGCCAGCGAGTAACCAAGGTGATCGCGCCATGATGCAGGAGTTGTTCTGGATACCATTCGCAGAGTTTGGTTTCATGCAGCGTGCGTTGGTGGCCTGCCTTGCGCTCGGCCTGGTTAGTGGACCAATTGGTGTGCTGCTGGTCATGCGACGCATGAGCCTGGCTGGTGATGCAATCTCGCACTCCGTCTTGCCGGGTGCTGCGGTGGGATACCTGATTGCCGGTATGTCGTTTGCCGTGATGGGTGTCGCAGCTTTTATGACAGCAATGCTGGTGGCTTTGATGGCCAGCGGGGTTTCGAACCTGACATCACAGAGGGAGGACGCGAGCCTGGCAGCGTTCTACTTGATTGCACTTGCGCTGGGCGTTGCGATCATCTCGATGAATGGCAGTAACGTTGATCTCATGCACCTGTTGTTCGGGAGTGTCCTGGCAGTCGACCGAAGTGGCCTGATTCTGGTCGCTGGCGCGGTCTCTCTTGCGCTGGTTGTGCTGGCGTTGATCTGGCGCCCCCTGCTTGCGGGCAGTTTTGATCCGTTGTTTGTGGCCCAGCATGGCAAGGCTGGACGTCGCGCCACACAGTTGTTCATGTTTACGGTTGTTCTGACGTTTGTTGCATCATTTCAGACTCTGGGCACGCTGATGGCCGTCGGGCTCCTCATGTTGCCAGCAACTGCAGCGAGATTCTGGGTGCGTGATATTTCCCGCGCATGTGCACTGGCCAGTCTTATGGCCATGGCAAGCGGGGCAGTCGGTTTGCTCGTCTCCTATCACGCGAGTGTTCCTTCCGGACCAGCGATCGTGCTGACGGCCGGTTGCTTCTATCTGATTTCTCTGCTTGCAGGCACGCATGACAGTCTGCTGGCGCATTCTCTCAAAGTCACGCGACACAAGGAGTCCTAGCATGTTGACGTCTCACGTCATGCGTTCGTTTGCCGGCACAGTTGCTGCAGGTGTCCTGATTCGCAGAGTGGCACTGGCCACCAGTGTGGCCTTCGGGACGTTTCTGGGGGTTGTACCGCTCGGTGCACACGCGGCCGACACCAGACCGGATCCGCTGAAAGTCGTTGCCAGCTTTTCCATTCTTGCCGACATGGTTGAACAAGTAGGTGGATCGCAGGTGCAGGTGCACTCTCTGGTTGGGCGTGATGCTGATGCTCACGTGTTTAACCCGACACCTAAAGATACTCGCGAACTGGCTCAAGCAGATCTGGTTGTGATCAACGGTTTGGGGTTTGAGGGATGGCTCGAACGCCTGGTCAAGGCTTCCGGTTTCAAAGGTCCTGTCGTGGTCGCCTCGGAAGGCATTGAAGCCCTTGATGGTGAAGAGGATCACGATCGTGATCACCACGAGCATCACGGGCATCACAACGACCACGACAACCGGCATTTGCACGATCATGGCCCGATTGACCCTCATGCATGGCAGAGCTTGCGCAACGCTAAAGTCTACGTGGCGAACATTAGGGATGCGCTCATTGAGGCACGTCCGCAGGCGAGAGAAGAACTGACTGCCAGAGCTGCCAGTTACATAGTTGAGATTGAGGCGCTGGACCAGCAACTTACGGCTGCACTTGCCGTGATCCCTGAAAATAAGCGCAAGGCCCTGATCTCGCACGATGCATTTGGTTACCTCGCGCACGATTACGGTATCGAGTTTTTGCCAGTCCAGGGCTGGTCAACTGGCCGCGAAGCATCCGCGTCCGATGTTGCCAGCCTGATTAGACAGGTGCGAGACGGCAAGGTGCAGGCGTACTTTATAGAGAATATGTCCGATGCTCGCGTGCTACAGCGGATCGCCGATGAAACCGGAGCCCGTTCAGGTGGATCGCTCTATTCAGACGCGCTCTCGGCGAAGGGAACCGAAGCAGACACTTACCTGAAAATGTATCAGGTGAATGGTCGGCGCCTGATTGAAGCACTGCAATAAGGGCGATAGCATCAGGCGCGGATGCACACGACTAGCTTGATACGCCGTATCGCCAGGTGGCCAGCAAGAGCAGCAAGCCGAAGGTGAGAACCATGATCGAAGCGCCACCCTGGATCATCAGTCCAAGTATGCGGCCTGCCCGTTGATGGCGTGCACCTGTCGCAGTCTCAGTCAGCGCTCTCGCGCCGACTGAGCCCATCGCAAGCGTGGCAACTGTGATGCCAGTTCCCAGTCCCATTGCCAGGGCAGCACCAGCACCGGCCCAGAACATTTGTTGCGACAGGGCAAACACCAGCACTAGAATGGCACCCGAGCAAGGTCGAAGACCAATTGCGATGATGGCGGCGATCGCCTTGCTCAAGTTGAGCTGACCAGAAACCATTTCCGGCGCGGGCAAGTGGGTGTGACTGCAGCTTGAGCAATTACCTGCGTCGCCCAGGTTGTGCTCGTGATGATCGTGAGCATGGCGATGAAGCGCCGAGTCCCTCATCCTGGATACGATCGCGCTCCAGACAACCCGGACCACATGTTTGCAAACCAGCCAGATACCCAGTGCTGTAAGTAGTGCGTAGGCCCCGAGCTCGAGCCAGCCAGTGATCTGGGTCAGCATGGCGCCTGTCAGGTTGAGTACTCCCGCGGCAAGGCCAACCAGTCCGATCGCAACCAGTGCCTGCACTATCGACGCGATCATCGACAGGGTGGCTGCGTTGCGAAGTGTTTCCCGGTTTGCCAGGACATAGCCGGCGAGTACCGCTTTGCCGTGTCCAGGTCCGAGTGCGTGAAACACGCCGTAGGCGAATGAAAGTGTCAGCAATAGCCATGCATTCCATGGGTTCTCTTGCCATGCCCGGACTGCAGACGTGAGCTGTCGGTAGAAACGCGACTGCAGGTCTGAAATCTGGGCGGTGATCTGGTCAAGTCCAAACCATGACGTTGTGGAAACCGTTTGCTCTGCGATTGCGAACGGATGTTGGCTTTGAGCCATACCAGTCCCTGCCAGGGTGATCAGCAAGACGGTGAGCAAGGATGCGGCAAGCGCAGAGTACGAGAGCGATCGGTTCTGAAGCATTATGGTTCGGACGGATTGATCAGGAGGGGCTGCATGACAGCTCGATCCGGTGCTGTAGTGTGCGTGTGATGGCCAGCAGCTCTGGCGGAGGTTCCGTCTGGCTGGAAGGAATGGATGCGAGACGGCTGGCTGTCACGGGATCGAGTTGACGCGCAGGGATATACTCGGTCGTGCAGCCTTCCGGCAGTCTGGATGCCTGGGAGAGTTGCTCCCGATCGAACTCGTATGCAACAAAGAAGGTCGGATCAGCTACCCGCACCGAAATACTGCCTGCCCGGGGTTGCGCGGATGTTTGCAGCGGCAGATCAAAGGTCAGTGTCAGACGGCCTTGTGCTGCATTCCAGAGTGAGCCGACATTGTTTGCTGATAGCGTCGCAATGGTCTGGCCATTTTGTTCAATGTCGGTGAAATAGTGAGACATCGGGTCACCAAGAGCCTCAATCCAGTCGGCAGCGATGACATCCAGATCGCTTTGCCGGGGTTGACGCCGGGCATCAAGTGGCACCCCCTGAATGGCGTAGCTGGAGAACATGTCATCAAAGGTCTAGGTCTGACGCACACCAGTCAGCTGACCTTGATCGTTGACGATCATCTGGACATTCGCGTCAATCCACATGTGTGGGTGGGCCTGCGTCAGGGGGGTGAACAGGCTTATGCCTAGCAGCATCAACACGGGTGGCAATTTGTCGGAGAAAGTGAGTCGTTTCATGGCACCCTGGTGCAGGAGTGTTGGTGAGTGTTGCAGGCAGATGTCTCTGCACGGTCAAGGCAGCAGGACATCTTGAATCACAAAAGGTTTTTGCATCCATAGCAGACAGCACGGGCTGCTATCAGGCCTCTTCTAGTCTGATGACGAGGGCGGAGGTTTTCTGCCGGCTCTTGGGTGCGCTGCATCGTAGACTTTGGACAAGTGCTGGAAGTCTAACTGCGTGTAAATCTGGGTCGTCGAGATGTTGGCGTGACCGAGCATCTCCTGAACCGCGCGCAAGTCCTGCGCAGATTGCAGCATGTGACTCGCAAAACTGTGTCTCAGAACGTGGGGGTGCAGTCTTGACGGCAGGTCGGCCTGTCGTGCCAGCGTGCTGACCCGCTCCTGTACCACCCGAGGGTGAATACGCCGACCCTGCTTGCCAACGAACAGTGCATATCGATCTTTCGGCGCGGCATCAGGCTTGATCAGCCCGGATCTGCAAGTCAGCCAGCACTCGACGGCCTTGATGGCGACCTGTCCCACCGGCACGGTGCGTGATTTGTTTCCTTTGCCCGTGACGTGGATGTCACCACTATCCAGATCGATCCAGCCTGCTGAAGTGTAGCCAGCTTGCTGGACGTAATGCAGATCCAGCTGGACCAGCTCTCCCAGGCGTAATCCGCTTGAATAGAAGACTTCCAGAATGGCCCGATCACGCCGGGCGAGCGCAGTCTCCTCAGCATGAATGGCCGGTGCGTCTAATAGTGCCTGGGTCTGATCGACCGACAGTGCTTTGGGAAGGGAACGCTTTGCTTTTGGCGCCCTGATGTCCTGTGCCGGATTGGCCGGCATCTGGCTAAGAGGTGCCCACCAGCGGTAAAACCCTCTCCATGTCGCGAGTATCCGTGCCAAGGTCTTGGGGTCGTAACCAGACCCGTGCATTTTTGCCAGCCAGTGCCGGATGTGACCAGAATCCACGACTTCGAGAGCCAGTCCTTCTGAATGCTCAACGAGCTTGCCCAGATCGACGCGATAGGCTGATAGCGTGTGCACGGAGTAATGTCGCTCTCTGGCCAGAACGGATAGCCAGCGAAGCATGGGCTCCGGCAGTTCGGCCTTTCCGTCAGCGACCGATGTCATTGTGTCTCTGAAGGCATTGCTAACCGCGAAAGCGCTGCTGCCGAGAGTTCGCTGATTGTCTGAAGAAAGTCAGTTGCCATGTCTTCCTCATATCGCTCAGGGTCTTCTGAGCCAAGTACCAGCAGGCCGAATGGTTCCTGCTGTTTTCCGTGTCGCAATGCCATTGCTGCCATGGACGCGGTGGGCTTTTGAAACCAGGCGCTCACGATCGAGTCACTAGCAGGACCGCAATAAGGGCGTTTGAGGCCAGTTGCATATTCTCGGACCGCGACGTCAACTGGCGCTGCAACGCCTTCGGGCGCAAGATCCAGATCCCAGACCCGCAACACAATTTCGGACAGATCGAACTGTTGCGCGAGCCCGGTCACGATGTGTCCAGGGATGTGGGACGCAACAGGCTCGGCCAACATCTGTGTACACCACTGGCTAAGCTTGCCGCTGACAGATTCGTTGAAACTGGCCTGACGACCGAGTGTAGCGAGCTGAAACTCCAGCGTTTTCAGCTTGTCCCGCAATATCAGGATCTGTCTTTCACCGAGGGAAATTGCGCGGGCCTGATGCGGGTGCGGGACGCTTAGCGAGGCAAACAGCTCCGCATGCTCATCAAAGAATCCGGGGTTGTCCTGAAGAAACCGGGCGATTGCTGCGGCGCTGATCTGTTCGGTCATGGCTCTACTCAAAAACGGGTTGGCTAGATAGCAAATGTTTGATGTCCAGTGTGCCTTCAAACACAGTTGTGGCGGGACCTGTCATTTGTAGTTGATTGCCGTTCCATTCGATGGTCAGCCGACCACCGCGGGTGTCCACCCGGACAGGTGAGTCAAGCAATCCCTGGCGAATGCCGCTTGCAACGGCCGCGCACGCACCAGTGCCGCACGCCAGTGTCTCACCGGCCCCTCGCTCGTACACGCGCAAGCGGATGTGATGACGATCGAGAACCTGCATGAATCCAGCGTTGACCCGTCTGGCAAAGCGAGGATGGCTTTCAATGAGTGGCCCAATTGCCGCGACGGGGGCGTTTGATACATCTTCCACGACCTGTACGGCGTGCGGATTGGAAATCGAGAGCACGGACAACCAGACCGTCTGCTGCGGCGAGGCTGCCGGTGTCAGCGTCAGTCCGTACAGGGTGTCCTGGCCATGTGTCTGGGTCGGCAGGTAGCTGGTGTCAAACGGCAGGCTCTGCACATCGAACCGGGTCTGACCCATCTCGACACGAACTTCCCCATCGTCCTGCATCTGGAGTGTGAGCAGTCCGGTTGCGATCTCAGCACGCAAAGGGTTGCGGCGGCTCAACCCTTTTTCGTGCACGAACTTCACAAAGCAGCGCGCACCGTTGCCGCAGTGTTCGACCTCGCTACCGTCGGAGTTGAAAATCCGGTATCTGAAATCCGCCTCCGGATGGGTGGGCGTATCCACGAGCAGAATCTGGTCGCAACCGACACCGAACTGTCTGTGAGCGATGGCGCGAGCGATCTCGGTGGTGAGTTCAATGCGATTGCTCACGCCGTCAAGCACGACAAAGTCGTTGCCTGCGCCATGCATCTTTGTAAATGGCCATTTCATCGTTTGTCACTTCCTGGTGTCTACCGGTATAACCCTGGTTGCCCCGGTGGGCGGGATTTGAACCGGCGATGAACCCAATAGTACTGTTCAGGGGCCTGTTCAATCCAGTCCTGAAGATGCCGGTTCAGTGCAATGGTGTCGGACTCAGGCGTGCCGTTCGGTTCAGGGAAGTCGGCCAGTGGTGCAAGAACCTTGGTCAGGTACTGGCCCGAACCGGGATCGCGAAACGAAAGAACGGGGAATACGACCATACCAAACTGTCGCGCAAGCTGCGCCGTGGCAGTCTGGGTGGCAGCCTCTATTCCAAAAAACGGCGCAAATATCGCACCCCGTCGTCCAAGATCCATGTCCGGCAGGTAGTAGATCGGAATGCCGGCACGAATCTTTCTGACCAGGCCACGAATGCCCTCGCGACGACTGATCAGGTGGACCTGGTGGAATCGTCCGCGACCGAGTCTCACCAATGCGTCGATGTCAGGATCTGACTGTGGGGCGTAGATTGTCGCCCCTTCGGGTCCCTCCAGCGTCAGCCGGCTGGCCGACGCGTCAAGTCCGACAAAATGAGGCGCCAGCAGCATGATGTTGCGGTTTTTGGCCTGGGCATCCCGGATATGCTCCAGCCCCTCAAGTCTGACCAGATTGCGGATGCTGTCAGGGGAGCCAAACCAGAGCACCGAGCGGTCCACGACTGTCTGGCTCATTGCCCGGAAGTGCGCGCGCAACATGCGCTTGCGTTCTGCTGCGGACCTGGCCGGGAAGCAAAGCTCAAGGTTGCGCTCGACAACCTGGGCCCGGTGTCTGATCAGGATGGGTGCCAGTATCCCCAGGAATGCTCCGAGCCATTGTCTGGGACGGTGTCCGACTCTGGCCAGGACCTGAAACAGCGTCGTGACCAGCCAGGCCTTGATCGACCTGCGTTTCAGCTGGCGCAGGGCCACGCGCCATGCCCGGGCGTCCCCGGGCCCATCATGCCCATCCGTACTAGCCATGACCAGGTGTATCGGTACCAGCTGCAGAAGCGGGCTCTGCGGGTGGATCGGGCGGCGGTGGCGGTGCAGAGCTCGGGCGCTTGTAGCGGTAGTAACCCCAGAGGTACTGCTCTGGAAACTTGCGGATCATCTTCTCCATTTCCCGGTTGAACAGGGCAGCCTGCTCGACCGGATCTTCCGGGACAGGGTCGAGAACTTCATTGAAGTGCATGCGCCATCCCTGTCCTTTGGGCAGTCGCTCGCAGGCGGTGACGATGATGAGCGGGTTGGTTGCACGCGCCAGCTTGCCCGGTAGCGTCACCGAGAAGGCCTGCTTGCCAAAGAATGGTGCCCAGACGCCATCGCCTTCCCGGGGTACCTGGTCCGGCAGCATGCCTACCGATTCGCCATTTTTGAGTGCCCGCAAAAATGCTCGCACACCTTTGATATTGGCAGGGACTGCTGTGATGCCCGACCCACTGCGTGCAGCATCCATCAGCGGAACCAGGCTTTGCTTGCGGGGTGGGCGGAACATGACCGTGAACTTTGCACCCTCCGCTCCGTAGCGGCCGGTGATTTCGAAGCAGCCCAGATGCGGGGTCAGGAAGAGAATCGGACGTCCGGCTGATCTTGCATTGGCGATCAGTGATTTGTGGTCATCGTGTACGAGTGCCAGACACTCCTGCGTTCTGAGCCAGATCTTGGGTAGTTCCATGATCATGGCCCCAGTCTCGGCAGCCGCTCTCCAGGCAAAGCCAGGGTCATGGTAGCCTGCCTGCCTGACATTGAATTTGAGCCTGTCCCGGTATCGACCAGGTAACGCAAAAATCAACCGGCCCCCCAGACGCCCGATGCTCTGAAGGGTTCGCAGTGGCAATCGTGCCAGCAGTCGGAATAAGATTAGGATCATTTCGTTATTTTCGCTTAAAATCCGCTTGAGCCGTTGAGTTAACCGACAACTTGCGGGACGGCTTGCCTTGTGGACTCGCTGCAGGTGCTCCCAATGCCACCTTTAAAGTGACATTGTGATGCATTTCTTGCGGTTCGCGAGTCGTGAATTCCGCTAAAGCGTCGCGCCCACAGCCAGCGTTCTTGATCCGGTAGGGGGTGCAGCGCACCCATACCGCCGCCATTTGGCGGCATTCGATTGAGGACGTATTCCATGTCAATGAAATCAAACGATTTTCTGTTCACTTCAGAATCCGTTTCAGAAGGCCATCCTGACAAAGTGGCCGACCAGATCTCCGACGCCGTGCTGGATGCACTGCTCGAGCAGGACCCTGACTCCCGGGTTGCGGCAGAAACACTGTGTAACACCGGACTGGTGGTGCTGGCCGGTGAAATTACCACCAAGGCCAATGTTGACTACATCCAGGTTGCCCGCGACACGATCAAGCGCATCGGCTATGACAACACCGAGTTCGGCATCGATTACAAGGGCTGCGCGGTGCTGGTGGCCTATGACAAGCAGTCACCTGACATCGCCCAGGGAGTAGACCGCAGTTCTGAGGAGTTTCTGAATCAGGGTGCGGGTGACCAGGGTCTCATGTTCGGATTTGCGTGCGACGAAACGCCAGACCTCATGCCTGCTCCAATCTGGTACGCACACCGTCTGGTCCAGCGCCAGAGTGAGTTGCGCAAGGACGGAAGACTGCCCTGGCTGCGTCCGGACGCGAAGTCACAGGTCACGTTCCGTTACGTGGACGGCAAGCCGGTGCAGGTCGATACAGTGGTATTGTCGACCCAGCACGCTTCTGAGATCTCTCAGTCTGCGATTCGTGAAGCGGTCATCGAAGACATCATTCGTCCCAGCTTTCCAGACGGATTGCTCACGCCCAAGACCAAGTACCTTATCAACCCGACTGGTCGCTTCGTGGTGGGCGGCCCGCAGGGTGATTGCGGTCTGACAGGGCGCAAGATCATTGTGGATACTTACGGCGGTGCTTGCCCGCACGGCGGTGGTGCCTTTTCCGGCAAGGATCCATCCAAAGTGGATCGCTCGGCTGCCTATGCCGCACGCTATGTTGCCAAGAACATCGTTGCAGCCGGTCTCGCCACGCAGTGCGAAGTGCAGGTTAGCTACGCAATCGGTGTGGCCGAGCCGATCAATATTACTGTATACACCAACGGCACCGGCGTCGTGTCTGATGACCGTCTGGCAGAACTGGTGCGCGAGCATTTTGATCTGCGCCCACGTGGCATCGTCAACATGCTGGACCTGCTGCGTCCGATTTACAGCAAGTCGGCTGCCTATGGTCACTTTGGTCGTAGCGAGCCCGAGTTCACCTGGGAGGCAACCGACAAGGCGGCAGATCTGAAAAAGTCTGTTTGAGTTTCTTCAGACGTTGCCGGTCTGGTGATGTAAGCCCGATCCCATACCCGAAAGGGCTGGGGTCTTTGTAACTTGATATACCCACCTCTCTGGGCCGGCTACTGGGGCGCCCGTCTCTCTGCTCGTCTATGATCAACCGCTTAAAGTGAATTTCCCGGATACTTGATAATGGACAGTAACAGCCCGGACCGGCCAGCGAGACCAGTGGCACGGGTGGTGCCAGATCCCAGCACTGCAGACTCGCCTTGTGTGGCGGTTTGTTCGACTTTGTTCGACGACATTTGCAGGGGATGCGGACGCACGGTGATGGAAGTGTCTAACTGGGTGTTCATGACGCAGCAAGAGAAACAGGAAGTCTGGAAGAGAATTCTCCAGGAAGGGTACCCACGACCGCCCGGACATCAACGCACCCGGCCTGAATCCTGAGAAACAGGGTGTCTGAAACCGAACCGGCCAGGACCTTGTTGAGGCACTGGCCGGTTGACTTCTGGAGCACGATGCTCGTCAGTGATTTAACTCAGCTTGTCGTTGTTGAGGTTCTCGACCAGCTTGGCGATGGCCGTATGATCCTGGCCCGGCCCGAGCATTTGCCCCGTTGACGCCCACAATTCACGACACATGGCCGAGAAAGGTGAGGCAGTCGAGGTGTCACGCGCGATGCCCATTGCGATGCTCAGATCCTTGACCATCAGATCCAGCCCGAAGCCCGCGTTGTATTGACCATTCAGAACGAACTGCTTGAACTTTTTCTGGGTCGAGTTGTTCATGCCAGTGGAGGCGTTGAGCACATCGATCATGGTCTGCGGGCTCAGTCCGAAGCGTTTGCCGATCATGAGCGCTTCAGCTGCAATCAGAAACCCGCCAGCCGACACCAGATTGTTCAGTGCCTTCATGGCGTGGGCGGTTCCGACTGCACCGGTATGCTGGATGGCAGTGCCCATGCAATTCAAAACAGGCTTGACGCGATCGAGCAGCGCCTGACTCCCGCCGAACATGATGGCAAGTTCACCGGTTCTGGCGCGTGGAACCCCGCCTGATACTGGCGCGTCGACCAGATGTCCGCCTGCCTGTTCGGCCAGTTTCGCAAACTCCAGCGTCATGCCAGGAACCCCCGAGCTCATCTCGATAATCACGGCATCGGGACGAAGGCCCGCAAGTACGCCCTGGTCACCCGCGAGTACCTTCTCGACGATTGCACTGGTGGGCAAAATCGTGATGATGATGTCACTGGCTTGCGCAAGGGCCTTGTTGGACTCGCTGACCGTTCCACCGACTTCGCTCGCAAACTGCTTTGCGCGTTCCTGATCGGCGTCAATGATGTGCAACGGGTAACCCGCCTTGTGCAGATGGGATGCCATCGGCCACCCCATGCTGCCTACGCCGACAAATCCGATTGTGGGCAAACTGCTCATTTGCCTGCGTCCTTGAATGCACCTTCCTCTTCAAGCACCTGGTTGGCGACCTTGAATGCATCAAGACCTGCCGGGATACCGCAATAGACTGTAGCGTGTAACAGGATTTCCTTGATCTCTTCTGGTGACACGCCGTTGGCCAGTGCGCCTTTGGTGTGCAGCTTGATTTCATTTGGACGGTTCAGCGCGGTGAGCATCGCCAGGTTCAGCATGCTGCGGGTTTTGCGATCAAGGCCGTCACGAGTCCAGGCATAACCCCAGCACCACTCGGTGGTGATGCGCTGGAACGCCATCATGAAATCATTTGCTTTGGCCATGCCGCCGTCTACATACTCTGCGCCGAGCACCTCGCGACGAACCTCCAGACCCTGTTCGAACAATTTTTCTGTTTCCTGCTTTGCAGTCATGTGTCTCTCCTGAGTCAATGGGCGTGCGCTGGCTGCTGGCCAGCGGATAAGTGATTTATGTGGATTGTGGAGACAGAGTCTGCGTTCTGTCAAGATGATTGTCAGACAATCTGAACATGATAAAGTATTGCTCAACGTGCCAAACGTATGGCACTTGTTGCCTGGTGAGCGTCGGCTGTGCAACGACCAGTTACGAACCGTCACCAAGGCGAATGGAAGACAGAGTGGACGACAGTCAGACCATGTCAGAGAACACCGTGATTGCGTTCGAGAAACCCGCCACCCTTCGTGAAAGGGTTGAGGAGTTTTTGCGCGAATCCATCATGCAAGGAAATTTGCGTGCGGGGCAGAAGTTGCGCGAGGCAGAACTTTGCGAGCAACTTCAGGTCAGCCGCCCAACGCTTCGAGAGGCACTGCGCACGCTGGAGGCGGAGAGACTCATCGTTATTGAGCCTCACAGGGGGCCCAGCGTCGCGAGAGTGACACGCAAAGCCGCGCTGGATCTGTATGCGCTACGGGGTTTGCTTGAGGGTTACGCGGCTCGGGAGTTTGCTCGCCACGCCGACAGTGATCTTGTCGAGCAATTGCGAAATCAGGTTGCAGAGCTTGCCAGACAGGCAGGGCTCGCGGACCGGGCGGGCCTGCTCAATGCCAAGCAGCGGTTCTACCAGATCTTGCTGGAAGGGTGTGATAATGAACTGGTTGCCCAGATGCTGCCGGGGCTGCTGTCCCGGATCAATCTGTTGCGAGCAACGTCATTCTCAAAACCGGACCGCACGCCCCAGAGTATCGAGGAAATTCAGGAAATTCTGCGGTGCATCGATAATCGGGATCCTGCGGGGGCGGAAGCAGCCGCGCGTCGTCATATCTGGCACGCGCAAAGAGCTGCACTGGACGTGCTGGCCAAGGAAGACTTGGTCAGGCAAAACAAAGGAGAAACAGGTGGGACATGATTTGAAGGCAGATCTGCCGGTCTATGAGATCTTCGCGTTACGTTATGCTCAGATCGAGGAGCGCCGGCGCAACGAGAATTTCATCGCGCACGATCCGCACGACGGACCCATGCCAATGGATTATTTCGTGTGGGTCATACGCAACCAGGAGCGGACGATACTGGTGGATACCGGGTTCAGTGAGCGTGCGGCCAAAGCACGCAAGCGCAAGCTTCTACGCTGCCCGGTCGAGTCGCTCAAGCTGCTGGGTATCGATCCTGTCACAGTAGAGGATGTGATCATTACCCACCTGCACTATGACCATGCGGGCAATATCCATAAGCTTCCGAATGCGCACTTTCACATTCAGGAAGATGAAATGCATTACGCCTGTGGACACCACATGTGTCAGGGCTTGTTTCGCCACGCCTATGACGTGGAAGATGTGGTCGAACTGGTGCGTCGTGTCTACGCAGAGAGAGTCCTGTTCTACCAGGGTGATCAGACGCTGGCGCCTGGTATCGAACTGGTGCTTGTCGGTGGGCACACCAAAGGATTGCAGTCAGTGCGTGTTCACACCGAGCGTGGCTGGGTCGTGCTGGCGTCCGATGCCAGCCACTACTACGACAACATGATGAATATCTCGCCATTTCCGATTGTGTATCACGTGGGCGATATGGTGGACGGCTACGCGAAGCTCAAGCGTCTGGCCGCGTCTGAAGATCACATCATCCCTGGCCACGATCCGCAGGTCCGGAAAAGATATCCTTTTGAAGGGCTTCCCGAGAACGATATCGTGAAACTGCACGTCGCACCCAATATGCGCTAAACGCGTTACAATCCGGCCTACAATCCTTGCTGAGGAGCGTTGCGACAGTCTTGCGAATCACGCCTGACTGCCAGGCTCAGTAAAGGTCCATTGTGGGAGCTTCTCTCACTACAACGGCGCTCACCCAATCCAGACCGATGGCGATTGTGGTGAGTCTCCCCAGAGCCGTGAGCGTTGTCGGTCCGAATTTCAGGAGTCTACCGACATGAACGCTGTAAACGAATCCGTGCAAGACTTTGTGGTTGCGGACCTCTCGCTGGCCGACTGGGGTCGTCGCGAGATCGAGATCGCCCAGACCGAGATGCCCGGCCTGATGGCTGTCCGTGAAGAATTCGAGGCGGTCAAGCCGCTCAAGGGTGCACGCATCGCGGGTAGCCTGCATATGACCATCCAGACCGCTGTGCTGATCGAAACCCTGCAGGCGCTGGGCGCTGAAGTACGCTGGGTGTCGTGCAACATTTTCTCGACCCAGGACCATGCGGCTGCAGCGATTGCTGCCGCTGGTACGCCCGTTTTTGCCAAGAAAGGCGAAACGCTGGAAGAGTATTGGGACTACACTCATCGCCTGTTCGAGTGGCCAGCCGGACATTATGCCAACATGATCCTGGATGATGGTGGTGATGCCACCCTTTTGTTGCACCTTGGCGCCAAGGCCGAGCAGGATATCTCCGTGCTGGACAAACCCGGATCGGAAGAAGAGCGTGCCTTGTTCGCCGCCATTCGTGCCACGATTGCTCGCGATCCCAAATGGTACTCGACCCGACTCGCCCAGATCCAGGGTGTGACTGAAGAGACGACGACGGGTGTTAACCGTCTTTACCAGATGTCACGCCGTGGTGAGCTGGCATTTGCAGCGATCAACGTGAACGATGCGGTCACCAAGTCCAAGTTTGACAATCTCTATGGTTGCCGAGAGTCGCTCGTTGACGGCATCAAACGTGCTACCGATGTGATGATCGCTGGCAAGGTTGCAGTGGTGTGCGGCTACGGAGATGTGGGCAAGGGTTCGGCACAGGCGCTGGCAGCCTTGCGCGCACAGGTATGGGTAGCCGAGATCGACCCCATCTGCGCCCTGCAGGCTGCTATGGAGGGTTACAAAGTTGTCACGATGGAAGAGGCTTGCGACAAGGCCGACATTTTTGTCACAGCTACAGGTAACTACCACGTGATCACAGTCGATCACATGAAGCGAATGAAGGACCAGGCTATCGTCTGCAACATCGGTCACTTCGACAACGAAATCGATGTCGCAGGTCTTGAGCAGTTCCAGTGGGAAGAGATCAAACCCCAGGTCGATCACATCATTTTCCCGGACGGCAAGCGCATCATCCTGCTGGCACAAGGACGACTTGTGAATCTTGGTTGTGCCACTGGCCACCCGTCATTCGTGATGTCCTCCTCCTTCACTAACCAGACGATTGCCCAGATCGAACTGTTCACGCGCAACGATGAGTACAAGGCCGGCGAGGTTTATGTGCTGCCCAAGCACCTGGACGAGAAAGTGGCAAGGTTGCATCTGAAGAAGATTGGTGCGAATCTGACTGAGCTCACCCCGCAGCAGGCTGCCTACATTGGTGTGGCGCAGGAAGGCCCATACAAGCCAGAGCACTACCGGTACTAAACTTTCCCCGGTCTAGCCGTCAATCTGAAGGAGAACGCACGTGTTGATCATCGTCTGGATACTGAATGCGGTTGCCCTGCTTGCAGTGGCTTACCTGTTGCCAGGTATTGCTCTGGCCAGCTTCTGGTCGGCAATGGTGGCAGCCTTGGTGCTGGGCTTGCTCAACACGCTGGTCAAGCCGGTACTGATTTTGCTCACTCTGCCGATCACGATCGTCACGATGGGACTGTTCCTGCTGGTGCTCAATGCACTGGTTTTCTGGCTGGCAGGATCTTTGTTCAGAGGGTTTCAGGTTGATGGTTTCTGGTGGGCTGTGGCAGGGGCAATCCTCTACAGCCTGATCTCGGCGCTGTTTTCTATGTTGCTTTATCAATCATGAGTGTCTCGACAGGCCAGCAGTTCAGTCTGGAATTTTTTCCGCCCCGTGATGAGGCTGCCCAGGCGCGTCTGGTTGAATGTGCCCAGTCGCTCAAGGTCATCGACCCGTCGTATGTGAGTGTGACGTTTGGAGCTGGGGGTACCACGCGGGATGGAACCCTCGAGACCGTGCAGACGCTCACGGGTATGGGGTTCGACGCCGCGCCTCATCTGTCGTGTATTGGTTCAAGCCGTGACCAGTTGCGTGCGATGCTGGACCACTACAGGGAAATGGGGGTTCGACGTATTGTCGCCTTGCGTGGTGATCTACCCTCGGGAATGGGATCTATGGGAGGGCAGGGATCGCTCGCGCACGCGGTGGATCTGGTTCGCCTGATCCGTGAACATAGTGGTGACTGGTTCCATGTTGAAGTGGCGGCGTATCCCGAGATGCATCCGCAGGCAAGCGGTCCGCAGAAGGATCTTCGCCACTTTGTGGAAAAGGTCAATGCAGGGGCCAATGCTGCGATCACCCAGTATTTCTTCAACGCCGATGCGTACTTCGATTTCGTGGATCGCGCGCAGATGCTGGGTGTCACCATACCAATCGTTCCCGGCATCATGCCAATCACCAATTACTCCCAGCTCATCCGCTTTTCGGACATGTGCGGCGCGGAAATCCCGCGCTGGATCCGGCTCAGGCTGGCAGAAATGGGCGACGATCGTGCATCCATCCGTGCGTTTGGTATTGATGTGGTCGCCGAGCTTTGTCAGACGTTACTGGAAAACCAGGTGCCAGGCCTGCATTTCTACACGCTGAATAATTCAGCTGCGACGCTGGCGATCTGGAAGTCTATCTCAGGCTGATGTGCCTCCCGGCTGGGTTGACGGCAACAAGGCTGGTGCTACGCCTCCAACCCAGCCGTCTGGCGTAAGAATACCGTCCAGACGGTAGTCATGGGAAGCAGGCTGATAATCTGGTTCGATCGCCTCAATAGCCCCTTCGTTCCATGCAATACCAATCGTGACAGGCGCCCGGCCGCGAGCGGCCATTGCCTGCAGGGTCCGGTCGTAATAGCCTTGCCCGTAACCCATCCGGTCCAGGTGAGTGGTGAAACCCAGTGTTGGCACCAGCACGACGTCGGGCTCAATCTGTTCGGAATCTGCAGACGGCTCCTTGACGCCGAACGAACCCTCGACAAGTCGTGTGTCTGCGGTCCAGCGATGGAACGTAAGAGGCTCACCGCGTCCTGACATGACGGGCAGCGTGACAAGAATCCCCGCATCATCCCATTGGGTCAGCAGTGGACGTAGATCAGGCTCATCACTCAAAGGCCAGAATGCGGCGATCGATGTTGGCGCGTTCAGACCCGCGTCACGTGCTTCATCGCTCGTGATGGCAAACCAGGTGAACAGCCGTGCCCGCATTAACAGGCTGCCGCGCTGGCGGTTGGCGACTGGAATATGAATCCGCGTGGCCTTCAGGCGCGTACGCAACTTGTCTGAGTTATTCTGTGTCATAGAGAAATGATTAAACGTCGCTAATAGAAAGATGGTAGGGTCATTCCGAGTTGCAGGTACAAATAACAGCTCAGCACAACGCGCTGGCTGCTTCCAGTCAACCAAAGGTAAACGGTATCAGAGATTTATGTCAAAGATATGTTCAGTTTCGTGGCGAGGTGTAACTGTAGGCCTGACTGTGATGGTGAGCTCACTGCTGCTTTCACCTGCTCAGGCGCAGGGGACCTCCTCAGGTTTTCAATACGATATTGATACACCACAAGCTCGAGCTGTTGCTCAGGCGCGGGAAGCCGTTCGGCAAGGACAGTGGGGCAGGCTGCCTTCGCTGGCCGATCAGGCGCAAGGTGACGTGCTAGGCATCTACGCAGACTTCTGGGTGGCTCAAGGGGCCATCAAGCAAGCGCTGTCCACCCAGCAAATTCCGGTTGCGCAAGCATTTCTGGAACGATATCCGGGTAGCTATATGGCTGACCGGGTCCGGGCGGAATGGGTGCTTGCCGCAGCCGAACACGGTGACTTCAAGACGATCCAGGAAATCGGCGAATTCATCTGGTATAACAATCAGGTGCGTTGCGCCAAGATTGAGTCGCGTCATATGACCGGCAAGCGAGCCACGGCTGAGGAGGCCGTGCGGGACTTCGCGCCGGGCCAGACCTGTTGGTCGATGATGGCGCAACTGGTTGCCGATGGCGTGTTGACTCGCAGGCAGCTGACTCCGATGATGCTGGATGCTCTGGAGATCAATCATACGAGGACTGCCGAACGGATCGCTAGCCATATATTTGATCGGGCTGCGTTGCAGACCTACAAAAACATGATGGCCAATCCCGGTCGCTGGGTGCGTGCCCAGAAGGGGCGCTTGACTGGCGATGACGCACTGATTGCCGCAATGGGCCTGGCGCGCATGGCGCGTGATGATCTCTCCGGTACGGCTGCTTACGTCGGGAAGAGCTGGCAGAATCGTCTGCCGCCGGAGTTGTTGGCGTGGGTGAGGGTTCAGATTGCGTTCCGGGATGCTCTCAATCTCGAGATGACACGTGCCGACCATCTCTACAGGCAGGCAGGTAATATCGAGCTGAGCCCCTCCAACTACGAGTGGAGAGTGCGTGCTGCCCTTCGACAGCCAGTGATTGACTGGAAATGGGTTCAGACCGCGATCGACTGGATGCCGCCAGCGTTGCGTTCTGATAACACCTGGCAATACTGGAAGGCCCGAGCGCTCGCTGCGCAGGGGGATCAGCAGGCTGCGAATCAAATCTATGCATCGATTGCAAAGGATCTGGATTTTTACGGTCAGCTGGCACTCGAAGAGCTCGGTCGTCCGATTCTGATTCCGGTGCCTCCCCCCCGGTCACAGCGCAGGAGTTGCAGCAGGCCCGGAGCAATCCACACCTGCAACAGGCCGTCGCCTTATTCAGACAGGGTTGGCGCCCGGAAGCTGTTCCCCAGTGGAATTACGGGTTGCGAGGGCTGAATGATCGCGAGCTTCTGGCGGCGGCCGAGTTTGCGAGGGAGCAACAGATCTATGACCGAGTTGTAAACACATCAGAGAGAACTCAGGAAAATTTCGATTTTTCTCAAAGGTTTATTGCTCCATTTGAGGAGCGCGTCTCTAAACAGGCTCGCTCTATCAACCTTGATCCGGCCTGGGTATATGGTTTGATAAGGCAGGAGTCCCGCTTCGTGATGGATGCTCGCTCGGTTGCCGGTGCTTCGGGGTTGATGCAGCTGATGCCGGCTACTGCACGGTATGTTGCAAGACGGATCGGAATGAAGGACTTCAGGCCTTCGCGAGTTAACGACTTTGATGTCAATACGGCGCTTGGAACCAACTATCTCCGTATGGTGCTGGATGATCTGGATGGCTCTTTTGTTCTGGCCAGTGCCGGTTACAACGCTGGTCCGGGCCGTCCAAAGAGCTGGCGGGCGACATTGTCCAGTCCGGTAGAGGGCGCGATTTTTGCGGAAACCATCCCTTTCAGTGAAACCCGCGATTACGTGAAGAAAGTTCTGTCTAACGCGACGTATTACTCGGGTGTCTTTACCGGAGAGCCACAATCACTCAAGCAACGGCTCGGTGAGGTGCGCCCGAGATGATTCGTGGACAGGAGTTGGGGTCGTGATCCGTATCGATGACCCTTTGCTTGCGGGCCTGGATGTTTACATTGTGGGTGGTGCAGTCAGGGATGGATTGCTGGGACTTGTCTGCGGTGACCGGGACTGGGTTGTAGTTGGTGCTGGTCCTGACCAGATGCAAGACCGAGGTTTTCTGCCTGTCGGTGCCGATTTTCCGGTGTTTTTGCACCCGGTAACCAAAGAAGAGTTTGCTCTGGCCAGAACCGAGCGTAAGTCTGGGCGTGGTTATAAGGGATTTACTTTTTATACCGGGTGCGAAGTGACGCTGGAGCAGGATCTTGCGCGTCGCGATCTTACTATCAATGCGATGGCCCAGCGCCCAGATGGTGAGATTGTGGATCCCTATGGCGGACAGCAGGATCTCGAGCGACGTGTGCTGCGGCATGTTGGACCTGCTTTTGAGGAAGATCCAGTGCGGATTCTGAGGCTGGCGCGATTTGCCGCCCGGTTTACCGAATTCGACGTTGCAGAGACCACCTTGGCACTATGCAGGAAGATGGTGGCAAATGGTGAAGTGGATCATCTGGTGCCGGAGCGGATGTGGCAGGAGATCTCGCGCGGGCTGCGAAGTGAGAAGCCATCCCGGATGTTTCAGGTGCTGCAGGATTGTGACGCACTCGGTGTGATCATGCCTGGCTTTGTCTTTGACGAGGCGCTCGGACACCAACTTGATCATGCACGACGAGAGCTTGATCCGCCTTTGCAGACAATGTATGCGCTTGCCATGTACCGTACCGAAGATCGAAAGTCTTTGGCGACAGGCTTGCGAGCCACATCGGAATGCGCGCAATGGGCCGAGCTCTTTCCTGTCATTCTGCAAGCGCTTTCCCGCCCTCCAGAGCAGGTCTCACCCGACACTGCGCAAGCAATGCTTTCTTTGATCGAGAAGGCTGACGGTTTGAGAAGACCAGAACGGATGGAGGCATTGCTGACACTGACCGCCTGGTTGCTCGGTCACGATCAGATTGGCTGGGTAAATGCCTTGCGTGCTGCACGCAGCGTGGATGCGGGAGCGATCGCCCGGCCTCTGGCCAGCGCGGGCGCGCAAGCAATCAGCTCAGCCGTCCGGCAGGCACGACTTGAGGCTGTCAGGCAAACTCAGAGTTGATGCAGGCGATCTGCACGCACGAACCCTTGAAGTATCGGATCGATGTCGCGTCCGAGTGCTAATACCTTAAAAAGCTCACCCATTTCCGCTTCAGAGACCAGTTTCTCCACGGCTCGCATTGCCTGCGTGGTCTGCAGGTCCGTGCTATGGGTCAGCACATCGTGTAGCCCAGCGTTCAGCAGAAAACGTGCCTGACTGGTGTACCCCAGCACGTCCAGCCCAGATTGATGGGCACTGGCTGCCACAGCAGAAAAGTCAACGTGAGCGGTGATGTCCTGCAGGCCGGGGGCAAAGAACGGATTGTCGTGGGCACGGTGCTGGATATGGCACATCAGTGTGCCGCGATTACGCTGAGGGTGGTAGTACTCCAGACGACTGAATCCGTAGTCAACCAGCAGAACCAGACCGCGTTTCAGATGGCTGGCGAGTGTGCGTGTCCAGGCTTCTGCTGGCAGGTTGATCTCGGTCGTGTATCCAGGCAGCGCTGGCATCCGCTCGCGCAGTGTCTGTTCAAGGTGTGATTCAGCGCGACGGTCTTGCCAGGCGAAGTCATTCTCAAGGGATATCACGCCTCGTTCAAGCACCCCGCTTGCGTCATCGTTCCATCTGAGCACATGCACAGGCATGGCATCGAGGACTTCGTTAGCGAGCACGATGCCTTCAAATGTATCGGGGAGGGTGTCGATCCACTGCACCTTGGCTGTCGCCGGTAGCTTCGCTTGCTGACGCTCGCGCAGGTCCTGGGAGATCTCAAGTATGCTGTACTGGAAATTGTGAACACCGAGGGCATGAAGTGCCTCGATGATGTCCTGGGCCAGTTGTCCGGAACCCGCGCCGAACTCGAGAATCCGGGTGAGACCGTTTTGGGTCATGGCCTGACTGATCTGGAGGGCCAGGGTACGCCCGAATGCCGGGCTAAGTTCAGGAGCGGTGACGAAGTCACCCCCTGGATGCCGTACGTCTGGATCACTGCGTTGCGCAAGTTTGCGCGAACCAGCTGTGTAATAACCGAGGCCGGGTGCGTAAAGCACCTCAGTCATCCAGTCTTTGAAGCTTAGCCAGCCACCTGCCCGGGCGATGCACCGGTGCAGGTGGTCAGAAACTCGTTGGCTATGCTCAAACGCTGCTGCGCTGACGCGCACGCCCTGCTGGACGTGGCTTTGCGCGGGGTGGTCGGGCACCGAACTCATTGAACGTATTCTCTTTGCTGGGGGCGCGTCGTGCATGTACGGGAGTAGAGGGTTTGCTGCCAGGGTGTGCGCTTGGGCGTGCACCAGCACGTGCATTCGGACGTCCTGATCCCGGAGTGCGACGTGGTTTGGCCTTCTCTGCCATGCGTCGTGGCTCCAGGCCTTCGATTTCGCTGGTCGGAATAGGATGGCCGACAAAATGCTCAATCCGGCGGATCTTGTGGCGTTCGCGGTGTTCAACCAAAGTGATCGCCGTGCCTGAGCGTCCGGCGCGTCCAGTACGACCAATACGGTGTACGTAGTCTTCAGCCTGCATCGGAAGATCGAAGTTGATGGCGTGGCTGATTGTTTGTACGTCAATGCCGCGAGCGGCAACGTCAGTAGCAACCAGTACGCGGATACGACCACGCTGCATGGCAGTCAGGGTACGGGTACGTTGACGCTGGTTCATGTCGCCATGCAAAGCCATCGCCTGGAATCCTTCGTCATTCAGTGCTTCAGCAAGATCGTCAGCGCCACGTTTGGTCGCGGTGAAGACGATTGCCTGGTCCAGGCTGGCGTCGCGCAGAACGTGGTCCAGCAGACGGCGCTTGTGGGCGCCATCATCTGCATAAAGCACGCTTTGCGAAATCTGTGCGTGAGGCTTGTTCGATGCGCTCACTTCGATGCGGACCGGGTCGCGCATCATGTTGGCAGCGAGCTTGGCCACATTGCCATCCAGAGTTGCCGAGAACAGCAGGGTCTGACGGCTTGCAGGGGTCTTCGAAACCAGCATCTTGATGTCATCAATGAAGCCCATGTCGAGCATGCGGTCCGCTTCGTCGAGGATCAGTGTGTGAACAGTCGACAGGTCAACACGTTTGGTGTTCAAGTGGTCGATCAGTCGTCCGGGTGTCGCCACCAGTACGTCGACGCGCCGTGACAGTGCCTTGAGTTGCGCACCATAGGGCACGCCGCCAACGACTGTGGTCACACGCAGACCGCCGAGTTCTGCGCCAAGCAGACCACTTGCGTCGCTGACCTGCTGGGCCAGTTCGCGGGTGGGTGTCAGAACCAGAATTTGAACGCCGCGTCCGGCATTGCCAGGGTTGCCAGCCAGCTTCTGCAGAGCGGGCAGCATGAACGCAGCTGTCTTGCCGCTACCTGTCTGGGCGCTGACCATCAGGTCTTTGCCAGTTAAAGCGGCAGGAATGGATTGTGATTGAACTTCAGTAGGTTGCGTGAAACCGGATTTATCAATGGCGCGCAACAACGCTGGGGCAAGGCCCAGAGATTGGAATGACATAACTTTCCTTGGTTGATTTGAATCGTGCCGACCGTATCAACCGAACGCGTAAATGCCAAAAGGGCTGCGAAAGGAAAGGGGTCAGAAATCGATAAGAGCACGGAGTGTAACCGCAATTCGCTTCAGGGTAAACCCCCGGTTTCACAAAAAGACCAGCATCCGCAGCAGATCAACCGGGACTCCGGCCTGTTCAATGTCGCACTTTTCTTTCACTTTCCCTATGAGGACATAGAAAATTTCCGGAATGTTGCATGGCGATCAAATTTTTTGTAACAGACGTCAAAAAATCTTTTGAGTCGCTGCCAAATCCGGATTAATCACCACACGATGGGAGTCTGATCCCTTTTGACAAGCCACTGATTGGTCAGTTGGAAATGATCGCAACCGATGAAGGGTGTCGGGCCACGCATGGCCGAAAGAGGTGATGGATGATTGGCCGTGAGAATACTATGCATCCTGTCAGTATCGGGTGCCGTGTTGCCAGCCTCGATCAACGAGCGCTTTTCCTGCGCGTGGCGTCCCCATAGCAGGTACACGGTTGGCTGATGACGTGCCGCAACAGCGCTGATGAGCCTGTCAGTGACGGTCTGCCAGCCAATCCTCGCATGCGAGGCGGCAGCCCCTTGTTGTACGGTCAGACTCGCGTTCAGCAGCAGCACACCTTGTCTGGCCCATTCGGTGAGATCGTTGCTTCGAGGTGGCCGCAATCCCGGCTCGCTGCCGCGGTCCAGCTCCTTGAAAATATTGCGCAGGCTCGGTGGCGTCGGACAGTGACTGTCCACAGAAAATGCCAGCCCACGCGCCTGATTTGGTCCATGATAGGGGTCCTGGCCGAGAATGACGACCTTGACCTCCGATAAAGGAGTGAGTCTAAGCGCCCGCCAGGGGTCATCCGGAAACAGAACGAGCCCCTTGTCCAGTTGCTGCTGTAATGTTCGCCGGATGGATGCCAGCTTGTCGGCCACGCACGGCTCATCCAGAATTGCCCGCCAGCAGGCGGGCAATGTCTGTGTGTCGAGCGCCGCGATGTCGCGCAGACAATTGGTCGGCAAGTGATCCGGCAGAATGCCCGACATGTGGCTTGACCTATGTGCCTTTGGCAGCGGTCCGGCGGGCTTTCATGGCAGAAATCGCTTCGTCGCGTTCGATCAGCAGGCGCGCCTGGGCAGCAACGGGCGCATCTACCATCCGTCCCTCAAACTTGCAGGCAGCGCGTCCTGCTGCCATCTCCGCGTCAAACGTCTCAAGTAGCGCCCGTGCACGCTCAACCGCCCTGGGGTCGGGGCTGAAGGCTTCATTAGCCGCTTCAACTTGCGATGGGTGAACACAGAAGGCACCCTCGAATCCGAGTCGTGCCGCGCGTTGTACCGTTTCACGAAACTTCTCCCGGTCCGCAAAATCTGCCACTGACCCGACAAATCCGAGCGGAACAATACCAGCGCGGCGGCATGCAACGACAGTCATGACGTTCGGGATGTAGAGACCATCTGGATCAACTGCCATGCGCATAGATACGGCCAGGTCTTCGGCGCCCACGATCATGCCGTACACCCTTGAGTGGGCCTGGGCGATGTTATCCAGGTTGGCCAGCCCGTCAGCATCTTCGACCATGGCAATCAGTCTGGTGTGTCCGACTGGCAGCCCTGCTTCGATCTCGCATTCGTCGAGCACTTCGGAAACACTGCGAATAAACGATCCGTCAGGCACCTTGGGCAAGGTGATCGCCTTGACAGCCGGGTGCACGCACCCTTCTAGATCACGCACCAGCATTCGCCAGGGGCGATTCACACGCACAATGACATCAAAACCAGCATCGGCTGCGCGCTGGGCAATCTCGCCGATACGCCCACGAGTCGCTTCTTTCTGGTCGGGTGGGCAGGCATCTTCGAGATCCAGTTGAATGGCATCTGCATCACGACGAAGGGCGCTTTCGAGAAACTTGTCACTGTGAGCCGGAACAAACAGCAGCGAGCGCCAGGTCTGGCTTGGAGAGGTCTTTGTCATGTCTCGTTCTGGAATTCGTTGATCAAAGCCTGATGATAATCGCTAAGACGACTATTGACAGTTGCTGATCTCAGCCCGGCGAGCGTAGCCTTGTCTGGACCAGGTGCCGGTGCGTTCCAGATCGGGGCGGGAAACGCCAGATCATCTTCCCAGCGTGGTATCACGTGCCAGTGTAGGTGAGCAACCTGGTTACCCAGACTGGCCAGATTGATTTTGTGGGGTTCAAGTGTTTCACGCATGACACGTTCAACGCGAAGCACGATCGCTATCAGCCTGGCTTGAGAATCGCTGTCAAGATCCGTCATTTCCTTGACATGGGCGTTCCAGACCACCCGGGTAAATCCGGCAAACACCGGATCACCAGCGTCGATGATTCGCCAGAGTCGGGCTCGTACCAGGACCTGACCACCCTCGGTCTGGCACAGCTCACAGTGTGTTTCAGTCATGGGACTTGATGGCATTTTCGATCGCCTGTGTGACACGCTTGACAACCTGAACCCGAGCATAACGCTTGTCATTTGAAGACAGGACATGCCAGGGGGCTAGATCGGTGTGGGTGAACGAAAGCATGTCGCCCGCAGCGCGGTAATACTCCTTCCACTTTTCCCGGTTTCGCCAGTCATCCGCCGTGATCTTGAACTGTTTGAAGGGTGACTTCTCGCGTTCTTTGAACCGTTTGAGTTGTTCGTCTTCTGTGATGGCGAGCCAGAATTTGAGAACAATCGCACCATGGTTGACTAATTGTTGTTCGAAAGCATTGATCTCGGTATAGCCTCTGCGCCACGATACCTTGGGAGTCAGGTTCTCGACGCGTTCGACCAGAACGCGCCCGTACCATGAT
Organism: Orrella marina; assembly: GCF_003058465.1. Lineage (NCBI taxonomy): Bacteria > Pseudomonadati > Pseudomonadota > Betaproteobacteria > Burkholderiales > Alcaligenaceae > Orrella > Orrella marina. The sequence continues at coordinate 2,962,547 of NZ_CP028901.1, read as the reverse complement.
CGATCAAAAATCGCGATCTTGCCCTTGGCAGGAACCTCTCTCCAGAAACGCCACAAGTGCGGACGGTTCAGTTCGAACTGCCGTGGAGCAGAAATAGGGGTGATCTTGTACTGGCGCGCGTCCATTGCTCGGGTCAGGCGGCGGATGTTGCCTCCTTTGCCGGCGGCATCCTGGCCCTCGAAAGCAAGCACCAGCGAGTGATGTTTGACGAACTTGGGATGTCTGACCGCCTCGGCAAGCCTGTTCAGCCAGAGGAGCATCTGCTCGTCGTACTCATCCTTCGGGATGGAAACCGTGTAATCGAGCTTTGTCAGTGGATTGATAGACGGTCTGAGCTTTGGGAGCTCGGCCGGGTCATGCAGGGCCGGGACGCGAATGGATTGTCTGCGCAGGGCCTGCAGGACAGCCTGTCCGGTTCGCACGTTGCGCATGTTCTCGTCGGCTGCCGGGATGATGATCCACGGCGAATGCGCCGAGTCGGTCGCCTCGATAATTCGCTGTCCTGCGTCTCTCAAGCGAGAGAATCGTTTATGAACTTTCTTGTCCAGTGGGCTTACCTTCCACGCAGTTGACGGATTCTCGAGCAATCGGCTGGTACGTTCCGACTGGGCCTTTCGCGATAGGTGAAACCACAGTTTGATGACTTGTACCCCGTTGGCAACGAGGTCTGCCTCAAACCGCCTTGCCATCAGCACCATGTCTTCCAGTTTGCGTGTATCGGGGCGCTTTTTGACGGCCTCTGAGATGAGAGGCGCATAGCCGGATCCAAACACAATGCCGGTCTGGCCTTTTGGTGGCAGTGCCTGCCAGAAACGGTACGCGGGCGGGTATTGCTTGTCGGAGCGGTTGGCCGGCCCAAAAGCAATTGTTCTGATATGCCGGGGATCCATCCAGTCATTGAGCAAGTTGATGGTGTCGCCCTTGCCCGCACCATCAATACCACCCACCAGAATCAGTAGTGCACGATCCTGCTTGTTCAGATGCTGATACTGTGCTTTGAGCAGTTGTGTGCGAAGGGTCGGAATAATCCGGTCAGCCTCGTCACTGAGCAGTTTCGGGTCGGACTCGGCGTCATCGAACATGCACTGGGCCTCACAAAGCGTTTATCGGGATTTTCAGATAATGTATCCCGTTTGACTCCGCCGGGGGAAATTCTCCTGCCCGGATGTTGACCTGAATCGACGGCAACAGCAGTGTGGGCATGGCCAGCGTGTCGTCACGGGTGGTACGCATGTTGACAAATTCCTGTTCTGATATCCCGTCGCGCAGATGGATGTTGTGTGCACGTTGTTGCGCAACCGTTGTTTCATGACGTACTTCCCGACCACCTGGCGGATAGTCGTGACACATCATGAGCCGCGTCTGGTCCGGCAGGGCCAGAATGCGTCTGGCCGATGCGTAGAGAGCGGGGGCACTGCCTCCAGGAAAGTCACAACGAGCCGATCCAACGTCTGGCATGAACAGCGTGTCACCGACAAACATTGTGTCTTTGTTCACGAGATATGCCATGTCTGCTGGCGTGTGGCCGGGGACGTGCCATGCCTGGGCTTGAATGTTGCCAATATGAAACACTTCGTCCGGTTCAAACAGATAGTCAAACTGTGACCCGTCAAGCTGAAATTCGGGTTCCAGATTGAAGATTTTCTTGAAAACGCCCTGAACAGTCTGGATGGCTGATCCAATGGCAATCTTGCCACCAACCGCCCGTCGGATGTAGGGCGCAGCCGAGAGATGGTCCGCGTGGGCGTGTGTTTCAAGCAGCCACTGGACCCGGAGGTTCTCATGTCTGATGTATGCAATGATCTGGTCAGCACTTTCAGTGCTGGTGCGTCCAGATTTTGGATCGTAGTTGAGAACAGAGTCAATAATGGCACAAGGTGTACCTGGACCGTCATCCACGACGTACGTGAACGTGGCAGTCATTTCATCAAAAAAAGATTTGCAGCGCACGATCAAACTCCTTGCGATAATTAAATGTACGCTAATATTTTATTGAAACATAATTTATTTGTAAATATAATGATTGCATCAGGCTCGACCCGCGCTATACGAGGTTTTTCCATTGAGCGGTTCCTGTGGACCGTCTCTTCGGAACAGGGATGTGTCGTGAGGGAATCAAGAGGAAAATTGTCATGAATATGGTTGCCAATTTGCCAGCATCTGCGATCAACGAGTTGCGAGACTCGGCCGGCAGGGCGTGTTCTTTGCTCAAGACAATGGCCAATGAAGACCGCTTGCTGCTTTTGTGTCACCTGATCGATGAAGAACGCAATGTAGGGGAACTCGAGCGGCTCACTGGAATTCGCCAGCCAACGCTGTCGCAGCAACTTGGTGTCTTGCGTGACGAGGGGCTGGTCAACACCAGAAGGGAAGGAAAGTTCATTTACTACACGCTGGCTAGTGAATCCGTTCTTCAGATCATGTACACACTGCATGGGCTTTTCTGTCATCCCCAGGGTGAGGCAGAAAGGGAGCAGGATTGATCGAGTACTTTCGGCTCTGCCTGGTTGCAGGGTCTTTCTAACCTTAAGACTTACCGCACAAGGAGCGAGCAATGAATAGCAATGTAGGAACAGTTGATCGGGCGATCCGCATCATCGTTGGCATTTTGCTGATCGTGTTGACCTTGACCAACCAGATTGGGCCGTGGGGCTGGATTGGTGTGCTGCCGCTGTTGACAGGGCTTTTGCGAGTGTGTCCTGCCTATTCGCTGCTGCGTATCAATAGCTGCGGAATCAACAAGAAGTCCTGACAGGACTGCCAAAGACGCATCACGTCACGACACCATTCACGCCAATCAGTGGCCGGAGCAGGACCCGGGCATGGCTGGTGTGAATTTGGTGCGGGCGTGACACGATTGAGCTCGTTTGGGGTTCGGATCAGCCCTACGCCGCCTTCTGGCGTGTGTGCTGAAACAGATCGGAAAGCGCTTGTCCCGGGTTTTCTGCTCGCATGAAAGCTTCTCCAATCAGAAATGCCTCCACGCCGTTGTCTCGCATGAGTTGTGCATCATCCGACTTGAGGATGCCGCTTTCGGTCACAACACGCTTGTCTGCCGGAATTCTGGGCAGCAAGTCCAACGTTGTCTGCAAGGTGGTTTCGAACGTCTTCAGGTTGCGATTGTTGATCCCGAGCAGAGACGTCTTGAGTTTCAGTGCGTTTTCGAGTTCGCTCTCGTCGTGAACCTCGACCAGGACATCCATGCCGAGATCGACCGCGCAGGACTCCAGCTCCTGCATCTGGCCCAGTTCAAGCGCAGCGACGATCAGCAGAATGCAGTCAGCACCCATGGCTCTGGCAGAAACGACCTGATACGGGTCGATCATGAAATCCTTTCGCAACACTGGCAGGGGGCAGGCTGCGCGCGCCTGGCGCAGGTAGTCATGAGAGCCCTGGAAGAACTGCACATCGGTCAAGACTGACAGGCAGGCGGCGCCAGCGGCTGTGTAGGATTTTGCAATCGTTGCCGGATCAAAGTGTTCTCTGAGCACCCCTTTTGAAGGTGACGCTTTCTTGACCTCAGCAATCACTGCAGCGTGTCCGCTGGCAATCTTGTCTTCGATCGCTGAGGCGAAACCGCGAACATCCTTGCGAGCCTGGGCCTCGCGCATCAGCTCGTTCAGACTGCGCAGTTGTCGCGCCATCTTTACTTCTTCTGCCTTGACGGTCAGGATCTTGCTTAAAACGTCAGTGCTCATTTTGCAATCCTCCGGGTGGCTTCGCAAAACTGCTCGAGTTTCTCTCGTGCAGCACCACTGGCCAGTGCATCGAAGGCCATTTTGATGCCTTCCTGAATGGATGGTGCCTTGTTGCCGGCGTAAATCGCGATACCGGCGTTATACGCCACGATGTCACGGGCCACCCCAGGTTTGTTCGAGAGAGCTTGCAGAACCAGTGCCTTGGACTCCTCCCGAGTGCTTATCCGGATAGAGCGGTTTGAAATCATGTCCATCCCGAAGTCTTCAGGGTGGATTTCGTACTCAATGACTTCCCCGTCCTTGAGTTCCCCGACCATTGTCGGTGCGCCGAGTGAGGCCTCATCCATGCCATCCAGACCATGCACAATCAGCACATGTCGTGAGCCCAGGGCTTTGAGTACCCGGACCTGGATCCCGACAAGATCCTGATGGAACACGCCCATCATCTGATTTCGTGCGCCAGCCGGATTGGTCAATGGGCCCAGAATGTTGAAAATGGTCCTGACCCCGAGTTCCTTGCGAATGGGCGCAACATGCCGCATGGCAGAGTGATGGTTCTGCGCAAACATGAAGCCTACCCCTGTTTCGCGCAGACACTCATTGATTTGCTCCGGGTTCAGATCGACGCGGGCTCCCAGTGCTTCGATCAGATCCACGCTGCCGCTAGGCGATGACGCGCTGCGACCGCCATGCTTGGCAATCTGTACGCCGGCCGCGGCTGCAACGAACATGGCGCTGGTTGAGATATTGAAAGTGCTGGTACCGTCTCCTCCCGTTCCGCAAAGATCAAGCAGCTCGTCTGGATCGTCGACTTTAACCGGGGTCGCAAACTCACGCATGACCATGGCCGCTGCGGTGATTTCACCGATGGTTTCCTTCTTGACCCGCAATCCCATCAGCAGAGCGGCCGCCATGGTCGGGGCCATCTCTCCTTTCATGAGACTGCGCATCAAGTACAGCATCTCGTCATGAAAAATTTCGCGGTGCTCAATACAACGGGCCAGAGCTTCGGTTTGAGTGATTGTCATCATGCCTCCATCGCCACGTGGTGCTCGATTCGCAGGAAGTTGCGCAGCAGCGCGTGACCATGTTCGCTTAGTATGGATTCAGGGTGAAACTGTACGCCATAGATTGGCAAGGTTTTATGACGCACACCCATGATCTCGCCATCAGCTGTCTGTGCTGTGACAGTCAGGCAGTCCGGCAGGGTTTCGCGTTCAATGGCCAGAGAGTGGTAGCGGATCACGGTAAAAGGACTTGGCAGATCCATGAAGACGTCCGATCCGGTATGGGTGATAACAGACGTCTTGCCATGCATGATCTCCTTCGCACGCACGATTCGCCCACCAAACGCAGCGCCAATTGCCTGATGACCCAGGCAGACTCCCAGAATCGGGGTCCTGCCGGCAAAGTGTTTGATGACAGGAACCGAAATGCCCGCTTCTGCGGGAGAGCACGGACCGGGCGAAATGCAGATGTGATCGGGCGCCAGAGCTTCAACCTCTTCGATTGTGATCTGGTCGTTGCGGTAGACGTGAACATCTTCACCCAGTTCCCCGAAGTACTGCACCAGGTTGTAGGTGAAGGAATCGTAGTTGTCGATCATGAGTATCTTGGACACACAAACCTCTTCTTATATTCAGTCGCTTGTCACCAAGCAAAACTTTTCCAGTCGCGCGTGAAAGGCGCACGAGTTAGCCTGGTGTACCTTCATGTACAGCAAGGTTCCAGACAGATCAGATTTAGAACGGGTTTGATGGCGGTCATCAGGCTTTCTCCTGGAATCTGGGAGCCGCCGTGCCGGAGAGACTTTTGCAGAACCTTGCCTGTCCGGAGTCGGCGGCAAGGTGCGGTCGGGGCCGCAACACAGTGTCGCCTCCTACTGGAAGCGCCACCACAACGAAACAGTGCTAGAAACCGGTTGTGTCATGTCTGTCCTGCAAGTCAAGAATTGCGGAGGTGAATCAGATTGACTCGACGACAGGCCATCCTGAAAATCGTTCAGGTGTACTTTTGCCATGTCGCGTGTACCGCTAACTGGTCAAAATCATACCATGTTGATACTGGCTGCTGGTAGTGAACTCTGCAGGGGTTCTCCCGGATAAACAGAGACGATCGCGTGTTCCAGATCTACCCGGTTCGTTGAGCTTTGGTTTGCCGGGTTGTCGAGATTGGGGAACGCACATGTTCTCTGACGACTCAACTAGCCCAGTCGGAGGAAACACCGTATGGCCAACCTGATCATGAGTTATCGACTCACACCCGAAACCAATCCGGATCTATTTGAGGAGTGGATCCAAAAAACGGACTGCCCCTCGCTGCGAAGGCTGACATGCATGCATCGGGTCGTTTGCGAGCTACAAAGTCCATCGTAAACCTGTGCCCCAGAGTGCCGAGACCCTATCGTTTGTCGTGGTGTCAGCGATTGAGTGAGGTTAGGCCCGGTCGGGCAGGGTACTTCCCGTGTGAAGTGGAGTTTGTCCTGGCGATCGATCACCTTTCTTGATCCTAAAAAAAGCAGTTAGCCCGTCGCCGGCAGTGTCCGACAGGCTGGTTGAGCATCAATCCGGGGTGCAATTTTCTGGCATACGTACTTCAGCAGGGTGCTCCATCGGTCGACATCCTTGAACTGCTCCGCGGTCAATCTGACATGCTGTAAAGCCGCACGAACGTTGACCAGCAACTGATTGATAGTGTCCATTCTGGCGTGCATGGACGTCAGATACAGGGTCGTCTGTCCAGCATGACTCGCGGCCTTACCCACGGCGGCCAGCAACAACGGGCGACTCGTGATCGCCTCGAGTCTGCCACCCGGATGGGCAGCCCGACAGTACCAGCTCCACCAGTTGTAGATCAGGGCTCCCGCACGTGCAGTCGTCTGACTGCGATTCAGATCCCGGGTGGTGAAACCTGAGAGCCCCCACTGATTCTTCAGTTCATCAAAGCCATTCTCGCAATCACAGCGATCCCGATACAGTTGGGCAATCGATTCCAGGCGATAGTCCGCGTTGGTCACCAGCACGGTGTATTCCCACATCCGGGCGGCATCCAGGATATGGTGATCCGCAAAGTCCAGACGCAACTGCCCATGGTCATCCAATGTCTCCCGGGCAATACCTTCGCGTAGCCGGCGACGCAGGATCACCACCCGCCGTGGCTGGCTCCAGCCCGAGAGCTTGACCTCGTCCTGAACCGCCTGGAAGCCCTGAGAGTCGGTGCGGCTCCAGTCCAGCCGGTCAAACTGGCGTCGCACCAGGCGTTGAACGTTAGCCGTCTGGCGCAGCCGCAGCAGATAGGGTTGCTGGCGTTGCTCAAGCGCCACCAGAATCCCCTCGTTGCCGTAACCACTGTCACCGCGCACCAGCGCAGGCGCTTTCTCGCCCAGCTCGTCCAGTAGCTGTTCCAGACCTGCTCGAGCATGGGAACTCGCATGCTGGTTGCCCGCTGTCAGCTGCACATCCAGAACCTGTCGTAGCGGACTCACCCAGTACGTGTGCAGCACGTGACTGGGTCGGCCGGGCTTGTGCGGGTTGTAGCCCTTCAACGCCCCTTCCTGTTTGCCGTATAAAGGCTTAACGCTCGCATCTATGTCCAGTATCCAGTCGCGATCCAGCGCCTCGCGTACACTCGACATGAGTGCGGGGCGCAACCACGCCTGACTAGCTTGCTCGTCCATCCGGGCCAGTGCCCGGCGCAAGGAGTCCTCGCTGATGATTTTGTTCGTTCCGAGCGATTTCGCTACGACCTGATCACCCCTCTATCGTTACGAAAGGCGGTCACATGCGCATAGCGCTGGTAACCCGCCAGGATGGCCAGCAGCAACGTCCCCAGCACATCCCGGTTGCCCGGCGAGTTGGGACTGGTATAGGTCAGAGGGCAGCGCTCGACCCAGCGATCAAAGACGCCCGTGCAGGCAAGAAACTCGGCAAAAAAGACCAGCTGTCCGTTGGGAGTCGCTTGCGCTGACTCATCCCAGTGCACATGTATGCGACCGCCCATGGTGTCCACCACCAACGGCTCAGAGACGGTCGCAACGGCTGTTTTTGACTTGTTTTTACGCTCACCCATTTGGTGAATACCCCCATCTGATGCAAACCCGCATAAACATTAGCGTCTAGCCGAATTGGAAGCAAGCAACTGACGGATTTAGGTTGATCAAATTCCACCAATAACACATAAAGTTAGCTGATCACACTCATCGTACAGGGCTACTCAGAATCCACGAAAGATTCCGGTGGCGACTCCAGTGCTTGCGCTCTCGAAAGCCAGTGTTCGGCCGTTCGTGTCATCAATATAAAGCCGCTCGCACGTATCACACTGCCAGGCCGTCCTCTTACTATCATTCAGCTTTTTGCGCACGGCCATGCATGCGGTTTCTCGTTCTTTATCCGTTTTGCCTGGACGCTCAATAGCAGAGTTGATGCGATCCAGCAGGTCGAGCCAGAGTTGATCCGGTATGACATGCCCTTTGTTTGAAAGGTGGTCATGATTGTCCAGGATCAGATGGCCACAGATGCATTCCATTTTCATTCTTCTTATCACCCCCCGCACAGACTGACTGATACGTGTCGACTAAAATTTCCATGGAGAATGCGTTTAAAGAAAGAGGCCGGCTTCGCAGTCGTGTGCGTAAACCTTCTTCGGGTAGATCGCTTTTTTTATGAGACCTCAGAGTCTGGGCCCGAAAAAATTCTGCAGTATCAAGTCAATGCTAAAGCCTGATTCACCCTCCACAGTGCATCTTGAAACGATTTTGAAGCCGCATTTCAATTTTTCAAAAAGTCGACCTGGTTGACCCGGTTGCCCTTCCAGTCAAGGATACATCTCTGAAAAGGCCCGGGGTGGTTCAGTACTAGCTCTCTGAAAGAGATTTCTCAACTTAAGTGATCTGACTGCCATGCTGTTTTTGAGACGCTACGGTATTTGAAAGAATGCCGATGCCCTCGATTTCCACTTCAACCAGATCGTTAGCTTTCATCCATACGGGCGGTTTGCGCGCAGCACCAACTCCTGCAGGGGTACCCGTCACAATGACATCGCCCGGTTCCAGGGTCATGCACTCCGACAAAATCGCAATTGCCTCCTCAACGGGAAAGAGCATGTCGCTGGTATTCGCGTCTTGCATCACGACACCGTTGAGTCTGGTTTGAATACGCAAGCCTTTCGCAGCGGGTGGTAACTCTTCTACTGACACAAAAAATGGCCCGAAGGCACCTGTCGCATCAAAGTTCTTCCCTACCGTCCACTGCGCCGTTTTTCTCTGGTAGTCACGAATGCTTCCATCGTTGAAACAGCTGTAACCGGCTATGACCTCCTGCGCTTTCTCGACGGGTACGTTCTTGCAACGAGTTCCGATGATGACGGCGAGTTCAGCCTCATAATCCAGTTGCTCTGAGCATTCAGGAAGAATCATGTTCTGACCGTGCGCCACAAGAGATGTCGCGCTACGCAGAAAAACACTAGGATATTCTGGGCGGGAATGACCTCCTTCTGCAGCATGGTCAGCATAGTTAAGCCCGAGGCAAATGATCTTGCCCGGGCGCCCAATGGGTGGCAAAAACCGCATCGATTCGAGCGTCAGTGACTTGTCGACCGGCAAATCGCTTTGGGCAAACTTGTCAGACAGAGAGGCCAGTGCATCTGGACCCTGTCTCAGGATATCCATCAGATTTGCCTGCGGGTCATCCAGGATGGAATCGAGTCGGTACACGTTTCCATCTTTCAGTGCTGCAAGTCTGGGTTGGCCCTGGTCTAAGAATGAAATCAGGCGCAATTGAAACTCCAGTCAGTAGATTAGTTATACGCAATGTTTCAGGGTCGGCATCAGTCAAACGTCGCTTGCCTAGCTCTTGCTGTCGAAGCCTGACTGGTCCAGTATGCTTTTCCACCTGGCCTCATCTTTAATCAGAAATTCACCAAATTGTTTGGTCGGCATTGGGGAAACGATGCTTCCGAGTTGCTCAATTGCGGTGCGGATCTTTGGGATTTCGACGATCGATACGATTTCATCGCTGATCTTGTTACGAATCGATTCCGGCGTACCTGCAGGAGACAACAGGCCTACCCAGGTTGTAATGTCGAAGTCTTCCACTCCTTGCTCGAGTAGTGTCGGAACGTCTGGCATGGCCGGAATTCGATCCTCGGTCGCCACGCCGATCACCTTGATACTTTCGTTTTGAAGATAAGGTGTCAACGGAATTGGATTGCTGAACATAATCTGAACCCGTTCTGCGGAAAGCTCGCGTAGTGCTTCATTGCCTCCTTTGTATGGAATGTGAGTCCAGTCGACGTCTGCGCGATTTTGTGCAAGAGCGCCGAGGAGATGCTGAACAGAGCCGAGTCCGGTCGATCCATAGTTAAGTTCACCTGGATGCTGTTTGCTGTATTCGACCAGTTCCTCAAAGGTATTGATTCCCAGGCTTGGTGAGATCGCAAGGGTGTAGGGGGTGACCGTCAAACGAGCAACGGGAGAGAAGTCCTTGATCGTAAAGCTTAGATTGGGGTCAACCAATGGGCTCAGAATGGCGTTGGCGCCGCTGAGAAGCATTGTGTAGCCATCTGGTTTGTCTCGTGCAACTGAAGCAGTACCAATTGAGCCGGCGGCACCTGCCTTGTTTAGCACGACAACAGGTTGTCCAAGTCTGTCCGACAGCTCTACGCTAATGAGCCGTGCCAGCGTGTCTATTCCGCCCCCAGGTGGGTAGGCAACAACGATGGTGATGGGTCTGTCCGGGTAGGCTTCATCCGCTTTTACCGGTGATATGGCTGCTACGAAAATGGTAGTAACTATTGCTAGAGCATTTATACTTTTCAACATAATCAAGTCTCCTGATTATTTCTTGTAATGTGTTGATTTTTAAATATTTGTTTATGTGTTTGTTATGAACCCGCCGCAATATCAGACTCTTCTACAGTCTTCTTCCAGCGCTCATAGTCGCGTGAGACGAATGCTTTAAAGTCGTCCGGAGAGTGCGGGTCCGCGGGCTCGATAACCATGACAGCAAGCTGTTCACGAACAGGCTCTTTCTCCAAAGCTTTGTGCAGTGATTGATTGATCTTTTCAACCACATCCTTCGGGGTTCCTGCTGGTGCAAACATCCCGAACCATGATGTGCTGGTTAAGTCTGGCATCTTTAGCTCTTCGAATGTCGGGGCATCTGGAAAGGCGGTCTGGCGCTTCTCCGATGTCTGTCCAAGCACACGTAGCTTGCCACCTTTGACGCCACCGTAAGCAGCGGGAGGTGTGACAAACATCATGTTGATCCGACCGCCAAGCAGGTCCATTAATGCCGGACCGCTGCCCTTGTAAGGAACATGCAACATATCTAGGTCGTTGATTTTTCCAAACGTATAGCCAGCAAAATGCTGAGTTAGTCCAACTCCTGGTGATCCATAACTTAGCGTTGTGCCACTTTTTGCAAGCGCAATGAGATCCTCGACCGACTGGATGTCAGAGCTGGTTGGTACGACCAGGATATTGGATGTCGATCCCACCTGACCAATGGCTTCAAAGTCATCAACTGGGTTGTAGGGTGTCGGATCCTGGACGGCCGGGACGACAGAGTGCGTGGAGACGTGTCCAAGCAGTATGGTGTAACCGTCGGCTGGCTGTCTGAGCAGCGCCTGGGTGCCTATCATTCCAGACGCTCCCGCTCTGTTTTCTACGACAACGGGCTGCCCCCACTCTTCGGAGAACTCCTTTGCCAGGAGTCGTCCGATCCCGTCCGTTCCACTACCCGCAGGTCCTGGAACAATCAGTGTTACAGGTTTGGTCGGATACTGTGCGGCTGCCGTCAGCGGTACCGACATGAGTGTCAGACTGATGGCTCCAACAAATGCACCACGTGAAATAAAATTCATTTTGATTATCCCTCCAGTTATTCTTTGCTGAATCGTTTGACTCGTTGTGTATAAAAACGCACGACGTCATGGTCGATATCGGGTTGAAAGTTTGCAGGAATGAGCATGCATCCCTCTGAGAAAGCTAGTGGATCTTTAAAGAGACGGTCTGTTGTCTTTAAAAACCCGTTCATCTCTCCAGCGTTGTTGATTTTCTGCGCAGCCACACACGCTTCCATCCAGCAGCCGACTTCCAGAGCTGTCCCGTCACCCAGAACGGGCTCAACACCGAGGTTTCTGATTTCGTCCAGCGCATCGCATAGCATTTCAACGCTACCGATTTTCTTGAGTTTCAGTTTTATAAACTTGACGCCGTCGATAGCCGCTGCGCGGCGTACGTCGTCCATGTTGTAGATGGACTCATCAAGCATGACGGCTACGTTTGATTTCGCGGCAACTGCGGCATTGTCGTCCCACGCATCTGAACCGCAGGGTTGCTCGAATAGCTCAATTCCCTCTGCCTGTAACTTTTGTGCGAACTTGATGGCATCGTCAACTTTGAAACTTCGATTCGCATCAAGTCGTATGGTTGTTCGGCCCCGAATGGCTTGTTGAACCAATTCCACTCGGTGAAGGTCATCCTCCCAGTTGAAGCCCACCTTGACCTTGAGCGTTTTAAATCCTTGTTCAATCAGCTTTTCCACTTGCTCCTCGATTTCAGATGGAGAGTGTCCTTGCAAAGGCGCCAGTAAAGGAATTTGAATATCTTCCTTGGGGTTCAACACCGAAACATTCTGCAGCATGTCCATCGCAGCGAGCAAAGCGCTGGCAGCGCCCGGACTTGTCGCGAGATTCTCTGAAACAATGCTGCGAGCCTTGTCAATTGACTCACCGCATATCAGCCCGGCCGCCGTCTCACAAAAGGTCCAGGCTCCTTCAAGGGTTTCATAGGTATAGCCAGGCGCAATAAGTGCTTCGCCCCATCCTTCGCGGCCATCTTCGTCGCGAGCGCAAATGAGGATGGGGTCGAAGTCTGTGATCGTACGGGTGGAAACCACGTAAGGAACGGTCAGCGGCACCTTGACTTGAATCAGGTCAATTTCTTTAATTTTCATCTTTGGTCAATCGCCTGAGTTCTTAAAGACCGACAACAGGTTCACCGGAAATCTGAGTGCGAAACATTATTCTGCGTGAGGACGGGTCAAACGCTTCCCGGTAATGCATGGTGCAGCGGTTGTCCCACATGATCATGTCGCCGAGTTCCCACTCTTGGCCCCATGTGAACTGCGACTGGGTTGCGTGCGTCCAAAGCTTGTTCAGTAACGCTTCGCTTTCCTCAAGGTCGAGCCCGTTGATGTATGCATTGCGACGGCGTCCCAGCAACAAGCATCTGCGGCCAGTGGTTGGGTGGATACGTACCAGTGGATGTGATGGTCCGATCGTCTGTCGGGGATCATTAATTTCTTCGTATCCGTTGCGAAGTTGCCCGGCACTGTTTCGACTGGCATCGTGAATGCAGGTAAGGTTCTCGATTTTTTGCTTTGTCTCGTGGTCCAGGGTGTCGTAGGCCAGATACATGTTGGCAAAGTACGTTCGGCCGCCTGCGGGCGGGATTTCCACGGCATAAAGGCAGCTGCCTTTCGGTGGCCGCTCAACATATGTCATGTCAGCGTGCCAGTCAGCCTCATAAGCACCCAGACCGCCAATGGGCTTGCCATCAATGATGACATTGGAAATGATAGTCAATTCCGGACGATCGACTTCCAAGTAGGCGCCTCTGTCTCCAGTTGCAATTGGACGCGCGTCCAACGTCCCAAAACTCTTTGAGAAGTCGATCAGCTCTTCTGGGCTGAGGCCTTGCAATCCCCTGAACCTGAGAACCAGGTGTTTTGCCCAAGCCTCGTTGATCTCTGCGAGAACGGATTCGGTTAGTGGTTGCTTGAAGTCAACTCCGCTGATCTCAGCACCTAGTGCTTCGCCGAGAGGAGTGACACTTATGGACCTTGTATCGGTTGAACTGGCATTCATCGTATGTCTCCTTCGCTTGTGATTTATCAAGCTTTTGTTGCGACTATCGGTCTTGACGTATTTCCTGACTTGTAGATTAGTGCTATGTTCGACCCTTGTTTATCGATTTATAAGGTCAAATTTATAGGAAATGCCGATAATTAACCCTAGACGGCGAGTCAATATCCGTGATCTGGAAGCGTTTGTCGAAGTCGCCCAAGCTCTGAGCTTTAGCCGGGCTGCAGAAAACCTACATATCTCGCAACCCACACTTTCCGACAAAATTCGTAATCTTGAGCGCACCATAGGTGCGCGGCTGCTTGATCGTCACACCCGTTCAGTAGAGCTCACCTCGGTAGGCAAAGAGTTTCTGAAGCTCGGACGGCAGCTTCTATTCGAATTTGACCTTACTTTCGAGAGGCTTGAGAGCGTTGTGACAGGCAATGCAGGCTCATTACGAATTGCTGCGTCGCCTTCAGTCATGGCGAGTTTTTTGCCTGGTGCTCTACGTCGATTCAGTGGCAGGCTACCCGGAGTTGAGGTTCAGCTTATTGAAAAAGTGTACGAAGACTGTATCGATGCCTTGCGTTGTCGGCAGGTCGAGGTCGTGCTGACACCTCGGAAGCAGACAGCAGCCGATCTCATGCAACGTGAACTGTTCGTCGATAAACTCGTGCTCATCTGCCCGGAGGGGCACCCGCTGACTCATTTTCAATCGGTTCGATGGGAGCAGATTGCCCAGTTTCCACAGGTTGCCATGCGACCAACCAGCAACGTACGACAATTGATCGATCATGAGTATTTAAGAATCGGGTTAACTGTCACACCTGTTTACGAAGTGGACCGAGTTAACTCGATGATCGGGTTTATTGGAGCAGGCCTGGGAATCGGAATTCTTCCATCTTCGTTCCTGCGCGTATATAACCAGGATGCTATTTCATTGGTGCCTATTGATGATCTTGCTCTTTCCCGGGTAATCTGTGCCTCCTATTTGCTCGATGCGACTTTATCGAGTCCGGCCCAGATATTCATTGAAACCTGTATTGAGCACTTGCTAGATACGGAAACAATAAAACTGACCGATAGCGTACGTACTCCCCGAAACGGGTCGGGTGTTGTTTCATAACGTACCTGCAAGGTCGTGTTCAGAGCCATGCAGTCACGGTTGGTGTAATTCTCCAACCGCATGTTGGAGAATTCGTTGTTTGGAACGGTTAGGAGCGTGCGATCCGGCGTACGGATTCTAGTTGACCGCATCCTGACGCACTCGACTGTGCCATCTCTGCTGCCAAATTTGCAGTAGTCCCCAATCGCTAGGTTGGTCGAAGTAGAGCGTGATGCCAGAGATGAAGTTTTGCAACGTTGACTGGGCAGCCAGGGCGACAGCCAGACCACCGACACCCAGGCCTGCGAGCACTTCCTGCCAAAGCACGCCACGCAAGACGGGCACAGTCCGTCCCGGCACCGGCTCGCAAAGGGCTGGGCGGTTGCGCAACCGCTACCAGAACGCGCGGGACTGTGACCGCTTCACGAATCGACAAGCGGGTCGCCTTGCGGCAATCCCACAGTGGCTATTGCATCAGAGTCGATCGCGCGGCAAAGAAGGTTTGTGCAAGGTCCCGGCCGGGATGCTGTACGTCGCCAGACTCAGAGCCCGGATACCCCTCGCACGCACGCCTTCAGAACCCCCTGGGCTTTAGCCATGGGGTGGTTCAGTACTCACGCTTACTCCCGATCACGTTCAATCAGGAACCCCAAGGAAATTCACTATTTTCAGGGGGGCAGGCTCAACTAACCTTTTGTTGATACGCACTCCAAGGAAAAGTCATGGCCGCTCGTCTCCGACCTTTCCCCCTTTCACTGACGGCAGTTGTTTGCCTTTCGGGGGCGTTCGCTATTGTTTCGGGTCCCGCCCGTGCTGCGCCTGATGCATTGCCTTGTGCGATCAACTACTGGGCCTTCGCACTGATGAATCCGGCAAAGGCCCAGGCTGGTCAGGCACGAGCCCAGCATTTGATCAAGGGATATGTTGATCAGAATGCAGGCCAGAGTTTCGAGTCGGTCGCGAAAGATGTGGACTCAAAGGGCCGGGGGCTGGCTGCCAACATCCAGCATTTGAAAGCTGAAGCCGGTCGGCTCGTATACGACATTGAGAGTAAACCCGGCTCCAAGGCCGAGAAAAAAGCGCTCGCCGATCAGGAGTATGCCAAACGCAAGGCCTATCTGGATCTTGAACAGTCACTGATGGCGGATCTGGCCGCCTGTGAGAGGACCTTCTTCCAGAAAGCCCCCTGAGCTGCCTGGGCGGACCAGGCAAGAGTTCGTAGAGCTAAACGGCTCTCCGGGTTTGAGGACATTCTGGACTCCGAGGTGAGGGCGTGTGAAGCCCGGTATTAGGTTTCATAGGAGTCTGACTCATGATTCGAACAATACTGGTTATGACACTGGGGCTGACTACGCTGGCTGCCAGCCCTGTGCATGCCGATGCCTGTGATGCCGAGGTATTGCCTGATGCTTTAGGTGTCGTCCTGGATAGTACGCAGATGCTGGTGGCGAAGGCCAGAGACATGGACGCCTATGTTCAAGCCTGCCCAGATCATCCCTGGGTCAATATGCTGGGCGCCAACACCAACATGGTTCTGTTTCGTGCACTTCTTCAGGCAAACAAAGGGGTGTTCAATCAGGATGCCGTGAACCAGCTGGCGCAGGCTTTTGCCAGATCACAAAGGTTCTACGACTCCCCGCCAGGTTGCGTCAAAACCGGTACCGGGTCTCGACGCCTTCCGGTATCGGAAATCTGACACACGGCGCCGCTTCGAAGAACCGAAGCGAGATACTCCAGGGATTGATGGCGTTAGCCAGAGTAGGTCACATGCATCCTTACCTTTCCGGTAAAGAGCTGTCAGTCTGTGGCGGGTGGCTGATGAGCGATACGCAGACGGTGGCATTTGCCATCACCTCGGAGAAGGACCGCCCGTATCTGCCATTTCTGGATGCTGCCGCCGATGCTTGCCGGGATGCAGACTCACAGTTTCAGCGGCTGCCTTTGGCGATGCAGGCCCGGGGGTATATGACGATCGTGCAGAAAGGCAATGGTCTGGATGATTCAGAGAAACGACGGTTGCTCACGATCGCTCAACGAGCCGCCCGGGAGTATGTCGAAGGCGCTGGCTACGATGTGCATTTCCCGGAATCGGCGGAATCAACATTACAGTCCCTGCTGGTGAAATATGCCTGGACCGAAACGCTGAGCCCCGATGACTGGTATCTCCCGGATCGTATCGGGAGCCCACAAGTGATTCGAGCCATGGCGCTGGCATTGAACCAGTACTGGACACCCGAGGCGGCTGGTGTGACTGATGCCAGCGCAGATTCGGTTGCTAAAGCACGCGCGCAGTTCGGTGTGCAGCTCATGCGAATGCGCAGTGAAGGCCGGCAGGCGGGGCTGCAGTCTCAGACTTCGGCTTCACTCAGACGTGCACTGAAGGCTTTTCAGTCTGGCGATATTCGGACGAGTGAAACAAAGGACTTGCCAGGTTTGCCACAGTCGTTGTTTGATTCATTAACAAAGCTGCTTTCTGTCAGCTGATCGTGGCCTATGCGGTGTCAGCCTGATGGCCTTGCCAGCATTTCCGCCTGCCTGTTCTGTGACTGGATGAGACTGTTCATGAATATTTCAATGCTTAGACCCTGGGTGTTCGGCACTCTGGCCATTGCGACATCAGGACTGATGCAGGCGGCCCAGGCGGCCACAATCACGCTTAAATCGATGCGGTTCTCCGATGCCAAACCTGTCCCGCACCTGCATTACGAAGGGGAGGTCGTTCCAGGGGATCTGAAGCGTCTGGCTGCGGCTGTCCGGCAGCATGTGGATTGTGATCCCAAAATATTGCCGGATACTGGCGCCAACTGCGCAGTCCTCACGCTTGACAGTGGGGGCGGCAACTACGTGGAGGGACTGGATATTGCCCATTTTCTGCGTAAGAATGCCATTGCGTCCTGGGTAACTAACGGTTCCGGGTGTTTTTCTGCATGTGCGTTCGCGTTTCTTGGCGGGTCAGGCTACTCGTCCTGGCGTCCGACTGGCGCGTATATCGACAGAACGATCGAACCAGGGGCCACACTGGGCTTTCATGCACCTTTCTTCACACCCGACTCGTTAGGCGATCTGGTGGCCAGACATGGAGTCGAGGAGGTGTTGGGCGGGAACCGGGAAAGCATTGCATTAATGATTGAACAATTGGTGCACTGGAATGTCGATCCGACCGTTTTGAGCCGGATTGCGGATATGGGCCCACAAGACGCATTCGTCGCTGCCTATGCACAGGACTTGTATCTGTTGCGCACAGCACTGCCAAATGTGCCGCTGCAGGTCTGGGAATCCAGTGCGCAGCAGGCATTGCGAAATGCCTGCATGCGATTGCTGGCCTATCACGAGCAAACCTGGCCCTACGACACTCGCAAGCAACTCGCCGGTGAATTCAAACACAACATTGGCCAGGATGATGGGGGTCGAATGTTGTCTGGCTATCAGATTGTTGATCGCCCCGGTGGGTTGACTATCAGCTACTGTGCGGTCGCGACGGCAGACGTCGACCTCAAGTCAGCAGCCGATATTGCACTGTTCTTCGGACCAGGCATCGAGGGTGTGATGCGACCCGCATTGACGTTTTTCAGTCGTCCTGAAGGATGGTCGACGATGGCGACGGGAGGACGGCCTACTCAGCGCATCTTTCAGAAAGGATTGATCGGGCACTTTTTCATGGCACCAGAACAGGCGCTTGCCGATGGTCCGGCCATGACCTGGCGTCTGATCGGAGAAAAATACCTTCAGACAGGTCAGGCTGGACAATAAGCCTTACTCCTGCCAAGGCTGTTGAATAAATGATGGGGAGTGACAGCTGACGGCATTTTCAACCGTTATCAGGTCGATCGGTATGGCTTGTCTGGGAGGAGGTGTGCTTCCCGCAGTGCCTGAGCGACTCAGGTACTTTGTCTGTCGGCTGATCTGGAGTGGATGCCCCGGGACGTTGCTAAGTACCCGGAGTTTGCACAGCTCGCATCCTTCCCCGCGCAATGCTGAAAAAGATGCTTGCAGGGAACTCTGACGTGTTTGTCAACACCAGCAAGACCTGGATGATGCGAGAGAGGGTCGGGGCGGGACGTATGTGCTGGGCGTCAATCTTCTGGAGACGGAAGTGCTTGATACGCTGGGTTGCTATCTTTATGATTTTGACGCGTCCCGGCTATTGATTCTGCGCTGGTTACGCAGTTGCTTCATCAGCCAGTTGCCTACGGCACAGACAAGAGTGCCCAGGGGTTTGAGCGATTACGCGAAGTGGATCCTGCCATCCTGGTCAGGATCATGATCTGGTCGTTGGACAGCCTGTCGTTGAGAGCGCGGACCAGGCGCCCTCAACGGGTCAGCGACCGACCTTGTGCTGATGTGAGACTCAGACTGGCGAATCCAGACCGTTCTGTACCTGCTCTGCTGCCCGCAGGACTGCCCGTGCCTTGACTTCGGTTTCGAGCCACTCTTTCTCTGGATCCGAGTCCGCCACGATACCGGCCGCGGCCTGTACGTAAAGCATTCCATCTTTGATGATGCCGGTACGAATCGCGATGGCAACATCCATTTCGCCACCGTAACTCAGGTATCCCGCTGCACCGCCGTAAATACCGCGTTTGACCGGTTCCAGCTCATCAATGATCTCCATGGCCCTGACCTTTGGGGCGCCAGTCAGAGTGCCGGCGGGGAAGGTCGCTCTGAGTACATCCATGTTCTTCATGCCTGCCGCGAGCGTACCCGTGACGTTCGAGACCAGATGCATGACATGCGAGTATCGCTCGATGACCATGGTATCGGTGACTTTGACCGTTCCGATCTTGGCAACACGTCCCACATCATTTCTGGCCAGATCGATCAGCATGACATGTTCTGCGCGCTCTTTGGGGTCGGCCTGAAGTTCAGCTGCGAGGGCTGCATCCTCTTCAGGCGTGCCACCACGTTTGCGGGTCCCGGCCAGCGGACGTATGGTGACTTCCGTTTCCGGATCTTTCGGATCGCTACCGCTGATGATTTCCTGCCGGACCAGGATTTCTGGAGATGCACCGACCACCTGAAAATCCCCGAAGTTCCAGAAGTACATGTAGGGCGACGGGTTCAGAGAGCGCAGGGCGCGGTAAAGCGACAAAGGTGAGTCGCTATAGGGTTTGACGATTACCTGCCCCACCTGAACCTGCATCAGGTCGCCTGCCTCGATATAGGCCTTGGCTTTGCGAACCGCCGCCAGGTAGTCATCTTTCTTGAAACTGCGAATCTCCTGGGTCGGTGCGCTTGCATGGCTGTAGGGCGTATCTACTGGTTTGCGCAATTTGATGCGAAGTTCCTGCAGACGGGCTCTGGCTTTGCTGTAGGCTTCGGGCTGTGACGGGTTGGCGTACACCAGCAGGTAGATACGGCCTGCCACGTTGTCGACGATCACCAGTTCATCGACTTGTAACAAGAGAATGTCCGGTGTGCCTTCTCCCATGCCTTGCGGGAAGGGCTTGACCGCAGGACCCAGGCGCGATTCGATGTGACGCACGGTGTCGTAACCGAAGTAGCCTGCGAGGCCACCAGCAAATCGCGGCATACCGGGTCGTAGTGCGACTTTGAAGCGTTCCTGATAGCTTGAAATGAATTCCAGCGGATCGCCTTCATGCGTCTCAACCACTTTGTCATCGGTGATGACTTCTGTGTTGGTGCCATGTGCCCGAATGATGGTGCGTGCCGGCAGCCCAATGAAGGAGTAGCGGCCAAACCGCTCCCCGCCGACGACTGACTCGAGCAAACAAGTGTATTTCCCGGCTTGCGGGGTGGCATGGGCCAGCTTCAGGTAGATCGCAAGCGGTGTGTCGAGATCAGCATATGTTTCGCTGATCAGCGGAATCCGGTTGTAGCCTTCGGCGGCCAGCGCGTTGAATTCGATTTCAGTCATGATGCGTCGTAGAAGATAGATTCAGTCGGATGCCGGGTTTGTCCCACAAAAAAAGCCCGGCCAGGAAAGGGCGGGCTTGTCTGACAACTTTGCTGACTGTTCCTGAACAACTCGTTTTTCATGACCCGTGTTGTTTCTCGCAGCCACCGAACAGATGAACCCTACCCGTTAGACGAACGCCACCAGCGCCACCAGGCGCTTTGCAGAGTCACAACAGTCAGAGGGTGTACGATCATTCGATTCTCAGAAGCCAGTTCAGGAAGCTTGTCCGGAGCGTTAGCCAGTCGTACCTGATGCGGTAAAGCGCCCGGTGAAACGATTTGAAGCCCAGACTGACGCTTCCATGATGCTTTCAACTATACCATCGACGGGCAGATTCCCGACAGGTTCGCCCTCGTTGTATCCATAGGGCACAGCGAGAACCGTGCAACCGGCTGCCCTGGCGGCCAGGGCATCGTTGATGGAGTCTCCGATCGCGAGTGTTGCTGCGGGCGCCGCTGACAACTTGTTGCAGGCCAGAAGAAACTGGTCCGGGTCCGGTTTGCGTCGCTCGCAAGTGTCGCCGCATACAACCACTGACATGTGTTCGGCCAGACCCGTGCGTTCAAGCAGAGGCAGTGTGAACACGGTCGGTTTGTTTGTCACCACGCCGAGCCGGATCCCCATGCCGGCAAACGCCTTGATCCCTTCCAGAACACCAGGATAGAAGGTGCAGGCCTGTCCGTTCAGCTCGGTGTAGTGACGATAAAACACCGATCTTGCCCGATTGAAGTCGTCTTCTGGAATGGCTTCGGTGGTCAGTTGCCCTGACAGCGTACGTCTGACCAGGTTGTCCACGCCTTTACCGATGAACGTTCCAATCAGCTCATATGCCAGCTCTGGCATGCCCAGCTCCCGACGCATGGCGTTCGCAGCTGCTGCCAGATCCGGTAACGTGTCGAGCAGCGTGCCATCCAGATCCAGCAATACCGCCTGGAGTGCATTTTCTGGTGCGCAAGTCGCTTTCAATTGCTGATTCACGCCTGTTCTCCTGCACGGTCGGCCTTCTCGATTTCCTGTCGCATCCGCGAGATAACGCCTGCATAGTCGGGTTGTCCGAAGATGGCCGAACCGGCAACGAACGCCGTGGCACCCGCCCGCCTGATCTTGCCGATGTTGTCGATTTTGATGCCACCATCGACCTCGATGTCGATCAACGTGCCTCCTTTGGCCATGTGCTCGTCGACTCGCTGTCTGACCAGCCGAACTTTGTCCAGTGTGCTTTCAATGAAGGACTGGCCCCCGAATCCCGGATTGACTGACATGAGCAACACCATATCCACCTTGTCCATGAGATGGTCAAGCCAGTGAACCGAAGTCGCCGGATTCAGCACCAGTCCAGCCTTGCACCCGTGGTCGCGGATCATGGCAAGCGTACGGTCGGGATGGCGAGATGCTTCCGGGTGAAATGTCATGACGTTGGCCCCTGCTTTGGCGAACAGGGGAACCAGGCTGTCAACGGGTTCGACCATGAGGTGCACGTCGATGACTGCATCAGTGAGCGGACGGATGGCCTCGCAGACCAGCGGGCCGATGGTGAGGTTTGGAACGTAGTGATTGTCCATCACATCGAAATGAATCCAGTCGGCTCCGTCCTTCAGGACCTGTGTCACTTCCTCGCCCAGTCGGGCAAAGTCAGCAGATAAAATGCTGGGAGCCAGCTTGGCTGGTGCAAGTGGGGAGAAATCTGGCATGATGGCGAACGATCGGTTACGGTAAAACGTCATTATCGCAGGCTGCGGCGACCAGATGGGGCTGCAGCGATTTGAATCAGCGGCTTGGGGTAAATACGTGAAGCCTTTTGAACTGAAAGTAGAAGTTGAGTCAGAGTACGTTCCGGAGCAATCTGACCCAGGTAAACAGACGTATGTCTTTGCCTATCGCGTCCGGATCACCAATACTGGAGAGCGTCCCGCGCAGGTGATCGCCAGACACTGGATCATTGTTGATGGCAACAACCAGAGACAGGATGTGAAGGGGCTCGGGGTCGTGGGACAGCAACCGTTACTTGGTCCTGGCGAGCATTTCGAGTACACCAGCGGTTGTCCACTTCATACGCCGGTTGGTTCCATGCGTGGCAGTTATCTTGCTGTCGGTGAAGATGGTGAGCCCTTTGCCGTGCCCATTGAAGAGTTTGTGCTAGCCATGCCTCGCACGTTGCATTGAATTTCAGGAGTAGTCGGAGATGGGTATGCGTTTGAGGTCAGTGCTGGTCCTGAGTGCTTTGGCCGCTGTGATGGCAGGGTGTTCGGCTCCAGGGGACAGGCCGGTTGACGAGGTTGTTTCGGTGGATGCGTTTACGGTTCCGCCACTTTCAAGTTTGCCAGAAACCAGGCCTCGGCCTTTGGCTGGGCGTTATGTAGAAGTCGCGTGGGGTTCGCTGCCGGGGTGGCAGAGTGATGACCTGACGGACTACTGGGCCAACTTTGTGCGCAACTGTACTGGACTGATGCGGCCCGTCAGTGGCAACTTGAGCACGCCTGCGCGTGCGGCTCCAAGAGCCTGGCACGGGGTATGTTCAGCTGCTCTTGATCCGGCCACGGCACCCGATTCAGATGACTCGGCTGCAATTCGCAAGTTTCTGCAGTCTTACCTGAATCCCTGGCAGCTCGAAACAACTGACCGCAAACTGGCCGACGGAATGGTGACAGGGTATTACGAACCCGTGGTTCAGGGTTCCAGGCGCCGTGGTGGCGCATATCAGTGGCCACTGTATGCGGTGCCGGATGATCTGCTTAATGTCGAGCTCGGTGATCTGTACCCGGACCTGGCTGGCAAGCGCGTGCGCGCCAAGCTTGACGGTAACCGGGTTGTACCCTACGACAGCAGGGCCGAGATCGCACGCTCTGACAAGCAGCCACCGGCAATCGTCTGGATTGATGATCCGGTCGACAACTTTTTCCTGCAAGTCCAGGGTTCAGGTCGTGTCTACCTGGCAGACGGTCCAGATGCAGGCAAAACGATCCGTCTGGCCTATGCCAACCACAACGGGCACCCTTATGTATCGATCGGGCGTTGGCTTGCCAATCAGGGTGAAATTCCCCTCTCGCAAGCTTCGATGCAGAACATACGGGCCTGGGCGAAGAAAAATCCTGATCGTGTTCAGGAAATGCTGAACGCCAACCCTGCTGTGGTTTTCTTCCGGGAGGAGCCGATCAATGACGAGCTTCAAGGACCCAAGGGTGCTTATTCGATCCATCTTGGTGCGCGTCGCTCGATCGCGGTAGATCCGACATTTGTCCCGCTGGGTACACCCGTGTATCTCACCACGACCATGCCGGCATCTAGCCAGCCACTGAACAGGATGGTGTTTGCGCAGGACACAGGCGCGGCAATCAAAGGCGCCGCCAGGGCCGATTTTTACTGGGGTTCGGGCAAGGATGCTGGCGCGCTGGCCGGGCGCATGAAACAGCGCGGCCAGATGTGGCTGCTGTGGCCCAAGTCTGCAGGAGTGCCATCAGCTCGATGAAAACACAGTCAGTTGTCGTTTGCGGCGCCGGTATTGTCGGCATGGCACTTGCCCTGGATTTTGCCAGAAGAGGGGTGCGCGATGTCGTGCTGCTGGGTCCGCCTCCAAGAGTGGCCGAACTCGGACCGGATGATTACCATCTGAGGGTATATGCCATCTCAGCGGCTAGCCAGGCGTATCTCCAGACCCTGGGTGTCTGGGCGCTGCTGCCCGAGAATCGGGTTACGCGAGTGCAGGCCATGGAGGTTCGCGGTGATGCGTTTGGCGCCATCTATCTCCGGGCGTGGCAGGCGGCGCAGAACGATTTGACATGGATCGTGGAGTCGGCCCAGATCGAGCATGTGCTGGCCCAGGCATTAAGGGTCTACGGTGTTCAGTGGATACAGGACACACTGACCGATTTCCGGGAGGAAACCGGTGTGACCGCCTCTGGGCAATCACTCAAAGCATCTCTTTGGGTGGCTGCTGATGGCACCGAATCAACCTTGAGAGCCCGGTCAGGTATCCGGTTTGATGTCCGTGACTATGACTCGATGGGAGTGGTAGGGCATCTGACGTGTGAGCGCCCGCATCAAGGAGTAGCATTTCAGTGGTTTCAGGATAAGGGAATTCTGGCTTTGCTGCCGTTGCCTGACACGTCCAGAGGTCATCAGGTTTCGATGGTCTGGTCAATTCGCAAAGAGCTGGCCCGGCCTCTTCTCGACATGCCGATCGAGTCACAACAGAACATGCTGGCCGAGCGTCTGGGTAAACTCTCCAGAGGGCGGCTGGGCAAGTTGCGACTGCATACACCCATTCGAGGGTTCGATCTGCTACTGGCGCAGTCGGACATGATCGGTCAGCGTGTGGCGCTGGTGGGCGATGCTGCCCACCGGGTACATCCGCTTGCCGGTCAGGGACTGAACCTGGGACTGGCTGATGCCAGGGATCTTGCCCGGATCATGGTCGAGCGTGAACCTTTCCTGGCGATGGGCGATCAAACCCTTTTGCGCCGTTATCGCAGGGCCCGGGCACAGGAGTTGCTGGAAATGCGCCTGGTAACCGATGGTCTGAAACGTCTGTTTGATCTGGATTTGCCGGGCGCGGTGTGGGTGCGAAACGCCGGCATGAGCCTGCTTGATCGTCTGCCACCAGCGAAACGGGTGCTGGTCGAGGCAGCGACAAGGCTCAGTCGGCAGGCCTGACGAAACATATTTGGAGAATTTGCGTGTTTAGAAAAGTATTGATGGTGTGCGCTGTGTCAGCGGCCTTTGCAACAACTGCCTTGGCACAAAGCGCGGGTGACACGCCTGCGAAGGAAATCACTCCAGGCAAAGAGCCGGCAGTCGCCGCGAGTGAAGCGGCCGTGCTAGAGCGATTCAAGGAGAGGTTTGGCAACATGCCCATCAGTAGCGTGCGTCAGTTGCCATTCGGGATTTTTGAGGTTCAGCTCGGAAACAGTCTGCTGTACACCGATGAGATGGTTCAGTACGTCATGGACGGGCATATTATCGACGCCAGAACCCGGACGGATATGACCCAGGCAAGACTGGACGAGCTGGCCAAGGTGGATTTT
The DNA here is from genome assembly GCF_003058465.1 of Orrella marina. Lineage (NCBI taxonomy): Bacteria > Pseudomonadati > Pseudomonadota > Betaproteobacteria > Burkholderiales > Alcaligenaceae > Orrella > Orrella marina. Next base: position 2,936,960 of record NZ_CP028901.1, on the reverse strand, counting down.
GATGCGTTGCCATTTGATCTGGCTATCAAGCAGGTGCGTGGTGATGGCAGTCGCCGGATCGCGATTTTTGAGGATCCGAACTGCGGCTATTGCAAACAGTTGCGCAAAACAATGCAAGGCATTGACGATCTGACTATCTACACCTTCCTGTTCCCCATTTTGTCAGCTGATTCCACGCAGAAAGTTCGTGATGTCTGGTGTGCAGAGGATTCCGGAAAGGCCTGGGATGACTGGATGCTCAACGGCAAAGTCCCATCCAGATCCGAATGCGATGCGCCGATCACGGAAATGCTGAATGCGGGAAGACAGCTGATGGTTCAGGGTACGCCTGCTGTTTTTTTTGAGGATGGCTCGCGAGTGCCAGGTGCCATGTCCAAGGAGCAGTTGCTTGGCAAGCTGGGGACAGTGGAGACCAACTGATCCAGCGTATTTTTAGACGAACTACCAACAATCAGGGGGCAACATGAAAATCGCAGTGCTGGATGACTACCTCAAAGTTGCGCAGGGCCTGGCAGACTGGGCTTCATTGAAAGCAGACGTGAAGTTCTTCCATGACTACATCGAACCGGCCAGTCTGGTGAAGTCTCTGGCCGGATTTGACGTAATTGTTGCGATGCGCGAGCGAAGTCGCCTGTCAGCAGAGCTGCTCGGGCAGTTGCCTGAGCTCAAACTCATTGTCACGACGGGATTGCGTAATGCCTCGATCGATATGCAGGCCTGCAAGGAGCGAGGGATCATGGTCTGTGGTGCACCTGGCTCTGATGATGGCGGCAAGGGGACAGCAGAACTTGGATGGGCGTTGCTCATGGCGCTGGCCAATCGCATTCCTCAGGAAGCCCAGAATATGCGTGAAGGGCACTGGCAGACAGCGATGACACCGGTTCTGTCCAGCAAGCGACTGGGTGTTGTTGGCCTGGGCAAGCTGGGCCAGTTGATGGCTCGCTATGGCAAGGCATTTGACATGGACGTGGTGGCCTGGAGTCCCAATCTGACCGAAGAACGAGCCAGCGCGGCGGGTGTGCGGCGGGTCGAAAAGGACGAGTTGTTTTCTGGTTCGGACTTCATCACTATCAACCTGGTTCTGAGCGCATCGACCCAAGGCATTGTCGATGCACACTCGATCGGACTCATGAAGCCAACAGCATGTCTTGTCAACACCTCACGCGCCGGGCTGATTGATCAGAACGCGCTGCGTTCGGCGCTGGAGTCCAGCAAGATTGCTGGCGTTGGACTGGATGTGTTCGATGTCGAGCCCCTGCCTGCGGACGATCCATGGCGGCGCGTACCCAATGCGTTGCTCACGCCGCACCTGGGATATGCCAACCCGGAGAACTTCGCGGCCTACTATCCCAATGTAGTTCAGGCGATTGCTGCCTGGAAGAAGGGTGAGCCGGTCCGGGTGATCGATTGATGGAAAGCGTGCTGTCAGCACCGCTACTGGTGCGGATTCTGCTCCTGCTGGTTCTGGCAGCCGCTGCGTATTTCTTTTCAGGGTTCCTGGTTCCGGTACTTGCGGCACTGATCATCGGTTTTGCCAGCTGGCCAGCATACGAGAGGCTTGTCCAGCTTGTCAGGGGCAGCACAACGCTAGCGGCCACGATCGCACTGCTAATCGTGTTGACTGTTCTTATTATTCCCCTGTCGATCGCGCTCTCTTACGCGATTTCAGAGGCAGGTGTGCTGGTCCGATGGCTTCTGATGGCCAACCGCAATGGTATGGCTGTTCCCGAGTGGGTGATCGCACTGCCTGGTGTGGGCCCGACCGTGGGTGAGTACTGGAGCCGTTTTCTGGGTGAACCCCATGCGCTTGGCAAGTGGATTGAACTGGTCAGCGGTCAGCACATCGGTGATATGTACAGGATGGTGATTTCAGCCACTGGCAACGTGTTTCACATCTCGCTTTCGATCCTGTTCATGTTGATGACGCTGTTCTTTGTTTATAAGGATGGACGTATTCTGTCTGTACAGCTTGATCTGGTGGGTGAGCGTATCTTGCCGCGGCGTTGGCAGCAGTTTTCCCGGGTCGTCCCTTCGACTGTGACCGCAACCGTGACAGGCATGGGGCTGATTGCAATCGGTGAAGGCGTGGTTCTGGGCATTGCATACTGGGTTGCAAGTGTCCCCAATCCGGTACTGCTAGGGGTCATCACCGGTTTCATGGCGATGATTCCGGGCGGTGCTCCGTTGAGTTTCACGCTAGTGTCGCTCTATCTCGCTGGATCAGGTAGCCCAATCGCAGGGGTGGCGCTTTTTCTATGGGGGACGATTGAGCTGTTCGTCGTCGACAAGACGCTGCGTCCCAGACTCGTCGGGGGGCCAGTCAAGTTGCCTTTCCTGCCCACATTCTTCGGGCTGGTGGGGGGCGTTCAGACCATGGGGTTTGTCGGGTTGTTCGTCGGGCCCGTGCTCATGGCACTGGTTGTCGCCATCTGGCGCGAATGGATCTACAACCTCAGGTTTCCGAGTCCACACGCGAAGGTTGTGGTGCCTGGGCGTGCCGATGATCCTTGATGATGTGCCCATCGACCAGGGTGATCGTCCTGTCACATGTTTCAGACAGGCGTGGGTCATGGGTCACGATCAGCACCGCACATGAAAAATCTTTGTGAAAGCGTCTGAGCATCTCAAAGATGCTCGCTGCAGTCTGGGTGTCCAGATTGCCTGTCGGTTCGTCGGCCAGCAGCAGAGCCGGGCGGGTCGCAAGCGCTCTCGCAATTGCGACCCGCTGCTGTTGACCGCCTGAGAGCTCGCTGGGTTTCTTCCCGTGAGACCCTTTGAGCCCAACCGACTCCAGCAGGTGCAAAGCCCATTCCTTTTGTTCCTGCCCGGGCTTGCCGTGTCTGACCATCAAGGGCATCAGAATGTTCTCCAGTGCCGTAAACGCTTCAATCAGATGGTGAAACTGAAAGACGAAGCCGATGCTTTCTCGCCTGAGGGCGGTGCGACGTTCATCGTCGAGCTCACGGGTAGGTCGGTCAAGCAGGTATAACTCCCCGGAAGTGGGCTGATCCAGCAGTCCTATGATGTTCAGTAGCGTACTTTTGCCCGATCCGGACGGACCGATCAAGGCAGCAAACTCACTGCTATGCACCTCGAAGTTGATGCCGTGCAACACTTCAACTTCGGTCGGCAGATCGAGGTTGTATGACTTTCGTAGTGCATCGAGTCTCAGAACGCTGTGAGCGAGAGGCGGGGAGTCAGTGGTGAGTTCATACATAACGAATGGCCGTCACAGGATCAAGCTTTGCGGCTCGCCACGCTGGCGCAATGGCAGCCAGCACGCCAGTCAGAGTGGCGAATGCGACGGTCACTGGAAGGATCGCAACCGACGGTTCGATGTCGAACAGTTTGGGGCCGAACCGGTTGAAAGACCAGACCATGCTCCATCCGGCTGCAGAGCCCGCCATCGAGCCGAAAAGTCCGAGTATGGCACCTTGAATCAGAAACACCCGCAACATCTGAATGCGGCGTGCGCCCATCGCACGAAGAATACCGATCTCCCGCGTGCGTTGAGTCACGCTGATCGCCAGGACGCTGGCGATCCCGAATGCCACCGAGACCCCACAAAAAAGCTGATCAGGTTGGTCGACAGACTCTGCGATTGCAGTGCATTCATGAGTTGGCTATTGATCTGCATCCAGCTCTCTGACTTCAATCCAGTCAGCCGTGCAATGTTCTCGGAAACACGGCTGGCATCGAAAATGTCGGTTACGGTCAGATCAATGACAGTGGCAGCACCGTACAGGTCGAGCAAGGCCTGAGCCTGTTTCAGGTCGAGATACACGAAGCGAGAGTCAAGCTCACGTACACCAAGATCGAAGACGCCTGTGATAGTCAGTACGGCGTTGCGGTCACCACTTGCCTCAATACGCAGTTTGTTGCCGACCTTCAGTCCCAGGTCCTGCGCGAGCTTGGAGCCGATGACCGCGTTGCCAGGCGCGACATCGAATCGTCCGGTAACCATGCTGTCACTGATCTTGATGATCCGCTCGTAACGTTCGGGGATGACACCCACTAGCGAGATCGCCTTGACTGCGTCAGCACGTCTGGCGAATGCGGGGCCCGAGACAACCGGTGATGCTGCTGTGATGTCGGGCAAGGACTCAAGTGATGTCAGAACCTGCTGCCAGTTATTGATTGAGCGCAACCGCTGCGCACGGGCATCTTCAAGCAGAAAGTGAACCGTGGAATCATCCATGCTGATTGCCGGCAGATTGGCATCAGGCCTGGGTTCTACTCGCACGTGCGCTTGCGTGCCCAGGGTGCGGTCGATCAGGTTGTGCTGCAGACCGGTCACGAGCGTGATGATGAAGACAATGACAGATACACCCACACCGATTCCGAGCAGGATCAGGATGGTCTGGGCCAGCCCCTGTCGTAGAAACTTGAGAGCAATCGTGAACTCAATCCACATAGTTGGCGCGTACGCGGTCACCTGCCTTGACCAGACTGGATGTGATGACGGTTTCCCCGGCCTGAAGCCCATCCAGAACCTGGGACTGAGTCAATCCACGAAGTCCGAGCTTGACCGGTCGCTGAACAGCTTTGTTGAGCTGCAGGACCAGTACGTTGGCGCTGTTACCATGAACATCTCGCAAGGCGTCATTCGGAACCAGCGTTGCATTGGGCACTTCGGCCGTTGTGATCGTGGCTGTAACGGTCATGTCTTCGCGCAGGTAATCCGCAAGTTGATCAATTGATAGCCGTACGTCGACCGTGCCACGTTGAGGATCAATGGCTGGAGCAATCGATTTGACACGGGCGGCAAAGCGCTCGGTCGGGAATGCGTCCGCAATACAGGTGGCCTTTTGTCCAACGGCCAGCAGGCCAAGATTTCGTTCGTCGACGGGCACAAGGACTTCAGCGTCGTCTGTTCTGGCAATCTCGAACAGTACCCGTCCGGGTTGCACCTGATCACCGGGCTCAACTTCTCGTGTCAGAACCAGTCCGTCAAACTGCGCCCTGAGTTCGGTTTTGTTTAGCGCAGCCTCGGCAGCACGCACCCTCTCCAGCAGGATCCGCTCTTCGCTCGCGCCCGGGGCGAGTGCATCAGCGACGATACCTGCCTGTTCGGCTTTTGCTCTCGCTGCGGCTTCAGCCTGGGCCGCTTTTTCATATAGTTCGGTCGCGATCGAACGTGTTTTAACGAGATCCAGACGACGCTGTGCCTCACGCTGAGCCTGCTCAAGCTCCAGTCTGCTTTGTTCAAGGGCTGACATCGCTTGAGGTCTGCGACTGTTGCGCAGGTTGTCCAGTGACGCCTGGGCCTCGGCCAGACGTGCTTTAAGTTCATCTGCACGCAGCGTAAGAAGCAGGTCACCTTGCTTGACAGGATCGCCCTCCTTGACGAACCGTTCAGCGACAGTCCCAGTGATTTCCACGCCGACCTGAGCCCGTGATGTCGCAATCACCCTGCCAGCTGCCACAACGTTCTGGACCAGTAGAGCGCGCTCGACGCGCTCAACCTCGACAGCAGGTACCTGCCAGATTCGCCATACAAAAAATGCAAGGATTGCAAGGGCGATCAGCCCCAGAGTGATGGAGTAACGACGTGCGATCAACGAAGACCCCGCGATTGGTCAGGGTGTGGGAAAGGTGCCAGGCAACAGGATACGCTTGTCGACGGTTTCGATGTTGGTATGCCCACAAAACGCCATGGTGAGATCCAGTTCTTTGTGAATGATCTCGAGCGTTTTGCTGACACCCTCCTGTCCCATCGCACCAAGGCCATATAAAAAGGCCCTGCCAATGTAGCACCCCTGGGCGCCAAGTGCGCGGGCCTTCAGGACATCCTGCCCGCTACGTACTCCGCCATCCATATGGACTTCGATACGGTTGCCGACCGCATCGACAATTGCTGGCAATGCATTGATACTCGAGTCTGCGCCGTCGAGTTGACGTCCACCGTGGTTGCTGACGATGATGGCGTCAGCCCCGGTCTCCACTGCAAGACGGGCATCCTCCACATCCATGATGCCCTTCAGGATCAGTTTGCCACCCCAGAGTTTCTTGATCCATTCCACGTCCTGCCAGTTCAGGCGTGGGTCAAACTGAGATGCGGTCCATTCGCTGAGCCTGCTCATGTCGGTCACTCCCTTGACGTGGCCGACGATGTTTCCGAACTGTCTTCTGGACGTTCCCAGCATGCCCATGGCCCAGCGAGGTTTTGTCGCGATGTTCAGAATATTCTTGAGAGTCAGTTTAGGTGGTGCGCTCAGGCCGTTACGAATATCTTTGTGACGTTGACCGAGAATCTGCAGGTCCAGCGTGAGCACCAGTGCGGAACACCCGGCTGTCTTGGCTCGTTCGATGAGTCTTTCAATGAAATCCCGGTCTTTCATGACATAGAGCTGAAACCAGAACGGATGTCGTCCTGTCTGCTCCGATACGTCTTCAATCGAGCAGATACTCATGGTCGACAGCGTGAAGGGGATGCCAAACTCCTTGGCCGCGCGGGCAGCCAGAATCTCGCCATCGGCATGCTGCATCCCGGTCAGTCCTGTCGGCGCAATGGCTACTGGCATGGCAACCTGCTGCCCGATCATGGTGGTCTGTGTACTGCGATTCTCCATGTTCACCAGAATCCGCTGACGAAGCTTGATCTTCTGGAAGTCGCTTTCATTGTTCTGGTAGGTCGACTCGGTCCATGAGCCCGAATCGGCGTAGTCGTAAAACATGCGCGGTACCCGTTTTTGAGCGAGTACGCGCAGATCTTCTATGTTGGTGATCGTTGGCATGACAAAACCGGTGAAGACGGCAGTCTCAGGATGTTTGTGGAAGCGGTGCTTTACGCCGCTCCAGTGACTGCCAGACTAAAGCAGCCGCTAGTATGCCAAATCCGATCAGATCAGTCAGGCCCCCGGGCTTGATCAGACTCAATGCTCCCACGACCAGCAACACACGCTGGACCATGTTTGCATGGCCGATCATCCAGCCAAACAGACCGCCTGCCAGCGCGATGACCCCGATACAGGCGGTTGCAATCGGCCACACGGCGTGATACCAACTCTGGTCCTCATCCAGGATGAACAGCAGAGCCGGTTCGTAGACGAACATGAACGGAACGATGTAGGCAGGCGCCGCCGCACGTACTGCAGCCAGCCCGGCACTCCACATGTTGGCGTTGGCAATGCCCGCTGCAGCAAAGACAGACAGGGCAACGGGTGGAGTAATAGCCGACAGGATCGCAAAGTACAAGGCAAACAGGTGAGCGGCTGGCGCCACAATGCCCATCTTGATCAGAGCAGGTACCAGCAAGGCGACCATCACGATGTAAGCGGGTGTGGTCGGCATGCCCATGCCCAGGATAATGCCGGCCAGCGCCGTCACAATCAATGCCAGAAGCACGTGGTTGTTGGCCAGTTCAATCACGATTTGCGTGAACACGATGCCCAGACCGGTGATGGTGATGGAGCCGATCACAAGGCCAGCACAGGCACAGGCCATGGCGACAGACAGGGCGCCACGAGCGCCTTCTTCAAGCGCCTGGATGGGGGTGCGCCAGGTCAGATCCTTACGAGTGGCTTTTTTCAGCATCGCAACGGGAAGGCAGGCGATCGCGGCAACGAGTGCGCACATTGGTGCCGAATATCCGAGAACCAGACCAATCAGGATGACGAACATCGGTATAAATAGCTGACCTCGGACCATCATGACCTGCCACAGCTTGGGCAGCTCCTCCTCAGGGATCCCGGCAAGCCGATAGCGCTTGGCTTCAAAGTGCACGGCAAAGAATACTGAAAGGTAATACAACGCGGCGGGCACAATCGCCCAGATGGTGATCTGGAGATACGGCACCGCCAGAAACTCTGCCATCACAAACGCGACAGCCCCCATGACGGGCGGCATGATCTGGCCACCAGTGGACGCAACTGATTCCACTGCAGCCGCAAACGGGGCCCGAAAGCCAGTGCGCTTCATGAGTGGAATCGTGATGGGGCCGGTCACCATGACGTTGGCGACAGCACTACCGGAGACCGTACCAAACATGGATGAACTGACGATGGCAACCTTGCCAGGTCCACCGGCACTTTTGCCGGTCAAAGACATGGAAAAATCCATGAAAAGGCGTCCAGTGCCGCTTTTTTCCATGAACGCGCCAAAGATCACGAAGAGCATCACGTAGGCGGCTGATACCCCGAGCGTGGACCCGAAAATGCCTTCGGTGGAAAGGTAAAGCTGTTCGAGCAGGACAGGGAGCTTGACTTGCGTGAAGATGGCTGCGTACCCGACGAACACCATGGCCGTGATCGGTAGGGCCCAGCCGATGATGCGTCGTGTTGCCTCGAGGACAATAAACACCATGATGACCCCCCAGAATTTGTCGCCTGTGGTGAGGTCATCGATGTAGATGATTCGGTATGTAAAAGCTTCGTAATTGACGAAGATATGTAAAACCCCACCAAGGCCCAGTGCCAGCAGCAGCATGTCGTAGGAACGCCATGCCCGGCTGTTACCGCCCTTGGTGGGAAATAGCAGAAAGACCAGGGCAAGTGCGAACATGAGGTGAGTGCCCCGGAAGATGATCGCCTCAGGTGGCCCGAAACCCGCAACATACATGTGGTACAGCGACATCGATACTGCGATGACGGTGACCAGCAACTTCATGAAGCGCGAGCTTGGATCCAGTGCGCTCTTTTCATCCGAAACAACAGTGCTCATGTTCACATCCTGGTTGTCAGTTCAACAGATCAAAGTGCGCCGACTTCTTTGTAGAACTTCTCGGCACCAGGGTGAAGTTTCACGCCCATGTCTGCAGCCATGTCCTTGGCTGTCAGGCTGGCCATGCCCTTGTTGACGGCTGCCATGGAATCAATATTCTCGGTCATGGTCTTGACCATCTGATAAACCATGTCTTCTGGCAGGTCGCAGGCGACGATCAGGTGGGTGTAGTAGCCGATTGCAGGAACGTCTGCGGTTTGTCCTGGGTAGGTGCCCGCCTTGATGATCAGCTTGGTGTACGCAGGATTGATCTCCCGCATCGCGTTCAGTGTCTTGTCGTCGGCCGGAACCATGACCACATCACGTGAGTTCGCCAGATCCATGACGGCAGACGATGGGGCAGCCGTGCCAAGGGTGAAGATGTCGACGTGACCGTCCTTCATCATCGAGACAGCATCGGTGTAACCGGCCTGGAAGTTCATTCTGGCCAGGTCATCATAGGTCATGCCGTTGATGTCCATCACCATGGCAGTCAGGGCTTCACCGGTGTTACCGCGTGGCTGGGTGACGACACGTTTGCCCTTGAAGTCTGCAAAGGAGTTCACGTTAGCGTCTTTCTGGGCAACCACCTGAAAGAATTGTGGATACAGGTTTGCAAGCTGACAGACTTTAGTAGTCTTGTTCTTGAAGGGCGGCTTACCGAGCAAGCCGTCTACGGCGCTGCTGGAGTTCGAGAAGCCGATCTGTGCCTTGCCTTCATCTACACCACGTACGTTTGCGATACCAGCTCCAGGGCTGGAGGTGATGGACAGACCAGGAATGGCTTTCTCCCACATGCCTTTGAGCGCACCGCCGAGTGGTACCCACACACCGCCCTGAGGGCCAGTCATCATGGTGAGTTGTTGAGCACTGGCTGGCGCGCCGGCAAGGGCCGCAGTAACAGCGAGGACGCCCAGGCTGAGCTTAGTGACCTTTTTCATATTGTCTCCGTTCTTAGAATAGGGTGGACGGCAACGCGAACATTGCCGGACGGACCATTCTAGGCACGTAGTCGCACTTCTGAAAAGTCAGGGTTTACAAGGGGATCTGAGGGGATCAAATGAGTTTTTTGCGCACGACAGCCGAAATCCACTCACTGATTGCTACGGTCGCCAGGATGGCAATCAGAATCATGGACACTTTGGGCCACGCCAGCGTGTTGAGTGCGGACTCAAGCTTCATGCCGATTCCACCAGCACCCACGAGACCGAGTACTGCAGACTCCCGGATGTTGATATCCCAGCGAAACACTGTGATACCAGCGAGCGTGGGTGCCACTTGTGGCGTGATCGCCCACACTAATGTCTGGGCCGATCCTGCGCCCGTGCTGCGTATGGCTTGAATGGGCGCGTCGTGAACTTCTTCAATTGCCTCGTAGAGAAGCTTGCCGATAAATCCGATTGACCGTAATGCAATGGCAAATATGCCGGCGAGTGGACCAGGCCCCATGATGGCTACGAGGAGCAGCGCCCAGATGAGCGAGTTGATTGAACGTGAAGCGACTGTGATCAGTAGTGCTGCCGGTCGGGTGAGCCACTGACTGGGGGTCGTGTTCCTTGCGGCTAGAAATGCGACTGGTGTGGCGATGACGACGCCAAGCAGTGTGCCCAGGGTCGCAATATTGAGTGTTTCCCAAAGCGGCCAGAGCAGGTCACTGGTCGACGCCCAGTCAGGTGGCATCATGCGTGATGAGATATCCACCGCCTGCCGCGGCGCGTCACTCACAAACGCCCAGATCGTCTGGGCGGTCATCACCTGGAAGCACCAGACAAACAGCAAGGTGCCTGCGAACCAGAGTGCATACCGGGTCCACTCTTGTCGGGTGGTGCGATAGCGCCAGACTGTCTGATGAGCGCTGTTCAGTTCGGAGGTCATGGCGGGACTCACTGTAGCCGCTTTCGGATCAGACTTGAGACGTACTCAGTTGCAAACACGATTGCGATGATGATCAGGAGAATGGCAGCCGCCGAATCGTATTCATAGCGATCCATTGCCGTGTTCAAGGTTGCCCCCACGCCGCCCGCACCAACGATCCCGATGACGGACGACTCACGAAAATTGATGTCCAGACGGTAGAGTGATAGGCCGACCAGTCGGGGCTTTACCTGAGACAGCACCGCAAAGTCCAGCCATTGCATGAAGCTGGCCCCTGTGGAACGTAATGCCTCGAGCTGGCTGGTGTCGATCTCTTCGATATCCTCGGCGAGTAGCTTGGCCATGAATCCGATCGTTGCAAATGTCAGCGTCAGATACCCGGCAAACGGTCCAAGCCCGAACATCGCCACCAGCAGAATGGCCACAATGATCTCGTTCAAAGTCCTCGACAACGCGATGAAGCCTCTGCAAAACAGGTAAACCCAGCGATTGGCCAGATTGCGCGCTGCACCCACAGCGAACGGAATGGATAGCATCACGCCAGTGACCGTTGCAGTGACCGTCATGGTGAGGCTTTCGATAAACCCTGTGCGGATGTCGCTCCAGCGGGACGTGAAATCAGGCGAACCAAAAGCGCTGATGAATCGCCAGCCACGCTCCCAGCCTTGCGCAATCCGGGTCCAGTTCACTTCCAGCGAAGACAGCCCGAGAAACAGGTAGAGCAAAGCGCCCAGAATCAGGCTCCAGCGTAGAACAGGTGACGCAATCCACGCTGGCTTGCGCCAGGTGATTGGGTATGCCCGGGCGGGGTGGGCACTCATGCTGAAAGTTCCGGCACCACGATTTCCTCTCTGGTCGCGTGCTCGCGTTGTTGATCGAGGCGTCGGGTCAGTGCGGACCAGTCTTCCTGGCCATAAATCATGCCCAGTACCGACTCGTTCACTTGGGACGCAGGGCCGTCAAACACGATCTGACCTTTCTTGAGGCCAACGATTCTGGGTAGAAACTCGGTTGCCAGGACCACATCGTGAATATTGATGATGGCTGCCAGTCCTTGCTCCTGGCAGAGATCGACAATCAGGCGCATGATCTGACGCGAGGTCTTGGGGTCCAGACTTGCAGTCGGTTCGTCTACCAGCAGAAGGTCTGGGGCCTGAATCAGTGCTCTGGCGATCCCGACCCGTTGCCGTTGACCACCCGATAAGGTATCGGCACGCTTGTTCTCCATGCCAGAGAGTCCGACTCGCTCCAGCAGATCGTATGCTCTGGCGATGTCGGCAGAATCGAAACGCCGAAACCAGCTCGCCCAGAACCCGGTATGGCCGAGTCGACCGGACAAGACATTCTCCATGACCGTCAGTCGCTCGACCAGCGCGAACTCCTGAAAGATCATGCCGATGCGCCGGCGCCAGAGGCGCAGCGAACGCTGTCCGAGCGCCGTTCCTTGCTGATTGCCGATTGTGATAGTGCCAGAGGTCGGTTCAACCAGCCGATTGATGCACCGGATCAGTGTTGACTTTCCAGCGCCTGATGGGCCGATCAGGCCAATGACCTCTCCTGATGCCAGGTTGAGATCAACTCCGTGAAGGGCCTTGTCACCAGTGGCGTAGGACTTCAGCAGCCCTTTGATTTCCAGCACGTTCGACTCCTGAGCGACCAGATACTTGCAGGGTTACTTGCAGGCGTAGGTTACGCCCATCGCACGGTCGATATCGCGCACGACTGACCAGTGTTCCTTGTACGTGATGGGCATGAACTTCTCTTGCGGCGGTTGCGACTTGGTGAACTCATTCTGCAATCCCGTCCCTTCCCAGTCGAAGCTGAAGAAAGCATCCTTGACCTTCTGCGCTAACTCAGGCTTGAGGTTGTAGACATGGCCGTATCCGGTTGTCGGAAATGTTTCGGACTTGTAGATCACCTCGATTTGCTCTGGTTTGACCGCATCGCGCGCGATCATACGCTGTTTGACCGAGTTGGCGATGGCGGCAGCCGGGTAGTCCTGGTTGGCAACGCCCAGAATGGAATTGTCGTGCTTGCCGGAGAATACCGCTTCGAAATCTTTGCCAGCTTCCATCTTGAACTTGTCTTTAAGCAGCGCAGAAGGAGCCTTGAAACCCGAGTTCGAGGTTTCAGATGTGAAAGCCATCTTCTTGCCCTTGATGTCTTCGACCTTGGAGATGCCACTGCCCGGGAAGGTGATGATCTCCATTTCGTAGCCAAACGCATTGTCTTTTGAGGCCATCATGGCAAAGGGCACAAATCCTGCACAGTTCACAGCGATCGGATTCGATCCCGTGTTGAATCCGGCCACATGCAGGCGGCCTGCACGCATCGCCTCAAGCTGGGCTGCGTTGCTTTGCACCGGGAAGAACTGGACCTTCTTGCCCGTCATGGTTGCCAGATGGTCAACGAACTCTTCCCATACCTTGGCGTAGACGGCCGGATCTTCAACCGGTGTGTACGCAAACACCAGCACAGGTGGATCAATCCAGTCGGCGGAATTGGTGGGGGTGTCTGCTACCAGATCACCATCGCTGTCTTTGAATCGCGGATCCATTGCAACTGCGCTGAAGGAAACCGCCGCGGAAATGAGGCCAAGCACGACCTTTGATACAACACGCATCTTGTTGCTCCGTTGAAAAAACAGGATCGGGACCGGCACAGTGACCCGGTCAGTTCAGAGCGCATTATGTGGAGTGTTCATGACATGACCATGACAGCAGAGTCGGGCGGTACGCGGTCGTTTTCTGTCCCAGGCACTGCTCGGCCGACCTGCGCGCACCATCTGGACGGGCGTGGCGGCGAGACCCGGATCGTTGGTGCGGCAACGTGTCAGGCCCAGGCTTTGAGCCGCGAAATCTCCCGTTAGAACGACACGAGAAACCTATACGGGAGAGCCTCTATAAGGGTTTGTCTTGAGGTGACCGATTGGGTGGCTGCATATAATCTTCAAGTTTCGTTGCATTAATCCCAGATGGAGACTCCCAAATGAATAGGCGTTCCTTTATCCGTAAAGGTGTGGCTGGAGCCGGTGTAGCTGGCCTGGCAACTGTTGCGACTCCCGCACTCTCCCAGAACAAGATTACGTGGCGGATGGTCACGACCTGGCCTAAGAATTTCCCGGGTCTTGGTGTCGGAGCCCAGCGTCTAGGTGATCGCATCACGCAGGCTTCCGGTGGGCGTCTGACTGTGCAGGTGTATTCCGCAGGTGAACTGGTCCCACCTCTTCAGTCGATCGACGCTGTGATTGATGGCGGTGCCGAGATGTCGCACGGTGCAGCCTATTACTGGCAGAACAAGAGCCCTGCACTGTCATTCTTTACGGGGGTGCCATATGGTATGACCAGCCGTGAACTCGCTGCATGGGTGCGCTATCTGGGTGGACAAGAGGTTTGGGACGAGGTGTACGACCAGTTTGGACTCCAGGGCTTTCTGTCGGGTGATACGGGCACGCAGGCTGGTGGCTGGTTCAAGAAAGAAATTACGAGTCTTGACGATATCAAGGGCATGCGTTTCCGTACGCCAGGCCTTGGTGGTCAGGTCTGGTCCAAGCTCGGTGCATCGGTCACCAACATGGCTGCTGGCGAGATTTTTCAGGCGTTGCAGTCAGGAACGCTGGATGCCGCCGAATTCGTGGGGCCCTATAACGATCTGGCCCTGGGCTTTTACAAAGTCTGCAAGATTTACTACACCACCAGCTTTGTGGAGCCAGGCTTGGCGACCGAGTGTGTTGTCAACAAGAAGAAGTTCCAGGAACTGCCCAAGGATCTTCAGGCGCTCGTGCGCGATGTCTGCCAGGCTGAGTATGACCAGGTGGCATCTGACTTTGCCGCCAATGACCCGCGTGCGCTGGAAGTGCTGGTCAAGCAGCATGGCGTGACTGCAATTCCCCAGTTCCCCGACAGCATTCTGAAGGCCGGTGCAGAGGCATCCGTGGAAGTGTTGCGCGAGATCGGTGACAAGGGTGATGCGCTGACCAAGAAGACACTGGATAGTTTCACCAAGGCCCTCAACATTGTCAGAATCAAGACCGAGGGAACGGACATCAACTTTATCGAAGCCCGCAAGAAGTACTTCAAGCTCTGATTCGATAAAAATCAGAAGCCCACCTGCAGGTGGGTCAGGTGTTTCAGGTTCGGCCCCAGGCAGCTTCTGTCTGGGTTTTTTTCTTGTTCATTGATGGCGCCAGATCGCTCAGAATTCACTAACAATGGGTGTCAACAGGACGCACTGATGATCTAGTCTGTGCTCTGAGGCGGATCAGTCGTCACTCGGGCGGGACTCAAAACAGAACAGCCCCGGACGGGGCTGTTCTGTTTTGAGTTGACTTCAATATGGTGGATAGGGGGCAATCAGCCGTTTTAATAAAGTACAGTGGGCAACCAGGTCACGATTTCCGGGAAGATGAACAGAAGCGCGATGGCGATAACCTGCAGTGCGACGAACGGTATCGCCCCCTTGTATATGCTTGCAGTCGTCACGTGGTTAGGGGCGACCCCTCGTAAATAGAATAGTGCGAACCCGAATGGTGGCGTCAGAAAACTGGTTTGAAGATTGACGCCGACCATCACACCCAGCCAGATCGGATCAATATCGAGCATCAGCAAGATCGGTGCAGTGATCGGGATCACGATGAAGATAATCTCGAAGGTGTCGAGAATGAACCCGAGCAGGAACATGATCAGCATGACCACGATCATGGCGCCGATCGCACCGCCCGGCAGGTCGGTGAGAAATTCGTGCACCAGATTGTCACCACCCATCTGACGGAACACAATCGAGAACACAGATGCGCCGAACAGGATGATGAAAATCATCGAAGTGATGGTCGCTGTCGAAATGACTG
Organism: Orrella marina; assembly: GCF_003058465.1. Lineage (NCBI taxonomy): Bacteria > Pseudomonadati > Pseudomonadota > Betaproteobacteria > Burkholderiales > Alcaligenaceae > Orrella > Orrella marina. The sequence continues at coordinate 2,921,539 of NZ_CP028901.1, read as the reverse complement.
CGTCTTTGAGCACCTGCCAGGACAGGCGCCATTTCATCGCGGCGAGGACGGTAGCACCCACCGCACCTACAGATGCGGCTTCTGTCGGCGTCGCCACACCGCCCAGAATGGAACCAAGCACAGCGATGATCAAAAGCAGGGGTGGTAGCAGTGCGGTCAGAATCTCTTTGCCAAGCGTGGCCTTCTCTTCTTTGGATACAGGTGTTGCTGGACAGGATTGCGGGTCTGTAATCGCCTTGAATATCATCCAGAGCAGATAGAGCCCTACAAGCATGAAGCCGGGCAGAAATGCGCCCGCAAACAAGTCCCCAACCGAGACAGGCGAGGGGGCGAAGTTGCCCTTGGACATCTGTACCTGGGCATTGATACCGGCGAGCATGTCCGCCATGAAGATTAAAACGGTGGATGGCGGAATGATCTGCCCAAGCGTCCCTGATGCGCAGATCACGCCGGTTGCCAGCTTGGGGTTGTAGCCCGCTCTGAGCATGGCCGGAAGAGATATCAGACCCATCGTGACAACGGTTGCGCCGACAACGCCGGTCGATGCCGCGAGTAGTGTGCCGACAATAATGACCGATATGCCCAGACCACCTCGCAGATTCCCGAACAGCTTGCCCATGGTCAGCAAGAGCTGTTCGGCTATACGCGATCGTTCCAGCATCACACCCATGAAGATGAACAGCGGTACTGCCACCAGCACCTCATTGGTCATGAAGCCGACATAGCGGCCAGCCAGAGAGGAAAAGTTGCTGAAATCAAATACGCCAAACCAGTAGCCCACGATAGCAAAGATGAGTGACGTGCCTGCGAGCGTGAATGCGACCGGGAACCCGAGCATGAGCATGCCGATCACACCAAAAAACATCAGTCCGGAGAGTATTTCTCCGATGAGGATTGGATCCATACTTATTCCTTGCCAGCCTGTGCAACGGGGGTGTATCGATAGTCTTCTGGAATCAGGTCTTCGCGGTTGCGTAGCATCAGTATCGACCGGACTGCCATTGAAATGCCTTGAAGGGCAACCAGGACAGCGAAGGCGATGATGAAGGACTTGAGTATGAATAGACCAGGCATGCCGCCGACGTTGGCCGAGGCTTCCTTAAGCCCCCACGAGCGCTGCACGAAGCCTATGCAATACTCGTAGACAACGTAGGTAAATGGAAGCAGAAAAACGATCACACCGATCAGGTCGGCAATCGCCTTGCGTCTTGATGAGGCAGGTCGATAAAAGATGTCGACACGGACATGATCGCCGCGAAGTAGCGCGAACGCAGCAACGCCGGTGAACATGGCGCCATTGAGCCAGACGTAAAGGTCTTGTGCCCAGAGACGAGTGACACCAAAAACATATCTCTCAAAGACAACAGCAAAACAGACCAGAACAATTCCCACCGCCGCCCAGGAAAAAATCAGGCCGATGAGTTTGTTCAGTCCGTTGATGGTTCGCATGAGCGCGGACAGGACAGTTAGCATTCAGTTTGGCTCCAGGAAGCGGCGATCACAGTGCACGGATGGACTGCTCAAATGACATACGGGCTTCTTGTGTGCGGTCGGGCTTGACAATTGAAACCTTGGCATTGTATCGACTGCGAGCCAATTACGCCTGAGGGATAGTATGGATATCACGCATAAATGCGCAAAATCCATACTGATCTGCACAACATTGGTGCTCAGGGGGATGACAGTTTGCGTGAGGTGGCGGTGGTGCCCGCAAGTGACTCAAAGTCAGCAGCATAAGAAAGCAGTTCGTCCTGCAGATGTTTGCGCTGGGTGTCTGTCATGATGTTGAGAAGTTCGGCACTTAGTTGTGCCAGCGCAATCCTGCGCTCCTGTTGCCTGGCTTGTATCGTTGGTGTTTGATAGCTCGTCAGACTAATCAGATAGTCATTGAGCGCCAGGCTGGCCTCGTCCGGTGTTTCGAACTGTGGTGCCTCGGCGATCAGGTTGAGCAATGCCTGTTGACGCGCCTGGCGTTCCGCCGCCCAGAGGGCGGGATTGTTCGGGTGGGTATCGAGCCACTGATCCAGAAGGGTCAGTTGTTCTTCGGACAATGGGCCGAGCCATCTCTCATAGTTCTTGACAAAGCGCTCCCGGCGTTCGGACCGCCCCTGGTCTGGCGCATTGAGGAACTCTTGCGCATATTCCCTGTTTGAAGTTTCAAACCGCCTTGCCAGGCGGTCTCGCTGAGTCGGTCCCAGTGTGACGATCACGGGTCCAAGCAACTGGGCAGCCTTCTGACCGAAGGCCAGTGCCTCGTCCTGAAGGACAGCCTGTTTGTCCAGAATCTCCTGCGCAGTAAACGTGCGTGCGCGCGATAGTGTCTGAGCCCAGCCACGCAAGGTCTGTGCGTACAGGGGTAGGGCGTGTGACTTGTGCCATTGTTGCAGTTCGACCAGTTGAGCGCGCAGAACCCGTTCCTGTTCGTCATCCAGATCCAGATAACGGTCGAGCTGATACTGTAGCAAGAATGGCGCGTTGTTATAGGCAAGCTGAACAGAACTGCATCCAGCAACGATCAATGCAAGCAATGCAGCGATCAGTCGGGAAATCCATCGCATGAGTCGATTGCTCCAGCAAATCAGTCGTCATGTCTGCGACTTCATGCGTGAGGAGGCGATGGCAGAAGTTGTCCAGAACGGCGAGACTGCGAGCAATACGCCTATCATTGAAGCGGCAAACCCTAATCGGTAAGATCCGCTCAAATCGTACAACAGGCCGGAAGCATACGCCCCTAATCCCGCACCGAGTGACATGCAGGCGTAAATGGTGCCATAGATGGTGGCCTGAGCCCGGCCCGGGAAGACTCTCGCGCTGATGGTGGAAATGATCGGTCCACGAGCACCTTGCGAAATGCCAAACAGCAGAACGTAGCAGGCAAGAACTAGTTGCAGTGGATAGTAGGAGAGCACAAACAGCAGGATGATGCCCAGGAATGTACAGACGAAAGTAGCGGTCACTGTTTTACGGGCTCCAAAGCGATCTGCAAGCCATCCTGCACTACTGACGCCAAAGACTGACAGCATGCCGGCAAATCCGAAGGCTGTTGCCGCCTCAAGTGCAGTGAAGCCTGAATCGACCAGAAACACGATGGTCTGGACCATGATCACGTAGGTGGAAAATGCCGTAAAGAAGAATGCTTGAGCCAACGACCAGAAGGCGCGGGTTTTCATGGCAGCACGCAGAGGCTCCATGCTCATTCTGGATTGTCCAGCGGGTCTTGCCTCAGCCTGAAAATCGGCAGGACCTGCGTGGATCCGCTTCCAGGGCAGGACCAGAATGACAGGCAGGGCTGCCAGCAGAATGGTGCCCAGCGTGTAGTAAGCGGTTCGCCAGCCTTGCCAGTCGATCATGTACTGGGCAAAAGGCACAATCAGAAGGCTGCCCGCCCCGAAGCCCGCATAGGCCAGTCCGATGGCCGTACTGGTTCGTGTGCGGAACCAGCGGCTGATCAGTGTGGTGGCAGGAACCATGCCAAGCGCCGAGATGCCGATCCCGCCTGCCAGTCCGATACACAGATAGAGTTGCCAGATATTCTGTAAGGATCCCGCCAGAAAATAGGCCGACCCCATGATGGTGAGTCCGACCGTGTAGACCACTCGAGGTCCGAAACGGTCAAATAAAACACCAATGAAAGGTGCAGATAGTCCATTGGCGAGCATGTAGATTGAATACACACTCGAGATTGCCGTACGGCTCCAGCCGAACTCTGATTCGAGTGGCAGCAGAAATGCGACATAGGTATCAGCGATTCCGCGACCTGCCATATTGAAGCCGAAACATAGCACCAACACCATGATGGCGATCGTACTGTCTGACAGGAGTCTGCGTGAACTACTCATTGTGCTGGGTTTGTCTCTTGTTGTATTTCCGCCTGGGGCGGAACCAGTACGTGGAACCGGTTGTTTGAACCCAACTTAGCACATCGGCGTCACCTGTGTCAGGACCGGCGGGTCGTTTCCTTTGGTCACTTTGCCGGATCTTGACGCAGACTCCGCCAGTTCAGTGTCCCTGCCTCAGCGCAATCAGGGCACCGATGACAATCGCGCCGAATGCCACAATCGACACAAAGGACAAAGTCGACATTCCCGTTAATCCCTGGCCAATCGAGCAGCCAAGCGCAAGCGCTCCACCAGCGCCCATGCAGAGTCCACCTGCTATGTAACGAGGCATTCTGTACGTTTCATCAAAACCCGTGATCTTGAACTGTCGTGTCAGAACGGAGCTGGCAAATGATCCCGTCAAAACCCCCGCGACCAGAACGACCCCGAAGCTCAGGGAGGCGCCCGTTGCGATCATCAGGTACTGAATGCTTGCGCCGATGGGTGCGACAAATGTCAGTGACGCGGGCTGGGACGGTTCAAACTCATCAATACCCAGCCATCCAGTAACGAGCCAGCCTGCCACAATGAGTAAACCGATCAACAGTCCGCTCATACTGTCCCTGATCTGGGTGATGAAATTCTTGTCACGCAGGATGAACCAGGACCCTGCCACCGAAAATACAGCCGTCAGTAGCCAGCGGTGAAAGTCCGATGCAAAGGTGTAATGCTCAAGTGTGCTGGCAGTATGGGTCGTGATCCAGGCACGTAGAGGCCCCAGCACACCGGTCAGGGTGGCGTAGGCGCTGATTCCGAGACACAGCAGGACCACCAGCGATCGCAGATTTCCCTGCCCAAGCAGGACCAGTGATCTGGCACCACATCCCCGGGACAGAATCATTCCGTAGCCAAACAGCAAGCCCCCAAAAACGATCAGCGACCAGGACACCCGTTGAGCGGCATAAATGGATTCAGAAACATCTACCAGCCCAGCGTGTCCGATGATCTGGGTGCCGATCATTGCGATGAGCAAAGCCAGAATGAAGGCGCGCAACTTGAGGCCTTCTCCGTGCCGAATCTGGTTTCTCAGGGCACTATTCAGGCAGAATCCGCTGATCTGCGCAACGACCCCATAAATCAGGCCAGTTCCCAGTCCACCCCAAACTACCCAGTCGCCAGGGTCCATCCCGTGTTGCCTACCTGTATAAAGGTTTGATGACTCTGGATTCACCAGTACTTATAGCCGGGACAGTACTCTCTTGAGTCTGGAGGTCCCCGGCTCAAGAGAGTAGTGATGCCCGGCCATATTGGCAAACAACTGCGGGCAAGAAGCTTATTACCGCGGTGTGGCGGTCATGCTGCGTTTCGAGCAAGATCCAGCGTCGTGACCCGTGTCAGCTCGCGCTTGTATTTCACATCATCAAACGGACGTGCCCGATGCATGGTCATCCGGTTGTCCCAGATGACAAGATCACCCTTTGCCCACTCATGTGAATTAAGGAACTCGGGACGTGTGGCGTGTTCGATCAGATCCCGAAGCAGGAGTCGTCCGCTCGGAACGTCAAGCTCGATGATGCGTTCTGCATGCGAGGCCAGGTAGAGCGCCCGACGGCCATCATCAAAGCGCCTGACCAGTGGGTGTGTGGCACCCGGCAACTGAGCAGCTTCTTCAGGGGAGAAGTCAAATCCCATGACATGGCGCGAGTAGACAATGGAGTGGTAAGCGTGCAGGTCCTGAATGGCTTCTTTGGTTTGCTCGTCCAGAGCGTCGTAGGCAGCGCGCATGTCGGCGAACTCTGTGTCAGCACGTACGGGCGGGATATTACGGGCAAACAGCATCGAATAGCGCCCGGCTGGCTCTTCGAAAGATGCGTCGGTATGCCAGATCCGGTTACAGATGCCGTTCATGCGGCGGCGATCCTGCGTGCCCAGAATGTCCCCTTCAGCACTGACATTTGAAATATCAGTGAGCGCCTCGTTGCCGTAGCGGTTCTTGGCAAGCACTCGCGATGAGGTTTTCTCATGGAGCTTGCCGTCAAGGCGCTTGGCGAACTCGACCTGCTCCTGATTCTCAAACTTCTGGTCGTGAAACACCAGGACCCCGTACTGGTTCATAGCCTGACGGATTGTCCCAAGCGTTTCCTCGTCGGTGACTGTGCGCAGGTCAACCGGGCTGACTTCAGCCATGAAACTGCGATGCAGAGGTGTAAAAGTGAGTCGGGTCAGTGTTGCCGTCATGGGGATGTCTCCTTTATGTCTTTGTCGTGAGCATGATGCCTGACAGAACAGCATACGATCAAGTACCTCGTCTTTGTTGATCAGCCAGTGCCTGAGTGCAGCAGCGATGTGCAGTGCGGTCAATCCGATCAGTACGAATGCCAGTGTTGAATGTATCTCGAAGAATTGCTTTGCGAGGGCTTGGTCGGTGCTGATGCCTGGCATGGCAGGCAGACTCAAATTTGCGTTAATCCCTAGAGCGGGAAACGCTGTCACGCCCGCCCAGCCCATTAGGGGAATAACCAGAAGCAGCAGATACAGCAGTCCGTGAACACTGGCGGCTATCTTGCGCGTTGCCGGGGAGAGCGATGCGACCGGCCCGGGCTGAGCACAGAACAGCTTGACCAGTACCCGGATGAGCATCAGAAGGAGCACTGCAAATCCCATGGCCTTATGCCAGGCATAGAGTGAGTTGGTCAGATCATCCCACAGATCTGCACCGGCCCTGCTCACCATCCAAAGTCCTGTACTGGCAAGTCCCAGGACCAGTATGGCGACGATCCAGTGCAAGATACGTCCTGCGAGCGGGTATTTACGTGTATTCATGGCGGTTACACTTTGCGTTGACTTAGGCAAGCCAGCGATACCAGGTTAGCGCATTGTGGCTGTCTTCAGGCGATCATGCGCACTCGTCTGCGTGACTGGTTCCAGTGAAATCTAGTCGCCCCACAAAAGGCAAGCGAATTGCAGGACACGTCACATCAACTCCGAACCCCAGGCCCAGAAAGTTGAACTCAATTCCTTCCTGTGGACTGGCGATCAGACCCAGCAACCCTGCCAGAGAGAACTGAATACCTTCTCCAGAAGGTGGTCTTCCGATCGGGTCGGTCAGGGGACGATAGTCTTTGCCGATTGCTGTGGGCGGCATGTCCAGGGAGAGTTCGGGAACCTCTCTGCCGATATGCGCCAGGAATGTGTTGCTGTTAGGACCGGGAAATGTCCGGTAAATCCCGTCATAAGGGTACGATGCGATAGCCTGCCTGACGGGCTCTATCAGGGTTGCTGCCAGGGGGCCTTCAACCCGCGCGAGCACTTGCGGCTCAGAACCAAACCATAGCGCATCAGGTTGTGCCCGGTTTCGTCTCACAACACTGTCGCCGCCCCCCAGCGAATGACCTCATAGCGCTCATAGCGAGTCTGGCCCCCTTCCTTGTAGATGATCCAGGGATGAATTGCAAAGTAACCGCGCCAGCCGTAAGTCGGTGCTGCCATCACCATGATCACCGCATCCGAGTCTGGTGTTGAGGGTGGCAGGATTTGCGCGGAATTACGGGGCAACTGATGCCAGCCTAACGAGCTCGCCTGTGCGATACGCTCACCATCGACGATCCACTTGATTGCTGCACTGGTCATTACAACGAACAGCACAAATAGCAGACTGCGTCCCAGGGTGCGCTTCATCATTCAGTCTCGTGGGTATCGCCGGGTGATCACGGCTTGATAGCGTTCTTCAAGTTCTTCCGGGCTGGCTAGACTGATGCCAAGATCCCTGGCGATGCCGTCTTTCACGCCATAGGCCCAGCCATGAACGGTCAGAGATTGTCCTCGTTCCCACGCATCCTGCACACTACTTGTCTGGCAAACATGGACCACCTGCTCGATGACGTTGAGTTCGCACAGACGATCAAGTCGCTCATCGGCCCGGGTCAGGCTGCCCAGGTAGGTTTCGTGCTTCTGGTTTACGTCCTTGACGTGCCGTATCCAGTTGTCGGCCAGACCGATGCGGCGATGCTCCATGGCGGCTTTAACGCCTGAGCATCCATAGTGACCAACGACAATGATGTGCTTGACTTTGAGCATCTCGATTGCAAACTGGATCACGGACAGGACGTTCAGGTCTGTATGCACCACCACATTGGCGATGTTTCTGTGGACGAATACCTCACCAGGCGCCAGTCCTGTGATCTGGTTGGCCGGCACCCTGGAGTCGGAGCAGCCTATCCAGAGATACTCAGGGGATTGCTGCTCTGCCAGACGACGGAAAAAGTCCTTGTCCTGGGCTGTTACGTTGTTGACCCAGTTCTTGTTGGCTTCAAACAGTTCTGTCAGCATGTAGGGGTTGTGGGGCATGGTTGTTTCACCTGGTTCGACTTTTTGGATCATTCTGCTAAAAGATAGCAGATCTGGATCCCGACACATTAATCTCAACAGGTAAGGTTTCAGCTCAGACCCTTTGGTGGCCTGTGCGTTCCCCATTCCCCTGTGAGTTGAAGGGTTTAACCGTCCTGGGGATCCTCAGGTGTGGGTAGTCGCTTGTGCAGCAAGGCCAGGTCCAGCCAGCGACCAAATTTGAACCCGGCTTGTTCAATGACGCCCGCCTGGATGAAACCGTGCCGGCGATGAAGGGCAATACTTGCCGTGTTGTCGGCATCGATCGCGCCGACGATCAGATGCAGGTTGCGATCAATGGCACATTGCACAATGTCTTCCAGCATTGCAGAGCCAATTCCTTGACCGCGTGCGGCCGAATCAACATATATTGAGTGTTCGACCGTGTACTTGTAAGCCGGGTGGGGCCGGAATGGCCCGAACGTTGCAAAGCCGAGAAACCGTTCCTGTTCGTCAAGCGCGACTCTGACGGGAAGCCCTAGCGCCAGTTTGTCTGCCATCCATTGACTGACTTGTGCCAGAGGGCGTGGCTGGTAGTCATAAAGGGCTGTCGAGGTCTCGATCACTTCGTTGAGCAGAGCATGGATCGGTTTGAGGTCGCGTGTGATCTGGGCGTCTGTAATGTTCAGCATTGGCGGTGAACCGGAGTCGGATCGGTTGTCTGGGGGTGGTGCTACGGAGCAGCCAGCCACAAAAGCCTGGCTGGATCCCGATGCAGTACGGCTGGGTGCGGGCTGTACTGGCGGATTGTAGAGGAATCTGCACACCACGACCTGATGAGAGAAGGGCCAGAATCGGGCGATTACACTGTGAGGGTGGCATGTTGCCCGAGTGTTCAAACAAGGTGTAGTCAGTCGATGCGTAAAGATACTCAGTCCGACAGTCAGACAATCTGGGACCAGACCTGTGCCCGGCTGGGTCAGCAGCAGTGGCCGTCACCTGCACTTTATGTGGTGGCAACGCCGATCGGCAATCTGGCTGATTTCACGCCCCGCGCATGGTATGCACTCAAGCATGCAGATGTTGTCGCGGCGGAAGACACCCGCGCGACCCGGGTATTGCTGGATGCGTGGCAGATTCAGGCGGACCTTATATCGGTCCACCGGCATAACGAGCGTGAGCGATACGTTGACATCCTGGAACGTCTCGCATCGGGGCAGCGGGTTGCGCTCGTGAGTGATGCGGGTGCCCCGGGTGTCAGCGATCCTGGTGGCCATGTGATTCAGGCTGCCCGCGCTGCTGGCTATCCGGTCGTCGCGTTGCCGGGTGCGAGTTCCGTGATTGCGACACTGATGACGTTTGGAACCACAACAGATGATCACCCCGGGTTTGTGTTCCTGGGCTTTCTTCCAGCCAAATCAGGTGCCCGGCGTAAAGTGCTGGCTCGCTGGGCTGACTATGATGGAACACTCATTGCGTTTGAGGCACCGCACCGTATCCAGTCATGTTTGCAGGATTTGCAGACAGTCTTCGGTGATGAGCGTCAAGTGGGGCTTGCCAGAGAGTTAACCAAGCGGTTCGAAGAGACAGCAATGATGCCTCTGCGCGATGCCCGTCAGTGGCTGGAAGACGGTCGGCACCGCAATCAGGGTGAATTTGTGTTGCTGATTGCACCGCAAGCAGCGCAGGCATCGGAGGCTGCTGAAACGGTTTTGCAGCTTGATGCGGGTTCCACCAGGTGGGTGAATGCGTTGCTTGAACGAGTCTCGACACGCGATGCTGCGCGAATCATGGCACAGGTGTTAGAGCAGTCCAGAGACGTCTGTTACGACTGGTTGTTGACTCGCTCAAAGGGTCGAGATGCTGGGCATGACACCGATTGACCGATGAATGGGACTGGCCTCACGCAAGGCCGAGTCCCTGCTCTCGAACGGTCCGATTCGCACTCTGTAGATGCCCGGTGTGCGCTGATCTATCTCAACTGTCTTGCCAGGCGGAGCGCTGCCAGCGGCCCGGCTTGCCAGCGCGCGGGCATTGTTCAGATCGCGAAATGCGCCGATCTGAAGAAATATGCCACCAGAACCCGTTGAGGCAGGAATGGACTGCATCGAGACAGGGGTCGCTGATGGTGGGGCCTGTACTGAAAATGTTCCACCAGATCCGTCCCATGTCCCTGCCCGAATCTCGTCTGGGGTGATCCGCTCGACAAGGACTTCAGCACTGCCCGGACCGACCATCCCGAGTTTGTGGGCTGCAGCGTAAGACAGGTCAATCACTCTGCTATGAAGAAACGGACCACGATCGTTGACACGGACAATGACGCTTCGGCCGTTGGAGATCCGGGTCACCCGCACATAGCTTGGAATCGGCAGAGTCGTGTGAGCAGCCGTCATCGCGTACATGTCGTAACGCTCACCATTCGAGGTCGGATTGCCGTGGAATTTTTTGCCATACCAGGACGCCATCCCGCGCCTTCGATAGGGGCGTTCGCTGGTGTCTGGCACGTATCGCTTGCCCATAACTGTGTATGGACGGTTTGGCCCGCTGGCTAGCGGCTCGATTCTTGGCACAGCATCCGGAACAGAATCCAGATTTGACGGTGGGTTGCGAGGCGGGCCGTCGTCCATGTAGTAGCCGCCACCTCTGCCCCCTCGTCCGCCTGAGCATGCGGCCAGAACCAGCGCGAGTGCAAGAATCAAGCCAGTATTCGCGATACGGATTAGCCTGGCAGCCATCATTAGACCCTCTCAGGAAAACTCTGGGCGGTTTCGGTGTCTCACCAGCAGATTAGAAATGTCCACGAAACGTTGGGCTAGCTGCTCAACCACGTAAACCGAGCGATGCTGGCCGCCCGTACATCCGATCGCGATTGTGAAGTAGGCGCGGGTGTCCGTCGTGTACCTGGGGAGCCACTTGCGTACGAATTGTTCGATGTCATTGACCATCTCTCTGACCTCGCCGAATTGCTCGAGCCAGGCGATGACCGCGGGGTCACGCCCTGTCAAGGGTTTCAGGGCCGGTTCGTAATGAGGGTTGGGAAGACAACGCACGTCGAACACCAGGTCAGCATCGCGAGGAGATCCGATCTTGAAAGCAAAAGACTCGATCGTCATGATCACGCGCTGTCTACTCTGGCCTACTAGTTCCTGCATCCAGTGACGCAACTGGGACGGCGTCAGGCCGGAGGTGTCGATCACGTGCTCCTGGTTGCGCAACGGGTCGAGCAACTCACGCTCCTGCTGAATGCAAGCGTGTAGTCCAGGTGCCTGGCCGCTATCAGTCAGTCGCCTGGAGAGGGGATGTCGGCGTCGGGATTCCGAATACCGCTGCACTAGCGTGATGTCGTCAGCGTCGAGAAACAGTACCCGGATCGAGAGTCCTTGCAGTCGGTGGCGCCGCAAGATGTCAGGAAGGGATCGCAGGTTGCCAGGAGAGCGTGCGTCGATTGCTACAGCCACACGCGTCTCGCCCGCTCTCTGAGTGGTCTCGATGAAGTGGTCCAGGAGTGTGACGGGCAGATTGTCGACACAGGCATAGCCGACGTCTTCAAGATACTTGAGAGCAACAGACTTGCCTGCACCAGAGATGCCGGTCAGCAGAATGAACTTGACTTGAGGTTCATCCATTTCCAGCCTCCCGTGAGATCGCCTGCGCCTGTTTTTCCATGAACTCTTGCAGAGTGTCAATCCCGCGCAGCTTCAAAATAGTATTGCGAACGGCTGCTTCAACCAGCACTGCCAGATTCCGGCCCGCAGCGACCTGCAGCATGACCTTGCGAATTGGCTCGCCCAGAATATCCTGAGTCATATCTTGAATTGGCAGGCGCTCGAACTTCTCCTGAGCACTGGCGCGAACCAGGTGCACGATAAGCTTCAGGCGCATTTTGCGACGGACTGATGTTTCTCCGAAGATGGTCCGGATGTTGAGAAGCCCGAGTCCGCGGACTTCCAGCATGTTCTGGAGCAGCTCTGGACAGTGGCCATCGATTGCGTGCGGTGCCGTACGCGAGAGCTCGACCGCATCGTCTGCGACCAGTCCGTGCCCTCTTGATATCAGTTCGAGCGCCAGCTCGCTTTTACCGAGCCCCGACTCGCCAGTGATCAGGACGCCCAGGCCCAGTACATCCATAAAGACACCGTGGATGATTGTAGAAGGGGCAAACTTTCTGGCGAGATAGATTCTGAGCAGGTCAATCAGCTGCGCAGCCGACACAGTCGTGCTCAGCAAGGGGACTTCGGCCGTGTCGCATACGTCGACGATGTCTGGCAGCGCTTCGATGCCGTCTGCCAGCAGGATCGCAGGTACGCCCCTGCGATCAGTTCTTCAAGGTGGTGGATCCTGCGTTTGATGTCGAACCGCGTGTAATAGGCAATCTCTTCTCGCCCGAACACCTGTATGCGCGCAGGATGAATGAGATTCAGGTGACCTATCAGGTCAGCTGGCGCACGGCCATCATCGGGAATGCGCCTGAGCTCTCCGCTGGTGCCGGCTAGCCAGGTGAAGTTCATTTCATCCTGGTTGTCTGTCACCAGGTCTTTCACGCTGAGCATTTATATTCCTCCGACCTCAGTCGTCGTCGGACTCACCTGGTCGTGTGAGCAGATCGTAAACTGCGGAAGGTTGTGTTGCCTGACGCAACGACTCAAGGACGGAGTCATCAGACAGGCGGCGTGCAACTTCTGCCAGGATGTCCAGGTGTTGCTGCGTCGCTTCTTCAGGGACGATGATCACGAGCAACAGATCAACCGGTTCTCCGTCAGGTGCATCGAATGATACTGCCTGGGACAACCTTGCAAATGCGGCACAAGGCTTGCTGAGGTTCTTGATGCGCCCATGAGGAATCGCGACACCATGGCCGAGACCCGTGGAGCCCAGGCGTTCACGCGCAAACAGGCTGTCAAAAACACCAGAACGTTCCAGGCCGTGGTTGTTTTCCAGTAAGAGGGCAATCTGCTCGAGCGCTCGCTTCTTGCTGGTGACCGGTACGTCCAGAACGATGTTATCGGGGGGGAGGAATTGCGACAGAAGATTCATGTCGCTGATTATAAGGGGTTATGCGGCACCGCAACAATCACCGCACGAGATGGCAGTGATTGTTGCGAACAAGTGCTCAACAGTGCGTTAGTTGAGCACATCTTCGTCAACGAACTGACGTTTTGCAGGCTCGTGAGCGTGGCTCTGAGTCTTGTTCTTGTGCTGGACAACCTTTCGGTCGATCTTGTCGATCAGAATGTCGATTGCTGCATACAGGTTCTCCTGAGCGGACTCGCAATGGATGTCCTTGCCTCGCACGTGCATCGTGATTTCTGCCCGGTGCTTGAGTGGTTCGACCGACAGCATCACTTTGGTGTCGATCACATGATCGAAATGTCTGGTGACCCGCTCGAGTTTCGTTTCGATGTATTCGCGTATAGCGGGGGTAACTTCCAGATGATGTCCTGTGATCTGCAGATTCATAGGCAACTCCTTAAGTGATGCTGCAACGTGTGAAACTTCATGTACGAGCTTTTAGTGTATCGGGTTGAGGCAGGAAATCAAGCTTGCCGGAGCCAGTTGTTACATCCGGAAATGTTCCCCGAGATAAACCCTGCGAACAACCTCGTCTTCGACGATGTCAGCGGGCTTGCCATTCGTGAGGACCGTTCCCTCACTGATGATGTAAGCCCGATCACAAATGCCCAGTGTTTCGCGTACGTTGTGGTCAGTAATCAGGACACCAATGTTGCGGCCTTTGAGAAATCGCACGATCCGCTGGATCTCGATCACTGCGATGGGGTCCACGCCAGCAAAAGGCTCATCCAGAAGAATGAAGCGCGGACTGGTTGCGAGTGCTCTGGCGATCTCGACACGTCTTCTTTCGCCACCTGACAATGAAAGAGCACTGTTGTCACGCAAGTGGCCAATCTGCAACTCATCCAGAAGTTGCTCGAGCCGGGTCCCGATTTCCTTGCGACCAATACGTTTCCCGTGCTCGTCGCGTTGCAGCTCAAGCACGGCCCTGATGTTTTGTTCGACTGTCAGTCGCCGGAACACCGAAGCATCCTGGGGCAGGTAGGAAAGCCCGCGTCTCGCACGCTGATGGATAGGCATGCTTGTGATCGGCGTACCATCGATCGATATCCGACCTGCTTCCGCACGGACCAGCCCAACGATCATGTAAAAACTGGTCGTTTTGCCAGCACCATTGGGACCAAGCAGACCGACAACTTCCCCGCTGTCAACTGAAAGTGAAACGTCCTGAACGACCATTCTGCCGCCGTAAGACTTGCGCAGTCCAACGGCGGCAAGCCTGCCTTGCCTGGCTGCCGGCTCTGTGTTCAGGGTGGGCATGTTCTCGTTTGATGTCATTGGGGTCGAGTAAAAAATGGGGGTCAGTGCTTCAGGCCGTTTCACTGCATTCGGGGAACTTCGGGAATGCTGGCGCCGGATGCCTGCAGTTTGCTACAAGCCTCGATGGCAGCATCAATCTTGCTGCGTGGCTGAGCAATTGAGCGTACCCGCCCTTGCGGGTTCTCTGACCCCGGGCCTCCAAACGCACGGTAAGTATCGGATTTCTGGTCATACCTGACGCGTTCTCCGCTGATGGTGTCAAACGGCCTGCCGCAGATAAAGCGAACCAGTAGCGCCCTGTCGATCAAATCAAACGTTTCATGCCTGCCGTCGTACTCTGCTCGCTCTCCCAGCCCGACCAGCACCTCGAACTTCGCCGGGTTCTCCTGACGGATATAGACTCGCTTACCCGCGGCAACGGTCGCTGTGCCGTACTGGAAACCTTCGTCATCTTCCTTCAGGTCAAGCTGGTCGGCGGTCATCGTCAGCGGACCACGGGTCATGATCACATTTCCGGTAAACCGGCTTGTCTTGCTGGTGTCGTTGTAGGTCAGTGTGTCGGACAGGATCTGGGTTGCAGGGTCTTCCTGTGCTCCGTCGCCCGATGTCGCACTGTCAAGAAAGCCCGTCTGCGCGAAAGCCGTTCCGCCCAGAGACATGCTCAGCAGCAGTGCGGCCGTTAAAAGCGGCTTTTTCATTCTGATTCACTCCCCTCTTGTGTCATCCGAGGCGCTATCTCAAGGTCGCTCGATTTGTAGACATTGAGTTCGCGAGTCTTGTTGTCATAGTGCATGCCGGTACCCGACAGGCGGGACATGCCGCGTACAGCGACCGCGGGTAGCTCAGTGTAGGCGACATCCTCTTCGGCAAGCAGGTGGATTTCATCGCTGGTGATGTTTAGCGGCTCGGTCTGCTCGTCGCCGAGCCGGATCATGACCGCATCGCCCTTCATCAGGATGCGGTCACCTTGATCCAGTATGGCTGCTGTGTTGGAGGTCGCAACAGTTACCGGTGAATCGGGCTGCATGTTGAAGGCTCTCGGGAGCTGGATCTCGTAGGAGTCGTCATCCGGAAAGTGCTCCATGTAGTCACCTTCCAGCCGGTTATATGCCAATCCTGTTTCGTTCGTGCGGATGATGGTGACGTTACGTGCCCATGTGTCGGGGTCGTGCGTGGCCCGAGCCGGTGCATCAAGCTCCACGGCTCGTGTGGTGTACTCGGCAGCAATCCAGGTTCCGATCACAAGAGCAATCAGAATCAGGATTGATGCAATGGTGGGCAATCGGTCCTTCATCGAGATTCAGATTTCATTGGGTCACGCCACCCGGAATCACCCGGTCAGGACGAAACTGTGCGCCGAGCCGGCCCTGCGCAGCCAGGATCAGGTCGCAGCACTCTCTCACTGCGCCATGTCCACCCGGAACCTGAGTCGTCCAGTGCGCGCCTTGCGCAACGTAGGCTGGCGCATTGGGCACCGTGACGGCAAATCCTGCTCGCTGGAGGGCAGGCATGTCAATGATGTCGTCTCCCATGTAACCGACATGCTCCAGTGCAATCTCATGCTGTGAGGCCAGTGTGGTCAGCGCCAGACCTTTGTCTCGTGCGCCCTGAGTGACATCGCCAATACCGAGTTCGGCTGCCCGCATGGCCACGATAGGACCCTGACGGGCGGTGATCAACGCGACCTTCACTCCGCTGGTGGCCAGCATCTTGAGGCCATGTCCGTCAAGGACATTGAACCGCTTGAGCATTTCGCCTTGCTCGGAGTACCAGAGACTGCCGTCGGTCAGAATGCCGTCGACATCGAAAACCATGAGCCGAACGCTTGCGGCACGCTGTATAACACTGGCAGGAGCCCGTGCGAGGATGAGTGCTTCAGCGGGATGGGAAACTTGTTCAGTCATATGATCTTTGCGTGCATCAAATCGTGCATGTGAAGGGCGCCGGCAAGCTTGCCGTGTGTATCGGCAACCAGCAACTGGGTGATCTTGCGATCGTCCATGATCTTGGCGGCATCAATGGCCATGGCCAGAGCATCGATCAGCTGGGGATTAGCTGTCATGCCCGCAGTCACTGACAGACTGCGAACGTCCCCCTTTTGTTCCAGCAGGCGCCTGAGGTCGCCGTCTGTAAAGATACCGACAGCTTGTCCGTTTTCGTCGACAACAGCTGTCATGCCCATGCCCTTGCGTGACATTTCTTCCAGAGTTTCGGTGATTGAGGCGGTTGACTGCACTACGGGCATGGCCGGGCCAGTGCGCATGACATCGGCAACCCGGGTCAGCAGACGCCGGCCAAGGGTGCCACCCGGATGCGCGCGCGCAAAATCGTGTGCGTTGAACTGGCGCGCATTCAGGCAGGCGACTGCCAGTGCATCACCGAGCGCAAGTGTGACGGTCGTGCTGGTTGTGGGGGCAAGATTCAGCGGACACGCCTCGCTCTGCACCGCAATGTCCAGGCAGTGATCAGATAGTCGAGCCAGCTCGGACTCAGGATTGCCTGTGATGGCGATGACGGTGATGCCGAGTCTTCTTGCGCCGGGCACGATCGCCTGCCATTCCTGTCCTGATCCCGAGTACGAAATCGCGACCAGCAAGTCCTCACGGGTCATGGTGCCCAGATCGCCATGCAGCGCTTCTGCGGCGTGCATGAAAAGTGAGGGCGTGCCGGTCGAGCTCAGTGTGGCAGCAATTTTTCTGGCGATATGTCCAGACTTGCCCAGCCCACTTACGATGATGCGTCCCCGGCAGTCCAGTAGCGCCCGGACGGCGGTCACGAATGGCGGACCCAGCCGTTCACTCAGGGATTTGATGGCCAGACTTTCGATTTCCAGGGTTCGCTTGCCGTCGGCAAGGATCGGCTCGGCATTGTTGCGGATTTCTAATTCTTCTCTCATTTGCTGATTTTAAAACATCGCGAGGGAATTCCCCAGCGATCTGGCTCTGGGTGGGCGGTCTGAGGAGAGGGCTTCTGGACTCTGCCTTTGGCAGGCACAACCAGGGTCGCTCTGGGAGGCGGGTCGTGTCAGACGTTTCACAGCGTGTTAAAACACGGAGCAGCATGGCCTGGTGAGAGCCCGGGCATTATTTTGTTCTGGAGAACCTGATGTCTTTGCCTGATACCCCTGTCTGGGGCACTCCGCTGAGTCCTGTTGCCCTCAAAGTCATGACCCTCGGCTCGGGGGAGCTTGGCAAGGAGGTCATCATTGCCTTGCAACGATTAGGCGTGGAAGTCATCGCCGTGGATCGGTACCCCAACGCACCGGGTCATCAGGTTGCCCATCACGCGGTGGTCGTCGATATGACCGACAGACAGGCGTTGCAGGCGGTGATCGACCAGTACCAGCCACATGTCATCGTACCGGAGATCGAAGCAATCGCGACTGATCTTCTGGTTGAAATCGAGGGAAAGAACGGACTTCGAGTGACCCCGACTGCACGCGCGGCACAATTGACTATGAACCGCGAGGGAATTCGTCGTCTGGCTGCGCAAACGCTTGGACTGGAAACCTCGGACTTCCGGTTTGCTGATACTTTGCAAGAACTACGTGACGGCGTTGCCGCTGTCGGGTTTCCCTGTGTGGTCAAGCCTGTGATGTCTTCTTCCGGTAAAGGGCAGAGTCTGCTTAGAAGTGACGCCGATATCGAGTCTGCTTGGTCCAGGGCGCAGACAGCCGGACGGACCGGGGCCGGGCGTGTGATTGTGGAAGGCTGGATCGACTTCGAGTACGAGATCACGCTGTTGACCGTCCGGGCCCGTAACCCGGACGGTGATGTCCAGACGTATTTCTGTGAGCCGATCGGGCACAGACAGGTTGATGGTGATTATGTCGAGAGCTGGCAGCCCCAGCCCATGAATCCGAAGGCGCTCGAGCGTGCGAGAGAGATCGCGCTGGCTGTGACCAGCAATCTGGGCGGACTGGGGATTTTTGGGGTGGAGTTGTTTGTCAAGGGCGATCAGGTCTGGTTCTCGGAGGTCAGCCCTCGCCCCCATGATACGGGTCTTGTGACGCTGGCTGCCCAGGTGCAGAGCGAGTTCGAACTGCATGCGAGGGCGTTGCTCGGGTTGCCAGTCGATGTCACGCTTCGCTCACCGGCGGCCAGCAGTGTCATTTACGGGGGAGTCGATGCCGATGCCGTGGTGTTTGAAGGCATGGCCCAGGCACTGGCGATCCCGGGCACCGATCTGCGGCTGTTCGGTAAACCGCAGTCCTTTGTGAAACGCCGGCTTGGCGTGGCTGTTGCTGCCGCAGCCGATGTTCAGATCGCTCGCGAGAACGCGCTGGAAGCCTCGTCAAACATCTACGTGCGGGCTGCCGGCTGACAGGATCGGGCGACAGTTTATCTGTCGCCCGACTTGGCTTGCGATCACAGAAATAGCCGGTATGCAGGGTTATCCGTTTCATTCCAGTGCGGGTATCCGATTTCGCTCAGAAATGCCTTGAAGCGCGTTTTCTGGCCTGGAGGTACCTGAATGCCGACCAGAATCTGACCGTAATCTGCTCCCTGATTACGGTAGTGGAACAGGCTGATGTTCCAGTCCGGATTCATGGTGTTGAGAAACCGCATCAGGGCGCCCGGCCTTTCCGGAAACTCGAATCGATACAGCAACTCATTGTCGGCCAGACCACTGCGGCCACCCACCATGTGGCGGAGGTGGGTTTTGGCCATTTCGTTGTGAGTCAGGTCAATGGTCGGGAAGCTCTTTTTCTCAAACTCGCTTGCAATACGTTCGGGCTCTTTTGGATTGCCGATCTGGATGCCGACAAACACGTGCGCTTTCTCGGCATCTGAAATGCGGTAATTGAACTCTGTCACATTTCGCGGACCGACCAGTTCGCATAGTTGCCGGAAACTGCCACGCTCTTCCGGCAAGGTGATCGCAAACAAAGCCTCTTTGGCCTCACCCACTTCTGCTCTTTCAGCGACAAACCGCAACCGGTCGAAATTCATGTTGGCACCGCAGGCGATCGCCACCACGGTTTTTCCCTGCCAGCGATGTTCGCTCATGTAACGCTTGGCGCCTGCGATCGCCAGTGCACCAGCCGGTTCGAGAATGTTGCGCGTATCCTGAAACACGTCTTTGATGCCCGCGCAGATCTCGTCCGTGTCGACTGTCACAAAGTCGTCAACAAACTCTTTTACCAGTTTGAAGGTTTCCACGCCGACTTGCTTGACTGCGGTACCGTCCGAGAAAAGTCCGACGTCGTTGAGCCGAATCCGCTTGCCGGCCCTGATACTGCGAATCATGGCGTCCGAGTCCTCGGTCTGCACGCCGATCACTTTGATCTCCGGGCGTAGCTGCTTGATATACGCGGCAACTCCTGCAATCAGTCCGCCACCGCCAATGGCCACGAACACTGCGTCGATTGAGTCCGGATGCTGGTGCAGTATCTCCATCGCGATCGTGCCCTGACCGGCAATGACGTCCGGATCGTCGAACGGGTGAACAAAGGTCAACTGTTCGGCTTTCTCCAGCTCGGTGGCTTTTTCGTAGGCATCGGTGAAACTGTCTCCGAACAACACTGTCTCGGCACCTAAACGTCTGACGGCCTCAATCTTCACCGGAGGCGTCGTGGTTGGCATCACTATGACTGCCCGACAGCCTAGTCTGGAGGCCGCCAGCGCAACACCTTGTGCGTGATTGCCCGCTGATGCAGCGATCACGCCGCGCGCTCGTGCCGCCGGACTCAGAAGTGCCATCTTGTTGTAGGCACCACGAAGCTTGAAACTGAAGACGGGCTGGGTGTCTTCGCGTTTGAACAGTACAGTATTGCCCGTTCTCTCCGAAAGTGCTTTGGCCTTTTCCAGCGGTGTCTGGATGGCAACGTCATACACTCTGGATGTCAGGATGCGTTTCAGGTAATCAGTAGACATAAAAACTCATGAACCAGGAATCTTTTTCATTATCCCACGTGCCATCGAGGATTGGCGGTTTGCTGCTTGCTGCCGGTCGAGGTCGTCGCTTTGACCCTGACGGAAAGCAACAGAAGCTGCGTGCCCGTCTTGCACACGGAGAGGTGCTTGTTGTTGCGAGTGCCAGTCGGCTGTTGCCGTGGGTCGATCACCTGACTGTGGTCGTCGGACCACACAGCAGCGGATTGGTGAGGGAGTTTGCCGGCCTGGCCGTGAATGTGGTGGTCTGTTCGCAGGCAGACGCAGGACCAGGTGCGACGCTGCGTTGCGGGCTGCGGGCCAGTGCCAGGGCGGTTGCCAGTGAGCCGCCAGACGGGTGGCTGATCGCGCTGGGCGATATGCCATTTATTGCCCCTGACACCTATCGTCTGATGTGTGCGCGGTTGATGGACGGTATCGCTGCACGCCGGTCTGCTGTCTGGCGTCCGACCTATGCTGACAGGCCAGGCCATCCTGTGGCGGTGTCAGCTACTGCAGTGGATCGCTATCTTTTGCAGCAGGCTCATCCGGGTAAAGGTGAGATGCCGGGGCTGGCTGCCTTGTGGCGCAAGGAGCCTGAGTTGTTACAGCAGATACCGGTCAGTGACGACGGATGTATCCGGGATGTCGATCGGCCGCAGGACCTGCTCTGATGCTCGCGGGAGCCGGTCTGGCAGGTTTGTTCGTGACAGGGCTGGTTGCCTCCACGCTGTTACCGCTCGCATCCGAGCCTGTGATGGTCGCCTATTTGCTCGCCAATCCTGATATTGCGAGGTGGATGCCGGTACTTGCGATCGGACTAGGTAACACGCTCGGTGGTGTCATTACCTATCTGATGGGACGAGGGCTGAGATTGGCCTGGTTGAGGTGGCGGCCTGATGATGCACCTGAAGGCAAGGTGGCTGCCCGGGCAAGAGCCAGCGTGGAGCGGTTTGGCCCACTGGCTCTGGTGATGTCATGGCTGCCGGTCATTGGAGACCCTTTGTGTCTGATTGCAGGGAGTCTGCGACTGTCCTTCCAGGCGTGTGTATTCTGGATTGCGCTGGGCAAGTTTGGCCGGTACGCGACGCTCGCCTGGTTGACTCCAGTGATCTGATTTGTAGATTGAAGGTCTCCGAAAGAGGTGACTCCGGGAGACAGGTTCCCATCGCTGGGTAGCCCGGGCCAGTTGCCGCAGGGGTTGCCTCGTATCTCCCCAAACTCTGGAAGGAACTGTGGGCAACGCTGAACAAGTCCGTCCAGTGCCCTAAAATGCGTGTTTGCCGGTCGAATTTTGTTTGACGACCGCCGTTTCCGAGCTGTCAGCAAAAAGTCTCCATGAATGCTCCTATAGCCAGTCACCTGCTTGCGTCCAAGCCAGCCAGTCATCCAGATACACGTCTGCGAGAGATTCCGTATAACTACACGTCATTCTCTGACAGGGAAGTGGTTTGTCGCCTTCTTGGCGAGCAGGCCTGGACTCTGCTGAGCGAGCTCAGGCAGGAGCGCCAGACTGGTCGCTCGGCGCGCATGTTGTACGAGGTGCTGGGCGATATCTGGGTGGTCCAGCGCAACCCCTATCTCCAGGATGACCTTCTTGATAACCCGAAACGTTGCAAGTTGCTGATTGAGGCGTTGCAGCACAGGTTGCGAGAGGTCGACACGCGACGGGCATCTGATAACCTGGAGCGTGACGAGAAAGTGGCGGCACTGCTAAAGCATGCCCGACGTGCGGTCACAGATTTCGAACAGAGCTTTAGTCAGACCGGCGCGCTACGCAAACAGGTCTCCCGAGTGCTGGGCAAGCTGACCGCGCGTGACAACATCAAGTTTGACGCACTCTCGCGTGTGTCGCACGTCACTGATGCAACTGACTGGCGAGTCGAGTATCCGTTTGTCGTACTGACGCCAGACGACGAGAGCGAGATGGCGGCCCTGGTGCGCGGCTGTATTGATCTGGGGCTGACCATCATTCCCAGAGGGGGCGGAACTGGCTACACAGGTGGTGCCCTGCCTCTCACCTGGCGCAGCGCAGTGATCAATACCGAGAAGCTCGAAACGTTGGGAGAGGTTGAACTCACGCCGTTGCCGGGTCTTGATCAGCCTGTTGCCACCATCCGTACTGGTGCGGGGGTTGTGACTCGCCGTGTGGCTGAGGCGGCCGAGCATGCCGGTTACGTTTTTGCGGTTGACCCGACCTCGGCCGATGCGTCCTGTGTCGGCGGAAACGTTGCCATGAATGCAGGTGGCAAAAAGGCGGTGCTCTGGGGAACTGCGCTGGACAACCTGGCGTGGTGGCGCATGGTTGATCCGGAGGGAAACTGGCTGGATGTCACCCGGGTTGGTCACAACCTGGGCAAGATTCACGATGTGGACGTGGCCCGGTTCGAGCTTTCCTGGTCAGATGGGCAACAGGCGCCGGGTGAGCGAGTATTACGTAGCGAGACGCTCGAGATTGAAGGGCGCACGTTTCGCAAGGTCGGGCTTGGCAAGGATGTGACGGACAAGTTCTTGTCGGGACTGCCCGGCGTACAGAAGGAAGGCTGTGATGGGCTCATCACGGCAGCACGCTGGGTGGTGCATCGCATGCCTGCACATACCCGTACGGTCTGTCTCGAGTTCTTCGGACAGGCGAGAAACGCGATTCCGTCGATTGTCGAGATCAAGGATTATCTGGATGCACAGACCCGCTCGGGGGCGCCATTCTGGCGGGCCTCGAGCACCTGGACGAGCGCTACCTGAGAGCGGTCGGTTATGCGACCAAGAGCAAGCGCGGTGGTCTTCCAAAGATGGTTCTGATCGGTGACATAGTTGGCGATGAAGACGCAGTGGTTGCTGCAGCCTGTAGTGAAGTCGTGCGAATGGCCAACACCCGTCATGGCGAGGGTTTTGTGGCTGTCAGCCCGGAAGCTCGCAAGAAATTCTGGCTCGACCGCTCACGAACTGCCGCGATCGCACGTCATACCAACGCTTTCAAAATCAATGAAGATGTTGTGATACCGTTGCATCGCATGGGTGAGTACACCGATGCGATCGAGCGTATCAATATTGAGCTTTCAACGCGCAACAAGCTTCGCCTGATCGATCAGCTTGTCACCCGCCTTGATGAGCCCTTTCCCAAGGGTAAGCTGGTTGACGGACTGTCGAGTGACGAGCTTCTTGCCCAGCGGCGTCAGCAGGTGCTTGAACTTCTGGACAGTGTCCGGGTTCGATGGCAGTGGGTGCTTGATCACCTGGATACAGCGCTCTCTGACGCAGTCACGGTGTTTGCGCGTTACGGACTCGAATCGCTGGTTCAGGTGGCGCAGATGCGACTGCAACAGCAGCCGGATGCCACGCTGTTCGATGTTGTTCAGGACCGAACACTGCGCATCTCATGGAAAGTGGAGATTTTGCGGCATCTGGAAGACATCCTTGGCGGCAACGATCTCTCTCTTGTTTTGAACGAATTACAGGCCGTGCACGCCAAAGTTCTCAAGAGCCGCGTATTTGTTGCGTTACATATGCATGCGGGTGACGGTAATGTGCACACCAATATTCCGGTCAATTCGGAAGACTACGCCATGCTGCGCGAGGCCAACGAGACGGTGGTGCGTATCATGCAGGTTGCGCGTGATCTGGACGGGGTGATATCGGGTGAGCATGGAATTGGCCTGACCAAGCTTGAGTTTCTGACTGATGTTGAGCTCAAACCGTTCAAAGACTATAAGGATCGTATCGATCCTCAGGGCCATTTCAATGCAGGCAAACTCATGCCCGGATCAGACTTGAGAAACGCCTGGACGCCAAGTTTCGGATTGCTTGGTCACGAGTCGCTGATCATGCAGCAAAGCGATATCGGCAACATCAGTACGTCGATCAAGGACTGTCTGCGTTGCGGCAAGTGCAAGCCCGTGTGTGCAACCCATGTGCCACGCGCGAATCTGCTGTATTCACCTCGCAACAAGATTCTCGCCACATCGCTTTTGATTGAAGCCTTCCTGTACGAGGAGCAGACTCGCCGTGGTGTCAGTCTGAAGCACTGGGAAGAGTTCGAGGACGTTGCAGATCACTGCACTGTTTGCCATAAATGCTACACACCCTGTCCGGTCGACATCGATTTCGGGGAAGTCTCCATGAATATGCGTGCGCTTTTGCGCCGCATGGGACGCAAGTCCTTTAATCCTGGTACGACGGCAGCCATGTTCTTTCTGAACGCCAAGGATCCGGCTACGATCAATGCCACCCGGACCGCCATGGTTTCAGTCGGCTACAAGCTTCAGCGCACGGCTAACAATCTTCTGTCCAAAGTGGCTCACAAGCAGACCGGGAAGCCGCCGGCGACAGTCGGCAAGGCACCTCTGCGCGAACAGGTAGTGCACTTCATTAACAAGAAAATGCCAGGTGGACTCCCCAAGAAGCCGGCTCGCAAGCTGCTTGATATCGAGGATGCGAACTACGTTCCGGTTATTCGTGATCCGGTAAGGACCAAGGTTGATTCGGAAGCTGTCTTCTACTTTCCGGGATGTGGCTCAGAGCGGCTTTTCTCTCAGGTTGGTCTGGCCACGCAAGCTATGCTCTGGCACGCAGGAGTGCAAACAGTTCTTCCACCCGGCTACCTGTGCTGTGGTTATCCTCAGCGTGGCAACGGCATGTACGACAAGGCAGAGAAAATCATCACCGATAACCGGGTTCTGTTTCATCGCGTAGCCAACACACTGAACTATCTGGATATCAAGACGGTGGTGGTGAGTTGTGGCACCTGCTACGACCAACTGCAGGGATACGAGTTTGACAAGATCTTCCCTGGTTCCCGACTGATTGACATTCACGAGTATCTGCTGGAAAAGAATGTCAAACTTGAGGGTATCCAGGGCGTTCGATACATGTACCACGACCCCTGTCATACACCTATGAAGCTTCAGGATCCCATGAAGACCGTACGGTCGCTGGTTGGTGATGATGCGATCAAGACTGATCGCTGCTGCGGGGAGTCAGGCACGCTCGCGGTGACACGTCCTGACATCTCGACGCAGGTCAGGTTCAGAAAGGAGCAGGAACTGGAGAAGAACGTATCAACCCTGCGCGCAGACGGGTTTACGGGCGAACTCAAGATGCTGACCTCGTGCCCGTCCTGTTTGCAAGGCTTGTCACGTTATGGTGATGACACCGGTGCGAATGCAGACTACATCGTGGTCGAGATGGCCAGGCACATTCTCGGACCAACCTGGATGGAAGATTATGTCAATCAGGCCAACAATGGTGGTATCGAACGCGTTCTGGTTTGACCGATCGATGATGCGTTGAATAATGAAGCCCCTCGAAATGATCTTCGAGGGGCTTCATTTGCGACGGGCTATTGCCCCTGCTACCAGCTTCACCGGAGAGTCATCTGGCTGGACTAGAGCGCCCCGACTTCTATGTTTGCCTCTTTCAGGGCATTGCGGATCGCTTGTGCGAACGATACGGCATCAGGCTGATCTCCGTGCAGGCACAGGGTGTCGGCCTGGACCGGGACTTGTGTGCCATCCTGGGCGATGAAGATCTTTTCTTTTACCATTCTTAAAACTTGCTCAATCGACAGACTGACATCTGTGATCATGGCGCCCGGCAGATTGCGTGGAGTCAGGCTGCCGTCTGACTGATAGGAGCGGTCGCCAAACACTTCGCTCGCGGTTCGAAGTCCGAGTGCTTTGGCTTCATCAATCATGATCGTGCCTGCCAACCCAAAAAACACCAGTGAAGGGTCGACGTCGTGCACGGCTCTGGCGAGCCCTCTGGCAAGTGCCTGGTTCTTGACGGCCATGTTGTAAAGCATGCCGTGAGCCTTGACGTGGTTCAGCTTTGCGCCTTGTGAGGCGGCGACGCCTGCGAGCGCACCGATCTGCACGACAGCCATGTCATAGGCCTCCTGCTCGGTAATCTGCATGAAACGACGTCCAAACCCCTGCAAATCCGGTAGTCCCGGGTGTGCGCCGATGGCAACGCCGTGAGCAATTGCACAGGCAACTGTCTCGCGCATTGTGGCTGGGTCGCCTGCGTGAAACCCGCAGGCGATGTTGGCTGAGGACACATAAGGCATGATGGCCCGGTCGTGCCCCATTTTCCAGGTCCCGAAACTCTCCCCCATGTCACAGTTCAGATCAAGCTTCAGGTTCAATTGCGATCCCCTTTTGTTCAATGGTTTCTGGTTCCAGCGCTTCCGAAAGTAATTGTCGCACTCGCGCCATGTCAACACGAAGCACGGCGAACGCTTCTTCGCGAACTGCATCTAGCCGTTGGGCCTGAGAATGATCGATCAGTGTGAAGCGCACCAGATCGCCTGGCTTTTTCTGTGCCAGAATCGGCAGATCGACGCTCGCGACGGTTGCAATCTTTGGGTAGCCACCTGTTGTCTGGCGATCAGCCATCAGAATGATGGGCTGGCCGGAGCCGGGAACCTGGATGGTACCAAACGCAGCGCCCTCGGAGATCATCTGCCGGGATTGTGCCATCTCGAGTCTGGGGCCTTCCAGGCGGTAGCCCATGCGTTCGGACTCCGTGCATATCCGCCATTCGGTTGCCAGCAGGCTAGCGCAACTGTCCGGTGTGAACTCGCCCCACAGGTGGCTACGAATGATGCGGACAAGCGATTTTCTGCCAGTCAACTGCCCGATTACGCTCGGAAGGTAGATGCTCTGTTGCCAGATCCGCTCTGCCAGGTCTTTCAGCATGGCCGTGTCGTCCGGGAGGCTGCGATTGATATCGATGCTGTCGCCCTTGCGCAGGGCCCGCCCCTGCCAGCCACCCAGTCCGGCGCGCAGATAAGTGCTCTGGCTCCCCATGACGACAGGCAGATTGAATCCGCCATGAACGGCCATGTATGTTCTGGCACCGGTTTTTGTGGTGCCCAGCTTCAGCGTCTGGCCAGCCTGAATCAGAATGGGACGGTAAGGGACAATGCGACGACCGTCGCAGCGCGCATCCATGTCTGCGCCCGTGAGACTGATGCAGCAGGATTTTTCAAACTGGATCGTCGGTCCGATCAAGGTCATCTCGAGTGTTGCCCAGTCCCTCTCGTTACCAACCAGGAGGTTGGCTACATGATGGGCCTGCACGTCCATGGCGCCCGTTACCGAAACGCCAAGATGCTGATGCCCCCATCGACCTTTGTCCTGAAATGAGGACAGCAGGCCGGGCTTTTCTATGCGCAGCGTCATGTGGACGACTCCATCTGGCGTGCGCGAATCACGTCAAACTGCGCGCTGTTGATCGGCTCGAATCGTACCTCGTCTCCTGGTTGCAACAGTGTTGGAGATTCGGCGTCCGGATTGAACAGTCTGAGCGGGGTTGCGCCAATGATGTGCCAGCCTCCGGGTAGCCGGTTAGGGTAGATCGTACTCTGTTGGTTGGCGATGCCGACCGAGCCTGCTGGTACTGCGGTTCTGGGCGTGTCACGTCTGGGGATTGCAAATCGCTCGTCGTGAATGCCGATGTATGGATGCCCCGGTGCGAACCCAAGCAGAAATACGCGCAGCGGCTCTGCTGCGTGCGCGTCGATGACCGCCTGCGCAGACAGTCCCATCGCACTGGCAACGTCCATCAGGTCTGGGCCGTGCTCGCCACCATAGCAGACCGGGATCACGATATGCCGGCCCTGGATTCTGGACAGCCCATCCTCGCCTTGTGCACCTATGGCGCTAATGTGAGCGAGGATCTTCTGTTGCAAAAGGGCAGCAGGATCCTTGCCCAGTCCCGCAGATGGCTCAAAATAGACCGTCACCGACACAAAGGAGGCGACTACGTCGAGGACGCCATCGATTTCGTCTGAGCGAAGCCGCGCAGCGAGCGCCAGACATCGTAGTCCGGTCGATTCGTCAATACGTTCACCCAGATCGACCGTCAGACAGCGATCACCCTGGTGACGGAATCTGGGAGGAGTGTCAAATGCCATGTGTACTGGCCTGTCACTTCGCAAACAGGGAGCTCATGTCCTTGAATGCCTTGATTTCGATGGCATTGCCAGATGGGTCATGGAAGAACATTGTGGCTTGCTCACCTACCTCGCCTTTAAAACGGACGTATGGTTCTATTACGAACTTCGTTCCGACCGATTTGAGCTTGTCTGCCAGTACCTCCCACTCGGGGATCGACAAAACCGCTCCGAAGTGACGAACCGGAACTTGCTGGCTGTCGACCGAGCTCGTTGCAGCCTGGGTGCACTCGTCCGGAGAGAGGTGTGCAACGATCTGATGGCCGTAGAAATTGAAGTCCACCCACTCGTCAGAGCTGCGGCCTTCGGGACAGCCGAGCAGTTCTCCGTAGAACTGACGGGCTTCGGCAAGGTCACGAACCGGGAAGGCCAGATGGAAGGGGGGCATGGATGGCGTGGCAGCTGGCATGACAGCGAGACTCCTGGTGGCAGGGTTGACATGTTAAAGCGTCAGTTTACCGCCGGCGCAATGCGCCTTGCATCAAAACTCAGACTAAATGTACTTCCTTTGCCAAGGCGGCTTTCAATATCCAGTGTCGCATCATGTCTCATGGCGATATGCTTGGTGATTGCCAGGCCAAGTCCAGTTCCGCCGACATCACGGGAGCGGCTGCGATCAACCCGGTAAAACCTTTCGCTCAGGCGTGGCAAATGCTCTGTCGATATGCCGATGCCCGTGTCCTTGACGCTGTAGCGAGCTTTGCCATCCGGTGTCCGGCACCAGCGAATCTTGATCTTTCCACCATCTGGGGTATAGCGGATTGCGTTAGTGATGAGGTTCGAGAATGCCGAGGCGAGTTCGGAAGCGGCGCCCAGTAGCTTGAGATCCGGGTCGATATCGAACTTGATCTCATGCCGGCCATCTGAGAGGGCAATCCCTTGTTCGATTGCTGTGTTTAACAGATGAGGAACATCAACCAGTGCCTGGTCAGCTTGCGGGCTGTTCTCCAGATCCGACAGGGTCAGGAGATCGGCAACTAGTGTCTGCATGCGCGTTGCCTGGGTTTGCATCAGTTGTAGATACTGCTTGCGCAGCGGCTCCGGAATTGCATCATCGGGCGCTTCAATGATGGTTTCAAGAAAGCCCGCTAGTACCGTGAGTGGTGTGCGTAACTCATGCGAAACGTTTGCCACGAAGTCCCTGCGTGTGGTCTCGAGCCGGTCGATCTGGGTCAGGTCCCGGGTGATCAGCAATCGCTGGTGCCGTAGATAGGTGACAAGTTGCAGCATTAGCAGCCTTTCGGATGATCCATTGGGCTGCTTGATGACAACGGACTCCGGCCAGGTTGGCTGCTTGCTGTAGCGCAAGAACTCAGGGTGTCTGATCAGATGCAGGATACTCTGACCGAGATCCGTGTTTTCATTCAGGTTGAGCTGGTCACGCGCTGCGCGGTTGAACCAGTTGATGGAAAGGTCCTGGTCAAGTGCAATCACGCCAACTGGCAGCGCTTGCGCTGCAGCCATGACGGCGGTCGTATTTTCGATTGACTCGTTGAGGATGGTTTCCTGCTCCCTTGTGTGCTTGTGTAAAGCTTTGACGACAGGCTCCCAAGGGCCCACATCAGTCGGCGGGCTGGACTCCGAGGGTGCTTTGGCCCAGAGGGCAACCCGGTGCGCCTGGTGGCGGCGCAGGGTCATCATGACACCGGCACCGACAGACAGTGCGATCCAGCCGAGTGCGCTGCCCCAGAAAAACTGGACGGCAGCCGCACTCGCCAGGCAGGCGAGGTAGATGTACAGCGTTCGATGCCATTGCATGGTCGGAATTTTCTCACGCACCCCTGGCAGAGGCGCTCAGAGCTCCCATCAGTGAGTGCTGGGCTGGCGGGTAAAACGGTAGCCGCTGCCACGTACAGTTTCGATGTGGTTGTCGTGTCCGCTGGGCTCAAGGGCTTTGCGCAGGCGGCGGATGTGGACGTCGACCGTTCTTTCCTCTACGAAGACGTGATCACCCCAGACCTGGTCGAGCAACTGGGATCTCGAGAACACCCTTTCAGCGTGGGTCATGAAGAAATGCAGGAGCCGGAACTCGGTCGGTCCGATTTGCAGAGGAGACCCGTTGCCGCTAAGCCGGTGAGAAGCCGGGTCAAGCTGCAATCCAGCCACTTCGGTTACATCGTCGGTCAACTGCGGGGCCCGACGACGCAGCACGGCCTTGATGCGGGCGATCAGCTCCTTGGGAGAGAAAGGCTTGGTGATGTAGTCATCGGCGCCTGCCTCGAGCCCATCGACCTTGTCTTGCTCGCTTCCCTTTGCAGTGAGCATGATGACGGGTACCTGGCGTGTACGTTCATCGTTGCGCAGCTTTCGGGCCAGTGCCAGACCGGAGGTGCCAGGCAGCATCCAGTCAAGCAGGATCAGGTCCGGTAGTTCGGCCTTGATCAGGGTCTCCGCCTGGGAGGCATCAAATGCTCGCAGGACCTTGTGACCGGAAAAGGACAGATTGACCGCAATCAGCTCCTGAATTGCTGGTTCATCTTCAATGACTAGAATTGTGCTGGACATGGATTTGACATCAATATGACATGAAACATGTGCAATCGTAAGACCCGATTGTTTCAAGTCTATGACAACCACCAATGTCCTGGATCGGATACCATTACTTTATTCTCCGATAAAAGCAGGCAGGCACGGTCAAACGAATGTCCCAGAATCAGACAGATTTCGGTTTCCAGAAAGTAGACGAATCCCTCAAGGCAAGCAAGGTTGCGCAGGTCTTCGATTCGGTCGCGAGTCGTTATGACATCATGAATGACCTGATGTCCGGCGGGCTTCACCGCCTGTGGAAGCTTTTTGCACTGTCCCGGGTGGGGGCGCGCAAAGGCATGAAAGTGCTAGACATTGCCTCTGGTACGGGGGACCTTGCCAGATCGATGTCCGGCAGCGTGGGGTCCACGGGTGAAGTCTGGGCGACCGATATCAATCTGTCGATGCTTAAAGTAGGCAGGGACCGTCTGCTTGATGAGGGCTGTGTTGTTCCGCTCGCGGTTTGTGACGCAGAGGCCCTTCCCTATCCCGACCAGTATTTTGATCGCGTCACGGTTGCGTTCGGGTTGCGCAACATGACCCACAAGGATCAGGCACTCGCCGAAATGTATCGAGTGCTTCGCCCGGGCGGCAAGCTGGTGGTTCTCGAGTTCTCGCGGATCAACAAGGCGCTTGAACCGGCTTACGACTGGTACTCGTTCAATGTGCTTCCGTGGCTGGGCAAAAAAGTGGCCGACGATGAGGCAAGCTACCGTTATCTCGCCGAGTCGATCCGGATGCATCCGGATCAGGAAACCTTGAAGTCGATGATGGCCAGTGTCGGTTTTGGGCGTACCGAGTACTTCAATCTGACGGCTGGCCTGGTGGCCGTACATGAAGGTGTGAGACTGGGCTGAGTTCAGTCAGAGATCCGAGCAGCGGCAGAAGATCTGAATCAAGAGGCCCAACCTGCTCTCACTTTGTCAGTTTTGCTTTCATTTTGTTACTTTTCTGGCCGGGAACTTTTATATAGTTGCAGGCGTCTCACGACGCCGGGCGTCTGTTGTGTCGCCAGTTCTGTGTTTTTTTGACTCAGGAGCGCGAGACAGCGAGCTTTGACGGGCTGTGCGAGCCGGGCGTCTTGAGTGTTTTTACCGATAAATGAGAGACGTATTGTCTTTCGAGAGGAGTCAGTTGCATGAAACACGCGATTTATTCGAAACTGCTCGCGCTGGTACTGGTGGCCGGAAGTGCCTTTGCCATGTTAGCGGTTTCATTTGATGCAGAAGCCCGTCGTATGGGGGGTGGCTTTAGTAGTGGGCGCCAGTCAACCAATGTTATGCAGCAGCGTCAGGCCACGCAGGCACCGTCTGCTGCGGCACCGACCGCAGGTGCCTCGGCTGCTGCAGCCGGCGCGCGTTCAGGTGCGTCGCGCTGGCTTGGGCCACTGGCCGGTATCGCCGCCGGTCTCGGTCTTGCCGCACTGCTCTCGCATCTCGGACTGGGTGGTGCGATGGCGGATTTGCTCGTGATCGCATTGATCGCTGGCCTTGCATTCTTTGCCATCCGTTTCCTGATGCGCGGAATGCGCCCGAACAATGGCGCAGCAACTGCGACCTCACAGGCAGGGCAGGGCATGAACCGCCAGTCGTTTGAGCAGCAGGGTCGTCCTCAGCCAAACAATGTCCAGAACCTTTTTGGTGGTGGTGAAGCAGCCCAGCCGGCAGCCAGTGCGCATTCAGAGCCGGTTGTCGGGTCCTGGTTTATTCCTGCGGGGTTCAATCAGCAGGAGTTTGTCGAAGAGTCCAAGCGTCAGTTTGTTGCTGTGCAGAAAGCCTGGGATGATGCCGATCGCGACGAGTTGCGTTTGCGTTTGACCGATGACTTCTATGCGGAATTTGAAGCGCAACTCAGTCAGCGCACACAAGAGAACAAGACCGAGGTCGTGATTCTGAATGCAGATATGCTGGGCATCGAGAAACTTTCAGACGGTTACCTTGCCAGCGTACGCTTCTCCGGCATGATTCGTGAGGACGATGCGCCTGAAGCGACCAGTTTTGAAGAGGTCTGGAACCTGCACAAGCAGGACGGTCAGGGATGGTTGCTGGCAGGTATCCAGCAGATGCCTGCTGCGCACTGAGTCGGTTTCTGCCGTTGCCAGACGTCATGAGGCGGTACACTCGGGGGTTTGATCAATTTCGAGGTGCCGCCATTACTGCCCCTGTGCTCCCCATGCCGAATTTTGGCGCTGACCCCCTTCAATGGGTCATCGGGGCGGTCAATGCGCTGATGAAGCGCCAGCCCGCCGCCCAGGACCTGCTTGCCCAGCATGCGGGGCGTACGGTACATCTCTACGTCGGTCAGCCGCGTTTTGCGCTGACAATAGGCCATGATGGAACGCTCAGCGCCGCCGATGCTGCTGTGCTCCCGGATGTGACTCTGCGGGTCGATGTTGTGCGGCTTTTACAATCAGGGTGGATGCCTGGTCGTCCTCTGCCCGAGAGTACGGGGCTGCTGCACGTCACGGGCGATGCCGCCATGGCGCAGACGCTCTCGACTCTGGCCAGGCACTGGCGCCCGGATCTGGAAGATCTTCTGTCGGAGATGGTCGGGGATGTGGCTGCCGTACAGATCGCGCTCGGTGCCCGGTCTCTCGCGCGTGGGCTGTTCGAGGCAGGGGAGAAGTTCACCCAGAATCTGGCGGAGTTTCTTGCATATGAGACCCGGGATCTGACGCCAGGTCCAGTACTACAGACGTGGCAACAGCAGTTTCAGTCTTACAAAAGGCAAATGATCGAAATGGATCAGAAGGTAGGCCAGCTTTCGAGGCGGCTGCATGAGGTGGAGACTGCGCGCACCCGCAAGGGACCCAGGTCTGCGCAAGGAGATGGTGCATGACCATCTTGCGCGTCATCCGGATATTTGTCGTGGTGCTCAGGTATCGTCTGGATGAGCTGGTTTTGTCGGGGATCAATCATCCGTTTGCGGTCCGCCTGTTGCGAATCGTGCGCATGGGAAGCCCCCCGAAATTGGAGCGGGCGGTGCGGCTACGTCTTGCGCTGGAGTCCCTCGGTCCTATTTTTGTGAAGTTTGGGCAAGTGCTTTCCACCCGGCGAGATCTGATCCCAACTGATATTGCCAACGAACTTGCCTTGCTGCAGGATCATGTTGCTCCGTTTCCCTCCAGGCAGGCGGCTCAGATCATCGAAGACGCGCTTGGCGCTCCTCCGGCGGAGCTTTTCGCCCATTTCGAGGTGGATCCCGTCGCGTCCGCCTCGATCGCCCAGGTGCACTTTGCACGGTTGCATGACGGACGTGAAGTGGCAGTGAAAGTGCTCAGGCCAGGTATGCTCGAATTTATCGAGAATGACCTGGCGCTTATGCGCATTTTTGCGAGAATTGTCGAGCGGTTATCGCCTGATGGCCGCCGCCTCAAGCCCAAAGAAGTGGTGGCTGAGTTTGACAAGTATCTGCATGATGAACTAGACCTGTTGCGTGAGGCGTCCAACTGCAGTCAGCTGCGGCGCAATTTTTCTCCTGAGTCTGATCGCGGCGAACTACTGATGGTTCCTGAAGTGGTTTGGGACTATTGTGCGAACAACGTCTTCACCATGGAGCGTATGTACGGCATCCCGGTCAGCCAGATTGAACGTTTGCGTATGGCCGGTGTCGATATCAAGGACCTTGCACGGCGCGGAGTGGAGATTTTCTTCACTCAGGTCTTTACGGATGGCTTTTTTCATGCCGACATGCACCCTGGCAATATTTATGTTTCTGATCAGCCCGAGACGCTTGGACGTTATATTGCATTAGACTTCGGTATAGTCGGGTCACTCTCGGAGTTTGACAAGAATTATCTGGCTCAGAATTTTCTGGCTTTCTTTCAACGTGACTATAGACGTGTTGCTCGTTTGCACATTGAGTCTGGCTGGGTGCCTTCCAACACAAGGGAAGAGGAACTCGAAGGTGCGATTCGCGCTGTTTGTGAGCCGTATTTTGACAGGCCACTGGCCCAGATTTCGCTGGGGCAGGTCCTGATGAGACTGTTTCAGACGTCGCGCAGGTTTCACGTCGAGATTCAACCCCAGCTGGTCCTC
This sequence comes from Orrella marina, assembly GCF_003058465.1. Taxonomy (NCBI): domain Bacteria; kingdom Pseudomonadati; phylum Pseudomonadota; class Betaproteobacteria; order Burkholderiales; family Alcaligenaceae; genus Orrella; species Orrella marina. The sequence goes on along the minus strand of NZ_CP028901.1, from coordinate 2,886,678 downwards.
CTTCAGAAGACGCTGCTCAATGTTGAAGGGCTAGGCCGTGAACTTGACCCGCAACTGGACCTGTGGGAGACCGCAAAACCTTATCTGGAAGGCTGGATGCATGATCGGGTGGGTCTGACTGGACTGCGCAACAAGACCATGTTCGAGGCAGGTCAGTGGGCTCAGTGGTTACCTGAGTTCCCCCGCCTGGCGCATGCAGCCCTGACACGCCCTGATCATAGCCATGCAGTTCTGGAAGAAATGCGGGCGTTGCGTCAGGAGCGTCAGAAATCCAACCGTCTCATGACGGCGCTTTTAACAGTACTGGCCCTTTTTCTCGCGATATGGCTGTTTCGCAACTGGTAGGGCCGCTTCTGCACCGTGTCGAGTCTCTGTCATCACACTGAAGGCTTGATCGACTATCAATGTAGCTTCATTTTGTTTTTAAGGCTTATTCAATGCTCTACCCTGAACTGTTCAAGTCTCTCGAATCGGTGCGATGGAACATGCGCACGGACATTCCATGGGACAAATTTGATGAATCTCTGCTGTCTGATGAGCAGGCCTTGACGATCAAGATGAATGCAATCACGGAATGGGCTGCGTTGCCGGCGACCGAAATGTTTCTGCGAGACAACCGTGACGACAGCGACTTCAGCGCGTTCATGTCTGTCTGGTTCTTTGAGGAGCAGAAGCATTCTCTGGTACTGATCGAATACCTGAGACGCTTTCGGCCAGACCTGATGCCGACAGAGGAGGAGTTGCACAAGGTTCGCTTTGACTTCGACCCGGCTCCGCCTCTCGAGACACTCATGCTGCATTTTTGCGGTGAGATTCGTCTTAATCACTGGTACAGGTGTGCCGCACAGTGGCACACCGAACCGGTGATCCAGAATATCTACAAGACCATTGCCAAAGACGAAGCCAGACATGCGGGTGCCTATCTGAAGTACATGCGCCGTGCCGTTCATGACAAGGGACAGGTTTTTGCTGATCAGGCAAAACAGGCGTTTGCAAAGATTGGACTTTTGATGGCGTCAGCGCGACGCACGCCACAGGCGTTGCATCCGACCAACCTGCATGTCAACAAGGACATGTATCCAGACGATACCGTTCAGTCTAAACTGCCTGAGCCTGGCTGGCTCGAACACTGGCTTGACCAGCAGATCCGGTTCGATGCGGAGTGGGAAGCCAAGGTCAGTCAACGCATTCTGCATAACCTGTCAGTACTGCTCGAAGTGCCAATCAAGACCGTCCAGGATCTGAACCGGGTCAGAAAGTCTCTGATGTCACCACCCAATGCGTCAGGTTCCGAGTCGGCACTCGCAGTCTGAGTGGGTCAGAAGCGATCATGTCAGCGCGATTTGAAGGCAAGATCATGACCGTGCAGGCTTGCGCAGACTGGCTTGCTGGAATGCGCGCTGCCGCGAAAGGCCCTGTTGTTTTTACCAACGGGGTCTTCGATCTGTTGCATCGTGGCCATGTCAGCTATCTGGACGAGGCGGCCCAATGTGGGGCGATTCTGATCGTCGGGGTCAATAGCGACGCGTCGGCGAGACGTCTGGACAAGGGGCCGGAAAGGCCACTGAACTCGGAAGATGATCGCGCCGCATTGCTGGCAGCGCTGGCCTGTGTGGATGCAGTGGTCGTTTTCGATGAGGACACGCCTTACCAACTGATCGACGCCTTGCGCCCAGACACCATCGTCAAAGGCGGTGACTACGAGATGGACAAGCTTCCGGAGACATCGCTGGTTCGGTCGTGGGGTGGCCGGGCGCTTGCCATTCCGTTCGAGTATCAGCGATCTACAACAAGCCTGGTCGAGAAAATCCGGAAATCTGCCTGACCTGTTCTCAGGTATTCATGGGCGATCCTGTTGGGTCGTCAAGATTCAGGCTAGGATTGATATGACCACCACCATGTAGTGGTCAACTCGATCTGTTTGTCGAGAGTGTGGCGCAGTCCCGATGCAGGATGAGTTTCGCTGCAGTCATCGACTGAAGCTGCGCAAACTCCAGTCCGGCGACCATTGCGATCACGTGCATCGCACCCTGCTCAAACTGGATGATTGCGAGATCTGTGTAGATGCGGTCCACCACGCCAGATCCTGTCAAAGGGTAAGAGCACTTTTCGACGATCTTGGGCTCTCCTTTTTTGGTGACATGCTCCATGGTCACATAAAGTCGCCTGGCTCCTGCGACAAGGTCCATGGCGCCACCTACCGCCGGAATATCGTCGGGATGGCCGGTGTCCCAGTTAGCCAGATCTCCTTGTGCCGAAACTTGAAACGCACCCAGAATGGTCAGATCAATGTGACCGCCACGCATCATTGAAAATGAGACGACATGATCGGTGATTGATGATCCGGGAATGAGCGTGACAGGTTCCTTGCTTGCATTGATCAGGTCAAGATCAAGTGGCAGGGAGGTGTCGCCTGGACCCATCCCCACGATTCCGTTCTCAGTGTGCAGAATTATGTCTCGTCCTTCAGGAAGATAGTTCGCCACCAGTGTAGGCATCCCTATTCCCAGATTGACATACCAACCTTCCTGAATATCCTGTGCGACAGTCTGGGCAATTTCTTGTCTCGTCAGCTTCTCATACATTGTTGTAGGTTTCCTTGATCTCTATGACTCGCTGGACAAAAATTCCCGGCGTGTCAACACTCTCGGGAGGGAGCTCACCGAGTTCAACGATCTCTGTAACTTGGGCGACGGTCACTTTTGCTGCCATGGCCATGACAGGTGAGAAGTTGCGGCCAGCATAGCGATAGATCAAATTGCCCCAGCGATCTGCTTTGCTTGCTTTGATGAATGCAAAATCTCCTTGAATCGGGTGTTCCAGAACATACCCTCTCCCGTTGAAAACACGTGTTTCCTTTCCTTCAGCGAGTCTGGTTCCGTATGATGTCGGCGTGTAAAAGGGGCCCTGACCAGCGCCCGCAGCGCGCATTCTCTCGGCCATGGTCCCTTGAGGAACACATTCCAGTTCAATTTTGCCTGCGCGATAGGCGTCTGCAAATGCTTGGGCATTGGGTTTGAGTCTGTTTGATGAGCGAGCGAATGAGCAAACCATTTTCCTCACCCGCCCTGCCTCGATGAGCTGACTCAGGCCAATCGGGCCATTGCCCGCATTGTTGTTGACGACAGTCAGTTCTCTGGCTCCTTGCTCCAGTAGTGCGCACACGAGCTCCGTCGGTACGCCCGATGATCCAAATCCACCAATCAGAATGGTTGCGCCATCGTGCACTCCTTGTACAGCCTGCTCCAGCGTCTGAACTTTTTTATCTAACATTGTTTGTCTCAAGGGTGATAGGTGAAACTGCGGACTCCTGGGTGAACCAATGGAACAGATACTTCAAGAAACACTTCGATCAATTCTCGAGTTTGTACCGGGTCAATCACATTTTCCACAACGAATGTCTCAGCACTTCTGAATGGCGAGGTCAAGAGTTTCACCAACTTTTCAATTTCTGCACGCTTTGTTTCAGGATTCCGGGAGCCTTGGATCTCGGCTTATGTGGCCTTGTATCTTCTGGGTTCCGCCCGTCAGCAAAGATGGTCGACGACGCTCTGCAAGCTCTCCCAGCTTTCTATCCCATGCCATCCTGTACTTTCTCCATTTGAATGCGCCTTGCCGCACGACAAGGCGCATGACCCGGCAAGAGGTTCCTGACGATGTCAGTTGCCGATCTTGATATTGGCTTTCTTGATCAGGTCTTCGTTCTGTTTGAGCTCATGTTCAATCTTTTGTCGGAACTCGGCAGGTGACATATTCAGTACATTTCCCTGCAACATCAGTCGTTGCTGAATCTCCGGGTCTTGTGAGACGGCAGCGATAGCTTCGTTCAAAGTTGCCACAATTTCAGGTGGAGTGCCTTTCGGAACGAAGGTGCCGACCCAGAACGAAACGTCAAAGCCGTCGAACCCTGCTGCAGCGACAGTCGGGACGCCCGGCAAGTCACGCCATGGCTCAGAGGCTGAAATGGCCAGTGGCTTGAGTTTGCCTGACTTCATCAGGGGTACACCAGCCAGCGTGTCAAATCCAAAATCGATCTCTTTTGAAAGCAGGGCTGCTTGCATGGGGGCGGCCCCTTTGTAAGGGACGTGAAGCATCTCGGTGTCGGACATGGCCGCTAGCTGCGCGCCAGCCAGGTGCATGAGGTTCCCGTTGCCTGCTGAACCATAGGAAACTTCTTCGGGTTTTTCGCGGGCAAGCTTGACCAGGTCATGAACACTGTTTACACCCTTCATCCTCGGGTTGTCTGGGTTGATCGTTAGAACAAAAGGAACCGAGACAACGGTTGTGATCGGTTCATAGTCCGTCAGAGGGTCGTAGCCCAGATCATCATAAAGCAGAGGGTTCACCGTGATTGAGCTCGAATTGCTCACAAGCAAAGTGTGCCCGTCCGGTTGAGCACTTGCGACGGCCCTCGCTGCAATCATGCCATTGGCACCGGCGCGGTTGTCTATCACAAAGGGCTGGTTCAGTCGCTTTGACAGACCATCGCCGATGATGCGTGCAACGGTGTCAATGGTGCTTCCTGGGCTAAAACCAACAACCAAACGAACGGGCTTATCTGGGTAAGAGGATGCGTGTGCTGTGGCTGCCATACAGAACATGCCGATGGCGACTCCTAGCGCTTGAACGGATCGGGTCAGTTTCATGATTGTCTCCGGGATGATGGGTGTTGTAACGTTTTCTTAGGTGAAACGGTCGCTCCATTATGTATCAAGTGAAACGTACCTGTGTCAATGCGAACAGAGGCATTCTGAGTTCAACGCGTGTGACTCTCTCGGTATTGTTGTGGGCATCAGCATGTCAGCAGTGCCGCGTCGCAGAGATGGGCGACGTGTGTGTTTCGAGCGACATCGGGCGTGCTGCCACGAGGAGGCAGTCGCCTGGCTATGTCAGTCTGCCATGCATGGCAGTACTAGCGGCGAGTTCGCGGTAGTTTGAGATCGTGCATGATGCCTGTACCGGGCGATCCAGGCGGTTTGAGCAGTGTGTTGATGGTTCGCAGGTCTGCTTCTGACAGCACACCACTGTTGGCCCTTAACCTGAGTCCAGCCATGACCGCCTGGTAGCGGGCACGCGCGAGGTCGCGCTTTGTGACAAAGAGCTGCTGCTGCGCGTTCAGAACATCAAGGTTGATGCGCACACCTACCTGGTATCCGGTCAGATTGGCGGTAAGCGCCGACAGGCTGGATTTTTCGGCGGCCTGCAGGCCTTGAATTCTGGCCAGACCCGACACGACTCCATGGAAGTACTCGCGCGAAAGTTGAATCGATCTCCGCCTGGCTGCCTCAAGATCGTAAACAGATTTTTGCTGGAGTTCCGCTTTTTCGACAACTGTTGCGCTGACTCGTCCCCCAGAGTAGATGGGAACAGATAGCGTGATGCCGACCGAGTTGTCGATTGTCCTCCCGTCATAAAACGGTCTGACCTGCGAGTTGCCGACCGTATTGCTTGTCGACGATGCCGTCAGGTTAACTGATGGGTAATGGCCTGACTTGGCGATCTGGACATCACGTTCGGATATGCGTGTCTGAATGCGAGCTCTGACAACATCCAGATTGGCGGAAGATGCCTGCATGGTCCAGTCATCAAGTTTATTGGGTATGGGTGCCGGTATCCTGACGTTGTAGGGCAGGGCATAAAGGCTGCCTGGCGGCGGCTGACGTCCGACAATACGCGCAAGCTCATTCTCGGCATTACGCAGGTCATTTTCGGCAGCAATGATGTTGGCCGACACCAGATCGAACCGCGCCTGAGCCTCGAGGGCATCGGTTACCGTTGCATCCCGAGTTCAAATCGCTGTCTTGAGGCTGCAAGTTGCTCCTGGACCGACTGAAGTTCTGCTCGGAGTGCCTCTAGCGTGTCTTGCGCTGTCAGCGTATCAAAATAGGCCTGACTGACGCGAATGAGCAAGTCCTGATAAGCCAGTTGTAGCTGAACCTCGGCACTTGCGACCACAAGCTTGGACTGCTCATAAGTCTGAATAGCAGACCAGTTGAAAATAGGCTGCGTCAGAGACAAGGTCCAGGCTGAGCGGGTGCTGTTGTAGACCTGGTTCAGCGGACCTGTTGCCCGGCTGTCGAGATAGGCGCCTGTCAGCGTTCCGTCGACCTGCGGCAAGAGTCCCGCCCGAGCTTGTGGCAGTTTCTGCATCGAGGCCCGGTACTGGGATCGTGCAGCTGCATATGTTGCGTCGTGATTGAGTGCGAGCTGCCAGGCCTGCGCCAGGTCCATTGCGCTGGCAGGTACAGACGTACAGCAGATCACCGCTACGATGATTTTCTTGAATGACCACCGCATGATGAGCTGCTCCAGCAGTTAAAACTTGAATCGTGATACCTTGGGCCCCGTCAGGGGCTTGATCACCGTTTCAAACAGCGTTTCCATCTCGAAGCTGGCTGCCGTGATCCGGGTGATTCTCACCACAGTCATGGCGGGAGCCTGACCGACCACTGCCACCAGGCGTCCTCCGACCCGGAGTTGGTACTTCATGGGGTCTGGAATGCTTGGGATCGATCCTGTGACCAGAATGGCGTCGTACTCGGTGGTCCCCCATCCTTGACTGGCGTCACCTGTTTCGATCGCAACTCCCTCGACGCTGGACTGGGTCAGGTTTTCCTGAGCGAATGCGACCAGTCTTGGATCAATCTCGATCGAGGTGACCTGCCGGGTCATAGTGGCCAGGATCGCTGCCTGATAACCAGAGCCTGTGCCGATCTCAAGTACACAATCTGTCGGCTTGAGACTGAGCGCCTGTGCAAGCCGGGCCTCGAGTTTGGGTGCCAGCATGGTCTGCATCGTGTCGACACCATGGATGATCAGCGGTACTTCCAGATCAGAAAAGGCCATGGCGCGAAACTCGACAGGAACGAAACGCTCGCGCTGAACGGTTGCAATCGCTTGCAGAACCGCTTCATCATTGACGTCCCAAGGCCTGATCTGCTGTTCGATCATGTTGAAACGTGCTTGTTCGACATTGGGCAAACTGGTGGGCTTCATGACTCTACTTGGTAACAGATGGGAGAATTGATTGTACTAGTCACTGGGACCATAACTCGTAAAAGTGGTGCACTGGACCATGACCACTGCCGACCTGGAGTTCGTCAGCGTGTGCAATCGCGTTGATCAGGTATGCCTTGGCCTGTTTCGCAGCCTGTTCCATGTCCGCGCCTCGTCCGAGCAGGGTGGCCAGCGCGGCTGAGAGGGTGCAGCCGGTCCCGTGGGTATTTCGGGTATCGATGCGTTGCCCTGGCAGCTCGATCATGACGTCGCCGTCGTGCAGCAAGTCTGTTGTCTCATTGCCGGGCAGGTGACCGCCCTTGAGGAGTACCCAGCGATGTCCCTGATATGTCATTGTTTCACGCAAGCGCTCTGCCATGATCCGCATTTCTCGCAGATTATCGGGTGCTCTGCGCTCGGTCAGTACGCCGCCTTCTGGCAGGTTGGGCGTGATCAGTGTTGCAAGTGGCAGCATGGCCTCACGCAATTCACCGACGGCGTCTGGCTCTAGCAGCATGTCACCGCTTTTGGCGACCATGACGGGATCCAGGACCACATGTGGGACCGGATGGCGAGCCAGTTCATATGCAACCGCACGGATAACCGGTGCCTGACCAAGCATGCCAATTTTTGTGGCGTGAATGGTTACATCGTCAAACAATGTCTGCAACTGGGCGCTGACAAACTCGTGCGGTACCGGACTAATGTGAGTGACTGCTCGGGTATTCTGCGCTGTCAGGGCCGCCACGACCGCGCAGGCGTACCCACCCAGCGCGCTCATGGCTTTGATATCCGCCAGGATGCCAGCTCCGCCAGATGGGTCAACGCCGGCGATTGTCAGAATGTTCGGAGGTGCCGTGGACATGGTGTCAGGCACCTTGTCCGGTAATCATCCCGGCAGTGGGCGAACTCGGGCTTGCCTGATAGATCTTTCGAGGGATACGACCAGCCAGGTAGGCCTGGCGGCCGGCGAGCACGGCGTTCTTCATGGCGGTAGCCATCAGAATCGGATCCCTTGCACCGGCAATGGCCGTATTCATCAGAACACCATCGCAACCGAGTTCCATGGCAATGGACGCGTCCGAGGCGGTGCCCACACCGGCATCCACCAGAACTGGAACGTTGGCTTGCTCGATGATCAGTTGCAGATTCCAGGGATTGAGAATCCCCATTCCCGAGCCGATCAGCGACGCAAGTGGCATGATGGCCACGCAGCCAATGTCTTCCAGCATGCGAGCCTGGATCGGGTCGTCGGTGCAGTAGACCATCACCTCAAAACCTTCGGCGACCAGTGTTTTTGCCGCCTGAAGAGTCTCGGGCATGTTCGGAAACAGACTCTTGGGGTCGCCAAGCACTTCGAGCTTGACCAGGCGATGGTCATCAAGCAGCTCGCGCGCGAGCCTAAGGGTCCGGATGGCATCCTCTGCCGTGTAGCACCCGGCCGTGTTGGGAAGCAGGGTGAATTTGCTGGCTGGCACATGATCTAGCAGGCTTTCCTCACCCGCGTTCTGTCCGATATTGGTGCGACGGATGGCCACAGTCACGATCTCTGCACCACTGGCATCCAGCGCCTCGCGTGTCTGCGCAAAATCCCGGTACTTGCCGGTACCAACTAGCAGTCTGGATTGATATGTTTTGCCTGCGATAATCAGGCCGTCTTTTTCACTCATCAATTTCTGTCCTCGCGGGCGATTTGCTTGATCATCGCTCAATTATGACGGGAATAATCCCTCGATTGATCGGGCCTGGTATCTGTCTTGCTCGTTTCATGCCTGGCGGTTTCGATGGCCTTGCACAACTGCCTGGCAGCCAGAACAAAACGCGGGCCAGGGCGATACATCCAGTCAGGGTCGATCAGCCGCACGGGTGCGACTGCCTTGATCGATGCCGCAGGCGTCGAACCGCTCACAATCAAGGCGGGATGGGTTGAAATGATACCCTCCAGACTGGCTCGCGGGGTAATTAGCTGACTGCTGCCAAATGGATTGGTTCCGCCGCACAGTTCGATGACCTGGTTGATCAGTGGGTCAGCACCCATCACCACCTGACCATCGGCGCTGGCCAGTACGACGACTGTCACGATCGATGCTGGTGTTGCCGATGTCGGTGAGGAACGACTGGATGTCCTGCCTGGTGCTCTGGTTGAGGAAGTGGACTGACTTTCATCGGTCAGAGCACTCAGGCTCCGGATTTCTTCGCGCAGGGCCAACGCGGTTTCCCTTGCGTGCGAGAGCGTTCCCAGTTGCAGCCCGATCCTCTCAATATCGCTTGCGATTTCATCCAGTGAGGTCGGCCTGCTGAGCAGCACCTGCTTGCCGAGTTGCTGCAACCGGTCTGTGTAAAGGGATGGCCAGCTGACGATGAGGTCAGGCTCCCAGCGAAGAATTTCTTCGAGACTGGTGTGAATACCATCCCCGAACCGGGGGATATGTCTGGCCTGTTCCGGGAAGTCGCTGGCGTTGACGGTTGCGACGATCATGTCACCGCCACCTGCAGCGAACACCATCTCGGTTGCGTGTGGAGTGAGGGTAACGACTCTTGGGGCAGCCCAGGCCGGGGTGATCAGGCAGATCGCTGGGATCAGGAGCAGGAGAGCCGCAACCTGGTTGCATGACCAGGCTGTTCGGCGCAATCTGCGCAAAGAATGCAACTTACATCTCCAGGCGGACATTGAAGAACACATTCGAACCAGGGGTGTTGTAGCCTCTGACCAGAGTGTAGTCCTTGCCTAGCACGTTGTTCCAGCGCAGCTGAACCGACACCTGACGCGAGACAGCATACTGAACGCCCAGGTTCAGCAGCCCATAGCCACCCAGAACGGCGGTGCCGTCACTTCGGTCGCTTGTGAGCATCCAGTCAGCGTCCAGTGTCAGGTCGTTGATGCGATGCTCAGCCCCCAGACGCAGCGTTCGCTGAGCAATGAAAGGCAGGCGTTTTCCGGTCGAGTTGTTATAGGGACTCAGCAGGTCAAAACTGCCATAGACCTGGGTCTGGCTTCCCACCCACTGCTCGAAGGAGAAGGTCATTCCTTTGATGGTCGCGTTCTGGATATTCTGGGGAATGTAGGTCGGGGCTTCGGAGGCGATGAGATCGGTGATGCGGTTGTGATATCCCACCAGCGACAGCTTGCCTGACTGATGGGTGTAGCGTAGGCCAATCTCGTAGTTACGTGACTTCTCCGGCGCGAGATCCGGATTGCTGAAGCCCGGGTAGTAAAGTTCACTGAACGTCGGCGCGCGAAACGCATTGTTCATGGCGACACTGGCCTGCCAGCCACGGGCGAACTCGTACGCATACGCCAGGCTGCCGGTTGTGAAATTGCCGTACTGGGAGTTGTCATCATTTCGCAGACTGGCCTGGATCCGGTGTGCCCCCCACTTGCCGGTGTAATTCGCCATCACCGAATTGGTATGAATCGAGTCCTGTGCAAACTGCACCGGGCGACCTGCGTCACTCCCGTTGACGGACTGTTCGAGGCGCTCCAGCCCCACGTTGAGCGTCTGGTCGGCCGCAATGTCGAGCGTGTTGAGCCAGAGGTACTGGGCCTGACTGGATTGAAAGTAGCCCGGTGGTCCGGATTTCGGATCGGTGCGTGTTTCGTTCTTTTCGTCCAGAAAGCTGCCTGACAGCGTGCTCAGCCACCGGTCATTGATTCGGTTGCGGGATGTGATGATCGTATTGCCCAGCGTCTGGATGCCCCGGTCGTTATAGACCGGGTCAAACGAGTCGTACCCACCGTTGACCCTTGACTGCAGCGTCTGGACGGAAATCGTCTGATCAGGGGCCCAGGTCAGGCCGATCTGTCCACCGATATTGCTGCGGTAGTAGGAATCTTTGTCTGCGTTGTTGGCAAACGGATAGTCTCCGTTGGTTGCCTGGTATCCGCCGCTTTGCCCGTAACCTCCGTACAGACTGTAGGACCACATATCCTGGCTGCCTGAGAGTCCGGCGTCATACTCTGTTGTTCCATAGGAGCCCACACCCATGTTGATGTAGCCACTCAGTGGGCGATCGGCGGGCTGTCGCGTGATGACGTTGATGACCCCGCCCATTGCATTGGCCCCGTACAGGCTGCTGGCTGCTCCACGCACAATCTCGATGCGTTCGATTGCATTGAGCGGGATAGCGTTCAGAACAGGCAGACCGTTGGTCGGTGAATTGACTCGCATGCCGTCGATCATGACCAGGCTCTGGCGACTGTTGGTGCCACGCACGTTGATGGTGGTGAGTGTTTGCGGGCCGCCGTACTCGACGATTCCGATGCTGCGCTCGCGTCCCAGAACGTCTCCGAGCGTGGCGCTTGGGGTTTTTTGCAGGATCTCGCTGTCAATCACCGAGTCGTCACCAATCGTGTGGCTGAGGGTTTGGGGGGTGCGTGTCGCGGTGACAATGATCGGAGAGAACGTCTGGGCTAGGTCGTTCTGGCCTGCAGGCGGTGATACCGGCTTAACAGCCGTATCTGTTGTAGACGTGCCAGTTTGGGCAAGCGCCACCGGAGCAAGTAAAGGCAGGGGAGCCAGCAGGGCACAGAATGTGCTCACGGCCAGCGTCGGGCGAAATGGGGATGTCATGCTGAAGTCTCGTGTCTGACGTGCGTCCCCGCACGTCGATTGCACTCACCAGGCCTGCACTCAAAACACAGGCCCACCTGTCTGGCTGGTATCGGGCTGGCAGACAACGGGTTCCTGTAGACAGGAACCCGTTGTCTGGTGACCGTTGCGGGGGCAGCACAGGCTGGCGATGACATCGCTTCCTGTTTCCCAATTAACTTTCCCGGCACATGCGTCTGCTTCGTGGCTTGACCGTATGCGCTGAAAGCACCAGAGCAGGCGAACTGTAGCATGGTGGCACCATTGAGATGGCCCTGAGCCGTCTGGGTCTCTGCCAGAGTCGATCTTCTGGTTTGTTACGATTGCGGGTTGACTTTTCTATCCATCACACTATTTCACCTCTCACATTGCCCGGTATTTCTGACGTGACAGAATGAATATCGGGGATTCGAGCGATCAAGGCCCATTCGCCATGTCATATCCAAGAATTCCATATCCGATCAGTGATTACACCCGTGGACGCGCGTTTGTCGAACGATTGCAGTCCGGCATTCTCATCCTGGACGGTGCGATGGGAACCATGATCCAGCGCTACAAGTTCAGTGAGTCGGACTTCAGGGGCGAGCGGTTCGCAGACCACTTCAAGGATGTGAAGGGCAACAACGAACTGCTGTCGCTGATCCGGCCTGAGGTCGTTCGCGAGATTCATTGCCAGTATCTCGAGGCAGGTGCCGATGTGATCGAAACCAACACATTTGGTGCGACCACCATCGCTCAGTCAGATTATGGTCTCGAGAGTCTGGCCTACGAGATGAATCTGGAGTCTGCGCGAATTGCCTGTGCCGCCCGTGACCAGTACAGCTCTGCCGCGCAGCCACGATTTGTTGCGGGAACGCTGGGGCCTCAGCCTAGAACTGCGTCTATCTCCCCCGATGTCAATGATCCTGGCGCCCGTAATGTCACGTTCGATCAGCTCCATGAAGCGTATGCCGAGCAGGTCCGTGGGCTGCTCGATGGCGGCGTAGATCTGATTCTGATTGAAACGATCTTCGATACGCTCAATGCCAAAGCTGCGATTTTTGCGGTGGAGTCTGTATTTCATGAGCGTCATGAGCGCTTGCCTCTCATGGTTTCTGGCACGGTCACCGACGCGTCTGGACGCATCCTGTCGGGTCAGACGGTCGAGGCGTTCTGGAATTCGGTGCGTCACGCCCGCCCGGTCACCGTCGGTCTGAACTGTGCGCTCGGAGCGGCGTTAATGCGTCCTTACATCGCGGAATTGTCCAAAATCTGTGACACATACATCTGCGTGTATCCCAATGCTGGACTGCCAAACCCGATGAGCGATACGGGGTTTGATGAGACGCCTGAAGACACATCTGACCGTTTGCTGGAGTTTGCCCAGGCAGGTCTGGTCAACATGGCAGGTGGCTGTTGCGGAACGACACCCGAGCATATTGCACAGATTGCGAACAAGGTTCGTCCACTCTCGCCACGCCAGGTGCCTGATGTGCCGGTGAAAACCCGCCTTTCCGGGCTCGAAGCGTTGAATTTTGATGAAGAATCCCTGTTCATTAACGTGGGGGAACGCACCAACGTGACAGGGAGCAAGATGTTTGCGCGGCTTATCCGTGAGGAGAGCTATGAGCAAGCGCTCGATGTCGCCCGTCAGCAGGTCGAGAACGGGGCGCAGATCATCGACATCAACATGGACGAAGCCATGCTTGATTCCCAGGCTTGCATGACCCGGTTCCTTAATATGATCGCGTCCGAGCCTGATATCGCGCGTGTGCCCATCATGATCGACAGCTCCAAGTGGTCGGTGATCGAGGCGGGCCTGAAGTGCGTTCAGGGCAAGCCGATCGTCAACTCGATCTCGCTCAAGGAGGGAGAGGAGTCCTTTCTGGAGCAGGCTCGGCTCTGCAGGCTTTACGGAGCCGCGGTAGTGGTCATGGCATTTGATGAGCAGGGGCAGGCCGACTCGCTGGCTCGTCGTAAGGAAATCTGTCAGCGTGCCTATGAGCTGCTGACCCGGGAGGTGGGTTTCGCGCCAGAGGACATCATTTTTGATCCAAACGTGTTTGCGATCGCGACGGGGATTGAAGAGCATAACAATTACGCAGTTGATTTCATCCAGGGCGCCGCTTGGATTCGCAAAAATCTGCCGTACGCACGACTCTCGGGTGGTATATCGAATGTGAGTTTTTCGTTTCGCGGCAATGAGCCCATGCGCGAAGCGATTCATACCGTCTTCCTGTACTACGCGATCCGTGAAGGCTTGAGCATGGGCATTGTCAATGCTGGCCAGCTGGGTGTCTATGCCGATCTTGATCCGGTGCTGCGGGATCTGGTAGAAGACGTGGTGCTTAATCGTGAGAGTCCGGTCGGGCGAACGGATCCGCAGGATGAGCGCACCAGCACCGAGCGTCTGGTTGAGTTTGCAGACACCGTCAAAGGCTCCGCATCTCGCAGGCAGGAAGACTTGAGCTGGCGCGAGCAAAGTGTCGAGAAGCGGCTCTCGCATGCGCTGGTTCACGGAATCACCACTTTTATCGTCGAAGATACCGAAGAGATTCGACAGGCGATCGAACAACGTGGCGGACGTCCTATCGAGGTCATTGAAGGGCCATTGATGGACGGCATGAACGTGGTGGGTGATCTGTTCGGGCAGGGCAAGATGTTTCTGCCCCAGGTGGTGAAGTCTGCCCGGGTCATGAAGCAGGCCGTCGGTCACCTGATTCCGTTCATCGAGGAAGAGAAAAAGCAGATCGAAGCCGCTGGCGGAGATGTCAGAGCCAAGGGCAAAATCGTGATCGCCACGGTCAAAGGAGACGTGCACGATATCGGGAAAAATATCGTGACCGTGGTCTTGCAGTGCAATAACTTTGAAGTGGTCAACATGGGGGTGATGGTGCCGGCGACCCAGATCCTTGACTGTGCCAGGGAAGAAGGTGCCGATATCGTCGGTCTGTCGGGACTGATCACACCCAGTCTTGAAGAGATGGCCTATGTTGCGAGCGAGATGCAGCGTGATGAGTACTTCCGTTCGCGCAAAATTCCGCTCCTGATCGGGGGCGCGACCACGAGTCGCGTACACACCGCTGTCAAGATCGCACCCAACTATGACGGTCCTGTGATTTATGTGCCGGATGCAAGCCGTTGTGTCGGTGTTGCCCAGAACCTCGTGTCTGACAATGCCCAGACCTACATTGACCAACTCGCCGAGGACTATGAGACAGTCAGGCGCCGGCACGCTAACAGGCGGACGACGCCGCTGATGCCGATTCAGGATGCTCGCAAGAGCAAACCGCAGATTGACTGGAGTGCCTACATACCGCCCAGACCCAAGTTCATTGGCCGTCGTGAGTTTCGTAACTATGATCTGGCTCAACTCGCCGAGTACATCGACTGGACGCCATTTTTCCAGACCTGGAGTCTGTTTGGACAGTATCCTGCGATTCTGGATGATGACGTGGTCGGCGAACAGGCGCGCAAGGTGTTCGCTGACGGCCAGGCCATGCTGCGCAAGATTGTTGAAGGTCGCTGGCTTACTGCCAGCGGTGTGATGGCGTTTTATCCCGCCAGTCAGGTCAATGATGACGATATTGAGGTCTATGAAGACGAAAGTCGCCAGAAAGTGCTGTTTACCTGGAGGGGGCTGAGGCAGCAGGGCGTCAAGCGCGAAGGTGTCGACAACAAGTGCCTTGCTGATTTCATCGCACCCAAAGACAGCGGGGTCGTTGATTACATCGGGTTGTTTGCCGTGACAGCGGGTCTCGGTGTGGAGAAGAAGGAGGCCCAGTTCATGGCAGCCAACGATGATTATTCGGCGATCATGTTCAAGGGACTTGCAGACAGACTCGCCGAGGCGTTCGCGGAAGCCCTGCATGCCCGTGTGCGTCGTGATCTCTGGGGCTATGCCGCCGATGAAGAACTAGATAACAGTCAATTGATTGCCGAGGCCTATCAAGGTATTCGCCCGGCGCCAGGCTATCCCGCCTGTCCGGAACACGTGGTCAAGCGAGAGATGTTTGAGGTGCTGCAGGCCGAGGCAATCGGCATGCAGCTGACGGAAAGCTATGCAATGCACCCGGCAGCAAGTGTTTCAGGTTTTTACTTCAGCCATCCGAAGTCGCAGTATTTCAATGTCGGCGTGATCGGAGAGGACCAGTTGCGAGATTATGCGCAGCGCAGTGGACGTTCGGAAGATGAGCTCCAGCGCTCGCTTGCGCCGGTGCTCGGCTAATCACCAAGGCAGGAAGGTGCGAGAAGGTGGGATAGTGGGCCGACGGCTCAGCTGTTTCCTCCTGAGGGATATCAGCGGGCGGGGATCACGAGCGTGCGCTGTGCCCCGCCTGATTGCTCTGGTTTCAGGTCTTCTGGTAAAGCTGTGAACCCTTTGAGACAAATTCCACGGCTTTTTCCTGCATACCTTTCTGCAAGGCCGCGGCTTCGTCGACTCCCAGTTTCTCTGCATACTCTCTGACATCCTGGGTGATTTTCATGGAGCAGAAGTGTGGGCCGCACATGGAGCAGAAGTGCGCCACTTTCATGGAGTCTTTGGGCAGCGTTTCATCATGAAACTCTTTGGCCGTGTCCGGGTCCAGTCCCAGATTGAACTGGTCTTCCCAGCGGAACTCGAATCGGGCCTTCGATAGCGCATTGTCCCGGATGGCGGCCCCGGGGTGTCCTTTGGCGAGATCCGCAGCATGGGCAGCAATCTTGTAGGTGATGATGCCGTCCTTGACGTCCTTCTTGTTTGGCAGGCCCAGGTGCTCCTTGGGCGTTACATAGCAGAGCATTGCAGTGCCATACCAGCCGATCAGTGCGGCACCGATGCCGGAGGTAATGTGGTCATAGCCGGGCGCAATGTCGGTTGTCAGGGGGCCCAGCGTGTAGAACGGTGCCTCGTCGCAGTGCTCGAGTTGCAACTCCATGTTCTCCTTGATCATGTGCATGGGCACATGACCCGGACCCTCAATCATGACCTGTACGTCGTGCTTCCACGCAATCTTGGTCAGCTCACCTAGCGTCTTGAGCTCAGCAAACTGGGCTTCGTCGTTGGCGTCATAGGTGGACCCGGGACGCAGTCCGTCGCCGAGCGAGAATGCAACGTCGTAGGCTTTCATGATGTCGCAGATGTCCTCGAAATGCTCGTAGAGGAAACTTTCCCGGTGATGAGCCAGACACCATTTGGCCATGATTGAACCGCCACGCGACACAATGCCGGTCAGTCGCTCTGCGGTCATCGGGATGAACGGCAGTCTGACGCCGGCGTGGATCGTGAAATAATCCACTCCCTGTTCGGCCTGTTCGATCAGGGTGTCACGGAAGATCTCCCAGGTCAGGTCTTCCGCTTTGCCGTTGACCTTCTCGAGTGCCTGGTAGATCGGCACCGTTCCGATCGGTACAGGTGAGTTGCGGATGATCCACTCACGGGTTTCATGAATGTGTTTGCCTGTGGAAAGATCCATGACTGTATCGCCACCCCAGCGAATGGACCAGGTCATCTTTTCCACCTCTTCGGCAATCCCGGAACTGACGGCCGAGTTGCCAATATTGGCGTTGATTTTTACCAGAAAATTTCGCCCGATGGCCATTGGCTCTGATTCGGGGTGGTTTATGTTGGCCGGGATGATCGCCCTGCCGCGGGCAACCTCGTCACGCACAAACTCGGGCGTGACCTTGGCGGGGATGGACGCGCCAAAAGACTGACCCGGGTGCTGGCGCAGCAACCGCTGAACCAGCTTGTCACCGATCGGACTGCTTGCGCGCAGCGCCTCGATGTAGTGCTCAAGACGCTGGTTCTCACGGATGGCCACGAACTCCATCTCAGGGGTGATGATGCCTTGACGGGCATAGTGCATCTGGGTCACGTTGTGACCGCTTCGGGCACGCCGGGGTGGACGTTGCAGGTCAAAGCGCATGGCCGAGAGCAAGGGGTCTGTCAGACGCTCTTGACCGTAATGGCTGGTCGGGCCAGACAGAACCTGGGTGTCGTTGCGCTCCTCGATCCATGCTTTGCGAATCGCAGGCAATCCCTTCCGAATGTCGATTTCAGCCTGGGGATCCGTATACGGGCCACTGGTGTCATAAATCGTCAATGGAGGGTTTTTTTCACCACCAAATGATGTCGAGGTATCTGATTGATCGACCTCCCGGAACGGGACACGGATGTCCGGGCGTGATCCTGTTTCGTAGACTTTGCGTGACTTGGGCAGAGGTGCAACGGCAGCACTGTCAACCTGAGCGGTTGCAGCGAGAAATTTTGGATTGGCGTTCATTGAAGCTCCAAAGAAAATGGAGCCGAGTCGGGATGGATTCGTACTTTACGAAACGCGCTCCCAGCGTCGGCATTATCCGTACTGGTGCGAAGGGACTCTCTCAACCGGGCCGTCCTGGCCCAGTACCCCCTGCGTTGACCACGTTAGTATAGAGGCTTGTTGCGCTGGAGCCTATGGTGGAAACACTCATATTCAAAACGTTGTCAGGGGTGAACGGATTTGCCCGCCATATCAGCCGACTGGCAGGCATGGTTTGCCTGACGCTGCTTGTCGGCTGTGGAGCGATGTGGGAGGCAGCGTATCCACTGCAGGATCCTCGTGAAGACCTGACTTTCCATCTGGCCAGTTTTACGCCCTATGCGGACTGGAACTTGCGGACCGGACCACTGGGCGACCCACAGATCTATGTTCAGCAATCTGCCCTGTTCACTGGGGCATCCATCGAAATGGCTGCTCCCATGGTGGATGCAGGCAAGCAGTACTTTGTGGGGGTCAAACTTGAACCGGTGGCAGCGCGGCGCCTCGCCGGTGCGACCCGTGCGCCAGAGCAAGTCTCGAGTGTTGTGCGCAAACCCTCGCTGCCTGGAAAGCTGCTTGCCAGAGCGCCTGGTGGATGGCAAGGATACATCGCCTTGTTGGAGCGGTCGAAACTTGTTTCTGTCATGCCTGTCGATCAGCCCATTGCTGGTGGAACGTTTGCGATACCGGTTATCGATGCGGCAGCGGCGCAGGCCTTGTCAGACGCGCTCAGTGCGCGCCCGGACTGAGGCCGGTCAGGCATGTCAATCACAAGTGGCGATTGCAAGGATCGTCTGACGTCTGCAGCAGGCGGTGGTTCGTCCTGATCGTACGTCAGAAGGGCGTCAGCACAACCAGATTGTCCCGATGGATCAACTCGGAAGGGGTCATCTCGCCCAGAATCTGCGGGATCTGGTGGCTGGGTTTGCCGATGATCTGACGCGCGTCGTAGGCGGAGTAGTTAATCAGACCCCGGGCATGTTCGTGACCATCCGTATCAACACAGGACACCAGATCACCTGGCTCGAACACGCCATCAATGGCCTTCACGCCAATGGGTAACAGGCTTTTACCGTCGATCATAATGGCCCGGATGGCGCCCGCATCCAGTGTGACGCGTCCGCGCAGTCTCAGGTGATCAGCCATCCATTGCTTGCGTGCCGACCACACGGGCTGGCTGGCAAGCAGCACGCTGCCAATCGATTCCCCGTGGCACAGTCGCAGCAGAACGCCTTTCTCCTGGCCGGATGCGATGACCGTGTGTGCACCACTGCGAGCAGCCCGTTTGGCTGCCAGGACCTTGGTAAGCATGCCCCCTTTGCCGAGATGGCTGCCAGCACCACCCGCCATCTGCTCCAGCGCCGGGTCACC
Source organism: Orrella marina (assembly GCF_003058465.1). Classification (NCBI taxonomy): domain Bacteria; kingdom Pseudomonadati; phylum Pseudomonadota; class Betaproteobacteria; order Burkholderiales; family Alcaligenaceae; genus Orrella; species Orrella marina. The sequence continues at coordinate 2,867,459 of NZ_CP028901.1, read as the reverse complement.
TGCCTTGGCATAACGGACCAGCTTTGCGTCTGGATTCTTGCGTGGATCGGCGTCATAAAGTCCTGACTGGTCTGTCAGAATGATCAGGGCGTCGGCTTCCACCAGATTGGTGATCAGGGCGCCCAGGGTGTCGTTGTCCCCCACCTTGATCTCGTCGGTCGAAACGGTGTCGTTCTCGTTGACGATAGGGATCACCCCGAGCCGCAACAAAGAAAACAATGTTGATCTGGCATTGAGATAACGCAGGCGGTCTGCCAGATCTTCGTGTGTGAGCAGGATCTGTGCGGTTCTGAGCCCGTGCGCGGCAAACGCGGTCTCATAGGCCTGTGCGAGGCCGACCTGGCCAACTGCGGCTGCTGCCTGGAGCTCGTGCATCTCCTTGGGACGTTTGTCCCACCCTAGTCGGGCCATGCCTTCAGCGATGGCGCCGCTCGACACCAGTAGCACGGACTTGCCCATCTGCCGCAAAGTCGCGATCTGGGATGACCAGTGGGCAACGGCATCCAGATCAATGCCTTGTCCGTTGTTGGTCACAAGTGTGGAGCCGATCTTGATGACCAGGCGATTGCTTTTACTGAGCGCATCGGCTGCCGAAACGCTGTCCATATTCACTGCTGATCTCCTCGAGTGGGGTCAAACCTGGGGTCGATCTCGACGTCTTCATCGCCAGTCACCCCGTCTTCAAGGTGCTGCTTGTCACGCGCGACATCCAGCGCATCCTGAAGGGCGTAGATCAGTTTCCGAGTGCCGTCTCCGGTCAGGGCCGAGATGGTGAATACGGGGCCTTTCCACTGGCTGGATGCGAGAAACGCCTCGCGTGCAGCCTCTGGATCTTCCACCATATCGAGTTTGTTCAAGATGAGCCATCTTGGCTTGTCAAACAAGGCCTGGTCGTAGCGCTGCAGTTCCTTCTCGATTGCCTGCATCTCTTTGACGGCCTGTGAAATGCGGTCAGCATCCGGATCCGGGTTCGAGAGGTCAACAAGGTGCAGCAGGATGCGGGTGCGGCTCAGGTGTCTTAGAAACAGGTGGCCGAGTCCTGCTCCTTCAGACGCTCCTTCGATCAGTCCGGGAATGTCCGCCACCACAAAACTTCGCTCGGCTGAGGTTCTGACAACCCCGAGATTCGGGTGCAGAGTGGTAAACGGGTAGTCTGCAATTTTGGGGCGCGCGTTGGAAATTTTGCTGATGAGAGTCGATTTGCCTGCATTGGGCATGCCAAGCAGACCGACATCAGCCAGTACTTTCAACTCTAGCCTCAGGCGCCGCTGTTCCCCGTCTTCGCCCGGGGTGAACTGTCGTGGCGCGCGGTTGATGCTGGATTTGAAACGGATGTTCCCCAGCCCGCCCTGTCCACCTTTTGCCAGTGTGACGGTCTGACCGTGTGTATCAAGATCGTGCAGCAGTTCATTGGTTTCTGCGTCGTAGATCATGGTGCCAACGGGCATGCGTAGCACCACGTCGTCTGCGCCGGCTCCGTACTGGTCCGAGCCTCGTCCGTTCTCGCCGTTGCGAGCGAGGTGCTTGCGAGCGAAACGGTAGTCGACGAGCGTGTTGATGTTGCGGTCGGCTCTGGCAATGACGCTGCCGCCGCGGCCGCCGTCTCCGCCATCGGGTCCCCCCTTCGGGATGAACTTCTCCCGCCGGAAGCTTGCGGAACCGTTGCCGCCCTTTCCTGCGATGACCTCAATGGTCGCTTCGTCGACGAATTTCATAATCTATTCTTCAAAAAAAGAAGCCCTGCCGAAATCGACAGGGCCACGCTCCTGGGAGGGCTTCGATTATTCTGAGATGATCGAAACCGTCGACTTGTTCAGTCGACCTTTGACTGCAAATTTGACCTTGCCGTCTGTCAGTGCGTACAGTGTGTGGTCCTTGCCGATGCCGACATTGACTCCGGGGTGGAACTTTGTACCGCGCTGACGAACGATAATGGAACCGGCCGAAATCAGTTCGCCACCGTAGCGTTTGACGCCAAGTCGCTTCGATTCTGAATCGCGACCGTTGCGGGTTGAGCCGCCGCCTTTTTTCTGTGCCATGTTTGACTCCTTAGCAATCGAGTGTGCCTGAATCAGGCAGTGATCGACTCGATACGGATTTCCGTATAGTTTTGACGATGACCTTGCCGCTTCTGATAGTGCTTGCGACGACGCATCTTGAAGATTTTGACTTTGTCGTGGCGACCGTGCGCAAGAACTGTGGCCTTGATAACGGCACCGTCAACGTGAGGCGTTCCGATCTTGATCTGATCGCCTTCACCAACTGACAGTACTTCGTCCAAGGTAATTTCTTGCCCAATCTCCGCCGGTATCTGTTCTATCTTGAGTTTTTCGCCGGTAGCAATGCGATACTGTTTGCCACCAGTTTTTATGACCGCGTACATGGGTTAACCTCTTGGTTTGCCTGAATTTAGTATTTCGGAAATTTCCGAACCAGTGATAATATCATTTAACCGTTTGAAAGTCAAAGAAATTGTCTGCTCATTCTCTCTCGGAACTCCTGGCGCCAATCGCCGATGACATGAAAGCTGTGGATGCTGCCATCCGCAAGCGGCTTGATTCGGACGTTGTGCTGATCAGAACCATTGGTGATTACATCATTGGCTCGGGCGGCAAGCGTCTGCGGCCGGCACTCGTCCTGCTCTCGGCAAAGGCGTGTGGCTATCAGGGCGAACAGCATGCGCTCATGGGGGCAATTGTGGAGTTCATCCACACGGCCACATTGCTGCATGATGATGTCGTTGACGAGTCTGATCTGCGTCGCGGCCGGTCCACGGCCAATGCGGTATTCGGCAACCCGGCCAGTGTGCTGGTGGGCGATTATCTTTACTCCCGCGCTTTCGAGATGATGGTCGATATCGATCGCATGCCGATCATGCGCACCATGGCTGAGGCAACAACGGTCATTGCCGAGGGTGAAGTCCTGCAGCTCCTTAATGTTCATGATCCGGACGTGACAGAGGACCGCTATCTGACCGTGGTTCGTTACAAGACCGCCAAGTTGTTCGAGGCTGCTGCGCGGTGTGGTGCAATCCTGTCGGACGTTTCCGAAGAGCAGTGTGATGCGATGGCAAGCTATGGCCGACACCTCGGTACAGCTTTTCAGTTGGTTGACGATCTGCTCGATTACTCTGGAGACGTGCAAGCGATCGGCAAGAACGTCGGTGATGATCTGCGCGAGGGCAAACCAACACTACCACTGCTAAGAGTGCTGACGGTGGGTACTGAGGAGCAAAAGGCGTTGATTCGCTCGGCTATCGAGAATGGTAGTGGCGACTTCGAGGGAGTGGCGCATGCTATCCGTCAGACTGATGCGCTGGAGCATACACGCCGGGCGGCGATGCGGGAGGTCGATCGTGCAATTGAGGCACTCGGGGGTGTGGCGCAAGGGAGCTGGAAGGATTTGCTGGTGAGTATTGCCCATGTTTCGGTTGATCGAGATCATTGACGTAGCCAGGTTCCAGAAAACTGCTCTGTAAAACCTGTTAGAATCCGTAGTCTTGAAATTCACGTCTGCTTACATTCTGGGTCTGATTCAGATGGCGCAGATGGTTCATACGAAATTCAATTTCCCGGTGCTGGTTCGCGACACGGCAATCCTGTTGCCCAGATCTGAACCAGTAGCATGCCCGACGTCGGGGCGTAGCTCAGCCTGGTAGAGTACTGCGTTCGGGACGCAGGAGTCGGAGGTTCGAATCCTCTCGCCCCGACCATCATTCAAAAAGCCCCTCTGAGGGGCTTTTTGCTGTGCGCTTGCAGTCTATCCCGCACTCGTGCGCTTCAGTGTCTCGTCGAATACGCCGACCATTCTGATAGCTATCGCGACCTGACTAGCATCGCACAGGACTGACTCAGGACTGACTCAAGGTTGTTGCTGTCTTGATAGCCAGACGCAACAGTGCCAGGTCACTGCCTGCTGGTCCGAGCAGTGAGATGCCCACAGGCTTTCCTTCGGCTGTTTTGAGCGGGATGCTGACTTGCGGTAGTCCTGCAAGACCTGCAATGCAGGTGATGCGCATCGTTCGCATGCGCACCTGATCGACTTCTTCCGGGGTCGCGTCAATGTACGGTGCAGTGCTGGCCGAGGATGGTAGCACCATGACACCGTTGTTTTGCAAGACCTCCCGAACAGCCTTGCGGATCTGGCTCATCTCGCTCTTGGCGGCGTCTGCCTGTGCGTGTGTGACCGTGCTCGCGAAGCGAAATCGCTTTGCGATGGGATCACCGAAAGCAGGGTGGTGTTGTTCAATCCATTCGCCATGTGCTTTCCATGCCTCGTACGCACCAGCAATGTGATAAGCCATGCGCCAGGTCTCGAGGTCCTGATTCTGTGCAAGTGGACTGGCTGTTCCGAGTTTGATGCCAGGCATCTCTGCCACGCAGGTCTGGACTGCCTCAAGCAAGGGGTGAAGATCTTCATCGGCGATCTGCCACGGCTCGTCAAAGTGCAGTACTCGATCGAAATGGTGTCGGGTTGAGGGCAGTAGCACCTGCGCGACCCGTTCGAACACGCTCGCTTTGCTGGCAAGCCAGCCGACGGTATCAAACGATCGCTGCAGCGGCATCACTCCTGCGACGGGTATTGCTCCATGCGTGGTCCGGATGCCCCAGACGCCACAGTAGCTGGCAGGAATCCGGACCGATCCACCGGTGTCGGTGCCGAGCGCAAAATCCACGGACTGCGCTGCAACTGCAGCCGCAGATCCGCTGGACGAGCCGCCCGGTACGCACCCCGGTGCCAGGGTGTTCAGAGGCGCTCCGTAATGAACATTGTCACCATTGAGGCTGTAAGCCAGTTCATCAGTGATCACTTTGCCGCAAAGCTTGGCGCCAGCGTCCAGAAGCGACTGGACGACCGGGCTGGTTAGCGTCGCAGGTTGGTGAGTATCGAGCCAGACTGGGTTGCCGAAACCCGTTCGATGGCCAGAAATATCGTAGATATCCTTGGCAGCAAACGTCAGACCGTTGAGGCTGCCGTTGGGGGTGCCTGTGATAACAAAACGTCCATGAGGAACCCAGGCCCGGGCTGTGTCGTCAACTGAAAAAACGGGACCAGGGTGGTGTGGGTCAGGTGCGCGCCCAGGCTGGGCCATGTCGTTCATGCCGGGTTCCTCCTTTCTTGCTTCGTATTACTTCGCGTTCGCTTGGCCAATACACATGGCTCTAGCAAAAAACATGCCGACCGCAGACCCGTGCTGGCCCGTCAGGATTCCCGTAACAGGTCGACAGATCACTCGTTCAAACAAAAAATGGTTACCTTTAGCGTGTTACCTTCAGGGTGGCACTGGATCATTGCGATGCAGTCGCCATATGGATGGCTCGCATGCCTTTGGAACGTCTTGTGTCGGCCAGTCAGGCTGTGGTCATCCGCTTCAGATTCCAACTCGCCTGTCACTGCTGCACCCATGTTTTCTTTTTATATTCGACTCACTGGCAAGAACCGGGATCACCGCACAAATCGGGTCCTGGGCGTTTTCATGGCGTTTGTCGCAGGTGCAGTCAACGCGGGCGGCTTTCTGGCGATCCAGAAGTACACCTCTCACATGACTGGCATCATCTCTGGTATTGCTGATGACCTGGTCATCAGTGAACTCAAAGTGGTGTTTGCAGGTGTAGTAGCACTGGCAAGCTTCGTGGTTGGGGCGGCAACCACGTCGGTGTTCATTAACTGGACGCGTCGCCAGGGATTGCATAGCGAATACGCGCTCTCCTTGTCGCTGGAAGCATTTCTGCTTCTCATATTCGGTCTGTTAGGTGCCAACCTGAATGTCCTGGTGGAAGTTTTTGTCCCGACGACGTTTATCTTGCTTTGCTACATCATGGGGTTGCAGAATGCCCTGATGACCAAGGTGTCGCGTGCGGAGATCCGGACGACGCACATGACAGGAATCGTGACGGATATCGGAATTGAGCTTGGCCGGCTTTTTTACTGGAACAGAAGCCGGCACCACACACCCGAGCAGAACGTACGGGCAAATCGCAGCAAACTGGCCATCCACCTCTCTGTCTTTGCGTCATTTCTGGTTGGCGGGATTGTGGGGGCTTACTCGTTCAAGGCGTACGGGTACCAGATGACGATCCCGATTGCCTTGTTTCTGTTCGTGCTGGCAGCCCCTCCGCTGGTTCAGGATGTGTATGCGTATCTGCGTGGCAGGCGACTTGGGAGCAGGGCTGGTTGATCGGCAGCGTCGGCATATTGCCACGCGTTGGGGCAGGGATTCTGATGTGAAACAAGGAGTGTCATTAAGCAGTTCAGGAATGAATGTCGGGTTGATTTATATCAGAATAGCCCTATTCAAAAAATGGTTACATGGGTCATAACAACACAAGACTAGAGGTGTCCCATGAAAGCAAGACTCTCAACCGTTGCCTTGTCGCTGATGTGTGGCTTTAGCGCGCAGAGTATGGCTTCTGAAGTTGATACAGCCCAGTTGCGCGAACTCTCCAGGCAGTTCTTCCAGCCGATTCCACAAGTTGAGGTGCTGGTTCAGGAGCGTCAGGTCGATCCGACCAAGGTGGAACTCGGTCGCTGGCTGTTTTTCGAGCCACGTCTGTCAGCAAGTCACATCATCAGTTGCAACACCTGCCACAGCGTAGGGACGGGCGGTGCAGACAATATTCCCGTCTCGATTGGGCATGGCTGGCAGAAAGGACCACGTAACTCGCCAACGGTCTTGAATGCGGTGTTCAATGCTGCCCAGTTCTGGGACGGTCGTGCGGCAGATCTGGCAGAGCAGGCTAAAGGCCCCATCCAGGCTAGTGTCGAAATGAACGCGACACCTGAACACGTTGAGGTGACGTTAAGGAGCATTCCTGAGTACGTGGAACTTTTTGCCAAAGCGTTCCCGCAAGACCAGGAGCCGGTGTCCTTTGACAATATGGCCACTGCGATTGAGGCGTTTGAAGCGACGCTGATCACTCCGAACGCCAGGTTTGACGAGTTTCTTGCTGGTAAGGACACATTGAGCGTGACCGAAATTGCCGGACTGAACAACTTCATCAACAAGGGCTGCGTGGCCTGTCACTCTGGCATAAACTTTGGTGGTCAGGGTTACTTCCCGTTCGGTGTGGTCAAGCGCCCCGGTGCCGACATCCTGCCCGTAGAGGATCGTGGGCGGTTTATGGTAACAAACACGGCATCTGATGAGTATGTCTTTCGCGCAGGTCCACTGCGTAATATTGCGCTGACGGCACCGTATTTCCATAGCGGTGAGGTGTGGGATCTGGAAGAAGCTGTTGCCATCATGGGTACTAGTCAGCTCGGTACCGAACTGACTGACGATGAGGTCAAGTCCATTACAGCTTTCCTCCACACACTCACGGGCGATCAACCCGAGGTTGTCTATCCGACACTGCCGGCTAGCACGAAGGATACGCCCAGGCCATCGCCGATGTAATGACAGTGCTGGTGACTACTGTTCGGTAAAACCCACCCCCGCCAGACCTTGGCGGGGACGACGGTATCAGGACCCCTGCCACTGCGCAGGCCATTCCCCCTCAGTGAGCAGCGCCCGACTACAATCGAATTGCTCGTTCCATGGTGCGAATCATGCGGTGTGAGCGATGGCGCGCTACACAGCGTGCGGCGGACCGGAAAAAGCGGGTCTGATGCGAACTGGAGGTCGAGATGCACAACAAACTTCATGCGCTGGCGATTGTTGGCGTGATGGCGCTGGCTGGGCCTGTACAGGCAGATCCGCCACCCGGAAAAGGTAACCCGAATGCAGCTCAACCAGGAAACTCTGGAAACAGCAATCAGGGCAAGGGAAACCAGGGCAAGGGCAACCAGGGCAAGGGCAATCAAGGAAAGAACAATGACCAGCGTGATGCAGGGACTGCGGTGCTGGAGTCGGTCCTGACTGGATTGGTGGTTGCGAGTATCACGCAGCCGGACGCCCGTCAGCTGGCGATCCAGTACGGCCTGACCGGTTATTCACCCCTTCCTCCCGGTATCCAGAAGAACCTTGCACGGGGCAAACCGCTTCCACCCGGAATCGCAAAGAAGCTGGTTCCAGGACCGATGCTGAACCGTCTGCCCCAGTATTCGGGGTACGAATGGCGTGTGGCTGGCACCGAGCTCATTCTGGTCAATCTAGCTACGCTCGCTGTTGCCGAGGTGTTGCAGCAAGTGTTTGATTAGGCTTTCTGTTTTTTTTTCTGACAAGGGGCTGAGACGCCTGGTGTCACGTGGTTTGCTGATCCTGTTCATTCCACAGAGTGGGACAGTCATTCGTTAAGTGCTCGGTGTGAGAAGCGCCGTCGGCTATCTTCGTTGCCATCTTTGCAGTCGCGTTTTGAGGAGGCTGCAGTATTCAAATCTGATGCGTCATTGACAGGTGCGCGCATCATTTCAAGGTGGTCACGAATGCAAGTAAATGAATGGGATCAGCAGGCAGATATTGTTGTTGTCGGATTTGGCGGTGCGGGTTCGGCCGCCGCGATTACTGCCGCTGACGCGGGAGCGTCGGTCATCCTTCTGGACAAGGCGCCAGAGCATGCGGTGGGCGGCAACACACGCGTTGCTGCACAGGGTTACTTCAATCCCTCCGACCCAGACAAGGCCATCACCTACTTTAATGCACTGTGCGGGCCTTTCGAGGTTCCTCAGGAAATGGTCACGGTGTGGGCAAAAGAGAACTGCCGCAACAATGAGTGGCTGGAAAGTATCGGTGGCGATCCGCAGGAACACCAGCATCAGCCGGCCGGTATCGAGTATCCGGATCTGCCTGGTTCAGACTGTGTTCACAAGTATCACCACGGCGACATTCTTGGATACTCCAAGACGTGGGAGTTTCTCGAGCAAAGCGTCAAGAGTCGGTCCGCGATTCAGATCCACTATGAAATGCCTGCGACAGACTTGATTCAGCACGCGGATGGGTCGATTGCGGGTGTCGTCGCAGAGCACCACGGCAAGTCGGTCCGGATCAAGGCTCGCAAAGCGGTGATCCTTACCTGCGGCGGTTTCGAGAACAATCAGGAAATGATCCGTAATTTCCTGCCGGGCCTGAAGTACTGCTACACCTCTGGCTCACCTTACAACGAAGGTGATGGCATCCGCATGGCCATGCAGGTTGGCGCCGATCTCTGGCACATGAACAACTATGCAGGGCCTTCGATGGCGTTTAAGGCGCCGGACGTTCCGACGACGTTTTCTTTGGTGCCGTTGCATTTTTCGTTGGAACCAACCGGTGGAATGGTGGTCGTGGGACCTGATGCCAAGCGGTTTACCGACGAAAAGTACAAACACAAGCACGGTAAGGTCAACGTAGGTGGGCAATGGATGCCTATGCCCGTACGTTGCCCGATGTACATGATCTTTGATCAGGCTCTGATGGATGCAGGTCCGTTGTATGACGGAGCGCCTACCCATGGCTGGACCCAGATCATGGAGCGTTACCAGTGGAGCGAGGATAATCGCGCAGAGCTTGCAAAAGGCTGGATCAAATCTGCACCAGATCTCCAGTCTATGGCGAGTTTGCTCGGGCTGGATGCGGTTGCGTTACGTGAAACAGTCAATCGCTGGAACCAGCACGTGGCAAACGGACACGATCCTGAGTTCGGTCGTACCAAGATGATGAACCCGTTGGCAGACGGGCCGCTTTACGCCATGGAAATCTCGCCCAGCATGCTCAATACTCAGGGTGGTCCGCGGCGTAACGAGAAAGCCCAGATTCTGAGACCCAACGGTCAGCCAGTTGGCCGCCTGTACAGTGCCGGTGAAATGGGCTCTATCTTTAGTTACCTTTATCAGGGCACGGGTAATATTGGTGAATGTTTCGCTTTCGGACGGATTGCAGCAACTGAGGCAGTCGCATTGCCCGCTTGCTAAATGCAGTTCGACCGAGCAGGACTATGATGGGTGGATCGCCTGGTTCTGCCCTAAGCTTTTCCGGGTTGTTGTTTTTCGGTTTGCCTGACCAGAGTTCACATCGAACCGCCCTGCATATTCCTTAATGGTCGAGGTGGCATTGATTGGTTATTCTGCTCCAGAGAGTTTTCCGGGGTGGATCGTCGGTGGCTGCCCAGATCCTTGAGTCAGACAGAGTGCAGTGGGTAGGCCGGTTGGCAGCCACTGCGCACCAGCCATCTTCAACCAGTGAGGATATTCCATGAAACCGGATGTGGTGGTAGTGGGGGGAGGGCCTTGTGGCTTGCTGGTCGCGCTTTTACTTGGTCGCCAAGGGGTTCAGACTGTACTGATCGAGAAACACGCGCAGGTGCTGGATCACCCCAGGGCCATGGGGGTGATGCGCCGTACCAATGAGATTTTCATGCAACTCGGGCTACTGGATGCCGTGATGCAAGGGGGCATGAGATCCTCGCCGGATGCGCTCTCCATCTGGTTTCGTGGCGCCATGACAGGGGAAGAGCTTGGGCGTGCGCGCATGCCGGATGACGACACGCAGTACAGTCCCTGCTTAAAGTTGCACTGTCCGCAACCACATATCGAGAAAGTTCTGCGACGCGCCGTGCTCGAGTGCCCTTCAGTGAAGTGCCTGTTTGGATATCGGCTCGACAGTTTCGAGCAGGGTCCTGACGGGGTCCGGGTCTCGCTCACTCCGTCCGGTCAGCAGGCGGATCGACCTGAGCCAGATCCAGGCGTCGATACAATGCATGCCCGATACATGGTCGCAGCCGATGGTGACCGTAGCGCGATACGGGATGCGCTGGGAATTGTCAGGCGCGGGCCCGGTGAGCGAGGGCGGTTCCTGAGCGTTTACTTTCAGGCCGATCTGACTCAGGAGCTTCAGGGCAGGATGGGGCTGCTCTGCAACGTCGTGGACAGTGAAATGTTCGAGGCTTTTGTGGCGGTTGACGGGCAGAGTCACTGGCTGATGCATCATTTTCTTGATGCGCAGGCTCAACATCAGGAGCATACATCTGACGAGATGAGGGCGGTGATCGCGCAAGCGTGCGGAATCGAAGCATCGCGCATTCAAGTGTTGAGCATGAACCCATGGGTGATGTCACCGAGCGTGGCGCCAGTGTGGCGCAAGGATCGCGTGTTTCTGGTGGGTGATGCCGCAGCCAGGGTTTCGCCTGCTGGCGGGCTGGGTATGAACAATGGTTTGCAAAGTGCTCACAATCTGGCCTGGAAGCTGGGACACGTGGTCAGGGGCAGTGCGCCTGATGCATTACTGGATAGCTATGAAGCAGAGCGACTGCCCGCTGCACGGTTCACCTTTGAGAACAGTGAAGGCAACTCCAGCGAAGTCTTTCGTGTTGTCGAAGCTGCCATGTCGGGTCGCTGGGATGAGGCCAGAGAGATCGTGCGTCATTCCAGACGCGCAGCACCCGGGTATGGTCAGGATTTCGGGATTGTTTACGAGAGCACCGCGATGATTCCGGATGATACTGAGCCACTGATTGCGTCGGATGTCGTCAACGAGTACATTGCTCAGGCTCGTCCCGGACATCGGGCTCCGCACTTCATGATCCAGGTCGATGACAGAACGGAGTCAGTCCTGAGCTTGCTGGATTATCGCTACACCGCATTACTGGGACCGAAGGCGGAGTTTTCCCAGTACAAGCGCCTGTGGCCATCAGCAATACAGATTGCTGATGGCAGAGACTTTACGGCCTCTTCCGACTGGCTCGATCTGTATGGCATCAGTGAGCACGGTGCGGTGCTGGTCAGACCTGACGGATATGTCGCAGCGCGTGAGGCATGCAGGTAGACTGCGGGTTTTCTGGATAGGTTTGTCATGGTCGAAAAGTCTGCCCCTGATACGATCGAGCAGTACCGTTTTGTGCACAATCTTTCCACCAGATGGATGGATAACGACGTGTACGGTCACGTTAACAACGTGAACTACTATTCCTTTTTTGATACGGCGGTCGGTGCGTTTCTTATCCGGCACGCCGGACTGGATTACGAGAACGACCCGTGCGTTGCATGGGTCGTGGATACCCGCTGTTCATACTTCAAGTCAATCGCGTTTCCTGACGAGGTGAAGGTGGGAGTTCGCGTTGCCAGGTTGGGCAATAGCAGCGTGCACTATGAGTTGGGCATCTTCAAGAACGACGATCCGCAGGCATGTGCACAAGGACATTTCGTCCACGTATATGTTGATCGAACCACACAGCGGCCTGTGCCGATCCCGCAATCAACCCGACATGCCCTCTCGGAACTGACGGTCTGACCGGTTGATCCGGGCCGGTGCTGTCATTGACTGGCTCGCAGTGAGGGCCACACCAGTGCTTTGCCCTCAAACAAATTGACAAGGCGAGGACCTCCCAACTAGCCTGCAGTCCCGTCATGCCATTTCATTCTCACCTGTTTCGCGTTCGCCCATTTCACCCTTGCCTTTGTGCGTTGTGATTCCCAGGCGGCATTCCGTCCAGGAATCCTTCCCAGCTTTGATGATCAAGTCCAGAGCGGCTGACATGGGTGTGCAGGCTAATTTGTTACCTTTGTGATGTATTGCATATCTGAGAACCGGAGCCCCCCTATGCGTTTTCCAGTCATCAACATGGATCAGTTATCCCCCGAGCAGCAGGCTCTTGTGGATCAAATTTCCCAAGGGCCGAGAGGAGGGGTCCGAGGGCCCTTTCTGCCGCTCCTGCATCACCCTGAACTGGCGATGTGTGTTCAGGCAGTGGGAGAGCATTTGCGCTACCGTGCCAGTATTGATCAGTCACTGATTGAGCTGGCCATTCTGGTTACAGCCAAGCGCTGGAACTGTCAGTATGAGTGGTTTGCTCACAGCCGGATCGCACACACCACAACGGATCTCCCGCACGACGTGATCGAGGCCGTCCGCCAGGGCAAATCGCCATCAAGCGCCAGCGCACATCAAATGCTGGTCTATGAGCTGGCTTCAACGCTTCATGCTGACGGGCGACTGTCTGATGACCTGTTTGACTCGGCAGTCCAGGCGTTTGGATACCCGGGGGTGCTGGATCTGATCAGCACTTGCGGGTACTACACGACGATCGGAATGGTTTTGAATGTTGCCCAGATCCCGCTGCCCGATGGTGCCGACCCTCAGTATTGTCTGGATCGACCCGCAGCAAGCATCGGAACTTAACCAGGAGAAACACAATAATGGACATGCCCAAGTCGATTCGTATCAACGAGGAAGGACCCAGAGAGGGGTTTCAGATCGAAAAGGGCCCTATCCCGACTGCCAGCAAGATTGCCCTGATTGACAGTCTTTCACTGACAGGCCTCAAGCAGATCCAGACGGTCTCGTTTGTACCGCCCAGGAATGTACCAGGCATGGCAGATGCCGATGAAGTGGTTCAGGGGTTTACAAGGCATCCCGGGGTGGCCTACACCGCTCTGTGGCTCAACGAACGGGGGTTGCAACGAGCGATTGCAACACAGAAACTTGACATCAAAGGCACGATCACACTGTGTGCATCGGAGCCATTTCTGCTTCGCAACCAGAAGCGTACGCTGGATGAAAATCTGCAGGCCCAGCACGGCATCATCAAGATGTATCAGGATAACCAGGTGCCAATTGTGCGAGCCGGCCTGATGGCCGCGTTTGGGTGTAACTTTGAAGGGGATATCCCGCCGTCAAAGGTGCTTGAGATGGTCGATACCATGCACCAGCTCGCTGATCAGTACGGTATCCAGTTTCAGTTCCTGTCACTCGCGGACACCATGGCCTGGGCCACGCCCCTGTCAATCAAGCGCGTGGTGGGTGCAGTACGCGAGCGGTATCCAGAGCTCCCGGTCTCCCTGCATCTGCATGACACCCGGGGCATGGGTATCGCAAATGCCTACGCTGGTCTGGAGATGGGTGTTGCGATTTTTGATGGGGCGGTAGGCGGCCTGGGTGGTTGTCCATTTGCCAAACACCAGGGGGCTGCTGGCAATGTCTGTACCGAAGACCTGGTGTTCATGTGTGACGAAATGGGGATTGAAACCGGTATCGATCTGGACGCCTTGATCGAATCCGCAAAACTTGCAGAAGAGATCGTGGGCCATCCGATTCCAGGAACCGTTATGAAAGGTGGTTCTCTCAAGCGTCTGCGTGAGAATATTCAGCAGGCCAGACAAGCGTGATCAAGTGGCGGTCTGAGCCCGACCAGGATGAAATCGGGCGAGCTGTCTGGTCTGACTGGTTCCGGTAAGGACGCGAGTGGCATGGGCATACTGGCGTATGCCCATGCCTGCCATATCAGACGGGTCAGCGCTCGGCATTCAGTCCAAGGAAGGCCAGTGTGCGCTCGGTGGCCTTGGCCGACGAGTCTTTGTCGAACGATCCGCGCTGATCGCAGTTAAAGCCATGTCCAGCCGGATAGAAGTAGGCAATCACTGTTGGATGTTCAGCCAGTACGGTGCGTGCTGCGTCGGGTGGGGGACTCTTGTCCTGCTCACCCAGATGCATCATGGTCGGGCATTGCGGCTTGAGATCTGCGTTGGCAATCAGCCCGCCCGGGTAGTAGGAGATCGCCGAGCTCAGGCCGGGTACCTGGGCTGCGGCAACCCAGGCGACGGTGCCTCCCCAGCAGTAGCCAATCACGGCGACCTTCTCGTGAAGGGCCCTGACGTGTTCAACCGCGGCATGGGTGTCTGCAATCGCATCGGTCATCGGGATCTTCTGCATGATGGCAATCCCTGTTTCGATGTCTGACTGCTCGTACCCCGCGACATACTGGGCCTGAACCCGGTCAAACAAGGCGGGTGCTGCTGCAATGTACCCGGAGGCTGCGTACTGATCAGCCACGCTCTGGATATGGCTGTTGATCCCGAAGATCTCCGGGCAAATAACGACTGCACCTTTGGCTTGCCCTTCGGGCCTGGCGAGGTACATGTCAAAGTTGTGTCCGTCTGCGGACTTGATGCTGACGGTGGTTCCTTTAGTTCCCATTGTTTGACTCCTGTGTCGGTGTGTTTGAGGCCCACCTTCGACAGCCATAAAAGATGTCCGTCTGCAGAAGGTGGTCTGTCAGGCAAGCGCCTGACACTGATGATGGTGCGCAGGTGGTGTTGTCAACATTGTCAGGAACGCTGCCTGCGTTGATACAGCCTCTAGCGCAGCGGAAATCCAAGGCGCTCCAGGATGGACTTTAGCTGGGCACGTCCGCCAACCGCAGCTTTCTTCTGGGTCCGGTCGATGACCCGGGCTGACCAGGTGTCATGGGCCATCTCATGGCGACGAGAAAACTCGCCCAGGGTTTCATCATACCCGTTGCGCAAGACATGCTCGTTCGGGGTGGAATAATGATTTTCGAACAACACCGCAGGTTGCGGCAGACGTGGTTTGACCTCCGTTTCGGTGTCAGCGTATCCAATACACAGACCAAATACCGCGAAGGCGCCTTGTGGCAATTTCAGCAGTTGCGCAACCCGTTCGGCGTCGTTTCTCAGCGCGCCGATGTAAACCGTAGACAGGCCAAGTGATTCGGCTGCGACGACTGCGTTCTGTGCAGCCAGCGCTGCGTCGACAACCCCGACCAGAAAGCTCTCTGTCAGCTCGAGTGACGTCAGTTCGATGTCGTGCGCTTCGCCCAGTCTGCGGTTGCGAGAAAGGTCACATAGCCAGACAAGAAACAAAGGGCATTGTTCGATGTGCTTCTGGCCACTGGCAATTTTTGCGAGTTCGCTTCGTATCGCCGGGTCGGTGACATTGACGACTGACCAGCACTGCAGGTTTGAACTGGTGGACGCAGATTGAGCGGCTGCAATCAGCGTTTCCAGTGTGCCGGATTCGAGCGGTGTGGGCTTGTATTTTCTGACGGAGCGATGAGCAAGCAGCCCTTCAATGGTCGAGCTCCAGGGGCCGGCCGCTGGAACGGATTGTTGGCCATATCGCAATGTCAGCGCTTGGGTGTTGGCAGTAGATGTTGTCATGAGTCTCGTCGATGGTGTTCAGGCCGAGTCAGGTCCGGGAGTTTCGCTGGCGCACAGCTCCCGATGCGCTCGGGTAGCGTGCGGGCAAGCAGACTAGCGTCCCTGAAACTTGGGTTTGCGCTTCTCCAGAAAGGCCGTTCTACCTTCCTGGAAGTCTTCGGTTCCAAACAGGAGTCCCTGCATGTCGGTTTCGAGATCGAGCAACTCGGTGAACGTCATGGGGCCACGTGCCATTGCTGCCTTCACAAAGCCGTTTGTCAAAGGCGCTGTCTGGGCAATCTCCTGGCCCACAGCGATCGCGTCTTCCAGCGCTTTGCCGGGCTCGCTGATCTGTTCGACCAGACCATACTCCTGCGCCGTTTCAGCGGTGATCATGCGACCTGTCATCATGAGCAGCTTTGCACGACCCATGCCGACTCGCTGGGGAATCGACCATAGCCCACCAAGGTCGGGCAGCAGTCCGATCTTGTTGAACGAGCAGGTGAACTTGGCTTCTCTTGATGCCACGACGATGTCACAATTGGCTGCCACACACATGCCTGCACCAGCTGCATGACCTTCGACTGCAGCAATGATTGGTTTTTCGCATGCGACCATCAGCTTGACCATCAGGTCGTGGGTCTTTTTCATGCGAGCGCGCCCGTTGATCGAATTCACACCGGCGAAGCTGGTGATGTCTCCGCCTGAAGAGAAATGGTTGCCCTCGCCCGTCAGGACGATTGCCCGGCACTCAGTGTCGGCAATCGCATCCTGCAGCGCCTGACCGAGCCTTTCTCGCAAAGGCATCGATAGTGCGTTGCGCTTCTCGGGGTAGTTGAATTTGAGAACGGTGACTGCACCGTGTTTCTCGACGATGATTGATCCACCTGAGGTGCCAGCGCTGTTCTGGGGTTGTGTCTGCAACATTGTTCTCCATCCATGTTTGAAATGTTTACTTCGAAGACGCGACGCAGCTCGGGCGCATTCTTCGCGTGCGATGTTTTGGTGAATCGCGATATCTCCCGATTCTACGCAATAACCTCTCTCATGGTTAGCAGGTGCGTTCTGGACAGAGGAACGGTCGGCAGTAGCCGGTCAAGTCAGATTGCTTATAACCAGGCAGCGCCACGCACACCGCTGGAGTCGCCATGCATGGCCTTGACGATCAGTGTATCGGTCCGGTCGTTGAACACGTAATCAGGTAGAGCGAGCCGCACACGGTCATATAACGATTCCATGTTGCTGACACCCCCTCCGAGCACGATTGCATCCGGGTCGATCATGTTGATCACTGTCGCAAGTGCACTGGCAAGCTGTCGGCTGTAGAGATCCAGCGTGTGCTGGCAGAGTGAGTCACCGGCCTGGGCAGCCTGCGCAATCTGTTCACCTGAGAGAGTCTCATGATCCTTCAGTTTGTTCTTCTGGTTGGCGCATGAGTGCCTGTACACCCACGCATGCGTGCGTCTCAAGCCCGCTCCGCATAGATGAGTTTCGATGCAGTCGGTCAGCCCGCAATAGCAGGCGCGCCCGAGATCGACAAAGGGTGCACCGGGCAGTCTGCCGTGCAAGACGGACTGAACGTCTGATGCCTGAGGGTCGAGGGATCCGTCGCTCTGGGCATTCCGGGAGAGTGTGCGAATGGGGACAGGGTTGTGCCCCCATTCGCCAGCGATATGGTGAATTCCGCTATGAAGCTCGCGATTAACGACCCATCCACCCCCTACGCCTGTCCCCAGAATGACGCCAAACACGACGCGATGCTTGCGGGCTGCGCCATCAATCGCTTCCGAAAGGGCGAAGCAATTGGCATCATTCTCGAGCTTCACCGGGCAACCGATGGCTGAGGCGAGGTCTGCAGCCAGGGGCTGGCCGATGAGGCAGGTTGTGTTGGCGTTTTTCATGCGACCGCTGTCTTGGTCTGGTGCGCCTGGTACACCGATGCCGACATGTGTTACTGGGCCGATGAGCGCCCTGGCTTCGCACGCCAGGTCCGCGACCGTTCGGATGATGTTCTGATAAGAGTGGCTCGGCGTGGGCGCGCGTTTGCGAAGCAGTGTCTCCCCTTGTGCGGAGAGCGCAATGACTTCAGTTTTGGTGCCGCCTAGATCAATGCCGATCCTGGGTTTGTTGCCTCTGGAATACATGCAAATCAGAGTATGTCTCTGCCTTGGTCAGGCCGGTCACGATCCCAGCGTGTGACGAGCTGGAAGCGAAATGGCGGGTAGTAGTTGATCGACGCGCTCATCACGCGACTTTCATGGTCCAGATAGCTGCGAGTCATCTTCAACGTCGGTGTGGAAGGGCAGATGCCCATCAGGTTCGCCGCATCGTCGGGCAACAACGCCGCATCAATCTTCTGTATTACAGACGCGACTGGCCGGCTATAGAGCATCTCGTGCAAATTGAAGATGCTGGGGTGTCGGCCCTTGAGATGATCTGCGATCCCGGCATACTCCGGACGCAGGTAGACCAGCGTATGTGAGATTGGTCGTACTTCTTCGAGGCGGTGGCGTTGACTGTGCAAGAGAAGCCAGCGTGTACCGATTTCTCCTCCGAGTAGCCTGGCGAGGGGTTCGTCAAGTGTGACCGACTCTCGCTTGATGATTTCCAGACGGGTCGTATGCGTGTACTGCATCAACTCCTGCAGGCTGCCAAGCGCGGCCACATAAGGTTCGTGTTGTTGGGTTGCCGTCACAACGGTTCCCGTGCTTCGGCGGCGACTGATGAGCCCTGCTTGAACCAGGTGACGGGTTGCCTCTCGGACGGTGTGTCGACTGACCTGGTACTGGCTGGCCAGCTGCTCCTCGGTGGGAAACGCAGTGCCCACAGGGTATCGCCCCTTTTGAATATCCTCGAGGAGGCAGTCACGCAACCAGATGTATCGGGGCTGCCGAGGGGGGCCGTATCGGAAGTCGCCTTCGGCTGAGTGTTCCGAATTTGTCTGGATATCATGGTAAATCCTAATAAGATCGTCGATGCATTTGCTCATCTTTGTCCGTACAATGAATTCTACTTTTGTACGGACAAAAGTTCTGGGCAGAGATCCAGCAACTAAAGAACAAGTAGATATGAGCGAATCGCAGCAAATCAACTCGAATCATACGCCGGCGAACCAGCCCTTTGCCGGGCTGACCGTTGTCGAGATCAGCACTAGCGTGGCCGCACCATTCGCCGGTCAGATATTTAGCGAGCTAGGCGCACGACTCGTCAAGGTGGAAAAGTCGACCGGCGATGATGCGCGCGGCTGGGGACCCCCTTTCTGGGAAGGTGCTTCGGCGTATTTTCAGGCGCTGAATCGTAACAAGCTGTCGATCGTATGTGACCTCCGCAGCGATGAGGACCTGCAGGCACTGACGGACTTTATCGTCGCAGAGGCCGATATCGTCATACAGAACCTGCGTCCCGGCCAGGTCGAAAAGCTCGGGCTTGATGGCGAAACCCTGACCCGTCTCAAGCCCTCTCTCATCTACTGCAACCTAGGCGCGTTTGGCAAAGTCGGCCCGCTCAAGGATCGGCCAGGATACGATCCGCTGATGCAGGCCTTCAGTGGCATCATGAGTACAACAGGTGAACCCGGTCGTCCGGCTGTGCGCGTGGGCGCATCTCTCGTGGACATGGGAACCGGGATGTGGGCCGTGATCGGCGCACAGTCCGCATTACTCAAGCGTCAGCAGACCGGAGAAGGCGGGATCGTCGATGTGTCGTTATTTGAGACGGCAGCGTGCTGGGTGTCGCTGATTGGTTCTCAGGTGCTGGCTTCGGGAGAGATTCCGCAGCGACAGGGCTCGGGGGCTTCCGGAATTGTTCCGTATCGTGGGTATCTCACTCAGGACGGAGAAATTGTGATCGCAGCCGGTAGCGACAAGTTGTTTGGCCTGCTCAGTGGCGTGCTTGGTCATCCGGAATGGGTGGCTGACCCGAAATTCGTCGACAATCCCAGCCGCGTGAAAAATCAGAAAGAGCTTTACGCAATGATTGAGGAGCTGGTGGCCAGACAGCCCACCGAGTACTGGATCAAGGTTCTTGAGGACGCAGGCATTCCCTGCTCACCCGTCAACAACGTTTTACAGATGCTGGAGCATCCGCAAACCGAGGCACTTGGCCTTGTCCAGAGTGTGCCTGGAACAGGAATGCGGTTTGTCGGATTGCCGCTCAGTTTCAACGGAATGCGGCCGCAGCCACTGTCTGCACCCCCAAAGCTCGGGGAACACAGTGATATTTTGAAGGAGAGCCGTGAGGCATCATGAGTACATTTCCTGAATACGAAACCATTGCTACCGAAATGGTGGCAGACCATGTTCTGAAAGTTACGCTGAACCGGCCGCAGGTCGGCAACGCCATCAATACTCAGACAGGACATGATTTACTCGATCTGTGGAATCGCCTGACCGCTGATGCGGGCGATGTTCGCTGCATTGTTTTAACGGGGGCGGGAGAGAAGATTTTCTGCGCCGGCGGGGACTTAAAAGAGCGCAACGGCATGACCAAGCGCCAATGGACACTTCAGCACGAGCTCTTTGAGCGCATGTACTGGACACTGGTTGACTTGCCAGTGCCGATCATTGCAGCAGTCAACGGTCACGCCTATGCAGGCGGTCTGGAGCTCGCGTTGTCGTGTGACTTTATCTATGCCAGTCGGGCGGCGCGATTCGCGCTGACCGAGGTCACCCTGGGCATTATGCCCGGGGCGGGTGGCACCCAGAATCTTCCTCGCGCCGCGGGTGATCGACGGGCGAAGGAGATACTGATGACCGGCAAACCCTTCAATGCCGAGCAGGCATATGAGTGGGGCGTTGCCAACCAGTTGCTTGATCCGCAGGAAGTGCTGGGCCAGGCAATCGAAACAGCCAAAGTGATTGCAGGCAATGCACCACTGTCGGTTCGTCAGATCAAGAAATCAGTTCGTTATGGTGGCCAGATGGAACTGCGCACCGCCTTTCGCTTCGAGATCGAAGCCTACAACCATCTGATCGACACAAAAGATCGAATCGAGGGTGTGGCTGCGTTCAACGAGAAGCGCAAGCCGAACTTCAAGGGCGAATAAACTTATCCGGGTGGTTGGAAAGGCCCAGCCACCCCGTCAAGATCAGTACCGGACGCTATGGGGCGGCAGACCCCGGCAAACCGGGCAGGAGAAAGCAATGCGAGAAAAAATTACTGTTCGAGAGGTTGGTCTGAGAGATGGTCTCCAGATTCACCCGACATTCATGCCTACCGAAGACAAACTCGAGTGGATTGCCGCCGAAGCCGCAGCGGGCGTGGGCGAGATCGAGGTCACATCCTATGTCCCCCCCAAGCTGATACCGCAGTTTGCGGATGCGGCTGAGGTCACGGCAGGTGCCCTGAAGGTACCCGGGCTGACCGTGAGTGCACTGATCCCGAATCTTCGTGGTGCGCAGCGTGGTATTGACCTCGGTGTGCACAAGCTCAACTTCGTGATGTCGGTCAGCCACACTCACAACCTCAAGAACGTGCGTCGCACGCCAGAGGAGTCCGTGGCGGATTTCAAGGCGATTGTTGAACTGATTCAGCAGCAGCCGCAAGACAGGCGTCCCCTGATTTCAGGGGGACTGTCGACAGCACTGGGTTGCTCGTATGAAGGCAAGATTGCCGTAGATGCCATCGTGCGCAGGGCAGTTGAGTTGGTTGAGGCCGGCGCCGATGAGCTGGTGGTAGCCGACACGGTCGGATATGCAGACCCGTTGCAGGTGCGGGCGGCATTTCGCGCCGTGATGAAAGAAGTGGGTAATGTTCCTGTGGCGGCCCATTTCCACGATACGCGTGGCACCGGTCTGGCAAACGTCAGTGCAGCACTCGACTGCGGTGTGACGCACTTCGATGCCTCGCTTGCAGGACTTGGAGGCTGTCCCTTTGCGCCGGGTGCGACCGGCAACATCGTCATGGATGATTTGTGTTTCATGCTTGATTCCATGGGCTACGACACAGGAGTCGACCTGCAGAGATTGCTGGAAGTGCGCAAGATCATCGAGCGCAGTCTGCCGGATATTGCCATGCAGGGCGCGTTGGCCAAGGCAGGTCTGCCAACCAATTACGTGCCGGCTGCACAGCGCAAGGCAGCCTGAGCATCGGGCTTACAACAGGCAGTGTTTTTAGAACAGGCGGGAGAGCAGGATTGGACGGGGCAGCAGAACTGAGTGTGGTGTGTGGGGAAGATTACGCGGAGATCCGCGAGAGTGTGCGCAGAGTATGTGCGGATTTTCCGGGGAGCTACTGGCGTGAACTGGAAGAGCGCGAAGCGTATCCGACCGAGTTCGTCAATGCGTTGACGCAAGCCGGTTATCTGGGAGCCCTCATTCCGGAACAGTACGGCGGCAGCGGTATGCCGTTGCGTGCGGCCATGGTGATTCTGGAAGAGATCCACGCCAGTGGCTGCAGCGCAGGCGCTTGTCATGCCCAGATGTACACCATGGGCACCGTGTTGCGCCATGGCAGTGAGGAGCAGAAACGCAAGTACCTCCCGGAGATTGCGGCAGGCAGGTTGCGTTTGCAGGCTTTCGGTGTCACGGAGCCGACCACTGGTACCGACACCACCAAGCTCAAGACGCGGGCTGTGCGCGAAGGTGATCATTACGTCATCAATGGCCAGAAAGTCTGGACGTCGCGTGCGCTGCATTCTGACCTGATGCTGTTGCTGGCTCGCACAACGTCACTTGAAGACGTCAAAAAGAAAAGTGAAGGGTTGTCGGTATTCCTGGTAGATATTCGTGAGGCGCTGGGCAAGGGGCTTGAGATCCGCCCGCTCAAGGCGATGGTCAATCACAACACCACTGAAGTCTTTTTTGACAACCTGCGGATTCCGGCTGACAGCTTGATAGGAGAGGAGGGCAAAGGCTTCCGGTACATTCTGGACGGCATGAATGCAGAACGGATCCTGGTTTCAGCAGAGGCCATTGGTGATGCGCGCTGGTTCACGAAGAAGTCCGTTGATTATGTGAGCGAGCGGCGCGTGTTTGATCGCCCGATCGGGCAGAATCAGGCGGTTCAGTTCCCAGTTGCGCGTGCTTACGCCGAAGCGCAGGCAGCCGACATGGTGTTGCGGCGTGCTGCCGCCAAGTTTGACGCTGGATTGCCGTGCGGCGACGATGCCAATATGGGCAAGCTGCTGGCTTCCGAGGCCTGCTGGCATGCTGCTGAAGCCTGTCTGCAGAATCATGGCGGGTTTGGTTACGCCCGTGAGTACGATGTCGAGCGTAAATGGCGTGAGACCCGACTGTTCCAGATCGCCCCGATCTCGACCAATCTGGTGCTGTCCTACATCGGTGAGCACATTCTGGGGATGCCACGTTCGTTCTAAAGCGAATACGGCAGGTGAGGAGACAAAACAATGAGTCAGTTGACCCGCGCGCTCGCGCAGTATGTTGCCAGTCCGACGTTTGGTGATGCCCAGTCTGAAGCATTCCGCATTGCAAAGCTGGGCTTTGTCGACACGGTAGGCACGATGTTTGCCGGATGTGACGAGCCTGTCGTCAAGATCGTACTCAAGCACCTGGAGAACCGCAACGAGTCGCAGGATGCACCTGTGCCACTCGCAGGGCTGCTCAAGCCCTCGATGGTTGCTGCCTGTATCAATGCTACAGCTGGCCACGCGCTTGATTACGACGATGTTGCCATGGCAGGCCACCCGAGCACGGTGCTGGTGCCAGCCATTCTTGCGGAGTCGCACCGTCTGGGACGAACGGGCCATGAAGCCTTGGTTGCCTACGTCGTGGGTTATGAAGTCTGGTCTGAGCTGGTATTCCGTGATCCGGGCAAGTATCACCTGAAAGGGTGGCATCCGACGGGCGTGCTCGGAACAGTTGCTGCTGCGGCAGCGGTGGCCAGTCTGAACCGGCTGGATGTTGATCAGACGTCTACCTCATTGGCGATCGCCGCCAGCATGGCGAGCGGTCTGGTTGCAAACTTTGGGACTATGACCAAGCCACTGCACGCGGGCAGGGCGGCGTCCAATGCGATTGAAGCCGTTCAACTGGCCATGCTCGGCTTGACCGCAGCGCCTGACGCGTTTGAGCACAAGGCGGGTTATCTGGCTGCGCTGTCTCCTGCTGGCGACGTGGACCGGGATTCGTCACCTTCTCGTCTGGGAGGTCGTCCGCGTATCCTTGAGACGGGCTTGTCGATCAAACGCTATCCAGTTTGCTATTCCTGCCACCGAAGTATTGATGGAGCAGTCAAGCTGGTTCAAGAGCACGATCTCAAACCGTCGGATGTCAAATCGGTCACCGTCACCATCGGCCCGGCCCAGGCTTCGATGCTACGCAACCACACTCCCCGGACTGGACTGGAAGCGAAGTTCAGTATCGAGTTCGCAATGGCCAGTGCCCTGGTCGCACGTGAAGTGGGCCTAAGGCAGCTGACTGACGCGTTTGTGCTCGAACCCGAGGTCCAGGCGCAGTTCGAGAAGGTCAGAACCGAGATCAACAACAAGCCGTGTCCGCTTGAGCCGACGTTCTCATACACTGATCGTGTCGTGATGCACCTTCACGATGGCCGCACGCTCGATTCGGGAGACATCCGGTTCCCTCTCGGTAATGCCGAGAACCCGATGGATGAAGCGGGTATGCGCAGCAAGTTTCTCGACTGTCTGGCCAGTGGACGTGCGCTAGGTGCCGTCACAAAGTGTGACGACGAAACCTTGTATGAACGGCTGGCCAATCTTGAGACACAGGGCGATCTGAAAGCCCTTTTCGAGGCTTAGATCTCTGCGTATTTCTGAGAACGAATCGTCCGGAAAGCCTTGATTCATCGGGGTTTACCCACAAAATGACCTATGGATGACTGAACTTGCTTTACACCCAGATTACATTTCGTTAGATTCACCGCCGAGGCTGCAAGAATGAGCGGCGAACGGTTCCATAAAGAGGAGACACCATGAGTACTTTACGTAGAAAGTTTATAGGCACGACCTTCGCTGCCCTGGCAGCAGTTTTTGTCGCAACACCGGCTTCCGCACAAGAGAAGCTGCGTATTGCGCTGGACACCAACCCGGTTCATGTCCGTAATAAAGGCGTGGACTTGTTTGTCGAAGAGCTCAAGAAGCGCACGGGCGACCACTTCGCAATCGAGGTCTATCCAAGTGGACAGTTGTTCCGTGATCGTGACGTACCCCGTGCCTTGCGCCAGGGTGCACTGGAAATGGGCGTGCCCGGAATCTGGCAGCTTGATGCGTCCGAACCCAATGCAGCGCTTGTGACTTTGCCAATGTTCTATGGCGTACCAGCGGATACGGTTTACAACGTCATGGACGGTGATCTGGGCACCTTTCTGAACCGCAAGTTCGAAGAGCGTATGCGCGTCAAGATCCCCGGCAAGTGGATGGCGCTGGGCATGCAGAACACGTTTGGTGTGAGCCAGCCGATTGATTACCAGACCTACAAGGGCAAGAAGATCCGTTACCCCAGCGGTACCGGTAACGCTGCCCGTATCGACAAGCTCGGTGGCATCGGCATTCTGGTGCCATGGCCAGACGTTCCCCTCGCGATGAGCCAGGGTGTGATGGACGGTCTGCTGACCACGTTTGAAAGCGCATCTTCCTCCAAGCTGATGGATTCTGGAATGCAGTATGCCTTTGAAGACCAGAACATGTTCAACCAGTATGTGCCGATGTTCTCGGACTCATTCTGGAGAAAGCAGCCTGAGGATATCAAGGCCGCCATTCTTGATGCATGGGATGTTGCTGCAACATGGCAGCGCGCGCAGGCTTTCAAGGCACAGGATCATGCCAAGGATACGATGGTCAAAGCTGGTCTGACTGTCATCGTGCCCACACCTGAGCAGATTGCCAATGCCCGTCGTGAGCTCATGACCATTCAGGATCAGCTCATCGACAGCATGAAGATTGACAAGGAAGTGGCTAAAACAACCCTTGAAGCCCTGAAGGCCGCGGGCGTTTCTTTCTAAGAGACTTATGCAAAACGAGAACACCGCTCCGATGAAAGAGCAAGAAACGAGCAGGGTCCATGAGGCCTTGCGCAAGAAGGCGCAGGAGGATCTGGAGGCGGAATCGCACGCCATTCCTGCATCAAACCCATTTGAAACCTTCGTGGTGGGAGGACTGGCATTTCTGGCACTGGTACTTTGTTCGTACAACGTGTTAGCCCGTCACTTCTTCCCGCAGCACATTCTGGATTTTGTGGAAGAATTCCAGGTGTACTTCGTCATCTGGGCGGTGTTTCTCTCGCTGGGAACGTTGACCCTGACGGATCGCCATGTGAAGTCAGACTTTTTTGTGAATATGTTTTCCCCTGCAATGAAGACATTCGTTGCGTGGCTGGCGGATATTCTGGGTCTGATCTTTTCGGTCGTGATCGTTTATTACGGTTTCGAGGTGGCCTATCAGGCGTATGAGTTTGGTGATGTGTCGACGACGATGTTGCGCACCCCACTCTGGATATACTTTGCGGCATTGCCGGCTGGCGGTGTGGTGATGGGAATCGCCTACATCCTTCGACTCAAACGCAAGCTGATCGGCGGGGGAGCCTGACATGCTGACAATGATCGCTCCAGTATTTGTGCTGTTACTGGTGCTGGGGGTACCCATCTTCCTGACGATGGGTATCACTTCCGGTGTTGTATTTGCAATCGAGGGTAGTCTGACCCCGCTTGCACAAAAAATCATCGATGAGCTGAACTCGCCTACCTTGCTCGCAGTTCCCTATTTCGTGATTGCCGCTACGTTTATGGAACGTGGTGGCGTTGCAAAGGCGATTATCGAGTCGGTAACCGCATGGCTTGGCCGATTGCCGGGCGGTCTCGGTATTGTCTCGGTGGTGACATGTGCCATTTTTGCGGCTATGTGCGGATCGTCTGTCGCGACCGCGATCGCGATGGGTACTATTCTGATTCCAGCCATGCTGCGAGCGGGATACAAACCTTCATTCGCGGGCGGTATTCTTGCCTCTGCAGGCACGCTGGGCATCCTGATTCCGCCGTCACTGGCTTTCGTTGTGTATGGCGTGCTGGCCGATGCGTCTATTCCACGGCTGTTCCTGGGCGGTGTGATCCCGGGATTGCTGAGTGCGACGATGATGTGTAGCTACGTGTATTACTTTGCCAAGAAGAACGGATACGCACAGCGTGAGCCCGTGCCGATGGACGTCAAAGTCAAGAAGACCATCTCGGCCTTGCCGGCGCTGTCAGTGCCGGTGATTGTGCTCGGTGGTCTTTATGGTGGCGTGGTTACGCTGACCGAAACGGCCGCGCTGTCGGCTGTGGTTGCCATGATTCTGGCGCTGTTCATCTACCGCGGTATTCCGATCAGAGATTTCTTCAAGGCCCTGACCTATTCCGTGCGCAGTGCTGCCGCCATCATGATCATCATCGCGATGGCACTGGCATTCGGTCACCTGATTACGGAAACGGGCATTGCCCAGAAGACACTCGAATTGATGGAGGCATGGGAAATCAAGCCTTGGCAGTTCCTGCTGTTTGTGAACATCATCCTGATCTTCCTGGGTATGTTCCTGGAAGTCTTCTCGATCCTGCTTATCATGGTACCGATCGTGCTGCCGTTGCTAGATCCGCTAGGCATTGATCCGATTCACTTCGGTGTGATGCTGGTGATCAACATGGAGCTTGCCTTGATGTCACCACCGGTCGGGCTCAACCTCTTCGTAATCAGCAACATCTCCAACATTCCGTTAACGCAGGTTCTCAGAGGTACCGTGCCATTCTTCCTGATGATGGTCGTTCTTCTTATTCTTGTGACTTACGTTCCAATCGTTTCAACATGGCTTCCCAACTTCCTGATGGGACCGGCGTAAGTCAGATCGGATGGTCCGCCAGTCTCAGGACATTGGCGGACCAGTATGACCAGTTTGTCGCTGTCAGCGATGCACTGGGTCATACGCTGACATATTCCGATTTATCCCGACAAGCTCACAGCATTGCTCACTTTTTGCTCGACAGTCTGGGTGTTCAACCCGGTCTGCCCGTTGCCACCTTGCTGCCCAACAGCGTAACTGCCGTATGGGTGTCGTATGGTGTGCGCATGACCGGTGCAGCCGAAGTGCCTGTTGGCTGGTCCAGCACTGTCGAGGAGATCGCCTGGTGTGCACAACTCTCCGGCTTCAGGACGGTTCTGACACTTTCTGAGCGTGAGGCTGAGCTGCGTCAGGCCGGACTTGACCCGATCTGTGTGGATTCGCTTGCGACTGCCACCAATGACACGCAGCTAGCTGCTGTCGATGACAGCAAACCCGGCAGGATTCTGTTTACCTCCGGTACGACTGGCAAGCCTAAGGGTGTGCTGTACAGCCACGCCAGACGCTGGGGTGGCGAACAACTGCTCAAGGCGACCCTGCCGTTTGTGCCTCATCCTGGTGAGCGCATCATTCTGATGACGCCTTTCGTTCATGGCTCTTCACTGCTGACTTATGCCTGGTGCGATCATGGTGCACATGTGGTACTGCTAGATGGTGTGCGTGAGCAGGATCTGGTCAGGGAGCTTGCAGACCCCTCGGTTCGTGCAATTTTTGCACCACCGACCGTCCTTGCAAAAATCACGACCTTGTTCGAGGGGCAGCAGTTCAGGCATATCAAGTGTGTCTTCACAGGTACACAGCCGCTGACCCAACTGGTCTACAAGCGAGCCAGGGAAATGTTCGGTCCTGTGGTGCGGATCACCTACGGAAAGTCCGAGTGTGTCAATCCGATCACTGTGCTGACGCCTGAGCAGACCGAAGCCTACTATGGTGCAGAAACGATGCCACCAGGTGCCTGCGTCGGTTACCCTTCACCGGGTGTCGAAATCCGGATTGAATCGGCGCCGCCCGAGCCTGGGCAGGAGCAGGAGGAGCGAGACGGAGAGATCTGGTTGCGCGCCCGTCAGATGTCGCATGGCATGATCACAGAGCAAGGATTCAAGGCGCACGAGCCCGATGGGTGGCACCAGACAGGTGATCTTGGTCACCTCGACAGTCAAGGACGTCTGGTTCTCACGGGCAGGGTTGCGGACGTGATCAAAACGGGCGGGTATCGAGTCAATCCTGATGAAATCGAGGCGCTGCTCACGGGGTGGTCCAGTGGTATGCAGATCAGTGTGACGTCACTACCCTCGGACTACTGGGGTGAGATCATTGTTGCTGTCGCTGAAATGCCGCAATCCGACTGGCAAGAAGTCATTGCTGAGCGAGTTCAGGGTCTGTCGCGTCACAAGCGTCCTCGTCTGTGCGTGACGCTGGACTCGCTGCCTCGAAACCCACAGGGCAAGGTGAATCGTCGGCAGGTCAGGGCACAAGTACTGGCGCACTACGTGCTCGAGGATGGCCCTTACCCGGTATTAATGGCCAGAGACGCTACGTTGCCCTGACCGCCACAAATCCGGCTACTTGGCCCGCTGTTCTGTTGACTTGTCAGGCTGGCTCAATACGCTGCCTTGAACAACTCCAGAAACTCCTGCTCGCTGGTTTGCCGCGGATTCCACTTGTTATAGCCCGCTTTGAGGCAGTCGGCCGCCATCTCTGGAAAGTCCTCTGGATTGGCGCCGACGTCGCGCAGTCCTTGCGGAATGTCGACCGCCGCGCACAGATTCTCGATTGCTTGCAGTGCAGCCTTGACGGCATCGTTTTGCGGTGTGTCCGATGCGCTCACGCCCATGGCGCGGGCGACGTCTGCATATTTCTGCGGCACAGCCAGTGCGTTGAAACGCGCTACGACAGGCAGACACAAGGCGTTCGAGAGGCCATGCGAGACATGATACCGGGCGCCCACAAAGCGGGCCATGCAGTGAACATTGCCCAGCCCTGTTTGACCAAACACCGTGCCGGCCAAGGCAGATCCCACCAGACACTTGAGTGCCGCATCGGCGTTGCGCCGGTCACTCACAAAGGCTGGCAAGCTTGTCGCCAGAAGTGTGATGGCCTGCAGGTTGATGGCATCCGTGATCAGGTTGGCCTGACGAGAGGTGAGTGACTCCAGTGCGTGCACGAAGGCGTCCACACCGGCGTGTGCTGCAACGTGAGCCGGTAGCGTCTGTAACGCATCGGGGTCCAGGATCGCGTGCCGGGCCGGATTGAGTCTTGCATGCCGGATTGACATCTTTCTGCCAGATGCCGTGTCTGTGATCACGCATGATCCGGAAACCTCGGATCCGGTTCCTGCCGTTGTGGGCAAGGCAAATAACGGCAGAGGTGACGTCGTAAACTTGTCGATGCCTTCGTAATCATGGATTCTTCCACCGTTGGTGGCGAGAATCCCGATGGCTTTGGCGACATCCATGCTACTACCGCCACCAATGGCCACGATCGCACGGTTTTGCTCTTGCGGGAGACAGGAAAAGCCTTTCATTACTACATCGTCACCCGGATCTGGTTTGATCTCGGTAAATGTCTGATACTGAAACTTCTCACGATCCAGTATCGCGAGAACTGCCTGCCCATATGGACTGTCGTGAACAGCCTGGTCAATCACGATCAGGATGGACTGGACCTTTAGGTTGTGCAACAGTTCGGGCAGGATACGAACTGAGCCCTGACCCATGTGTATCTGGGTCGGACAGTAGAAGCTTGAAACGGGTGTGGAATCGGACATTAGCGCGCTCATGAGTCTCGTATAAGGTAACTGGCGATTGAGAGAACCATTGGTCTGGCGTGGATCTGAGTGTTTCTTTCATCTTCGCTGGCGGCGTGGATGTTGTCAAAGGCGCAGAAGATATTCGACCTGGTTTCTTCGAAAGGGCTGGATCGGGCCAACGGGTTGGCGCGAGATGTGCCGGTGCAGGAAACAGGTCGACACTGAGATAAGATGAGGGTGAGGCGAGTCTTGCACTGTTTTGTGGCATGACGCGGTACACGAGTCCTGAACAAGAAGAGCTAAACATGTCTGAACCGACACCCCAACATGTGCTGAACTCCCTTTGGGAGATGACCGGGCAGCCCCAAGGTATTTTGAGTCAGCTGGCGTTGCGGGCGGATCACAGTCTGCCGTCGCTGTTTCATGTTGGACCAGTCGCCAGTGCAACCATTTCAGCACAGGCGCTCATGGCTGCGCAGATCTGGGGAGACCGGACAGGACAAATGCAGACGGTTGAAGTGGACCAGCGTCACGCACTGGCGTGTTTCAGGTCGGAACGTTACCTGCATGTTGATGGGATAGCGAACGGTGAGTCCCACGATGATCTTCATGGCTTTTATCAGACTGCCAACCGACAGTGGGTACAACTTCACACAGCGTTTCCCCATCACCGTGAGGGCGTACTGCGCATTCTGGGGTGTGAGCCGTCGCGTGAGGCAGTCAGTGCAGCCTTGCAGAGATGGCAGGCTGAGCAGCTTGAGTCTCAGTTGGCAGAAGCTGGTCTGGTCGGGTCAGCGGTTCGTACTACCGATCAGTGGCAGCGTCATCCACAGTCGGGTGCGCTGTCCGGTCTGCCATTGTTCGAGATTCAGCGAATAGGTGATGCACCGGCCGAACCGGTTGGAAGGGGGGTAGATCCCACCCAGCCATTGTCTGGCGTGCGGGTACTGGATCTTTCTCGTGTCATTGCTGCTCCGGTTGCTGGTAGGACCCTTGCACAGCACGGTGCGAACGTACTGGCGATCTCGGCGCCGCATCTGCCGCAGGTGCAAGCACTTCTGATCGACACTGGGCGTGGCAAACGTCAAGCCTTTCTGGACTTGCGTCAGACTCAGGAGCGGGACCAGTTACTTGAGCTGGTGCGGCAAGGTGACGTGTTCATCCAGGCCTTTCGCCCTGGCGGGCTTACGCAGAAAGGGATGGGTCCTGAGGCGCTGGCAAGGGTGAGGCCCGGGATCATTTATGTCACGCTTTCTGCTTATGGGCACACTGGACCCTGGGCCATGCGTCGCGGCTATGACAGTCTGGTCCAGAGTGCGACCGGGATCGCTCATGCTGAAGGGATGGCTGCCGGATTGAGTGGCCCTGGTAAGCTGCCTTGCCAGGCCCTGGATTATGCCTCCGGGTATCTGGCTGCCATGGGTGCCATGGTTGCCCTGCGCAGGCGTGCAACAGAAGGCGGCAGCTGGCTGGTCAGGGTTTCACTGGCACAGACTGCTCGTTGGCTGCGTCAGTTGGGTGAACGAGAAAATGGTCTTCTGGAACCCGAGTTGACGCTCGATGAGGTGCGTCCCTGGCTTCAGACCATGCAGACCCCGTTTGGAGAGGTGGCGGCTGTAGCACCAGCCGAACAGATGGCCGCGACGCCCGCGAGGTTCAATCAGGTGTGTGTGCCATGCGGCACCCACGAGCCCGAATGGTAGGGCTGAAATCCCGTAAATGACCCGCGAATCACCCCATGGCTGAAGTCATGGGCTTGCGCTCACAGTTGGTCAAGATGCCGGGCGACTGGTCTCCAGAAGGGGGGCAGCGGAACTGATCGGCATGGCGGAGGTCTCATCGCTTGTAACCCTGCACGCCGGCGTATTTGGGAGAGTCCGATGAAGAGTTGCGCGACCAGAACCTTTTCCGTTACCAACATCGTACGCTGTGCGCTGTTCATTGTGATGTCTGGCACGGCGGGTGTAGCAAGTTCCCAGGCCAGGCTCGCGCCGACGGTGGTGGCAGAGGGTCTTGAGAACCCCTGGGCCCTGGCCTTTATCGAGAACGGAAACATGCTGGTCACTGAACGACCTGGACGTCTGCGTGTCGTCTCGGCAGAAGGTGGGGTAGGTGCAGCTCTGGCGGGTTTGCCCGCAATCAGTGTGGGCGGGCAGGGAGGATTACTCGATCTGGTGACTGATCGCGAGTATGGCGCGAATCGGCAACTCTACTTTTGCTATTCGGAACCCGATCCGGAGAACCCGACCTCCAGGGCTAATTCGACCGCACTGGCCAAGGCGCGTCTGTCTGATGACCGCACACAGCTTGAAGATGTCCAGGTGCTGTTTCGTCAAATGCCCAAGATTGCCAGCACCTTGCACTTCGGTTGCAGGATCATCCAGTTAGAGGATGGGTCGCTCTTGCTGGGGCTCGGCGACCGGTATGGCCAGATGCAGCAGGCGCAGAATCTGGAGAATCATATCGGTAAGGTTGTGAGGGTCTTCCCGGACGGATCAGTGCCCCTGAATAATCCGATGTTTGATGGCCAGTCTCATGCGCCCGAGATCTGGAGTTATGGTCATCGCAACATCCAGGGCGGCGTGATGGCAGATGATGGAACGGTCTGGATACATGAGCATGGTCCCCAGGGAGGTGACGAGGTTAACCGGATCAGACCTGGGCTGAACTACGGCTGGCCTGTCATCACTTATGGTGAGAACTATGGTGGTGGCCGGATCGGTCAGGGCATCACCCAGGCGCCAGGTATGGAGCAGCCGGTTTTGCAGTGGACCCCGTCGATCGCGCCTTCCGGCATGGCCGAGATTACCAGTGATCGCTACGGGGCGGACTGGAAAGGAAATCTGATTGTTGGTTCGCTGAAATTCAGGAACCTTCATCGCCTGCAAGTCCAAGGGGACAGCCTGGTTCCGGCCAGTGTCGAGTTGCCCGATCTGAAACAGCGCGTGCGTGATGTGCGGCAAGGACCGGATGGATTACTGTACATCCTCACTGATCAGGCCGATGGCCAACTGATACGGCTTGATCCGGTGCAGTGATATGTTGCGTGGCGTGTCAAGGGAGTCAATCAATTTAGGTCTGCCAGCGAGGTCTTGTCTGAGAGACCTCAGTTGAAGGTCCATTTGCCCCAGATGAAGAATACGTTGCCGTTGTTCTGGCCGCCCGGCACGTAGGCTGCCTGCAGGGCCAGGTTCTTGTAGCTGACCGATGCGACAGGGAGTACACCAGGAAATGGTATGCCCCCAAAATAATCACTGCGCGACATCAGGAACCCTGTCAGGCCAACCCCGACTTTGACCTGGGACTGTCCGAGCTCCCAGGTGGGTACCCATCCATACCCGAGCATGAATGAAGGGTCCCCGTGGGAGTCACGAAATCCCATCGCATACATGCCTTCCCAGTTGCCGTTCTGGTTGTAGCGCCCTTTTCCAAGGCCGATGCCACCTGGGTACTCGGTGTATGAGTCGAGTAGCTCCTGTCTGTAGGCAAACGGCAGGTGCCAAGTGTAAAGCGGGACGTACAGCTCGATATCCCCGTCGCGCCACGTGGTGCTGACATGGTCGACAGCTGTGTTCCATGCCGAACGCATCCAGTTTTCTTCGCTGCCTGAGGGGCCGGCGACGGCGATGCTCGCAGGCGCGGCGAGCATCGCACAGGAAAGTGATTGAACCAGGGCTTTTTTCATGGCTGCGCCTAAAGGTTTAACTGGTGCGAATTATAGTTAATCCGTAAAGGGTTAATCCCTTGGTTGCACGCAGTGTCGAGAGGTTCCCTTAAAGAATCCGCTTACGTACCTGGGTGATAAGGATTTCTGCCAGGATCACAATCACAAATATGGCGATCAGGATCACGGCGACCCGTTCCCACTGAAACAGGTTCATCGCTGTATCAAGTGTCATCCCGATGCCGCCCGCGCCGACCAGTCCGAGCACTGCTGATTCGCGAACGTTGATATCCCAGCGCAGCAGCACGATTGACCAGAAAGCGGGTTTGATCTGTGGCCAGTACCCGTAGTTGAGTTGTGAGGACTTTGTGGCGCCCGCAGCCTTTAATGCCTCGATTGACCCTGCATGTGCTTGCTCGATCGCTTCACCAACCAGTTTGCCAACAAATCCAATCGAGCGAAAGGCGATCGCCATAGTTCCAGCAAGCGGTCCTGGGCCGAAGATCGCAATAAACAGGAGTGCCCACACCAGTGAATTCACCGAGCGACTTGAAACCAGAATCAGTCTGGCCAGAAAGTTCAGGATCTTGCTCGGGGTGAAGTTGTTTGCGGCCAGCAGGCCGACTGGAATGGCGAGCATGACCGAGAGAATGGTTCCCAGTGTGGCGATGTGGATGGTTTCGACCAGAGCCGTATGCACAGAATCCGGATAATGCGCCCAGTCAACAGGCCACATCCGGTTGAAAAGATCAGCCATCTGCTCCGGGGCATCATAGAGAAACTCCGGGATGATGTTGATATTGCGAATCGACTGCACAATCGCAATGACAACCGCCAGATAAATGGCGAATCGCAACACTCTCTGACCCAGGGTGTACCGTACCCAGATACGGTCGTGTTGAGTCCCTGGATTCGTTTGCTTTGTTTGAGCTGCCACGGCCTCGCTCATGCGTCTGCTCCGTCCGGGCGCTTCTGGGCACGAGGTTCGCGCTTGAAAATGTCCCCCAGGCTCAGGTTGTCGACAAAAATTGCACGCACCAGGTTGGCGAGGATCTCGCCCAGCATGATCACCGCGATGATCGTGATCAGGATTGCCGCCACAAAATCGTAGTCAAATCGCTGGAAGGCGGAGAAGAGTGTGCCGCCGATCCCTCCGGCGCCGACAATACCGACCATGGTTGAGTTGCGTAGGTTGGAATCAAACTGATAGGTCGAAAAACCGACAAAGCGCGCAAAAACCTGTGGCAGCACGGCAAACAGGATCACGTTGGCAAACGAGGCACCGCTGGCCCGCACAGCTTCGACCTGCTTGATCGAAATCTCTTCGACTGCTTCGGTGAAGAGTTTGCCGATGAATCCGATGGATGCCACTGTCAGCGCCAGAATGCCAGCCAGTGCCCCGAAACCCAC
Organism: Orrella marina; assembly: GCF_003058465.1. Lineage (NCBI taxonomy): Bacteria > Pseudomonadati > Pseudomonadota > Betaproteobacteria > Burkholderiales > Alcaligenaceae > Orrella > Orrella marina. The sequence goes on along the minus strand of NZ_CP028901.1, from coordinate 2,832,070 downwards.
TGCCTTGACGAACAGAATGGCCACGATCACCGGGTGTAGGGCACGGCACACGGCAACCAGGGTGCGAGCGGGCCAGCTGGCCCATCCTGGCATCAGATTGCGCGCACCCAGCAGACCGATCGGCAATGCGAGTGCGATGCCAAGTGTCGAGGCAAGCACGGCAATTTCGAGGCTTTCAAGCATTCCTTTGATCAGGATTGACGAGCGAGAGAAGTTGGGAGGAATCATTCGTGCGAGAAATGTACTCGCGTTGTCCAGACCAGTAATGAAACGCGAGTATGTGAAATCCAGCTGAGCGGCTGCATAAATCACATAAACCAGCATCAGCAAGAAGCCGATCTTCGCTTTGGGCGAAATCGAAAATGGTTTGAGAGAAGGTGTCACGCCGGTTTGGTCAGTCACTGTAGCCACGACTCACCACCATAGATCTGTTTGAGGTGTGACGCTTCAAGCGTACTCTTGTCACCATCAAAGACAATCTTGCCACCCGACATGCCGATGATTCGTCTGGCAAATCGTTTGGCCAGCTCCACATCGTGCATGTTGATGATGATCGGAATGCTTTGTGCCTGAGCCAGCCCGGTCATCAGTTCCATGATTTCGACAGAGGTCTTTGGGTCCAGTGAGGATGTCGGCTCGTCAGCCAGCAAGAGCTCGGGGCGCTGCATGAGTGCCCGTGCAATGCCGACCCGTTGCCGCTGGCCACCCGAGAGTGCATCGGCACGCTGAGAGGCGTGCTGGGCCAGTCCCACGGATTCGAGCAACTCAAAGGCATGATTGATATCGGTCTGGTCAAACCTTCTGAGCCAGGCTTTCCACGCAGGCAGGTAGCCCAGACGCCCTGTCAGCAGGTTCTCCATCACACTCAGTCGCTCCACCAGGTTGTACTCCTGGAAGACCATGCCGACCCGTCGCCGGGCCTGCCTGAGAGCGGAACCACGAACCGATGCCAGATCAATTTCTCCTGACCCAGTTTCAAGAACAACTTTGCCCGAGGTTGGCTCGACCAGACGGTTGATGCACCGTAAAAGAGTGCTTTTTCCCGTGCCAGAGGGGCCGATGATGGCCGTCACGCCATCACCGGAGACCTCCAGGTCTATCCCCTGCAAGACAGGAACCCCCGCCTTGTAGGATTTGAAAAGGTTCTCGATTCGTAATGCTGCACCCATGAGATGGATTCCTGCTGTCAGTGACGTGTCAACAATTACTTCTTGGACTTGGCTGTCTCAGCCTCGTAGGAGGCACGGTTAAAGCTCTGCCCACCTGCCTCGGCGACCTCCCGGATAATCGCCCAGTCGTCCTTGAAACTGATCGGATAGAAGCGGTCTGCACCATCAAATGCCTGTTTCATGGAGTCCGGGAAACGGTATTCATAGAAGCAGGTGAGCATCTTGTCGCGAAGTTCTGGCTTGAGGTCGTGCGAGTAGGCAAACGAAGAGGTCGGGAACTTGGCGCTGGTGTAGATGATCTTGAAATCGTCTTTGTTAATCTGTCCGCGCTCGGCCATGCGATTGAATACGTCTGACGCAACGGCGGCAGCATCATAGTCGCCGGAGTTCACACCCATGACGGACTGGTCATGCTTGCCTGAGAAAAGGACTTTGTAGTCTTGCTCGGGTACCAGACCCTGTCCGGGGAACAGGGCCATGGGCGCCATGTGTCCCGAGTTCGAGGATGGAGAGGTGTGTGCAACCTTCTGGCCTTTGAGATCTTTGAGCGATTCGTACGGCTTGTCTTTCTTGGCGATCACAATCAGGTTGTAGCCCTGGAAGCCGTCTTCATAACCTTTGACTGCAAACGGTACGGCACCGGCGATGTTTACGGCAAATGCGGTCGGACCTGTGGAGAAACCACCGACATGCAGACGTCCTGAGCGCATCGCTTCGATCTCTGCAGCATTGCTCTGAACTTGATAAAAGACGACACGCTTATCGACACAATCTGCGAGATAGTCTACGAACGGCGAGAACAAGTCTTCGTAGACAGCGGGATCCTCAACAGGTGTGTAGGTGAAGACGATCGTTGACGGGTCCTTGAGCTTTGCTGGGTCGGTCGGCGTGTCGGCAACCAGGTCCTTGTTTTCATCGCAGTAAAGCGTGTCGAGGTCACCGCGGTTGCCGCATTCCTGTGCCATGGCGACGGGCGCCATGCCAAATGTCACAGCCGCGCAGGCACCGCTTACAGTAAGCCAGTACTTTAGTTTCATGATCGTCTCCGTATCAGTCAAAGACATGTCATACATTGGTCGCACGACACGTCGCATTCTTCTTTTTCTGGTGAACAGGCCAGGCATTCGTTTTGAATTGTTACAGCCCTGTTACGCCACAGTTGGATTGAATCACAAACTCAATCTGGTGCAAAGCGAATCTTGGTGAAGGTTCTGGCATACCCGAATAACCTCCGTGCAAACACTACTTGACGAGGTCGCCACACAGGTATCATCAGCAGATTCATGCACCGACTCGCGGCCTGGCATGTGACATGTCCGCGCTTGTTGTTGTGCTGGCTTTCCGTTTTACTTGCCGAGCGAGTTTTCATTCATGTCTCCTGAACCCAGAAAAGCGCCAGGCTCCGTCAGGGAGCTGTTTGTGTTTTTTAGCCTGCTCGCCCTGCAAGGGTTCGGAGGCATCATAGCGTTTATCGAAAAGGGACTGGTTCAGAACAAGAAGTGGATGACGCGGGAGGAGTTTCTGGAGGACTGGGCAGTCGCCAGAACCATGCCAGGCCCACCGGCCATCAATATGGGCATCATCATCGGGTCGCGGCATTTCGGAGCGCGCGGTGCATTTGCCGCTGTTCTGGGCGTGTTCCTGTTTCCCTCATTCCTGGTGCTTGGTCTGGCCGTGCTGTACTCCAGTTTTGGCCACCTGCCGGAAGTATCGAACGCATTGCGTGGCATGGGTGCGGTTGCCGCAGGCTTGCTGATTGCAACCGGTATCAAATTGTTGACGGCGCTGCCATCCAATGTGATGGGCTTGCGGGTCTGTGCAGTGCTGGTGGTGGTGACCTTCGTGATGATCGGGTTGCTGCATATGCGTGTCGCCTATGCTCTGTTCGGATTGGGAGGTCTGGCCTGCGTGTACGCGTATCGGTGCCTTGGACGACACCGAGCCGCTGATCCGGCAAGCTCCAGGAAAGACAGGGGACAGTCATGAGCCAGGACCCGACCGTAGTCTTGGCGTTGATAGACTGGTGGCGTCTGGCCGAGAACTTCCTCATTCTGTCGGCCATCTCCATGGGTGGCCCACTGATTCTGCTGCCTGAGATGCGCCGCTTTCTGGTGGTTGAACAAGGATGGATCACCAATGAACAGGTGACCGCGTCAGTTGCCCTGGCACAGTCGGCACCAGGACCCAACGTGCTGTTTGTGGCATTGCTGGGCTGGAATGTCGGCATGAATGCAGGCAGTTACTGGACAGCCTTCTTTGCGGCGATGCTGTCGATGATCTGCATGATGGTGCCATGCTCGCTGATCGTATACGGGGCAGCGAGATGGGTCCAGCAAAACGCGCACAAACTGTTTGTCAGAGCGTTCAAACAGGGTATGAGTCCAGTTGTGATCTCCATGCTGATTGCATCAGGATGGACGCTCGCCACCGCCGGCACGGAGTTGCAGGCAGACTGGCCAATCTGGCTGCTTTCTGCCGTGACCGTCGGTCTGGTGCTGTGGGGCAAGATCCCGCTGGTTCTTCTGATTGCGATCGGTGGCGCTCTTGGCGCACTGGGCCTGCTCGGCGGGGTCTGATCCAGTTCGACAGTCAGCACGCAGTATCGCCTGGAATCTGTACCACCTGGTTGCGACCTTGTGCTTTCGCCTGATATAGCGCCGCATCGGCGCGAGCGATAACAGCCTCCGGGCTTGCGTCGCTTTTGTGTGACTGGCTGACACCTACACTAATGGTGACATGACCGGCGTGCATAAATTCTGTCTGCTCAACCAGTTGTCGAATGCGTTCGGCCAGTTCACGGCCTTCCGAGGAGCTGCTGCGCCGGGGGACCAGAATGATGAACTCCTCACCCCCGTAGCGCGCGCACACGTCTGTGCCACGAATGGTCTGAACCATGAGTTTGCCCAAGGTTTGTAGCACCTGGTCCCCGATCTGATGACCAAACCGGTCATTGATGGACTTGAAATGATCTGCATCCAGCATCAGGATGTCGTACGGCTCCCGGGTTTGAAGGAATTGCCGGTGGTGCACATGCAATGCCTCTTCAAAGTGTCTCCGATTGAGCAGTCCGGTCAGGGGGTCAGTTCGTGCCAGCAACTCAAGCTTCTGATTGGCCTGTCTGAGTTCATCAGTACGCGACTCGACCTGCGTTTCCAGATTCGCGTTCAGATTGGCCAGTTCTTGTTCCCGGCTCAACAAGCTGCTGGTCATTGACTCAAGAGCTCGGGTCAGTGCAGTCAACTCTGGTGATCCGGATTCGCTTGGAAACCGGGCGTGCTCTGGTTCTCGCTCGATGATTCGGGCAACTCTTACAAGCTCTTCGATGGGTCGGGTCAACCGGATGGCGATCCGGTGCGCGATGAGGATGATGACCAGAAACGTGAGTGCACCCAGCCAGAGCAGTCTGATCTGCAGGGCAGCGACTGCCTGCGTCGTGGACTCGATGGGTTGGCGCATGACGACTTGCCAGCCTAGATCAATGCTGGTGGCGGTTCCCACCGGTGCCACGCTGGTGAGGTAGTGCCTGCCATCTGGCCATAGCAGGTTTTCGTACGTAATCGACGGTTTCAGATCCTGCGGGATGCCAGTCACCCCGGTGTGCTGTTCAGGATAAAGAACAGCGCCTTGCGCGTTGACAATCATCAACTCGGCATTCTGAAGCAGCTTGTCATGCTGCTGGATGGACTTGACGACATCTGTCACCCAGGTCCAGTGCAGATGGGCGGCGAGCACGCCAGCGACATCACCATTGTCGCTTTCGATTGGCACAGCGATATCAATAAAGCGCATTGGCTGGTTGTCCTGAAGCTCTGGCAACAGCTTTGCCAGCATGACCGCCAGATGCAGATCGCCGATGAACAAGCCGTCAAAAGCTCCTTTGAACCAAGGCCTCTCGCGGGCATTCTCGCCAATCAGCATGCCGTCGGTTGCCTGAACAATATTGCCATGCTTATCGGTCAGGCCGATCCAGGCGTACCCGGACTTTAGCTGCTGAATCCGCTCTACCATCAATCGGGCTTCGAGGTTGGAGAGATCATCCTCGTACTCCAGCGTCTGGCGTAGCAGTTCGATCTCCCTTTCCCGCTCGCTCAGACTGGTCGCCAGCAGCTCGGCACTTGCTCGAGTGCTCACTGACAGGGTCTCGCCGGCTGTGTGCATGATCTCTTTACTGGCGATCTGCCCGACGTACAAGGCAACACCTGCGAGGGTGATCAGCAGCAGCCCGCCGAACCAGAGCGTTAGCTGGGTTCTGAGGGCTTTGAGCGGAGCGGTTCTGGTTCTCGGCATACCTGGACAAAGGTTATGGCTGTTAAGTGACCCGGGGAAACAAGGTAAAACCACGGGTGTGGGCATTAGAGTGTACCGATGGAACTGCGACTGCGCTTTGGTGGTGACCCCAGTTGCGAGATCCCCGGCGACTGCAAGACAACATGGATCAGCCTGCATCAGATCACATGCTCATTGCAAGAAAAGTTTCACAGACCAGGTTGACCCTGGCTTCTTTCAGGTGCCTTCTTGGTACCCTCTTGATAGCTCCCGGGTATCCTTCACAGCGCTGTGATCGAATCATCGCATGTCAGCGAGTGAGGTGACTGCTATTCACCTCTGGCTATCACTGTGGTGTGATGCACAGATCCGTTACAGTCACAGACAAACCTTTGCCTGCCTTGAACATGAAACTACTGCACACATCCGACTGGCATCTGGGCCGGTCTCTTTATGGGCGCAAACGCGATGAAGAGTTTGCGCAGTTTCTGCAATGGATGGTGCAGACTGTGCGAGAGCGTGAGATTGATGTCCTGGTTGTGGCAGGTGACGTATTTGATACCGCGACGCCTGGCAATCGGGCGCAGGCGTTGTACTACCAGTTTCTCCACCAGATGGTTGCCTCACCGTGTCGTCACATCGTGATTGTGGCGGGCAACCACGACTCTCCCTCATTTCTGAACGCACCAGGCGATTTGCTTCGTGCGTTTGATGTGCATGTAATTGGCCAGGCCAGCACCGATGTGGCGCAGCAAGTCGTGGTCTTGCGCGATGAGTATGGTGAACCCGGGATGCTGGTCTGTGCGGTGCCCTACCTGCGTGACCGTGATGTGCGCGTCGTGTCCGCAGGTGAGTCGATGCAAGACAAGGACGCGAATCTGGTTGCCGGCATCCGCGACCACTACGAAGCGATTGCGCAGGCGGCGCAGGATCTCCGGACAAGTCTGGGCAGGGCTATTCCGATTATTGCTACAGGTCACTTGTACACGGCCGGAGGGCAAGTGCTTGATGGTGATGGGGTGAGGGACCTTTATATCGGGTCACTCGGGCAGGTTCATGCAAGGATCTTCAGTGACGTGTTTGATTACGTGGCGCTTGGTCACTTGCATGTGCCTCAGATTGTCGACGGTCAGACCCGGATCCGCTATAGCGGATCCCCTCTGCCGATGGGTTTTGGTGAGGCCAGGCAGCAGAAGGTTGTCTGCCAGGTGACGTTTGATCACGACCTCACTTCAGACAGGTTCGTGCCTGAAGTCGAGACCATTGGGGTGCCAGTGTTCCAGCGGCTCAGACAGGTCAGAGGGGACCTTCAGGCCATCACGGGCCAGCTAGAGGTCTTGCGAGAGGACGGTCAGTCATGCTGGATCGAGGTGTTGTATGACGGTCAGGAAATTGTGACTGACTTGCGGCAACGCGTCGAGCAGGCCGTCGCGGACAGTCCGGTAGAAGTGCTTCGCGTGAAAGTGAACGGACGCAGCAACCCGGCCATGACGTCAGCCAGGCAGCAGGAGTCGCTTGAGGACCTGACCCCGATGGACGTGTTCGAACGGTGTCTTGAAGCGTATCAGGTGCCAGACGAGCAACGATCAGAGATGCGTCATACCTATCAGGAAGCGCTGGCTCTGCTTGAACCCGTCGATGAGCAAGCGTCCCGGATACAGACTACCAAGTCGGAGCGTCACTAAATTGAGAATCCTCGATATCCGTTTCACCAATCTGAACTCTCTGGTCGGTCACTGGCACATTGATCTGACTCACCCTGAATTCGCACGAGAGGGCATATTTGCGATAACGGGTCCGACCGGCGCGGGCAAGACAACGATTCTGGACGCAATCTGTCTGGCCCTCTACGGCACCACACCACGACTGGGCAAGGTGGGAGGCAAGAGTGGCAATGACTTGATGTCACGTCACTGCGCAGAGTGCGATGCCCGAGTCACGTTTGAGACATCTAGCGGATGTTACGTCAGTCACTGGGCACAACATCGGGCACGACGTAGGCCTTCAGGTGATCTGCAGTCCGCAAGACACGAAGTCAGTGAGGCGGGGACAGGCAAGATTCTTGCATCTAGCCTGAAAGATTCAGCCGCGCTGGTTCTCGAACTCACCGGGATGGGATTCGAACAGTTCAGCCGTTCCATGATGCTGGCACAGGGGGCGTTTGCTGCGTTTCTGCAAGCCCGTTCAGAGGAGCGAGCGCCTATTCTGGAGCAAATCACAGGTAGCGAGGTCTACAGCAAGATATCGATCGCAGTGCATGAACGTCGCGCTCAGGAGAAGTCCCGGTTTGAGGCCTTGCATGCCCAGCTTGAAGGCACACAGGTTCTGGCCCCTGAGGCGCGTGCGGCATTGATGCACGAAGTTGACGCACTGGGTGCACAAGTGAGGACATTGCATGACCAGTACCAGACGGTGCTGCAGCGATTTCAGACGTTGCAGCAGCTTCACGAGATTGGCCTGAAGCTTCAGCAGCATGAGCAAAGTCGTCAGGAGCTGTTGCAAAAACAGGCAGTGTTCGCACCCGATCTCCTGCGTTTGCAGACTGCCCGAAGAACTGATGGTATTGCACCGCTCTATCAGGCTTTGTTGCAGGCACGTCAGGAGCAGAGCACGGACCAGATCAGTCTGGGCACGTGTCAGGTCAAGGTGCCCGCGCTTGAGGAGGCGGTTCACGAGGCGAGACAGCATCTTGGGCAATGTGAGCGCCTCTGGCAGGAGCGGCGCTCGCGATTTGACGAGATCGAGCCCGTGCTCGAGAAAGTGCGTGCCCTTGACGCGACCCTTGGGCAGTCCAGAGCACAGATCTCCAGTCTGACGGGGGCTGCCGCCGAGGCAGAGCAGTCCCTGAAAACACTCGCACTTGAACAACAGGCCCTACTGGCCAGACTAACGCTCGCCCGAGAAAAGCTCGAGCGGCTGCGCCAGGAATTGACCCGTCACAGCACAGATGCTGAACTGGTCGGCGATCTGTCTGGGTTGAAGCAGGCACTTCAGGGGCTGGCTGACCTGGACCAGCAGATTGAACGGATCCGAGTAAGCGTGCAGGAGGGTGAGGTTGCGCGGGGTTCGGCTGAGCGGGCCTTTGAGGCATCCGAACGCGTGCGACAGGAAACCACTCGCGCTCTCCAGGATTTACACGATCGGATCAATGCGCTGAGGGAGCGGTCGGGAGCACTGCTCGAGGAGCGCTCGCTGACTGACTGGCAGTCCCTGCACGCAGACTTGCTTGCACGCCAGTCGGTATGTGAAACGGCCATCGAGCGGGAGCATGCGTTGAGCTCGGTACTTTCTCAGACAGAGAAAGACCGGCATGATCTGCTGCACGCGAAGGCGCGCAGCGAGCAACTGGACATGACGGTCAGTCAGCTTGAAACACAAGTTCGTCTGAGACAGGAACAGCTCGAAGGGTTGCAGCAGCAGTTGCTGCTGCATCGTCGTATCGAGGATTACGCCCAGGCGCGTACTCATCTGCATGATGGACAGCCCTGTCCCTTGTGTGGCGCACTCGAGCATCCGTACGCGCAAGGTGTTGCGACCGAATCAGATAATGTCTTGCAGAGACTGAGGTCATGCCAGGACGAGTCTGAGCGGGTGGGGCGCATACTGGCGGCGCAGCAGCTCGAACGAATCCAGATCGGGCAGCAGATCACGCAGATCGAGCAACAGCTTGCGCGGGGCGCCGAGTCCGTCGCCCACTATCAGGCTGAAAGACCAGCGCTGTTGAGACAGCTGGGTGTGACGCATCTGCCTGTTGACCAGCCCATATCCGAGTTTCTTGCAAACATAAGGATGCAACTCCTGCAGGAGATTGAGCTCGTGCGAGAGCGGCTCAGTCAGGCAGCTACGCTTGGACGCGAGTTGCAGACGCTCGAGTCACAGGAGCGAGAATCCGGGCTGGCCGCAGAGCAGGCACGCGCCGCGGTACTCAAGGCTGAGCAGCAGGTAGCCAATGCAAGGTTCCAGCTGGAGCAGGCACGCAATGCGCACGAGCAGAGTGCCAAGGCGCGACAGACGCAGGAGGTCAGTCTGGCGCAGCGGCTTGCTCATTATGCTGTCGAGTCTGAAGCACTGGCCAGTATTGAGACACTGATTGGTCAGCTGGATGCGCGCAGGAAGGCGTGGCTACGTTTGCAGAACGACTATCAGGATGCGCAACAGCAGATACCCGGCATTGAGCAGTCACTCCAGTTCATGCAAGAAAAGATGGACGCCAGGCAGTCAGCTTTGCAGTCGCTCTCCCAACAGTTACTGGTGTTGCAGGAGGAGTCCGGCCGGGTGCAGACAGAGAGACAGTCGCTGTTGCAGGACCAGAATCCGGTTCAAGTCCACAAGGCGCTCAGGGAAGCCATTGATCAGGCCAGACAGGCCTCTGACCAGGCCCGAGAGCGGCTAGTCCTCGAACAGACCCGCTTGCAGCAGCACAGTAGCCGGATCGAGTCGATCCGGGAAGGGCTGGACAAACGGGCTGAACGCATCGCAGAAATGGATAAAAGGCTGACATCTCTGCTTGTGGAGTACGGATTTGAAGATGAAGCCGCGTTGCGGGGCGCGTTGCTGACGCATGAGCAGCGCCAGGCGATCGAGTCACAGGAGCGAGCACTATTGCAGGAGCAGTCCTCCATCGAGACCACACTCAAGTCACTCCAGGTTGATCGAGAGCGCCTTGCTGCACTGGTGCAGCAAGGGGATGTGGCCGATGCGCTTGGCGAGCAACTCCAAGCGATTGATCAGCAGTATCGCCAGCACTCTGAAGAGCTCGGTGGGTTGCGCCAGCGAATCCTGGATGATGATCGCGCCAAGGCTGAGCACGCCAGTCACCTTGAACAGATCGAGGCACAGGCACGCGAACTGGAAAGGTGGAACAATCTGCACGAGTTGATCGGATCGGCTGATGGCAAGAAGTTCAGGACATTTGCCCAAGGGCTGACATTTGAGATCGTGATTCAACATGCCAACCAGCAGTTGCAGCGGCTGACGGATCGTTACCTGCTCACTCGGGGTGTACAGGAGCCACTTGAACTCAACGTGATTGATCAGTACCAGGCTGCCGAAGTCCGGACCACCAAGAACCTGTCCGGGGGGAGAGCTTTCTGGTGAGCCTGGCGCTTGCGCTGGGTTTGTCCAAGATGGCCAGTCGCAATGTCAGAGTCGATTCTCTGTTCCTGGACGAAGGGTTTGGAACCCTGGACGAAGATGCGCTGGAAATGGCGCTTCAGACTCTGTCGAGCCTGCATCAGGAGGGCAAACTTATTGGCGTGATCTCACATGTCCAGGCACTCAAGGACCGGATCGCAACCCGGATCCAGGTGGTGCCTGTTCGTGGTGGGCGCAGCGAACTGGAGGGACCCGGTTGTCAGCGTGAGTAGTGCAGGATGAATCGCCTTTGATTGATCGTTTTGAGGGTAGGGTGCTGACCACCTGTCCAGGAAATTCTGCGCCGCACGCCTTGTTTGGAGGCGACGCCACCGCAAGAGCGTGACGTCAAGGCGCTTGCGCAAGGCTTGAACTTTCGCTTTGCGCCTTCCTGCAACGCACCGCGCAGCTGTTCTGCACATCAAAAGCCTGTGGGAACATTGCTAGCACGCTCCCGTTTGCGAAGCAGGAATCAGCGCATCCCTGCGGCAACAACTCGATGCGCGTTGTAGCGGCAGGTGTCATCAGGGTCTTATCAGCCCATTATCCGGACCGGATGGCCACGGTCAGATCACAATCAGGATCATCAGGATCGATGCGATGATTGCGATCCAGAGCCACTTCGGAAAGCTTGGTTTTGACTGCGCCTGGGCAACGGTTCCAGCCTCAGGTGTGTCGGCAGCTGAACTTTCCTCGCCACCGTTGGCTGCAGTGTCTGTTGGCTCCCCGGATGGCGCATCACCAGCTGTCTTTTCCTGGAGGGCTTTCTCGAAGCGTTTAAAAAAGTCATCCGCCATGGACTTGGCTGCTCCGTCGACGAGTCGCTGACCAAGCTGGGCAAGTTTGCCACCAACCTGTGATTCGACGGTGTACTTCAGTTCGACACCGTCATCGGTCTCGACCAGTTCGACGTGCGAGGTTCCCTTGCCATGTCCGGCTACGCCACCTTGAGCTTCGAAGTGCAGAGAGTACGAGTGAGGTGGGTTGATATCAGTCAATTCGACCCGACCAGTGAACTTGGCTGATACCGGTCCGATCTTGATGTTGGCGGCCGTCAAGTAGACATTCTCGGATTCGGCTTCAAACTTCTGGCATCCCGGAATGCATTGCTTCAGTATTTCCGGATCATTGAGGGCTTGCCAGGCATCCTGCGCACTGGCGTTCAGTTGTCGGCTTCCTTGCATCTGCATGACCTTCTCCTCTGGGGGGGTTCAATATTCTGTGTCTGGATTCGAGCCGCGTGTCCAAACGATGTTGTCTGTTTTCGGTGAGGTTCACTCTAGCTCAAAGATCGTGAGCGAGGATGCGAACGCTTTGTCCGGTGCAGTAACTGGCTGAGCGCACTCGCTAGCGACTCAAGGTGAGCAAGATTGTGAATTGCGAGCATCTGATCCACCCGTCTGGCCAGCACTTGTGCACCGCCTGCCAGCGGCTGATACTCATCGTACCGCAACAGTGGATTGAGCCACACAGTGCGTCGTGCCTGCCCGCATAACCACGCCATCTGTTCGTCTAGCATGGCAGGATCGCCAGTGTCGAGACCGTCCGAGATGATCAGGACAATACTTCGGTTCCCGACGATCGCGTGGCGATATTGCTGTCGTAAACACCGGATGGCCTCACTGATCAGTGTGCCGCCACCGAAGTCTGGAACGGCCTCGTTCACGCTGGCCAGCATGGCGTCTGCATCGTCGAGTCGAAAGGCCTTGTTCAGATTGGTAAGCTGGGTGCCGAACGCAAACACCGCGCGTCGCGTCTGGCGCAAATCGTGAGTTGCCTGGTGCAGGAAGGCCAGCAACAGCCGTGCGTAACGTTCCATGGAACCTGAAACATCCACCAGCACCAGCAGTGGCAGAGGCTGGGTTTGTCTGGTTACCCGCGCAATCTCAAGAAACTCGCCGTCGTGTCGTGCGAGCTCACGCATCAGTCCGGGCCAATAAATCTGGTCGCCCCGGTTTGCTGCACGATACCGCCTCGCGTTGTGTCGTGGCAGACTCAGCGGGATCTCGCGCGCCAGGCGTTCGACGAGTCGGTACTCACTGGCACTAAGTCCCTCAAAATCCGCGTGCCGCAGTCGCTCGCGGTCACTGGCACTCATGGCAGCGTCGAGCTTGATCTCGTCCTCCCTGGGCTGCGGAGTCTTGCGATTTGGCTGATTGATCACATGTAGCGCTTCCTGGGCACGCGGGCTGCGTTGTGCGGGTGTCTTGCTGGCCTTGGACTGCGGTAGCAGCTGCGCAAGGAGTTGCCTGGCAATCTCAGGATCCTTGAAGTAAGCGTCAAACAGTTGCTGGAACACCTCGCGATCCTGATGACGGCTCACGAGCGTGCTTTCCAGTGCGGCCATGACCTCGATTCGAGCACCCAGATCAACCTGGGTCAACGCTTGTTGGGCAAGCTTGATTCTTGATGTGTCAACGCGAAGGCCGGCCCTTCTGAGCATGCGACCGAATCCAGTCAGATTCTCAGCAAACTTACCGGCGCGCGCGTCTCCCAGTACCATCGAGAGGGGCCTCAGTTCTGGGGTGCGAGCAGTTCGTCAAGCAGGGGCTCAAGCGCCTGGATGTCTTCTCGCTGTTTGAACATCACACCGGCTGTGTTCTGCACGATCTCAGGATCCAGTTGCAGCGTGTTCAGTGCAACCAGTGCTTTGGCCCATTCGACACTTTCCGCAATACCTGGCGTGCGACTGAACGCGTCCGCAAACGGCCGGTTTCGAAGTCGCTGGACAAACCCAGTGATCTGGCTGCTCAGCTTGTCTGGCAGGTCTGGTACTTGTGATTGCAGTATCTGCATTTCCCGGTCGCGATCTGGATAGTCAAGCCAGTGAAACAGGCAGCGTCTCTTGATTGCATCATGCAGCTCCCTTGTCCGATTGCTGGTCAGGATCGTGACCGGTGTGCTCATGGCCCGGATGGTGCCTAGCTCCGGTATGGTGACCTGATATTCGCCCAGATACTCCAGCAGGAATGCCTCGAACGGTTCATCAGCCCGGTCCACCTCGTCGATCAGCAGGACCGCCCCCGGCGCGGGCTCTTCGAGCGCCTGCAGTAGCGGCCTGCGAATCAGGTAGCGTGGCTGGTAGACCTCACGTTCGATATCTTCAGCGCTTCGCTGTTCTGAGGAAGCTCTCAGATGAATCAACTGTGCCGAATGGTTCCACTCATACAGTGCATCACGTAGCTCCAGCCCGTCGTAACACTGCAGCCGGATCAGCTTCTGCTGTCTGACCAGTGCCAGCGCCTTGGCCAGTTCGGTTTTGCCGACCCCAGGATCGCCCTCCAGCAGGAGAGGTCGGCCCAGACTGATGGCCAGGTGCAGGGCCGTGGCCAGCCGCCTGTCAGCAAAGTACCCGACCGTTGCCAGTTCTGCAATCAAACCGTCAATGGCTGGGCTAACCCCCAGATTCACTGAGCCTACCTTGACTTCAGACTCCGTCAATCAGACCTCCTGACCAAGTGCCATCGCCACCGCCCTTTGCGCCTGCACCTTGATGAGCTGGGCTCGATAGGCTGCGCTGGCATGCAGATCTGCGCTGAGATCATCGGCGTCGATCTGTACATTGGCCACAACATCCGGGCTGAAGTCTGCATTGAGGGCATTTTCCAGTCCTTCGTGACGGAAAACCCCGTTGCCGGCTCCAGTAATGGCGACCCGTACTCCCCCTGCTGTCTTGGCAACAAACACCCCAACCAGGGCAAACCGGGAAGCCGGTTGCCTGAACTTGGCATAAGCTGCCTGCTGCGGAACCGGAAACCCGACCGAAACAATCAGTTCCCCTGGTTCAAGTGCGGTGGTGTACATCCCCTGAAAGTACTCGTCGGCCGGGATGATGCGCTGATCTGTGTTGACTGTCGCACCCAGACCCAGTACTGCACAGGGGTAGCACGCTGCCGGATCATTGTTGGCCAGGGAGCCGCCCAGCGTCCCCATGGCACGCACCTGCTTGTCACCGATGCCGGCTGCCAGGGCTGCCAGGGCCGGGATTCTGGCTTTCACCAATGCGTCTGTCTCCACATCCTGGTGGCGGGTCATGGCCCCGATGACCAGCGCAGATCCTTCTTCGCGGATGCCTTGCAGTTCGGCAAGCGAACCCAGATCAAGCAGTGTCTCCGGCTGAGCCAGACGTTGCTTCATGGATGCCAGCAAGGTCTGGCCGCCTGCCAGGTACTGGCCACCTTGCTGGGCCTTCTGACTTGCCTCTTGAACAGAGGATGCACGAACATATTCAAATTGATACATGATGGCTCTCCTGATCAGGCTCGGGCATTCTGGATGACTTCCCACACGCGGTGGGGTGACGCGGGCATATCCAGGTCTTTGACGCCCAGTGGAGCGAGCGCATCCAGCACCGCATTGATGACTGCCGGAGGCGATCCGATGGCACCTGCTTCACCGCAACCTTTTGTGCCTAGCGGATTGGTTGTGCAAGGGGTGCAGACATGCCCTATGCGGAATTCCGGAAAGTCGTCTGCCCGCGGCATGGCGTAGTCCATGAACGAACCGGTCAGCAACTGGGCTGTTTCACGGTCATATACACAGTTCTCCAGCAGCGCCTGACCGATTCCCTGTACCAGTCCGCCGTGGACCTGACCTTCCACGATCATGGGGTTGATGATCGTTCCGAAGTCATCCACCGCAGTGAACCGGTCGATCTTGACTTCGCCAGTCAGTGGGCTGACCTCCACTTCGCAGATATAGGTTCCAGCCGGGAAGGTGAAGTTGGTCGGGTCATAGAACGCAGTTTCGTTGAGTCCAGGTTCCAGTGTCTCGAGCGGATAGTTGTGCGGGACATAGGCTGTGAGCGCGATCTCTGCGAAGGGAATTTTCTTGTCCGTTCCCTTGACACTGAATTCGCCATTGGCAAACTCGATGTCGGCATCACTGGCCTCAAGAAGATGCGCCGCAATCTTCTTGGCTTTGGCTTCGACCTTGTCGATGGCCCGCATGATGGCGGCGCCCCCAACCGAAATCGAGCGTGACCCGTAGGTGCCCATGCCAAACGGTACCCGACCAGTGTCGCCGTGCACGATGTCAACATTCTCGACCGGTATGCCGAGTCTGGCGGCGACGACCTGGGCAAACGTTGTCTCGTGTCCCTGACCGTGGCTGTGTGAGCCAGTGAAAACGGTCACGCTACCTGTGGGATGGACCCGGACCTCTCCGCATTCGAACAGACCCGCGCGTGCGCCCAGAGCTCCGGCGATATTGCTCGGTGCGAGACCGCAGGCCTCAATGTAGCTGGAGTAACCAATTCCACGAAGCCATCCTTTAGCCTCAGTGGCTTTGCGTCGGTCTTCGAAGCCGGCAACTTCCCCGAGTTCCATGGCTTTGTCCAGACACTGGTTGTAGTCGCCGGTGTCATACTGCAGGGCGACTGGTGTCTGGTAGGGGAACTCGGTGATGAAGTTGCGCCGCCGGATCTCGTCCTGACTCAGCCCCATTTCCCACCCGGCACGGGTGACAATGCGCTCAAGCAGGTAGGTGGCTTCGGGGCGGCCTGCGCCCCGGTAGGCGTCAACAGGGACCGTGTTGGTGAACCAGGAGTCCACCTCAACATAGACTTGCGGGGTGGTGTACTGGCCAGCCAAAAGCGTTGCGTACAGAATGGTTGGTACCGCGCTCGAGAACGTTGACAGGTAGGCACCCAGGTTGGCGTCTGTGTGCACACGAAACGCCAGGAATTTGCCGTCCTTGTCCATGGCAAGCTCGGCATGCGTGACGTGGTCACGTCCATGGGCGTCAGACACAAAGGACTCGGTCCGTTCCGCTGTCCACTTGATGTTACGGTTGAGCTTTTTGGCGGCCCAGGTCACGCAGACGTCTTCGGCATACAGGTAGATCTTTGAACCGAATCCGCCACCCACATCTGGTGCGATCACCCGCACCTTGTGTTCAGGCAGTCCCATGACAAATGCGGTCAGCAAGAGCCGCTCGACGTGCGGGTTCTGGTTCGCCACATACAGGGTGTACTCGTCGCTGGCACGGCTGTAGCAGCCGATGGCTGCGCGAGGCTCCATGGCGTTTGGAATCAGGCGGTTGTTGATCAGGTCGAGCTGGGTGACATGTGCGGCCTGTTCAAAGGCAGCATCGACTGCATCCTTGTCGCCGATGACCCACTTGAAGCAGTGGTTGTCAGGGGCTTCATCGTGCACGGCAGGTGCACCCTCCTTTTGAGCGTCGCGCACGTCGGCAACCGCGGCAAGAGGCTCATAGTCGACCTCGATCAACTCGGCTGCGTTCTTGGCCTGTTCGGCGGTTTTTGCGATCACCATCGCCACCTGGTCTCCGACGTGGCGCGCCTTGCCGACTGCCAGGATCGGGTGAGCCGGCTCCTTCATCGGTTCGCCATTGGTGCTGGTGATCAGCCAGCCACAGGGCAGACCACCAATCTTGTCGGCAGCAACGTCTTCGCCAGTAAAAACGGCCAGCACCCCTGGTGCTGCCTTGGCGGCAGTCGTGTCGATGGAGCGGATATTCGCATGTGCATGAGGCGAGCGCAGAAACACCGCCTGCGCCAGGTTGCTCAGGTCGATATCGTCAGTATATTGACCGGCGCCGGTGAGGAAACGTTCGTCTTCTTTTCTGAGAACCGAGTCACCGATGTAGGGAAGACTCGCAAAATCGTTTGAACCCATGATTCATTGCTCCTTTCAGGCTTTCATCTGGGCTGAGCCTTGCTGCACGGCCCGCACAATGTTCTGGTAACCAGTGCAGCGGCACAGGTTGCCTTCTAGAAGTTCGCGAATCTCGCGCTCACTCGCGTCGGGATGTTTGTTGGCCAGATCGACCGCGCTCATGACCATTCCAGTGGTACAAAATCCGCATTGCAGACCATGGCACTCTTTGAATGCCTGCTGCATGGGATGCATGGTGCCGTCTTCTGCTGCAAGGCCCTCAATGGTGGTGATCGCCTTGCCAGCGACCTGTGCGAGCAGCACATTACAGGATTTGAGTGCGTCACCATTCACGATCACGGTACAGGCACCGCACTGGGCCGTGTCACAGCCGACGTGGGTTCCTGTTAGCTGGAGATGTTCTCTAAGCGCCTGCACGAGCAAGGTGTTCGGGGGCGCGTCGATTTCAACGGCTGACCCGTTGACAGTCAACTCAGTTTTCATGCATGTCTCCTGAAGAAATCTTTGTCTTGTTATATGTCTCATGCTAAGGGACAAATGTGATTTCTTCAATCCTTTGGTTCGCCATTTCCGTGACAACATGTAGCGAATGACACGCGTGGCGAGATGCGGCACCGGTCAACTTGATTGCAGGAGACACTGGTCATGTCCGGGCCGTCCCCGTAACATGTGTGATCAGGAGGAGGCGCAGATACGTGATGTCAGGTATGTTTTCTTGGGGTCACTCGTGTCCGGCAAACCGTCAGTCAGCGCTGCCGTCAATATTCGCAGCTTTTCCGGTTCAGCCGATTCATCGATTGTCAGGCTCTTCATCGCCCTGTTCTGGGCATTCGTCACACAAGGAGTGAGCATATGGAGCATGATTCAAAACCCACTGACGTATCGGGAGAGTCCCGTGTCAGTCAAATCGATCTCAGACTTGCCGAACTGGGGGAAGGGTTCGAGGTCGCCCGTGCACTACCCTCAAAGCAGCAGCGACTGGTGGGGCCGTGGTGTTTTCTGGATCATCTCGGGCCTGCGGATCTGGCTGCAGGCAAGGGTCTGCATATCGGGGCGCATCCCCATACCTGTCTGCAGACCTTCACATGGATGATGAAAGGCGAGATTCTGCATTGTGACAGTCTCGGTTATGAGCAGGTCATCCGGCCTGGCCAGGTCAACCTGATGACTGCAGGCAGGGGAATCAGTCATACGGAAGATTCTGTCGGGGATGCCGGGCAGCTACACACGGCGCAGTTGTGGATCGCCCTGCCACCGGGTCAGGAAGAGATTGATCCGGCATTCGAGCATCACGCCGATCTTCCTGTCTGGGGCCTGGGAGCTATGACTTGTACATTGCTCGCAGGTGAGCATGATGGCCGTTGTTCGCCCGCAAAGGTTTACTCGGACATGATGGGAGTGGACCTTCAGGCGAACGTAGCGACCCGTCAGCGGTTCGAGCTGAGGCCCGACTTTGAATACGCCGTGCTGGTCTGCGAGGGCAGTGTCGCGTTAGATGACCAGCCTGTGCAGTCCAAGCGCTTTGCCTATCTGGCTCCTGGACGTGATCACGTGACGGTTTCACTTGAAGCCAGCAGCCGTTGTCTGCTGATCGGGGGCGCGCCTTTCACCAGCGAAGTTCATATCTGGTGGAATTTTGTAGCGCCCAGTCGAGAGCACATCAACCTGGCGTTTCAGGACTGGCAGGATCACGGCCCGCGATTTGGAGAGGTGCCGGGCGCATCACGTCGTCTTGATGCGCCTCGTCCGCCTTGGATGGAGTCGCGATGATCAATCCTGTCTGGGTTGCTGATCGGTGATGTAGTCACGCAGAACGCCAAGCAATTCAGTCAGATCAGCCTGTAATGTCACAAAGCCGTCGTTCTTCTCGCGTGTCTGCTCGTTCATGTAGATCGGACGAATGATCTCCACCTGCAGACTGTGACGGTTCTTAGGTGGCTGACCGATCTGCGCAATCAGCTCCACTCCTTTGTAAGGATCGTTGCGAGCAACCGTGTAGCCCTTGCCGATCAGAAACGATTCGACCAGGCCGATGAAATCCGGTGAGCAGGTTGTGCCATCCCGGTCTCCGAGCACAAAGTCTGCAAGTTTCTTGTCTGTCTGGATATCCATGCGTTCGTAGGCGTTCGCGGGCATCGAATGCAGATTCAAGTGCCAGAGCGCGCCGAACTGCTTGTAACGCTGGTCGATCGCCTCAGCCAGTGCCTGGTGGTACGGTGTGTAGAACTGGTCGATGCGCTTGCGGACTTCGGCCACGGGCAGTTTCTGGTCATAAATGCGGACGTTCTGGTCAAGCGTGGTCCACACCAGTCCTTTGCCGAGACGGGTTTTTTCTCCGGGTGACAGCGGGTCTGGCCATTGTCCGTCTAGCAAATCAGGGTCCAGATCTTTCAGGCTGCGGTTCGGGTCAATGTAGACACGAGGAAACGTGGCTTCAACCAAGGTTGCACCAACGGATGGTGCGGCATGCCATAGTTCATGGACATGATTGTCCTCACCCTGCCGTAATTGTTCCATTGGTACGGCGCAACGAAAGTCAACGGGGTAGGTGATACCACTGTGAGGAGAGTCACAGACCAGTGCAATAGGCTCTACCGTCGGATCGTGACGGATGAATGGGGGCAGGTGATTGAGTGTGGAGTTGCTCATGAAACAAGAAATCCTTGTGTTAACGACAGGTGCCTGGCGAGAAATTGCAATCGATGTGCGAGATCGTTGGGCGTGATCGTTGGGCCTTCAGGCTCAACGCGCTCTGGTCTGACCTTGTGTTTCTCACCTTGAACTGTCGATGATACCGGGCAACAGGTACTCTGTGTAAGGGATTCCTTGAGGATGTCACTCCTGTGCTGCCAGGGCGTTTTCGAATCGGGCCAGCCAGTATGTGGATAACCCTGTGGATGAACCGCTCTTCTTGTGTGTATATCCTGTGAGCAAAGTGTGTGCAAGTTGTGGAAATCTCGCACATGCGTTGCGTGAAAGGAAAACTTGCGCAAAGCTATGATGGAGCTGGACTGGATAACGGCAAACGCAATTTGATGCAAGGCTGAGCATGTCTTTGGTGATGCAGGCCTTGGCTCAGGTTGTGCTGGCATGAGTGGACTTGGGGAAGCGGTATGTTTCGATGGCTGGCCGGGCTTGGTGCCCGTGATTATGAGGTGGCGGATGTTCTGTCTCGAGTGACGCAGCAGCAGTGGGACCAGACGTTCAGATTGCTACCTTTTCTAGCTGGGCTGGGCCCTGATGAACTCGATCGTTTGCGCCACAAAACGGCCTGGTTTCTGGCAAGTAAACGCTTCAGCGCCGCCCATGAGCTCGAGCTGACGGATGAGATTATGCTGTCGATTGCCGTGCAGGCGAGTGTGCCCATTCTGAATCTTGATACAACGGTATACGAAGGATGGACGCAGATCATCGTCTATCCGGGAGCATTTCTGGTTCCGCGCACAGAAATGGATGAAGCAGGGGTCATACACGAGTACATTGCGCCCGCCAGCGGTGAGGCATGGGATGGAGGGCCTGTCATCCTGTCCTGGGATGATGTCGAGCACGATGCACAGCACCTGGCGAATGTGGTCATTCATGAGTTCGCACACAAGCTTGACCTTTACAACGGCCAGGCCGATGGTATCCCCGTCAAACCAGGTAAACAGAGTGCCGGTCGTGTGTCCTTGCGTGAGTGGCGATTAGCACTGCGCAATGCGCTCGAAATGTTTCGCGATCAGATTGACCAGCTTGAACAGTCCGTCCCGTCGGGGATTGATTCCATGTCCGGGCTTGTTCAACCCTGGTATGACACGCTGCCCATGGATCCCTACGCTGCGACCGACGAGGCAGAGTTCTTTGCGGTTAGCTCGGAAGTGTTCTTCGTGGATCCGTTGCGACTAGAGTCGGATTTTACGCAATGGTATTTCTGCCTGAGTCAGTATTACGAGCAGGATCCCGCGACTAGATTTCGTTCGGCCGGCTAAGGCATGTTAACGACGATGCGACTATGATGCGGTCTATTCTGATCGTCCAGAACGCTGAACATTTATGCCCAATATCCTGTTCGACACGCCAGTTCCTATCCTTTTCCTGACATGCCTGGCACAGCAGGTCGCTTCCCAGATCAATGGGCAGAGGCTCTCATTGTCTGATGTGGGAAAGCTGCGTGATGATATCTCCACTGACGAGATCACGCCGGTGCCGGTTCTTACCCATTTTGACGAGACGCTCGGACGGTTTCCGTACACAGGACTCACGCTTGAAGGTGAGCGACCCATCGAGGTTGATGCGATTCGTCATGGCGGCTTCAAGGTGGTCGTGGCGGGGCGTCGATATGGCAAAGGCTCCTCGCGAGAGCATAGTCCTATGGCTGAGCGAGCAGCGGGCGTTCGCCTGGTCATTGCCGAGAGTTTCGAGAGAATCTACCGCCAGAATGCAGACAACATAGGGCTTTACACCAGCACGGACATGGGGCTGGTGCAGCGCATACAACGCGGTGAGGCCGTGACGGTCGAAGAACTCGTTGCGGATCGGGATGCGCTGTCTGCGACGATCATTCTGGCTGGTGGTCTGTTGCCATTCGGTCAGCGTTATCTGGCGCCGGATGTTTTGGACATGCCAGAGTCGTCACCACGCAGCGAAGGCGTTGGTCAGACCTTGTTCCAGAAGATTGTCGCTCGCCAGCGCCTGCACCCGGCTGGTCTGGCTGGCCCAGGGATGTCCAGTCTGCCGGATGGCACGCCGGTGGGGCAAGGCTTGTTTGTGCGTGCGCACTGGCGATTCATTCACGAGTACTACACAGGGATGGCGGCAAGCCTTCTCAAAACACACCTGGACGAGAAGGTCCGGTTGGTGGACGCGCAACAGATTGTTGTCTTCGAAGATCACACATCTTATGTCGAGGAAAGTCCCAACCACCTGAGAGCAGGCATCGTGCCGAATGTTGTTCGCATGTGCGAGGCACAGCGCGCGTTCGTTGCTACGCATGGGTTGCGCGAGCACCGGACACTGACCGAGGCGCAAGCTGCCAGTGACACAGGTCAGAATGTGGCTGGCATTTCGCACGCCATGATGGCTGAACACTACGCTTTACCGGGGCAGGTGGTGGTGGGAACGGATTCGCATACGCCGCATAGCGGTGCACTGGGCTGTGTTGCATTCGGGGTGGGTACGACTGACATGGCCAATGCGTTTGTGACGGGCGTGGTTCGACTGACAATGCCTGGCAGTATCCGGGTTGAACTGTCGGGCAGACTGGCACCCGGGGTGACTGCCAAAGATGTGGCACTGCATTTGCTTGCGTTGCCGCAGATACGTGAAGGTCTGGGTGTAGGCAAGGTGTTCGAGTTCTGTGGTGAGAGCCTGCGGCATCTGTCGGTGGACGAAAGGGCGACGCTCACGAACATGGTCGCCGAACTGGGAGGGCTCACCGGTCTGGTCGCCCCTGATGACCGTACGGTCGACTTTCTGCTTGAACGCAGGGGTGTCCGGTTCACGGTTGAGCCCTGGATGCAAAGCGATCCAGGCGCGGTATACGACGCGTATCTGGAAGTGGATTGCACGGCGCTTGCCCCCATGGTCGCTGCACCAGGCGACCCTGGTAACGGCTCTCGAATCGATCACATTCGAGAGCGACCGCGTGTGGATATTGCGTACGGCGGGTCTTGTACGGCCGGCAAACGTGAGGACTTCGATCACTATCACGAGGTACTCGCCTGGGCGCTGGAACATGGTATGCGCGTTCCGGAACATGTAAGCCTGTTGCTGCAGTATGGCACCACAGCGGTCAGGGATCATTGCGTATCCCGGGGGTATGAGCAAACTTTCAGGGCGATGGGCGCGCGCATCCTTCAGCCCTCTTGTGGGGCGTGTGCAAACTGTGGGCCCGGTTCTTCGACCGACGCCGCTCAAGTCACGGTGAGCACCATCAACCGGAACTTTCCCGGGCGCTCCGGACCTGGTCAGGTCTGGCTGGCCAGCGCACCGACGGTCATGGCTAGCGCGGTCGCAGGCGAGCTTGTGTCTTTTGACGAGTTGCGAGCACGACAGGACTCTTGAGTGGATTCGTAGCGGATGACGCTCTCATTCCTTGCTTAGTAGACAATGCCAGGTGTGGCAGTCAGCACACGCGAGACGAATCCGGCCTGCCGGTGTGTGCCTGTTTTCTGGTAAAGATTGCGCAAGTGAAACGCGACGGTGGTCTGGGATACGTTCAGGCTGCGCGCGATATCCTCGGGAGACTTGCCGTGGATCAGCCCGTTGGCAATTCGCGTCTCGGCCGGTGTCAGACCAAACTGCGATGCAATCAGGCGACTACTGTGTTTTGAGACACGCTGTGGGTCGGTTATGAAAAGTGCTGCGACAGCATCGGTCTCGGCGACTGCTTCGTCTCCATCGAGCGCACAGGCCACCATGGTCAGTTCACCGCGTGAGCCCCGGGAATTGCGACGCTTTAGCGCGTAGCAAAGCACTCGGTCTTGACGCTTTAATGCGCAATAGACTACCTTGCCAAGCATGTCTCGCAAGCTCAACTGGTGTGTGCCATCGAGTGCCTTGAGGGTTTCGCCAGGCGTGAGGCCTCGCAGGTTGCGTGCAATCTCGACCGCGCTGTGATTCGCAAAACAAGTCCTGCCGCGCCGGTCCAGCAAGACTATCCCGACGCTGAGCATATGGAGAATCTTCTCGACGCCGTTAGGTTTGCGTGAGGTCCGCGTGATGCAACTGGTGTCCGGGGTGGGTTGTGAATAGGGCGTACAGTCAGGTGGCGCGTCCACTCGTTCGTCCTCCTTGTTTCTGGCTCAGGCGAGCTGGCCGAACCAGGTGCTCGCAACAACGCTCTCGACCATCTTTAGTGTGATTGTGCACCAAGGCGTGGTGTGGTTCTACCCTTGCGGACAGGTAATTCCCCATCTGAACAGACGGGGTCAGTCAGGGCGCGAACCCATAAGATGGCGTGACAAGATTGCACGCAGTCTATCTTCGTTACAGAAAAAAAGGGGAATGCGATGTGGGACTTCAGTCTCGGTGGAGCTTTTGGGCTGCTGTTACGAACCATGCCTTTCATCGTTCTGCGCATCCTCGTTTACTTCGGGATCACGTTGGCCTACGTCCTGGTAACGGGGATCGGTGCTGGCATTGGTTTTGGAGTCGGGGCTTTAGGTAGTAGCGGGTTTCAGGCAGGGGCGACCTTCTGGGGCGGCGCCATTGGTTTCGGGCTGGTCGGCGCAGTGGCTTACTGGGCACGCGAGTACATCCTTTATCTGGTCAAGGCAGGCCACACCGCCGTGTTGGTCGAGTTGATGGATGGTCGTGCGTTGCCGCCAGGCAAGTCACAGATTGCCCATGGCAAAGAGGTGGTGACTGCCCGGTTTGCACAGGCTAGTGTCCTGTTCGGTGTCGATCAGTTGATCAAGGGGGTACTCAGGGCTGTAACGCGGCTGGTACAAGGTTTGCTGTCCATGCTGCCAGTTCAGGGTGTGCGTCAGCTCGGATCCATTCTCCAGGCTTTCCTCAAAGTCGGGGTGGGATTTATCGACGAAGTGATTCTTGCCTATTGCATCAGGACGGGATCGAACACGCCCTGGAGTTCTTCCAGGCAGGCGCTGGTTCTGTACGGCCAGAACTACAAGATCATGCTCAAGAATGCGGCATGGCTGGTCGTGATTGTGTATTTGATCAGCTTTCTGGTGTTTGTCCTGATGCTTGGGCCAGCTGCCTACATCATTTATCTGATGCCAGGTGGGTGGAGTGCAGGGGCGTTTGTGTTTGCCTTGCTGATGGCGTGGAGTATCAAGGCTGCGTTTCTGGAACCACTGGCGATCACGTGTCTGATGCAGGTGTACTTCAAGGCCATTGAAGGGCAGCAGCCCGAGCCTGAGTGGGATGCAAAACTCGAGCAGATGTCTGACAAGTTCCGGACCCTGAAGCAGCGCGCTCTGGGCGAGCAGCAGACACCGGCAACGGATGTCGCGAGTACGGCAGCGCAGGCACAGGGCCCCGGCAGCCTGCCCTGACAACAGGGTTCAGTGAGTGCAACATCAATTGTCTGAAGGAGACTTCTTTTGTCGAGCCAAGGTCAAGCGCCAGTTCTGTCGAGATTGACAGCTTTTGGGGTGGGTGTGCTGATGATGGGCAACGTGCTTGCATCGGACAAGAGCAACGCGGCACACGACATCATGGTGGTATATGACGCATCGGGATCGATGTGGGGGCAAATTGATGGTGTCACCAAAATCGAGATTGCCCGAGATGTCATGGCCGACTTTCTGGATCGATGGCCAGTGGATAGCCGGCTCGGTCTGGTGGCATATGGCCATCGCCGGGAAAAAGACTGCCGGGATATCGAGACATTGATTCAGCCAGAGGCAGTAGATCGGCCTGCTTTTCTTGAAACCGTCAACCAGATTCGCCCCAGGGGGCGCACGCCCTTGTCGGCCGCAGTCGAGCATGCGGCCAATGACCTGGCATACCAGGAAAGGCCGGCAACAGTGGTGTTGATCTCGGACGGCATCGAGAATTGTCAGGCTGATCCCTGCGCACTGGCCGAGAAGCTCGCGCAGCAGGGCGTTAACTTTACAGCCCACGTTATCGGGTTTGACGTCAGTGCCGAAACCCAGGAACAGCTGGCATGTATTGCTGAACGCACAGGCGGACAGTTTGTTGCAGCGAAGGATGCTGCCCAGTTGCAGCAGGCCATGATGACGGTTCAAACAGAAATCGAGCGGCAGGCTGTCTCGGCGGCCCCACCCCCGTCTGATCAGGAGGTAGCATCCGTCAAGGTGGATGTATTTGCGCCTGAAACGGTCGTGGCCGGTTCCCGGTTTGACGTGCAGTGGAGCCTCCCGGAGGACGTTGACCCATCTGGTGTGAGTTCGACAGACCGTATCGGTATTGCGCCGGCTGGTGCGAAAGAGGATGTGCTGATTACTGCAAGGCGGGTTTCAGAGCAGAAGAAGGCTCAGCTGACTGCGCCTGGTCTGGCAGGGCCTTTCGAGGTTCGCTACGTTTCGCGGGCAAGCGCCGATGTCGCTGGGCGTGCTGCCATTGAGGTTGTCGATCCTGATCTCACCCTGACTGTTCCAGAGCATGCGGTTGCCGGCGAGCGATTTGAAGTGGCATGGTCCGAGACAGTCAATTCGCTTGATCGGGTTGGGGTTGTGCCCTCTGATGCGGAACCAGGCCAGTTTGGTAACTATCTGCGAGTCAGAGAGAGCGATACAGGTTATTTGACCGCACCCTCCGAGCCTGGCTCGTACGAGGTTCGCTACATGCTCAGTGAGGGCGGGGCAACTGTCGCGAGTGCGCCCATCGAGATCATCGAGGCCGAAGTCACTTTGCGAGCGCCAGATGCTGTCAATGCCGGTTCCAGGTTCCAGGTGGGCTGGTCGGAAACTATTCACCAGAGTGACTTTGTGACGATTGTGCCGCAGGGAACCCTGGAGGGAGAATTGGGTAACCGAAGTCGTGTCGGTACCCGTGAGCAGGGAAGCCTGACAGCACCTGCCGAGCCAGGCGCGTACGAAATTCGATATGTTCTCCATCAAGGCAAACAAAGAACAGTGGGCAGACTGCCGATTGCGGTCATACAGTCTGATGTGTCACTAGAGGCGCCTGAAAGTGTGTCGACGGGGGAGCGGTTCACTGTCAACTGGTCTGATTCGATCAACCCCAACGACCTCGTCACGATCGTTGCGCATGATGCGCCAGACGATACGCGGGGTAACCGTAGGCGGGCAGGAAGCGGCCAGACGCAAGGGGTATTGACCGCCCCGGCTGATCCCGGATCGTACGAGGTTCGCTATGTGTTGCACGAAGGGGGAGAGGTACTCGCACGGGCGCCCATCGAGGTTGTTGCCGCGACAGCCAGTCTTTCGGCACCCGAGCAGGTGGTGGCCGGCAGTCGATTCGAGATTGAGTGGACTGAAACGATTAATCAGAACGATTTTCTGACGATCGTCTCGCATGACGCGCCAGACGATACGCGGGGTAACCGTAGGCGTGCAGGAAGCGGCCAGACGCAAGGGGTTTTGACCGCCCCGGCCGAACCGGGTGAATACGAAGTCCGCTATGTGCTGCACGAGGGGGGAGAGGTGCTTGCCCGTGTTCCAGTAACGGTCGTTACGCCCGAAGTGGGGCTTCTGGCACCGGCCAGTGTGGTGGCCGGCAGTCGGTTCGAGATTGAGTGGACTGAAACGATTAATCAGAACGATTTCCTGACGATCGTCGCGCATGACGCGCCAGACGATACGCTGGGTAATCGTAGGCGGGCAGGACGCGGCCAGACGCAAGGGGTATTGACAGCACCGGCCGAACCGGGTGAATACGAAGTCCGCTATGTGCTGCACGAGGGGGGAGAGGTGCTTGCCAGTGTGCCTGTCGTGGTGACGGAACCAGAGGTCAAACTGACGGTGCCTTCTCGGGTGCGTGCGCAGGAGAGGTTTGATGTCAACTGGTCTGCAGCGATCAATCCGAGCGATACCGTGACCATTGTTTCGCAGGGCTCGGACGATCGTGAGACGGGCCCTCGCACAAGGGCAGGCAATCGCACGCAAGGGAACCTGACGGCGCCGGCTGAACCCGGGGTCTATGAGATTCGGTACATCATGCAACAAGGAGGAAAGGTGCTAGCCCGGGAGAGGATCGAGGTGCTCGCAAAGGATGCACCGCTCTGATCCGTCATTTGCGCAACATTGTTTGGCAACCGACGGTCAGTTCAGCGTCCGGACTCGGTGTGCTGACTTAAAGGTCTGACTGATAGCGCCTGAGCATATCCTGCTGGCTTTCAACCGGTGAGGTATCGCCGGTTTGTGCATGGATCATCTCATTCAGGGTAGGAAATGTCTCTCGCGCAATTCTGACATCCGGATCCCACAGACGGGACCGCATGAGCGCCTTGGGACAGTGCAGATAGGCCTCCTCTACCGTGATGCGAATCACGCAACGTGGTTCGCGACGCCCGTCCTGCAGGCAGGCAGCCAGATCGTCATCATCGTTGCTCAGACTGGCAAGACCGTTTACCCGCAACGTTTCGTCCACGCCTGGAATCAGAAACAGCAAGCCGGCGCGACCGGTCTGCACGATGTTCTGCAGCGAGTCCAGTCGGTTGTTACCAGGAGAGTCTGGTATTAACAAAGTTTTGTCATCACGAATGCATACAAACCCTGGTTGTCCGCCCCTGGGTGACGCATCTTGCAGGCCAGTCTGACCAGAGGTGGATAGAATCAGGAACGGTGACGTTTCAATGAAGCGTCTGCAGTGGGTATCGAGGTGGTCAAGCTGCTTGCGAAGTGCCCGCTCCCGCGGCTCGGGATAGAGCGATCTGAGTGCTTCTAGGGTCTGGATCTGCATGATGCTCACTCGCTGGGATAGATGGCAGTTGAGTCAGCATACACCCGCAGCGTGCATGTCTGCCTTGCATGAGACGGTATCGCGGTCTGACTGCTTTGGCAAGTGCCGACTGGCGAGAGCGTTTGGCGTTTACAGGGTGGGGGATAGTGTCTACACTCGACGCAACAATAAAAAAAGATACATGTCCGGAGGAGCAACAATGTTCGATACAGTGATCCGTGGTGGCCGGGTGGTTGACGGTACAGGCCAGCCTGAGTTTGTTGGTGATATTGGAATCAAGGATGGCAAGATTGCCGCTGTGGGTGGCAAGCTGGGGTCTTCGACCCGGATAATCAATGCCGATGGTGCCATTGTGACGCCAGGCTGGGTGGACGTGCACACCCACTATGATGGGCAGGCAACCTGGGATCCCTATCTGAGCCCCTCGACCAATCACGGGGTGACCAGCGTGGTCATGGGTAACTGTGGGGTGGGGTTTGCCCCGGTTCGGGCTGACAGGCGAGACTGGCTCATCAGTGTCATGGAAGGGGTTGAGGATATTCCGGGGGCAGTCTTGTCAGAGGGTATCCAGTGGAGTTGGGAGAGTTTCCCCGGATATCTGGATGCTCTGGAAAAGCGGCCTTTTGCGCTCGATGTCGGTGCGCAGATTCCGCATGCCGCGCTCAGAGCATTTGTCATGGATGAGCGGGCAATCACGCATGACGAGGCTACGCCGCAAGACATCAGACGCATGGCGGATCTGGTCGAGGAGGGCATTCGTGCGGGTGCGCTCGGCTTCTCCACGACCAGAACATTGATCCACAAGTACGCGGGTCGCAAGTATCCACCGGGCACGTTTGCTTCGCAGGATGAAGTGGTCGGGATTGCCAAGGCAATGGGCCGTGCAGGGCATGGCGTCTTTCAGATGACGTCCAACCATCACCAGATGGAGTCCGAGATTCCCTGGTTGAGAAAAGTGGCCCAGGAAAATGGTCTGCCGGTTGCGTTTGCTCTGGTTCAGACGGACAACACCCCAGACACATGGGTTCGTCTGCTAGACGCGCTGGATGATGCCCGGCGCGATGGGTTGCCACTTTATGGTGCCATCAGTGGTCGACCTGCAGGCATTCTGATGAGCTGGCAAGGTTCGACTCATCCGTTCATCGGGCACCCTTTGTGGCCGGAACTGGCCAGTCTTGCCTGGCCGGAGCGTCTCGCCCAGTTGCGCAGGCCCGAGATCAAGGCCAGACTGACATCAATGCGGGAGCTTGCGCCATCGATCGAGAACGACAGCAGAATGCTATACATCACCCAGAGTTTCCAGAAGATGTTCGCCCTGGGTGATATACCGGAATACGAGCCAGCGCCGGAAACCAGCGTGGCGGCGATTGCCAATTCGACAGGTCGCTCGGAGCTCGACATCGTTTACGACATGCTGATGGAACAGGAGGGCGAAGCGATGGTTTATTTTCCGAGCTTTAACTACGCCTATCAGAACCTGGATCATCTTCACAAACTCTTGCAGCATTCCAACACCATGCTGAGCCTTGCAGATGGTGGCGCCCATTGTCACTATATCTGCGATGTGAGCATGCCAACCTACATGCTGACGCACTGGGTGCGTGACAGGTCAAGAGGCGATCGCCTTCCCCTTGAGTACATTGTGCGCCGCCAGTCCCAGGATACGGCCAGAGTTTATGGTTTGAATGATCGTGGCGTTCTTGCACCTGGCATGAAAGCAGACATCAATGTCATCGATTTTGACGCCTTGCAGTTGAAGTCACCGTATATGGCGTTTGACCTGCCGACCGGAGGCAAGCGGCTCAAACAAGAGGCTGACGGCTATATCGCTACCATGGTCTCAGGTCAGACGATCATGGAGAATGGTCAAGAGACGGGGTCATTGCCAGGCAAGCTCATCAGGGGGCCACAGCATTTGTCTTGACTGAGTGCGTGCCATCACAAGACTGGAGTGATCAGTAGGTCGCGTCAGTCTTGCCACGGCTGAGGCCTGCTTCGTTTGTTGTGCCTGAAGGGCCAGATGTTCCCTTGCTCCGAAGTGCGGTACGGACATCTCGCAGATAGTCGTGAAGCGAGTCGGGATGCGTTGCGTTGAGCATCAGATGAATACCCGGTGGTTCGGTCAGGTAACCGACTAGCCAGCCGTTTGCGGCCAGACTGTTGCCGACTGAGTGGACCTTGCTCTGGTCGTCGTTTCCCCAGGCCAGAATCGACAGTTTGGGGTCTCCCCAGATGTTGAACCCCATATCGCGCAGCCCATCCTGCAACGACTGCCTGCACGTTGTGATCTGTTGTGCCACCTTCTTGTAGCCATCAATTCCCAGAAAGTTCATGACCGCCCAGGCAGCGGCAATGGCGCCGCCCGGACGTGTCCCAACAAGGGTTTGTGTGTGGTAAGTACCTCTTGGCCAGCTGTCAAAGAAGTAGTCGGCGTGCCTCGCAAGCGTTGGGTCTGCAAAAAATAGTGTCGATGCGCCTTTCGCGGCGTAACCGTACTTGTGTAGATCGGCCGAAATTGAACTGACGCCTGAAACACTGAAATCGAATGGAGTCAGATCAACGCCTAACATGCGCACGAATGGCGCAAAATACCCACCTACACAGGCGTCCACATGCATCCAGATGTTGTGCTGTTCAGACAGCGTTGCCAGTTGATCGATTGGGTCAATGACGCCATGCGGGTAGGCGGGTGCGGATCCGACAATCATGGCTGTGTTGTGATTGATGTATCGTTCGAATACCGCTGGGTCAGCGCAAAACTCGCTCGAAAGTGGAGTCCTGATCGCCTTGAGTCCCATGAAGTGTGCAGCCTTGTCAAATGCTGGATGTGCACTTCTGGCCAGAAGGATCTCAGGCGTGCGTGACTGACCATGCCTGGTTTGAAACCGGTCTCGTGCTGCCTTGACTGCCATGAAGATGCTTTCAGTTCCACCGGTCGTCATGAAGCCGGTTGCCGAAGCGGGTGCGTTCAATAGCCCAAGTCCCATGTCTATCACATCACGTTCCAGCTTTTCCAGGCTCGGAAACGCGCGTTTGCCCAGCCCGTTTTCGCTGAAGTACATGGTGTAAGCCTGTTTTGCGATCGCGAGTGCCTGTTCGCCAGCGTAGTGGACAAACACGGCGGCTTTGCCGTGCTTCCAGTCGATATCGTTGGACTTGAGGCAATTCAGCTCTTTTTCGAGGACTTCCCATGGTGTGCCTGACACAGGCATCTGGTAGCGCTCGCCAGGCTCCATACTCTGATTCTGTCTGTTATTCACGGTATAGCCCTGCCTTTACGGATACTCGACCGGGCGACGTTCACGATCACGAAAAGCGTGAGCAACAGGAAACCCAGCGAAATCGGCTTGGTGACAAAGGTCGTGAAGTCGCCACTCGACATCATGAGTGCCAGCCGCATCGATTGTTCCCACTGTGGCGTCAGCACGAACGCAATGATCAGCGGGGGCAATGGAATATCAAGCTTGATCATGATGTAGCCGATCAGGCCAAACAACAGCATGACCCAGACATCCATCAGTGAGTAGTTCGTGCTGTAAGCACCGATGATGCAAAGCATAAGCACGATCGGCATGATGATCGCCTGCGGCAGCAATGACATTCGTCTGAATGCGGCGATCGACGCCCTGCCCACGAAATAAAGGGCTACGACCGATAGCAGTAGCAGCCCGAAAATCGTAAAAACGAACTCTCTGTTGTTCTGGAAAATAAGGGGCCCCACATGGATGCCGTGCACCGTCAGCGCACTCATCAGGATCGCCGTCACGACGTCGCCCGGGATGCCTAGTGTCATCATTGGAATCAGAGCGCCACCACACACAGCGTTATTGCCGGATTCAGCGGCAGCGAGCCCCTCGATGGATCCCTTGCCAAACTCCTCGGGGTTTTTTGAGCGGCGTCTGGCGACAGCGTACGACAGATAGGCAGCTGTGGTCGAGCCTGTTCCCGGTAACGCGCCAATGGCAGTACCAATCACGCTACTGGTCAGAAAGTTTGGTGTGCATCGCTTGATGTCAGGCAGTGTCGCCACGTTGTCAGAGGGTGTATTCGGAGCCGGGAGCAGAGCTCCTTTGTCGTGTTTGACAATTTGCTCGGCCTGTTTGAGTATCTCGGCCATTGCAAACAACCCGATGACCATTGGAATGATTTGTAGCCCGTCATCCAGTGCAATGAAACCGAAAGTGAACCGTGTCAGCCCGGCGACATTGTCCATGCCGATCGTGCCAAGCAACATACCGATCCCCGCTGCGATCAGGCCTTTCAGTAGTGAATTGCCAGAAAGTGCAGCGATCACGGTCAGGGCGAACAGCAGAAGGGAGGCCAGTTCGGTCGGACCAAACTTCAGTGCAATGGCGGCGAGCGGTTGTGCAAGAATGCACAGAAAGAATATGCCGATTGCATCACCGATGACTGATGCAATCAGTGCAATGTTCAACGCCTTTCCAGACTGCCCTTTTAGTGCGAGCGGATACCCGTCAAGCGTTGTTGCAGCGGCAGCGGGTGTACCGGGCGTGTTGATCAGAATCGCCGATATTGAGCCGCCATAGGTGCCCCCCTTGTAGATGCCCAGCATCAGTGAAATCGCGACCAGTGGTCCAAGCGAATAGGTCAGGGGGATTGCGAGTGCGATTGCCATCGCCGGCCCAAGACCGGGCACCACGCCGATGACAACGCCGACAATCACGCCCAGAATGGACGATAGAAGCAAAGAAAACTGCCATGCCTGGGAGAACCCGCTACTCAGATCCGCAAACCATTCGATCATGAAGTTTCCTTGTGAGGCAATCCCTAGAAGAGAAGGGTGTCTGGCAGGGGCACCTGCATGAGTTTGTGGAAAAAATAGTAGAGCAACACGGAGGTGAGGATAGAGATGATCACGACCAGCCTCTTTCGGCGCTCCCCGCTAAAGACCATCGCGGCTGCGAGTGCCAGAATGGTCGAAACGATGTACCCCATGTAGGTCAGGCCAAGCGTGTACAAAACTGCCAGTGTGGTCAGCATGGCAACTCGTTTGTAGCGATGTCCTGGTGACTCGTGGCTTGGCGCTTGCTCGTACGAAGATGTCCGATGCATCGTTCGCAAGGACGTGATCGTCAGTGCCAGTCCCGTAATCAGAAGGAACCCACCCACCATGAACGGGAGGGTTCTTCCCGACACAAAATCATAGCCGTCCGAGTCAGGCTGAACCTGATAGGGAATGAGCGCCAGATACAGACCGGCGAGCAATACCGTTCCCATTCCAATCAGGAAATCTCGTTTCAACATCAGCACCCTTGCAGTCGAGGAATAGGGAATGAATCAGATGGAAACCGAATTCACTCCGCGTTCATCAGACCAGCATCGACGAGCCCCTTGACAGCCATAGCTTCAGTCTGCACGGCATGTCTGGTTTCTGCCTGGTCGCGCCACAAGGGGTTCCAGCGCAGCGACTTCAATACTTCCAGGTACTTCGGTGATCCTGCTGCGACTTTCAGCGCGGACTCCAGTTTGTCGACAACAGCCTGAGGAGTGCCGTTGGGGGCAGCAACGATGTACGTGACACCCGATTCAGCGTTTGGAAATCCCAGCTCTTTCAGGGTTTTGACACCGGGGTAAAAGTCACTGGGCTGGCCTGTCAGGGCGATTGCCTTCAGGGAATCGTTGAAGTTGTCCGTGATCAAACTGTCAGCATGGCCTCCGAGCACGGCAGCGACGGTTGGTGGTCCGCCGTTAAACGGGAGCGACTTGAGCTTGATGTCGGCCGCTTCGGACATGCGCAGCACGATCGTCTGGTACAAACCGGCCCGCCCAATGATTGCCACACTTACTTCGCCTGGCTTGGCTTTAGCGAGGTCCACAAAGTCCTGGAATGTCTGGATTTGCTTGTTGTTCTTGTCGACACCAATGTAGGTGGTCGGAGCAGCGATCGATGCGATATATGTGGGGGTGTCCCACTGGAAGCTCAGTTTGCGAGTCTGGGTGGGAACCGTGATGGAGGATTGTGCACTGACAAGAAGGGTGTATCCATCAGGTTTGCTGCTTAGCATTTTCTGTGTGCCCGTCACGCCTCCCGCGCCTGGGGAAGGTGTAACTGCAACCGATTGTCCCAGTTCTTTCTCCAGCGCCTCAGCCAGAACGCGAACGGATACGTCTGCGTTGCCACCTGCCGGATAGGGAACGATTAGCGTGATCGGGCGAGTAGGGTAATTGTCGGCTGCGTGTGCGCTGGTAATGCCCGCAGTCAGACAGCAGGCGACAGCAATTGCTGTGGCGATGTTCTTCATATGTCTCCTCCTGGATCTGGAATGGGAATTTTTGTCGTTATAGGTATCGATATTCTTGTGCGTATTATCAGAGTGTGTCGAGACGTAACCCCGATGTGCATCAATCCTAGACAGCAGGTATCAGCCTGTCAACAAGTAGATACCAGTGCGTGGCACCGTCTGGTGCCCTGTGACTGGACCCGATTGAGTGCTTCACTCGCTCTGGCTCAAGACCCGGTCTACTGGATTACGGTCAATCGAATCAGTTCCTGAACTCGCCATCCAGATAAAACCAGTGGCCATCCACTTTCTCAAAGCGGCTGACTTCGTGGAGTCGCTGTGCACGTCCTTGCGGGTTGCGCACTCGCGCCACAAACTCGACCGTTGCATGGAATTGATCCGACTGCTCATGCTTGACGATCTTGAGACCGAGCCATTGCGTTCCCGGTTCGTTGGGCTCAATGAAGGGAGGTCGGCTCTTCGGATCCCATGTCTGCAGCAGATAGTCGGTGTCGTCGAGCACAAACGCGCAGTAACGGGATCGCATTAGTCTTTCCGCATCTGGCGCTTGCAGATGCAAAGAGCCACGGTGGTACTGACCACAACACTGTTCGTAGTGCGTATGACTGCCACAAGGACAAGAGTTGACTGAAAGTGATCGAATGTTGGTGGCCATGGTGCATGCAGAGGTGTTGGTGTTGCAGTTGCCGTCAATATGCCATATCGAATGCGCCGATCGACTTTTCAAAGATATTTGCGCAGGAACAATCCCTGTTTGAGCAGTGACACTCAGAGAGGATAGGGTGTTCTGGATTCTTTGCCTAAGGGATTTTACTAATTTATGCAATAAAAGTTGCTTTTCCTGTTGATTTGCAATTTGCTATGCACTTATGATTGCATTAAGACTGGTTACGCAAATATTCTTGCATCAGCCTGACTCTCAAACAATCCCCTTTGAGGAGACACCATGAAATCATTCGTCAAACATCTGGCAGTTGTTGCTGTCACTGCCACAGCCCTGTGCGGTCAGGCCGCCGTGGCACAGACCAAGAGCGACCCACTACTCGTCGCGGTCGACACCGCATTCGTACCTTTTGAATTCAAGGAAGATGACAAGTACGTTGGTTTCGACATTGATATGTGGGATGCCATCGCCAAAGACCTGAACCTTGAGTACGAGCTGCGCCCGATGGATTTCAACGGCATTCTGCCTGCGCTGCAAACCAATAACGTTGATGTCGCACTTGCCGGCATCACCATTACAGATGAGCGCAAGAAAGCAATCGACTTTTCTGATGGCTATTACGACAGCGGGTTCCTGATCATGGTGCCGGTCGACAGCGACATCGAGGGTGCAGAGGATCTTGCTGGCAAGTCACTAGCCTTGCGAATGGGCACATCGGCTGCCAATTATGCACGAGAGCATTTCAAGGATACCGAGAAGCGACTGTTTCCGAATATTGACAACGCATACCTTGAACTGCAGACCGGGCGAGTTGATGCCGCTATGCATGACACGCCAAACGTTCTGTATTACATCAACAAGGCAGGCCAGGGACGGGTCAAGGCTGTTGGCAAGCAAATGATGGCCCATGAGTACGGCATTGGGTTCCCCAAGGGTAGTCCGCATGTCGAGCAGGTCAACGAGGTCCTGGAGAAGATGCGTGATGATGGTCGATACGAAGAGATCTATGTGAAGTGGTTCGGAACGACTCCGCCTGCTCGCTGATCCGTAACCCCCAGATATAGGGAGGAGACAAAATGGAATTCGACTGGTCTGTCGTCAGCAACAACATTCCGGCTCTGCTGGAAGGTGCCAGGCTGACAGTATTCATCACAGTTGTTGGTCTGGCCGGCGGCATGGCTGTCGGCCTGTTGTTCGGGCTGATGCGTGCGTACGGCAATTCGCTGGTCAACGGCATCGCATTCATCTACGTCGAACTGGTCCGCGGCACGCCGATCGTGGTGCAAGTGATGTTCATCTACTTTGCCTTGCCGGTGGTGATGGGCATACGGGTCGATGCATTGACTGCTGCTATCACCGCCGTAATCGTCAACTCGGGTGCTTATATTGCGGAGATTGTGCGCGGCTCGTTTCTGTCCGTTCCAAAGGGTTTGCGTGAGGCCGGCCTCGCTCTGGGCATGCCGGTCTGGCGAGTGCTGGCGTTCGTGGTGGGGCCCGTCGCGTTTCGCAGGATGACACCCCCACTGGGTAACCAGTTCATCGTCAGCCTGAAAGACACCTCGCTCTTTATTGTGATTGGCGTGGGTGAGCTGACCCGACAAGGGCAGGAGATCATGGCCGCAACGTTTCGCGCAGTCGAGATCTGGTCTGCCGTTGCCATCATCTACCTGATTCTGATTGGCACCATGACCGCCATCTTGCGAATCATCGAGAAAAGGATGCGCATCTTATGAGCATGATCGAATTCAAATCCGTATCCAAGTCCTTCGGTGCCAACGTTGTGCTCGACAAGGTCGATCTGAGTATCGATCAGGGAGAGGTGGTCGTTCTGATCGGGCCCTCTGGGTCTGGCAAATCCACGCTGTTGCGGTGTATCAACGCACTTGAGGAAATCAACGGTGGAGATCTGATCGTTGATGGAATCAACGTACGTGCAGGAAAGGCCAAAGTGCGCGAGATTCGGCTTGAGGCTGGCATGGTATTCCAGCAGTTCAATCTGTTTCCTCAGCTGACTGCGATCGAGAATGTGGCATTTGGCCCGCGTCAGGTCAGAGGCATGAGCAAGACCGAAGCCGTGAAGCTGGCCGCTGAGTTGCTAGCCAAGGTTGGTCTGGCAGAACGCATGAACAACTTTCCGAATGAGCTTTCCGGGGGACAGCAGCAACGCGTGGCCATCGCCAGGGCACTGGCTGTCAAGCCCAAGGTCATGCTGTTTGACGAGCCAACCTCCGCGCTTGACCCTGAGCTTCGTCAGGAAGTCTTGCGAGTCATGCAGGCCTTGGCTGAAGAGGGCATGACCATGGTCGTGGTTACCCATGAGATTGGCTTTGCCCGTCAGGTCGGAACCCGGCTCATCTTTATGGAGAATGGCCATATTGCAGTCGATGGCCCACCGCGTGAGCTGATAGACAATCCGCCTAACCAGCGTCTGAAGGAGTTTCTGCAGCATGTCGAATGATCGGTTTGCACTGGCCGCAATCGAGTTGAGTGGCACCCCGTTTGAGGTCGGCCAGCAACTCGGAGAGTTTGGCAAGGACGTTGTGCACAGGTATCTGGTGCACAGCGAGTCGTGGGCAACAGTGATGCAATGGCGAGGTCATGCACGAGTCCAGGAAATGGCCCGGTTGACGCGCGAGCGATTGCCAGCGATCTGGCAGGAAATTGAAGGCCTGGCGCAAGGCCTGGCGTTGCCGCTCGATGATGTGTTTCTGTGGAACTGCCGTGGAGATGTCTGGGCCATGGCGCCAGATGGGTGTACGTCTGTCATGATGCCATCCGATGTCAGCCCCAGACTGTCACACAACGAGGATGGTGACCCAGGGTTTGCCGGGCACTGTGCTGTCGCGACGGTCCGAAGGTCTAAAGGTTCTGCGTTTGCAGCATTTGTTTACCCTGGTTCGATACCGGGGCACACGTTCACGGTCACCGACCACGGACTGGCGATGACCGTGAACAATCTTCGCTGCAGTCACGTTGGAGCAGGTCTGCCAAGAATGGTCCTGGCGCGTGCTGTGCTCGAGAAGGGTTGTGCTGCCGATGCGATCGATATGTTGCGCCAGTTGCCGCGCGCCGGTGGGTTTCATCTTGCGCTCGCAGACCGGCAAACACGTCAGGTTTACAGCGTCGAATTCAGCGCCCATTTCTGTTCAGTCACACAGGTCGTCGAGGTGTCAGTGCATGCAAACCATGCGATTCATCCCCAGACCCGTGACTATCCACAGGTCATCACCGGGTCGTCCGGGATGCGCCAGATTCGCGGCCAGCAGATGGTTCGTGAGGCGCTTGAGGCGGACAGGGAGGTTGATCCGGTCGAGATTCTGACTGATCAGGATCACTCGCGGTTTACGATATGGCGAGAAGACCCGAATGACGACGATCGTGAGAACACGGTTGGCAGTGCGGATATCCGGATCCACTCAGACCATATCGAGTGGGTGGTTCGTACCCGTCGGGATGGACCAGTGAGCCTGGCATTCAGAGATGCCCATCAAGTGAGTTGAAACAAGCCATGACCAAGCTAGCGGCAAATGCTGAACCTCCCCGCACTTTGCAGTCTCTGCGCGAGTTGGTGGTGCGTATTGGAAGGGCCGAGTCCCCGATCTCGCTGGGCGTCAAGGCGCGCAACGTGTTGGCACGTCTGGTCGAGCAGCCCGAGGAGGTCGCCACACGCAGCATCACTGATCTGGCCGTGCGGCTCGATGTCAATGCCTCCACGCTTTCTCGCCTTGCGCGCAGTCTCGGATACACCGGATTTGCCGAGTTTCAGGGCGTGTTTCGGGCCACGGTTACGCAGAGTCACCAGCGTTTCTACAGCGAACAGGGCCAGCGACTGATCGGGCAGCAGATACCTGAGGACGACTATCTGGGGGTGGCTGTGCAATTGGCCAGCGAATCAATCCGCAATGTTGACGCGTTTCTATCCCGACTGGATGCAACCGAGCTTCGCGGGGCTGTCACTTTGCTGGCAAGTGCACCGCGGGTGCGGCTGTTTGGTGTGCGGCAGATTCACTCGGTCGTGACGTTACTTTGCTACGGCCTTGGTCTGGTTCGCCGGGATGTTTCGATGCTTGACGGACCAGGCCGAGGCATCGCCGAGTCGCTTGCGCAGATGCGCAAGGGGGATGCATTGGTTGTATCAAGCGTGTCCCCATATAGCCGCCGGGTCGGAGAAGTGAGCCGGGTCGCCGCCCAGGCGGGTATTCATGTGATTGCCGTTACGGACTCACTTGCTTCACCCCTGGCAACGCATGCCCGCTACAGTTTTCTGATCTCGCATGAAAGCAGTTATATCAGCAACAGCATGGGCGCTTACGTGGTCTTCTGTGAGTCACTGGTCAATCTGGTTGCTCGCGAACTCGGACCGAAGGCCCTCGAGGCGTTGGAAAGACATGAGCATTTTATCGAAGCACTCAATATCGAAATGCGCTAGTCGCATTCACCAGCACGGGATGTGAACCCGCCCGTGTCTCTCTGAAACTGGCAGAAACGAACTTCTGCCCGGGTATCTCTATATGCCGGGTAGGGCAAGTTGCAACCTGGTCACCCCGAACACTTATCTGAAGGAGCGCATTGCATGGACAGTAGCAGCCAGGAAGGGCCAAACATCATTTACGAACTGCGGGATGGAATTGCGGAGATCCGGCTGAACCGTCCGCATCGACTGAACGCGGTCACGCAGGATCTTTATGACGAGCTCAATGAGGCGTTGACTCGGGCCGAAGAGGATAAAAAGGCCAGGGTAGTCCTGATCACCGGAGAGGGCCGGGCGTTTTGTGTGGGGGCCGATCTCAAAGCCCACAAGCAAGGGCGGACAGCCTTTGATCGACGACAGTACCTCAAAGGTGAGCAGGATGTCTGCCGCCGTTTGCTGCACATGCAGACCCCGGTGATTGCAGCCGTCAATGGGTATGCACTGGGCGCCGGAGCCGAGATCGCGATCGCTGCAGACTTCATGCTGATGGCACATAGTGCCCAGATCGGTCTGCCCGAGATTTCGATTGGCAACTTCCTCGGCGGTGGTGTGACCTGGCTGTTGCCTCGGCTTGTAGGACTGGCCAAGGCGCGGGAGCTGGCGTTCCTGGGTGAGCGTATTCGTGGTGAAGAGGCCGTGCGAATCGGACTGGCCAATCGTGTGCTGCCTGATGACGGGTTCCTTGAGCAAGCACGGGCGTTTGCGGCCAGAGTGGCCAGCAAGGCACCGTTTTCCATGCAACTGGCCAAGCAGCAGCTCAACATGTCGGCCGAGCGCACCTTGGATGCCTGCCTGACTGCGGAGCTTGAGGGCATGATGTTTGTGAGCACGACCCGCGACTGGCAGGAGGGGGTCGATGCTTTCTCGGAGAAGCGTGCGCCTGTATTCAAGGGCGAATGACTGTAGTCAGATCAGGCGCGACATTGTTTGAGTGCGTGTGGGGCGGGAGAAAGGACGATGGGACAAGTGAGCAGGAATGAAAGTGAGTTACATGCGTTTCTGGCACCAGATTCAATAGCGATCATTGGTGCGTCGGCGGATCCAACCAAGCGTGGCTACAAGGCCATGGTTGGACTGATCAAAGGTCATTACACGGGCCGTGTCTATCCGATCAACCCGAAAGTTGACGAGATACTCGGGGTGAAGGCGTATTCCAGCCTTGGGGAGGTGCCGGGTTCGGTGGATCTTGCGGTGATCTGCACGCCAGCGGCGACGATTCCAGGCATTCTGACCGAGTGCGCAAAGATAGGGGTCAAGGGTGCGGTCATCCTTGCTGCGGGGTTTCGTGAAACTGGCGCGCAGGGCGCAGCACTCGAGGAGGAGGTGCTAAGAGCGGCAAGAGCCGGTGGCGTGAGGATCATCGGGCCGAATACGTCGGGCATGTTCAATCTGCACAAACACGTAAATTTGCTGGACCTGCGTGACACCAAGGCGGGCGACATTGGCTTTATCTCCCAGTCTGGAAACATGTTGCTGGCACTGGTGCTTGAAGCCCAGTACAACGACTATGTCGGGTTCTCCACCTATGTAGGGCCTGGCAATCAGACTGATATCGGGTTTGATGATTATCTGCGTTATCTCGGCGAGGATGAACACACCCGGGTTGCTGCCTTGTACGTCGAGGGATTTAGCGACGGTCAGAAGTTTCTCCAGGCAGCACGCGACATCACTCCGGTCAAACCTGTGGTGGTCTACAAGTCGGGCGCGACTGAAATGGGTAAGAAGGCAGCGAGTTCCCACACCGGGGCACTTGCCGGCAGTTACGAGATGACCGTTGACTTGCTCAGGCAGGTGGGTGTGACGGTCGTACGTCAGTCAGACCAGATTCTGCCGGTTGCCGAAGGTCTTGCATTGATGCGCCAGAGCGCGGGCAAGCGGGTGGCCGTCATCTCAGACGGAGGTGGTCAGGCGACCATCGCATCGGACCGTCTGTCCGATGCAGGCCTGTCGCTGGCCGAGTTGTCGGAACACACGCGACAGCGTCTGTCAGAAATTCTGTTTGACCAGGCGTCGCTGGTCAATCCGGTCGACGTGGCTGGTACGTCCGATGCGGACCCGGAGGTGCTGGCGCGATGTCTGGAGATCGTGTCGCAGGACGAGAACGTCGATGCCCTCTTTCTGGTGGGGATGTTTGGTGGGTACCACACCCGGTTCGCAGAGTCACTACTTGGTGCGGAGATGCGTGCGGCGCAGGCAATGGTCGATCTGGCCGGCGCGTGTCACAAACCGCTCGTGGTCTACAGTTTGTACGCACCAATCAAGCCACCGCCATTGCGCAGCATGCACGAAGCAGGATTGCCCGTGTACGCGTCGATTGAACAGGGAGTCAAGGTGTTGCAGGCGCTTGCCGAGCGCGGGCTCTATCTCCAGGATCAGGATGGACAGCCTGTCGAGGATGCAGTCAGGCCAGACGATGCAGTGAAGGCCATGTTTGAACAGACGCGTCAGGACAACAGGGATCTGTTCGAATACGAGGCCAAGTCCGTTCTGCGAACTCATGGGGTAGGTGTTGCGCCAGAGGTGGTCGTGCGCAGTTCGGAGCAGCTTGAATCGGTTGCCCGCCAGTTCGGAAATCAGCCGCTGGCGATGAAGATTGTTTCGAAAGATATCTTGCACAAATCCGATGCAGGTGGGGTCAGGCTCAATCTGACCGGAATGGCAGACTTGCTGGAGGCGTATGAAGACATCATGGCTCGCTGTCGGGCGTACAGCCCTGATGCCGACCTTCACGGCGTACTTGTCACGCCGATGGTGCGCAAGGGAACCGAGGTGATTGTCGGGATGGTTCGAGACCCGATATTCGGGCCAGTGCTGATGTTCGGGTTGGGTGGCATTTTTGTGGAGGTGCTGGAGGATGTGGCATTTCGTGCGATCCCCTTGTCCCGGACGGATGCCCGGATGATGGTCTCTCAGATACGGGGGCGCAAAATACTTGACGGAGTGCGAGGCGAGCCCGGCGTTGACCGGGAGGCACTCGTTGATCTGTTGCTGAAGGTGTCGTCCATCGTGGCTGCCTATCCTCAGATCCGCGAACTGGACCTGAATCCTGTCATCGCTTATCCGGACGGTTATGCTGTGGTCGATGCACGCATCATTGTCGAGCCCAGCGGGCCATGAAAAGGAGAGAATACAAATGCAATTGCCAGTCACCAACGATGCCCTTTTAACCCTCGAGAACCGGGTTGCGACC
Organism: Orrella marina; assembly: GCF_003058465.1. Taxonomy (NCBI): domain Bacteria; kingdom Pseudomonadati; phylum Pseudomonadota; class Betaproteobacteria; order Burkholderiales; family Alcaligenaceae; genus Orrella; species Orrella marina. The sequence continues at coordinate 2,788,945 of NZ_CP028901.1, read as the reverse complement.
CTGACGCTCAACCGGCATGATGTGCGCAACGCGCTTACCGGAACCGGTCTGATTGACGACATCGTCAACGTGGCTGAATGGATCAACCGGTGCGACGATGTATCGGTGTTGATCATCACCGGGGCGGGATCGGCCTTCTCGGCCGGAGGCAATATCAAGGACATGGCCGAGCGGGGTGCAGATTTTGCGGGGACGGTGGCAGAGGTCGAGGCACGTTATCGCCGCGGCATTCAGCGTATTCCAATCGCGTTGCAACAGGTGGAGGTGCCCATCATTGCCGCGGTCAACGGTCCTGCGATCGGTGCAGGATTCGATCTGGCGAACATGGCGGATGTTCGTATTGCGTCGACCAAAGCCAAGTATGGAGAAACATTCCTGAATCTCGGAATTATTCCGGGTGATGGTGGCGCCTGGTTTATGCAGAGGTTGATAGGTTACCAGCAGGCATTCGAGTTGACCCTGACAGGACGGATTGTCGACGCTGAGGAGTCGAAGAAGATCGGTATCTCGCTCGAAGTGGTTGAGCCTGAAGCACTGATGGACCGTGTCAGCGAAATGGCCCGACAGTTTGCTGCGCAACCGCCCAAGGCCGTGCGTCTGACCAAGCGCATGATGAAGATGGCGCAGCGTATGGAGCTCAAGGACTTTCTGGATCTTTGTGCGACCTTCCAGGGCATGTGTCACAACGAGCCTGAGCATCTTGATGCCGTCAATCGTGTGATTGCTATGACACAAAAGCGTTGATCAGCGTATTGCCCGCAGGTGACCGCGCGATTCAACCCTCGCAGTGCCGATGATGTCATCGGATCGTAAGCGCTAAAATGCCGGGAGAGCGGAGTCGATCAGATCTTCTGATGGACTCCGTATGATACTTTCGGGCCCGATTAAAGGAGACCAGAATTGAACGCGAGAATCCGTCCTGTATTGGCAATGATTTGCGGGGTGTTTGTGATCGGACTGGCTGGATGCCAGGAAGAGGAAGGTCCGGCAGAAAAAGCCGGAAAAGAAATCGACAAGGCAGCCTCCCAGCTTGGAGACAGTGTTGAGAAGCTCGGTCAGGATATCCAGAAAGCAACGAACTGAGTCAACGATATCCGGGTCGGGAAGCGCCTGCCGATGCATCCCGACCGGCAAGGCGATTCAGGCTGACCCAGACCGGTTCAGGTAGGTGAAGGCTCTGGCAGAAACCTCTCCTCGAAACACTTGGCCGATAGAGGCGGGCTGAGCAGGTAACCTTGGGCGGCCGTACATCCCTTTGCAAGCAAGACCTTTCGCTGGGCCTCTGTTTCCACGCCCTCGGCAATCAGCTGATACTGCAGTTTTTTTCCAAGCGCGATGATGGCTTCAACCAGTGTGGAGTCTTCATTGGCGCTGTCGAGTTGAGCCACGAAATGTTGATCGATCTTGATCACAGATGCTGGCAGCTCCTTCAGGTAGGCCAGGCTTGAATAGCCCGTCCCGAAGTCATCTATGTAGAGGGTGAGTCCCATTTGCTGGATCGTTCTCAGGTTTTTAAGAACAACGGGTACAGGTTCGGTCCAGAGTTCCTCGGTGAGCTCGATGCCGACAGCCTGTGCCGGTAGGTTCAGTTTCTTCAGCATCCGGGCGAGCTCACTCGCCCAGTCCTTATGCCGGATGTCATCCGTATTCTGGTTGATTGATACGCGCCAGTCCGGCTTCCACCGGCCTTGAGCGTGCCATGCTGATACTTGTCTGAGGGTGGCGTCCAGCACCCAGTGGTCGATGGCGCCCATCATCTTGCTCGCTTGCGCGACGGGCAGGAACTCTCCTGGAGAAAGCAGGCCCATGGAAGGGTGCTGCCAGCGAACCAGCGCCTCTGCGCCGATGACATCAAGCGTTTCAAGATCGAATACAGGTTGCAGGAATACTCGCAACTCGTTATTCATCAGCGCATCGGCGAGCTCACGGCGCAACGTGAAGGTGCGCTGATTTGCTTGCTCAAGATCGGCCGAGTACGCACGAGCCTGGTTACGCCCTTTGTGCTTGGCTGCATACATCGCCTGGTCGGCATGTTTGAGTAGTTCCTGTCCCGAGTCACCATCCTCCGGAAACATCGCTATGCCAATTGACGCCTGGGGACGATAGTTGATGAAACTGTCCAGCAATAGTGGGTAGTGGACATGCTGGAGAATCTGATGGGCGATCACGATCGCTTCGTCGCGTGAGGTTGCCGGCAGCAGGATGGTGAACTCGTCACCGCCCAGACGAGCCACAATGTCTGATGTCCGGGTCGCTTCGCCAAGGCGGTGAGCAATCTGCACCAGCAAGTGGTCGCCCATGTGATGGCCCAGAGAATCGTTGACTTCCTTGAAGTGATCAAGATCCAGAAACAGCAGTGCGAACGACGGATGATGTGTACCCGCCTTGCCGATTTCATCGTCAAGTTGTTCGAGGAATTTCTTACGGTTGGGCAGGCCGGTCAGCGTGTCTGTGTTGGCAAGTAGCCGGATCTTTTCATTCGCCTGTCGAAGGTCAGTGATGTCTGTCTGGACAGCCAGGTAGCCCAGCAGATGGCCGTCCTCCTTGAACATGGCGCTGATGGTCGACCAGACGACAAACTCTGTGCCATCGGATTTTCGGTTGACGAGTTCTCCGCTCCAGTGTCCATTCTCGAGAATATTTCGCCAGATTTCTTCGTACTGGCGGGAGTCCTGGTGTCCAGAGTGAACCAGACTCAATTTCTTTCCCAGCACCGCCGCCTCAGAAAACCCGGTGATTCTCTCCCAGCCAGGATTGACTCTTGTGATACGACCCTGTGCATCGGTCAGGACGATGGCTTCGCGAGTGTTCAGAAAGATGGCTTCGCTGAGTTTCTGAAGTCGCAGGGACTCATTTGGACCCGTCATGTCACGCGAGATGCTCCCGATCCCGTAGAGTCTGGATGATTCGTCCAGCAATGGGAACTTGTGCGTATCGAGCTCGAATGTCCCGTTCCGAAGGTAAACTGCCTCGGACATCCGCATGGATTCTTGTGTGGCTTGAATCTGGTTCTCGGCTTGGACGTGTTCGATGGCATTTCGCAACGGCAGAAGATACTCGAGTCGACGTCCGATCACTTCACTGGCGGGTTTGTCGATCACACTCAGATAGGCAGGGTTGGCGTAGATCACTCGTCCGCCAGGATCGGTGGCGAACACATAGTCGGTTGAGCCCGCCAGCAACGCCGGCGCGATCGGTTCTGCTGTTTCCAAGGTGGAGGTCTTCTCTGCATCGAGCTTTGTCAGCACGACCAACGCCAGTGATGCGCCTGCCTCTCCTGACAAATGGGTGATCTGGGCATGGCAGGCGATGATTTCAGTATGGCCTCTCTTGCCTTTGATCCGGGCGTCGAGTGACTTCTTGGACAGAATGGACTGGCGCACCATTCCTCTTAGCAACTCGATATCGTCCACAACTAGAAAGTGCTGTAGCACGTAGGGCTCGCCCGACACATCAGGGCGTGACGTACTGTCAGTCGTCCGGGTGATCAACTGGTGTGCAGCCAGATTTGCAAAGCGGACTTTGAGCTGGTCATCCACGATCAGTGCGGCCACCGGCAGCATGAAAAGCGCCTGTCGGATGGCGTCGCTGATCATTCGCTCAGTCGGGGTGTGCCGACCTTGGTCGGAGAGGGCCGCTGTATCGAGCGACCTGATTAGGTCAGACGAGTCAGAGGAACGCTCTGCAGGCCGCTTGTCAACTACGTTACGAACCTTCTGTCGCAGTGCTTCAATCGGATCTTGCGGGTGGTTGCTCATAAGTCCGGTTGTTTTTGCTGGTAAGCGCCTGTGATATCAATGTGGCTGATCACCGCGCCAGACTGGTCGCTGTGCAGACGGTTGGCGTACATGATGAACCAGCGTCTGGTTTCAGGTGAGTGGCAAGGATACGTCATCTGAAAGTGTTCCGCCTGGCCCGTGAGAACCTTGCGTATGCCGTCATAAGCCTGGCGGGCTGCCGTATCGGTTTTGGCAGCATCCTGACATGCCTCAAGATAATTGTCCCCCGGCCCACTTCGCATCAGCGTGTCATTGCCATTGGCCTGACCAAACCGGATCCAGGCGTCGTTGACCATGACAATGTTACCGTTCTCGTCCAGTACCGCCACGCTCTCTGCCAGGGCGTCGACCACATTCTGGAGTCGCTCGACAGCCTGGTGTAGTTCAGTGATCTCGACCAGGCTGATGACCAGTCCCCGGGCTGCAGTAGATGGAATATTGTAGGGGAGCATGCGTATCACGAAATGACGCGAATCCAGTGTGCTGCTCACCCGTTTTTCCAGCATGGCACCGGTTTCAAGGGTGCGTGACAGGTCTTGCATCAACTCGGAATAGTCCAGAGAGTGGTTCAAGTCACCTAGCGGTCGCCCGAGATCTGTTTCACGGAGTCTGAAAATACTGGCAGCCTCTTCACTGAACCGAACCAGGGCGAGTGTCTCGTCAACAAACAGCGTACTGGTGGCCACCACCTTGGTCAGATTGTCCAGGTCCGCATTGATGCGATTCAGGATTTCGATCTTCTCCTGGTACTCGGCATTGACGGTGTTGAGCTCCTCGTTGACCGACTGCAATTCCTCGTTGGAGCTCTGGAGTTCTTCGTTGGAGGCCATCATCTCCTCGTTTGTGGCTTGCAGCTCTTCGTTTGCCGTCTCGAGCTCCTCGATGGTTGCCTGAAGATTCTCGCGTGTCATGGCTAGTTCATGCTCGAGTGCCTGGATTCGGTCAGCTGTTTCCTGGGAGACATCGACCGAGAGCCGATTCTGATCAGTGTCTGATGTATCGATCGTTTCGAACACCAGAAGCATGTAGTTGATACCATCCAGATCGCCAGCGGGAATGGCAGTGAGCCGGACCAGTTCGGGAGCAGGATGCGGTGGCTGCTCTTTGGCCAGGGGACCATGGAGTCGGATAACGTCAGACGATATCGCGTCGCTTTCGCGCGCGCATTTGAAAAATAGCGCTGAGACGATCGGAATCAGTGGCTCCAGCAGCATGCGCGAGATATCCAGTGAGACCTGGCCGTCGCGGATTCGGAGGAAAGGGGAAACATCTCCGTACACGTGCACGAGTTCATGCGCCGCATTCACGAGTACTGAAGGCGGTGGCCCAAAACTCTTGAGCAATGACTCGAATCCGATATCAATCGCACTTTTACTCAGTCTTGCGGGGCGAGGCTGCATGAGTCTCGGAGGTTGAACGCCTGTCCTGACCTGTGGACCCGACTGACGGTGCAGATCCAGTGGTGAGGTTGCCGTTCTCACTACCTGCCAGAGCTTGAATCGGGCGCTCAGGATCTTGAAGTCTGTACTCAGTTCCGCCAGAGACTCGCTGGGCCCGAGGAAAAGGTGTGCGTCCTGGGTGAGCGCGTAATGCAGACGGCGCAACGCGCTGGACTGGGCCTGGGGCTTAAAGTAGATAAGCGTGTTGCGGCACACAACCAGATCCATCCGGGTGAATGGCGGATCAACCAGCAAGTTGTGACGAGCAAAGACGACGGTTTGCCGGAGCTCACTCTTGACCACGTAGCGGTGGCCTCGCTTCTGGAAGAATCGACTCAGGCGTTCAGGGGATATTTCGGCTTCAATGGATTCCGGGTAGCTGCCGCTGGCTGCGTTCTCTACATTGATCTGATTAACGTCGGTTGCAAATATTTTCAGGCTTGGCCAGCGCTTCTGTTTCTCGAACGCTTCGAGAAACAGAAGCGCAATCGAGTAGGCTTCCTCGCCAGTCGATACTCCTGCACACCATACCCGAATTGGCTGACCAGACTGCCGGTTCGCAACCAGTGGAGCAATGATTTGTGACTCCAGAATGTCGAATGCATCGACATCTCTGAAGAAGCTCGTGACAGGAATCAGGATCTCATGACCGAGTGTCTGAGCCTCGGTGCGGTCGTCCTTGAGCAGTTCGAGATAGTCATGGACGTCAGATACCTGCCTGACCGTCATGCGTCGCTCGATGCGCCGCACCACTGTGGCAGGCTTGTACTCCCGGAAGTCTACCCCGGTCAGTTGATGCAGCAAGTGCAGAATTCCGGCCAGCGCCCCTTCGGACGTAGACTTGTCTGAAGTGACAGGGGCATCAGACCGGGTTGCAGCGCCAACGGATTCGAAAGCTCCCCTGAGTACATGCGCCATCAGTCGTGCTGGAATGGACTCAACGGGCAGAACCTCGTCGACCAGTCCTGTGGAAATGGCACTGCGCGGCATGCCGTCAAACGCTGCGTCGGAAGGCTCCTGTGCGATCGAGAAACCGCCCAGTTCGTTGATCGTCAATATGCCTCGCGTTCCATCCGACCCCGTGCCAGAGAGAATGACTCCTACACAGCGGTTGCCCCAGGTTCTGGCAGCCGACTGAAAGAACACATCGACTGGCAAGGTGTTGACGCGAGGCTCCTTGGGAGTGAGTCTCAGGCGATCGTCGTCGACGTGCATCAGGGAGCCGGGCGGGATCAGATGAATCCGGTTTGGCAAAAGCGGCATGTTGTCGTGTACCACGACCACTGACATGCGGGTGTGACGCGAGAGCAGGGTGTCCATCATGCTCTTGTAGTCAGGCGACAGGTGCTGGATGATGACAAATGCGGCACCCGAGTCGATCGCCAGTCCGGCCACCAGTTTCTCGAGTGCATCAAGTCCACCGGCTGATGCGCCGATTGCGATCAGGTATTCGGGACGAACAGGCGGTGCGTTTGCAGTTTGGTCGGGCTTGCGGTCTGTTTGCAGATTGGGTCCAGGCGACATTGAGTTCATGGCAGTTTGGCTGATCAGGTTGCCTCGCAGCTGACCGGGACCACTGTTGCTGGTCGAGTTCTTGTGTCAGGGCAGCTTTGCGTGCATTGTCTGTCTTTCGTTCGTGTCGGAGGTTGGGTATTAGCGGACACTAAAGTCCGGAGTTGAAGTGTCGCACAAAGGCAGATTGCCTTGAATTTTCGTCAGCTTAGCGTGCTACCTGCTGGAACAGATCGAAATCCTGAGGACGTTGAGGTTTTTCTGTTGCCGTATGCAGGTCAGATTACGCGACAACGACGTTTGCGCTTCGAGTCCGGTAGAAGAATTGCTAAAAAAGTGTCACAAAAAGTGATTTCCGGTGATTTCAAATCAAATGGATAAGGGTGTCGTGTCATGAAAGTTGCCATTGTTGGAAGTGGTCTGGTTGGTCAGGCATGGGCGATTGTGTATGCCCGTGGTGGGTGTCAGGTGCAGATGTGGGATGGGAGTGAGCAAGCCTTGCAAACGGGCTACGAAATCGTCAAGCGGCAGATTCGTGAGCTTCAAGCGTGCGGCCTGCTTGATAATCCCGAGGATGTGACTGGGCGACTTCAGATCTGTTCATCACTGGAAGATGTGCTTGATGGCGTCGACTACGTGCAAGAGAGTCTCCCTGAGAAGGTTGAGATCAAGCGACAGATTTTTGAACAGATGGACACCCTGGCACCGTCAGGTGTCATTCTGGCGAGCTCGACTTCCAGCATTCCTGCTTCGGCCTTTACCGACGCGCTGGCCGGGCAAAACCGGTGCCTGGTAGCGCATCCGGTCAATCCCCCATACCTGATCCCTGTGGTGGAGATCTGTCCCGCACCCTGGACTGACCCGGATGTGGTGCTGCGAACCCGGCAACTTATGGATCAGATCGGGCAGAAGCCTGTTACGGTCAACGAAGAGGTTGAAGGGTTTGTACTGAACCGGTTGCAGGGGGCATTGTTGAGAGAGGCCTTCCGGCTGGTTGAGCGGGGTGTGGTCAGTGTCGAAGATCTGGATGCGACGGTCAAGGACGGGCTCGGTTTGCGCTGGGCCTTTATGGGGCCTTTAGAGACTATTGATCTGAACGCACCAGGCGGTTTGAAGGAGTACTGCAACCGTTATGGCGGCATGTTTCAGCGCATGTCGCTTGAGCAGACGAGTACCGAGCCTTGGTCAGACAGTCTGGTAGAGCGTCTGGACCAGGAAAGGCGAGAGCTGCTGTCCGCAGATGAGCTTGAGAAACGACGGATCTGGCGTGATCAGCGCCTCATGGCTCTGATGCGGCACAAACGATCTGAAGCGCAATGAGGTTCTGGTCAACATTTGCTGGTGGTTATATCGACAGTGTTGCGGATGCGAAAGGTGATCCGCGGATCACCCGTGAGGCGGAACTTTGAGGTATAAGTGCGGTATTGACATGTGTCAATCCGGGTGTATTTGCTCACGCACGTCACGGAATGGACACTGCCGCCCTCCGTTGAGTCGCCAGCATGTCGTCCAGATACCAACAATAAGAAGGGTCGCATCATGAAAGGTGTTACCACAATTGCCGGTGCAATCGTGTTGTCCGCAGGTCTTGCGGGTTGTGATAGTGGTGGTGGGGGCAGTAGTGCTGCGGCCGACGACGATACCGCCAAACCGAATATTCTGTTTGTCATCATGGACGATGTCGGCATCGACCAGATGAAATCATTTGGTTACGGGGGCGTCACAGGTCCCTTTCTTCCGAACATGGATGCGATCGCCAAAGCCGGCGTGCGATTCCGCAATACCTGGTCCATGCCAGAGTGCTCCCCCGGACGGGCGGCTGCATTTGTAGGCCGTTACCCTTACCGGACGAACATTTATCAGGCGATTGGTCCCAATGATCTGGCCAACTCCCAGATATCCCCGTATGAGGTGACGGTCCCCAAGATGCTGGATCAGGCCGATTACGAAAGCGCGATGTTCGGCAAGTTTCACCTGGCTGGACCCGAGAATAATTCGGCCGGTATCACTACTCCACGAGAGCTTGGCTGGGATTACTTCTACGGCTGGATTGGCGGTTTGCCGGGTTCGATCGATACCACTGCCGGTGGCGTTGCGCCAGCCGGAACCTATTCCTGCGGGTTTGTGCCCGGTCGCGCCGCGGGAGGAACTGATCGCGGGGCCTGTTATCAGGCCGACGGATCTTGTAGCAGCCTGAGCAGGTCAAAGTCAGATCTGGAGGCGCCAGGACTGCAGTGTCTGGACTCTGGCGGGATTTTTGTGCCTGACCAGAGTTGTGGCGCACCCCCTTCGGGTCTGAACTTCAACGTTCAGAATGCCTACTACGTTTCTCCGCTGGTCATTCTCGATGGTGACAGTGTAGAGGACGTGCCGCTGACCGATCCACGGTCACGCGGCTATCGCACACGGATCGAGACTGATGCCGCCATCCAGTGGATCAACAGTCGTTCCGGCAATCGGCCGTGGATGGCGTCGGTTAGTTACAGTTCTGCTCACACACCCTGGCAGCAACCACCATCGAGCCTGATTCCTGGTCCACTTAATCCCGGGTTTGATGGTTTCAGTTGCACCAATACTGTAAATGGCCGGGTGATTCAGGATCGCATGACCGAGGCGATGGATACCGAGTTTGGCCGGCTCATGGTCCAGACCGGACTCGCGACACAGGACGCAGATGGTCGTTTGATCTACGATCCCCAGGCGAGCAATACCGTCATTGTGATCGTTGGAGACAATGGCACGCTGGGCACTGCGGTCAAACTGCCATTCTCGCCGAGTGAAGCGAAAGGTACTGCGTATCAGACCGGTATCTGGGACCCGTTAATCATCGCTGGTCCTATGGTGACTGAACCTGATCGTGACGTCGAGCATATGGTCAACATGGTGGATGTTTTCCAGTTCTTTGGCGAAGTCGCTGACCTGGATGCCCATGCGGTCGTACCGCAGACGCTCGATTCGGTGGGGATCATGCCATACCTGGAATCTGCCGGGCAGAGCAGTCTTCGCACCATCAATTTTTCGATGGGTGGCGTGAATTATCAGGCTAATGGCGCTCGCAATGCGCCTTGTGCGATCAGTACCTCTTGTTCCCAGATCCCGGTGTCCAAATCGGTCTGCGAAGACAATTCTGGCATCTGGTGGGGCCCTGGGTACACCGATCCTTCCGTCATCGACAATGGCGGTCAAGGCTACAGCATGTGTTATGAAGTGAACAAGGCACTCTATGACAACGGGCAGACCATGTTCAATATTCTGCCGGAAACATCAATTGCTGTTCGCAATGACACGTACAAGCTGGTTCGCAATATCACTCAGGATTATTTGCCCCAGACGGACTCGGTTCAAACCATCACGACCGAAGAGCTCTATACCGTGAATCAGGCTGTTCCAGTGCCGCTGCTTGACACGCCGGACCGCAATCTGCTTCCGGCCAAGGATGCAGCGACCCAGTCACAGTACACCAGCTTGCGTACCACTATGGACAGCATTCTGGCTTCTGAACCGTATTGTGCGGGCGATGGCAACATTGATGGCGTGGTCAACGCAAAAGATGTCGCCAACTGGAGCCAGATCGCTTCGAGCTGGGGGCTGTCGAGTGTGTATGACTTTTTTGTCAATGGTGTGCTGGATGGCAAGACCAACTCAGTTGATGGAGACATCATTCAGGCGAACCTAGGCCGGACCTGCCCTCCAAGTTATGGCACGTACTAATGCAGGCCGCTTCAGCCGGGTCGGGTTAGCAACGCTGGCAGTTGCTGTTCTCGTCCTGGCTGGATGGTGGCTCGGATCGCTGTGGTCAGGGTCATCATGGCTGGAAAGACCAGGCTGGCAGACAGGTCCCCGCGACACACCACATGAAATCGTGGTGGGTGACGGGGTGACCGGGCCAGCTGACATGGCCTGGGTCCCGGGCGGCGAGTTTCTGATGGGTAGCGACAGCCGGCTGGCGCAACCAAACGAAAAACCGGCACATCCAGTTCGGGTCGACGGATTCTGGATGGATGTCACGCACGTGACCAATCAGGACTTTGCCAGGTTTGTCGAAGAAACAGGTTATGTCACAACCGCTCAGCGTAAGCCAGACTGGGAAACGATCAGGGTCCAGTTGCCACCAGGTACGCCGCGTCCTCCTGAGGAAGTGCTTGTATCTGGTGCGATGGTGTTTACAGGCACATCCGCGCCAGCGAATCTGATGCATTACTGGCAGTGGTGGACCTATGTGCCAGGCGCTGACTGGCGTTTTCCACAAGGTCCGGACAGCACGATCGAAGGTAAAGCCGATCATCCTGTTGTTCAGGTCAGCTATGAAGATGTGCTTGCCTATGCCCACTGGGCAGGCAAACGGTTGCCGACTGAAGCCGAATGGGAATTTGCGGCCAGAGGCGGTCTTGAGCAGGCGACCTATGTCTGGGGGGATGAGCTGATGCCAGAGGGTCGTTTGCAGGCCAATTACTGGAGCGATTCGCCAACGTTTCCTGTCGTCAGCCCGAAGGCGGGTGGCGCGACCGGCACATTACCGGTTAAAACTTTTGCGCCCAATGGGTACGGTCTGTACGACATGACCGGTAACGCATGGCAATGGGTCGCTGACTGGTACCAGGCAGATTACTTCATTGAACAGGCTCGAAAGGCTAAGGGACACATTGTGGATCCGCAAGGCCCCTCGCAATCCTACGATCCCTATGAGCCTGGCGTGCCGGCAGATGCTCCAAAGCGCGTGATTCGAGGTGGGTCATTCCTGTGTAACGAGCGGTATTGCCTGTCCTATCGCCCTAGTGCGCGTCAGGGCAGTGATCCATACAGCCCGATGTCACACCTTGGCTTTCGGCTAGTCAGTGACGCCCCTGCGCCATAGAGATCAGACCTTGTCAGAATTTGTGGTTCTGTCTGTCATTGCACCAGCTGGTTGATCTCGATGATCGGCAGCATGATGGCCAGTACGATAAACAGTACCAGTGCACCCATGATCAGGGTCGCCAGGGGTTCCAGCACGGCGGCCAGTCGGGATGTGCGCTGCTGTACCTCTGAAGACAGTGTGATCGCAGCGCGTTCGAGTAGCTCGGGTAGCTGACCGGTTCGCTCACCGCTTTCGACCAGATGTACCAGGATTGGCGGGAAAGCCTTCTGCGCCTGCAATGCCGAGTAAAGGGTGCTGCCTTGCCTGACACGCTCGGTGGTGTCCCCGATGGCGGCCTGAAGCTGGGTGTTGGTCAAGGTTTTGCGGGAAGATTCGAGTGCCATGAGGAGCGGGACGCCACTTCCCACAAGAATGGCAAGCGTTGAAGCAAACCTCTCAGTGTTCACTTCCTGAATGTAGCGACCGAGAACCGGAAGGCCTAGCAGCTTGGTGTCCCAGCGCCTGCGAGCGCGCGGATCACGCAGCAGCAATCGTGTCGCGAGCATCCCTGCCAGAATGACCAGAGCCGATTGCCAACCCCAATGTTGCACATAGTGGCTCACGCCCAGAAGTACCTCTGTTGCCCATGGCAGGCGCTGCTGAGTCTGGGTAAACGCGCCCACCACCTGCGGAACGACGTGGGTTAACAGAAACAGTACCATGACTAGCGCAACCATCGTCACCAGCGCCGGGTAGATCAGCGCCGTGACGAGCTTGTTCTGAGTGGCATGACGAGAGTCCAGATAGTTCGCCAGCCGGCTCATGACTTTGGGCAGTTCGCCCGAGGACTCCCCAGCCTCGATCAGACCACGATAAATGGCAGGAAACTCTTTTGGGTGAGCTGATAGCGCATCGCTGAGACGATGCCCCGCTCGCACATCGGCGCGAATCGCCGCCAGCATGTGGGCGACAGGTTTGCGATCGGCCTGCTCGAGTGCTGCGGTCAGCGTTGCCTCGAGTGTCAGTCCTGCGTCAAGCAAGTTTGCAAACTGGCGTGTCAGCCAGCCCAGTTCGGAGGAGCGCAGACGCGCCCGGCCTGGCGACAAGGCAGATCTAGACGTCTGTCCGGGCGTGATCTTGAGCGGAATCAGACCTTTTGCGCGTAACTGCTGACGGGCATTGCGTTCGCTTTCTGCGTCAATCTGGCCTTGAGAGAGCTTCCCAGAAACCTGATCAGCCGCTTCATACTGGTAATTCGGCATGCCGTGCGCTCCTTGCGTGCATCAGGGATCCCGGGTGATGCGGATAATCTCGGCCGCGGTAGTGTCGCCCGACTCGACCCAGCGCTGTCCGTCCTGATTCAGCGTGCGCATGCCACGCTCGATGGCCTTTTGCCGGATGAACTGTTCGCTTGTCTCATCATGAATCATTTCTCGCAGTTGCTCGTCGATGACAAGCAACTCGTGGATTCCACTACGTCCCGAATATCCCGTGTTTCCACAATGGACACATCCATCAGGTGCTGGTTCGAACGATCCATCGGGTTGTGCCATCTTGCAGTGCCGGCACAGTTTTCTGAACAATCTCTGTGCAAGAACTCCTTGCAGTGTCGAGGCGAGCAGGAAGGGTTCGATCCCCATGTCGGTCAGACGTGTGATCGAAGCGACAGCATCGTTGGTATGGAGCGTGGCCAGCACCAGGTGACCTGTCAGGGCGGCCTGAACGGCAATCTGAGCGGTTTCCAGGTCGCGTATCTCGCCGATCATGATGATGTCGGGGTCCTGTCTCAGGATAGCGCGCAAGGCTCTCGCGAAGCTCAGATCGATGCGCGGATTGACTTGCGTCTGGCCAACGCCCGGCAAATCGTACTCGATCGGATCTTCAACTGTCAGGATATTGGCGGTGCCGGTGTCGAGGCGGCTCAAGGCCGCATACAGCGTGGTGCTCTTGCCGCTACCGGTCGGCCCAGTCACCAGCACGATGCCGTGGGGGCGGTGGATCAGCGTGTCGAGCTGGCTCAGGACGCTCGGTGCCATCCCCAGGTGTTCAAGCGTCAGTCTGCCCGCAGTCTTGTCGAGTAGTCTGAGCACTGCCCGCTCACCATGACCGGTCGGCAGTGTCGAGACCCGGACATCGACTGCCTTGCCTCCAATCAAAAGGGCGATTCGTCCATCCTGCGGAAGGCGCTTTTCTGCGATGTCCAGGCCAGCCATGATCTTGATGCGTGAAATCATGGCGTTGTGCAGGGCCCTTCTGGGCGCTACGATGGTACGCAAGGTGCCGTCAACCCGATATCGCACGACAGAGCGTGTTTCAAACGCTTCCAGATGGATGTCACTGGCACCATCACGAACAGCCTGTGTGATCAGTGCGTTGATCATCCTGATGACAGGCGCGTCGTCGTGGACTTCGAGCAAATCCTCAACCTCTGGCATGGCCTGCATCAGACGGTCCAGGTCGTAGTCGTTGCTGACCGAGTCAACAATTGCGGCCGCGTCGTCTGTGTCGGCATAGGTCCTGGCGATGCGAGTCTCGAACTCGGTGTCGCTCACGCTCTGGATGGGCAGTGATCCATGTACCCGGCGCATCTCGGCGAGGGCCCATTGCGGCGTGCGCGGACAGATCACAAGGCGCTGACCTTGAGAATCTGTCTCGATGAGGACACCGTTCGCACGGGCCCAGACAAACGGGAGCCTGACGGTCATCGCTTGCTCACAGATTACTGTTGACAGGCGCCTGAGGCGCTGAGGGCGCATTTCGCAGGTCCAGCAAACCGTTGCGAGGATTTTGTTGCAGCGCAGGGAGCTGGCTCATCTCGGCGTTGGGATCGAACCAGGTCGAGCGCGGTGGCAGATGTTCCTGGGCCGCACGCATGTAGTTATAGCGATCAAGGGTGATGCTGGCACCGTCGCGAGCATCGCGGATGATGTGGGGCCGCAGAAAAACCATCAGATTGGTTTTTGTGCGGCGTCGGGTGTCATAGCGAAACAGATTGCCAATACCGGGGATGTCTCCCAGCAATGGGACCGAACTGGTGTCGTCCATGATCGTGTCCTCCAGTAAGCCCCCCAGTACGATGATCTGGCCGTCGTCAATGAGTACATCCGTGTCAAGGGCTCGCTTGCGGGTGATGATGCCAGTCGACGGACTGGAAGCCGCCGTATCGATGCTGCTGACTTCCTGGTAGATTGCGAGTTTGACGGTGCCGCCTTCACTGATCTGGGGCCTGACACGAAGTGTCAGTCCGACGTCTTCCCGGGTGATGGTCTGGAATGGATTGCTGGCGCCGTCAGCCGAGGTCGTGTACTGACCTGTGACGAAGGGAACTGTTCTTCCGACCATGATGCTGGCTTCCTCGTTGTCCATGGTCATCAGGTTGGGAGTGGACAGCACGTTGACATCGCCCGTGGACTGCATGGCTCGCGCAAGCAGGCCTAGATTGAGTATCTGATTGCCCAGCACGTTGATCGATCCACTGACCACACCCAGGCTCATGCCCGCACCGAGGCTGTCGATTGTGGTGACACCCGAAGTGTTGATGCCAGTCCCCCGAAGTTGGCACCACCGATGAATCCGCTACTACTGTTTCGGGACAGATTGTCACCGCCCACCATCCACTGGATACCGAATTCGGCCAGATTCTCTGCGTTGACTTCCACGATCAGCGTCTCCACCAGAACTTGTGCACGTCGCTGATCGAGTTGGTCAATGACTTTTCTGAGGTTGCGATAGATCGGTGGCGGGGCAGAAATGATCAGGGTGTTGGTGGCAGGGTCCGCCTGAACTGTTGCACCGCCCGCGGTAAACGAATACGGATCCAGGTTGTTTCCCGAAAGAGACTGACTCGAATCGGAAGACCCGCCAGTTGGGAGACTGTCAAATATCGATCCGCCGGTCGGGCTTGCGACAACCTCTCGCGTAGCAGACGGATCACCACTACTCATGCCTGCCATCCGGTTGTTATCGAAACCACTGCTTGCCGAGGATTCATCCGCTTCGGAAGCGTGGCCGGAGAGCACCCCTCTCAGAACCTTTGCCAGTTGGGTCGCCTGCGCGTTACGCAGGTAAACCACGTTGAGATTTCCTTCGCGAGTGTCTGTGCTGTCGATGCGCCTGACCAGTTTGCGGGCAGCAGCCAGGCGGTCTGGACTACTGGCCCGAATCAGTACGGAGTTGCTTCGGGTATCCGCAAGTACCATAGTCTGGTTTCCTGAAGGGCCATCTGATCTGAGCATCTGCGAGGCCAGTGCAGCCACATCCAGTGCCAGCCCGTGACGAATCGGGATCACATCGGTGCTAAATGAGTTCGGTGTATCGATGCTTTCAATGACTGCAGCAATGCGGTCCAGATTGTCGGTGTAGTCAGTGATGATCAGCGTGTTGTTGGCAGGGTAGGCATTGATGGTGTTGTTGGGTGCGATCATGGGGCGAAGCACTGGAACAAGACTGGCTGCATTCTCATAACGTAACTGGAACACCCGGGTCGCAAGATCGCCACGTGGGGAAGAAACACCTTGTCCCTGAAAGACTGGCATACCCTGTAGCTTGGCATCAGCCTCTGGAAGGACACGATTGACTCCATCCACCTCGACTACGGCAAATCCCTGCATGCGAAGCGCAGCCAGCAGCATGTTGTATGCCTGGTCAGGTGTCACAGGCTCCTCAGAAACCAGGGTCAGCTGGCCTTTCACGCGCGGGTCAGTGACGAAGTTCTGTCCGGTAAAGCGCGCCAGCGCCTGAATGACCCCGGGCAGGTCTGCGTCAACAAAGCTGAGCATGGTGCGAGGCCCATCTTCGGATGGCGGAATTCGTCCTGGTGATGAGACTGGTTGAATCCGGGGCTGATTTGAAGAGCCGCCCGTTGATCGATTCAGATCAGAGTGTGACTCATTCTCGAACTGGATCTCAGGTTCGACGGTTCTGAACGGTCGGGCACTTTCACCACCTGCCTGGCGCTGAGTGCCGTAATGATCAGACGTCTTCACAATAAGCTGTGACGGCATGTTGCCAGGGTTGGCGCCGCGTTGCTGTGTTGAACAGCCTGCCACCAGAAAGACGGTGAGTAGCACGGATAGGATGCCAGAAGTCTGTCTGGATGGCATCAGGCCATGTCTGTATTTCAGGTGGGTCATGTCTGTTCGATTAAGTGATGTTCTGTGAGTTTGATGCAAGGCTACTGCAAGCGCAACCGGGTCTGTCCTTGGCCCGATGTGCCAGTCCCAAAAGTGGACATGAATGTTTGCAGATCATCCCGAATGGCGGCCGGTGCCGCTGGGTCCGCCTCCAGCGTCAGGTTCATAAGCAGGCGCTGCTCCGCGGAAAATGAACCAGAACCCCGCGCGACAAGAGGGCCATGGATGGTTGTGAGGATGACAGCCATGGTGCCGTCTTGCTGCGTGGATACATCAGCACGATAAGAGCCCAGTGGCGCGACGGAAGTGAGGCCGACACTGGCGTCCAGCCATTCAATCTGGGCAACCGATGTTCCGGCCAGACGTTGGCCAGGTCCGAATGACAGGGCTGGCCATTTGATCTGGATCTCACCTCCAGGGTTGGCAGACGCCAGCACCGCATTGACGGTTGTCAGCAGTGGAGCAGGTAGTTCAATCGTCTGTGCCGAGATATGCAGGCCCTGGAGTCCAAGGGTGATGATAACGGGTCCTGCGAGCCAGGGATGTGTGACAGTGACCTCTGGCAGGGGAGTCAACGAAGTTTGCCAGCGGACCGGGTCGGGCAAGGTACGCTCATAGCCTGGCTGACCTATTGCAACGAGTGTCTGGCCATGCCAGATCGTACCGCGGGTTGCGACAGGATGAAAGGGCAATCTCTGTGTGTTCTGATCAAGAACCCAGGTTGCCGGCAAAGCCGCCAGTGCACTGATGAACGCCAGTGCAAGCCAGAAACCGGCATGAATCCCAAGGCGTGTCAGGTTGCTCAAGGCTATGCTCCTCCATTAGCAAGGCTGATGATGCCCGTCACGTATCCTGGCCGGTCCCGGTGGTCCACCTCGGCGCGCTGCAATGTTGCTTGCACAATGCGTAGGTTGTACGCCCGAAGCGATTCAGTAAGCCATTGCATCAGACCATCGACTTTCGCCTGTTCAATGCGCAATTGCCACTGCTCACCGTCCGCTGACACATTTGAGCCGGCTAGCGGCTCGACAGTGACGGGCAGACCGGCTTGCGTCAGGCTGCCCTGCAGCTCCACTGTGGACGGTATCGGGATGTCGCGCGTCAGGACACGTGACCGGAGGGTTTGTGCCTGCAGTCCAAGGGCCTGGACGCGAGCCAGGTCAGTCTGCAGGCTCACAATCCTCTGATGGTCCATATGGATCGACGACAGCGCTGGCTTGATCGCCAGTAGCCAGATCGCAATCAAGAGAATAGCGAGCCCGCCCGTGGTCACAAAGATACGCTCACGCGCTGTCAGTTTTGCCCAGGTCGCCTGGCCTCGCTGTTGCATGCCTTGCAACCAGGTCAGTAGCGGATATCGGCCATCAGTGGCACGAGTCGAAGATCGGGTCGGCTGGTTCATTGTTGACGAGTCCCTGTAGCAACGGATTGTGATGCGGTGGTATTCTGGCGCGATACTTGCCAGCGATCAGGATTCGATTCGTCGTGATTAAGGATCAGTCCAAGACGGTTTGCTTCTTTGTTCAGATCAGACCTGCTGGGTGAATCTGTCATCATATTGGCACCGGACGCAAGCCCCAAGGTGAGGTGACCGTTTTCATACTCGAGTGTACGGACCCGGGATGAAACAAAAGGCAGTAATACACTGGCATCTGCTACCAGTTCGATAAACGGGTCCTGCGATGTTCCAGATGCTTTGCGTTCAAGCAGGTCAAGCTGGCGTTGCGCCTGAATGACAGGATCAAGCAAGACTGGTATCTCCGGAAAGCCCGCTCTCACCGTGGATTCGATCGCTTGCAGGATTGTTTCTGCCTCACGGTTCAATTGCATTGCGTACAAGTTCAGGCCAACGATCCATACGCCTGCTGCGACGGCGGTCCAGATCATGGTTGATCGGGTGGGGCCGGGTCTGGACAATGGCTCTTCATGCGCCAGCGTAAACGAGCAGCCAGACAGAGCTGGTAGCGCAGGTCGTATTTCTGCGCCGCCATTTCCTGTTAGCGAGTCCTCTGCCTCGAACACACCGCGCTCCTGGTCAGGAAGTGGCTGTCCGGGCATGATTCCTTTAACCTTGAGACCCAGTTCCAGTAGCAGGCGCCAGACCCGTAGCAGCGCGTCCTTGTCTGTCCAGGCGACCTGGGTGGTGCCGGTCTGTTCGTCCCGGGGGGCATACGTAATCAGCGTCGTATCGAGCCGTCCAAGGATCATTGGTTCAACACTTGCCACAACCGCCTCGCGTTGTCTTGTTCGTGGCAAGGGTGGCAGGCTGATCTCTGCAACGACCGCATCGGCAGGGTCAAGCAGCACATAAACATGGGCAGACCTTACCGTGTCAGCAAGCATATCGAGCCGGAGATGATGGGTATGCACCACCCGCTGTGACGGGTCAACCTGGACCAGCTCTACCAGGCTGGCGGCATTGACGGACTTGAGTGCGGGTAGCTGTATCCGGAAATGTTGTCTCATGCGGGTTCTGATCCACTCATTCTTCAATCCTTGATCCAGCGCACGACGGGCATGCCGTCAAGTGGGCGGTAAACAAGGGCTTGCATCTGGCGCTGTGCATCGTCCAGTGAGGCGGTGCCAAACGTCATGAACCACTGGCTGTTGACGCCTAGCAGTTGCCGTATGGTTGGATCTGCTGACAGATTCAGGCGATTCAGTAAATCGCCTGCACTGCTGAACCATTGTCCTCGTTCCCTTTGTTCGACTATCTCTCTGGCCTGACCAATTGACAGGCCTTCAATCGTGACGCTCAGTACCACAGCACTCGCCGTGTTGATGTTCAGGCTGGCATCCGGACCGATCAAGGTCGTGTGATGCCTGAGTACTGCTAGCTGACTGGCTGTCAGGCTCGACGCAGGAATGAGATCCTGAACAGCTCGAATATAAACTGTGTTGTTTGCGCCGCGACCCGTGGTATTGCTGTGCGCGTTGGTCAGCAGATGCTGTGCAATACGGGTCGCGAGCTCCGTCGGCAGTGACAGCCACGCCAGGAGTCGCTCGAATCGGGCCAGCTCGTCTTTCTGAATCGCGTTTGCGCGCACCAGTCGCATCAGGTTGAACTTGCCCTGCTCGTCCTCTATGTGCCCAGAAAACGTGGCTTTGTCTTGTCGACCTGGCAGGTCAAGTTCGAGTCCTACCAGAGGCTGCGCCCACGGACCATCATTGCGGGTGACAGCATTCTGTTTGCCGTCATTAAACAGGACTAGACGGGCCCAGTCTAGTCCGGCCCTTAACAGCCATGTAGCCTGGGCCCGGTCACGCTCGACTTCGAGTGCTTTGACATCCACAGTCTGTTGTTCCAGCAGTCCGCTTGCAGTGCTCGCCACTGCTGCGACGACAACCAGCGCACCGATGACAGCGACACCGCGTTCGAGAGCGGGGTGGCTTGCATGAAATCTGAACGTGCGTAAGCCGGGTTTCATGGCAGCATCACCACCATTCTGAAGGTCCGGGGGGCCGCGTCGTTCTCGCGAGCCTGCTCGATGCTGATCTCGAGGCCACTGGCACGCAAACCAGCAGGAATGGCAGCAGGTTCGATCCAGCCACGACCTCCAATCCATGCCTTTAGCGAAAGGCGTGTCACATCATGCAAGGCTGCCTGCCCTTGTTCTGAGGGCGTGTTACGCACGAGTGCGTTCCGGGTGATCTGCCAGCTGACTGGAATGAGTTCGCCATTGCGACTGTGTTGAAGGATGGTGAGCCGATTGTCTGACCAGGTGATACTGGCTGGCAAAGACGGGGAATCTGGCCTTCTGAGCTGACCCGACCGGTCCGGATAGGGGGACTCCAGCAGCGCATGTCTGGCCAGGTCCTCAGAGATCTGATCGAGTGTGCGCACAATGGCCGTGCTGTCATTCGAGATGTCCTGCGCTCGGGTGACAGATCGTCCGGTCGCATCAAGCGCCTGCCAGGCCAGCAGACTCACGATTGACATCAGCGTGATCGTGACCAGCATTTCGATCAGCGTGAATCCATCCGAGGGCGTGGTGTGTGCAGTCTCGGTCATGGCAGGCGAGAAAGTGTGCCGGACAGCTCCGCGAGTACAGGACCACCCCGGATGCGTGTGCGAACTGTCACGATGCGAAACAGTTCGTGTGGCGCGCTACTGACTTGCTGCTCGCTGATGAATACGTGAGGCCCTTGCCTGCACGAGGCTGTCGTGACACCGGGTGGGGGGAATGCTTGTTGCAGGGTCAGATCTGCGAGATGATTCTGCACGCAGATCAGAGCAAGGCTTCGCTGTTGCATTGCGTGTGCGCCGCGAACACCCATGTCGATCGCACGCATGGCGGCGACACAGGCAATACTGATGATCGTCAAGGCAATCAAAACTTCAATCAGCGTAAAACCAAGTGATTTTCTGCCGCCGTTCATTGCGTCAGCTCCGATCCGGTGGCAGGTACAACGGTGTACTGTCCAGCCAGCGTTCTCGAAATTATGACCGAGTGGCCGCCAGCACTTAATTCAACGGTGTCTGGGCCAGAATACCAGCTGGCGTCAAAAGTGGTCGCGCCCGGTGGGGCTACCCGAACCTGGACGCCTTGATTGCTTTCCCAGCGGCGAGCCCGCAAAGGACCGGTCGCAAACGGTGCGCGCACGGTTTGCGTTCGGGTGATC
Source organism: Orrella marina (assembly GCF_003058465.1). Lineage (NCBI taxonomy): Bacteria > Pseudomonadati > Pseudomonadota > Betaproteobacteria > Burkholderiales > Alcaligenaceae > Orrella > Orrella marina. The sequence continues at coordinate 2,767,623 of NZ_CP028901.1, read as the reverse complement.
CGCTGGGCCGATTGCGAAACGGCGGCGGTTGATGTAGCAAACAGGTAGCCTGACCCATCGAAGCGCCACTCGATGGCGGTGTTCCAGGCTCTTGCATCGCTGTGAGCGAACTCAAACAGACGGGCCAGTCGTGCCGCGTCCTGCCCAAGTGTTCTGGCCGGGGTCGATGACCAGGGACCCAGTCCGGCTACGCCAGCGATAATCGCAACGATGCTCAGTACGACCAGGGTCTCGATCAGGCTGAAACCCTGAGCAGGGTGTCTGTCAGAGTGTCCAGGAACCAATGTCGGCGTCATTGCCGTCGCCTCCTGCGCGCCCATCTGCTCCATAAGAAAACACATCGACTTCACCGTGAACACCGGGATTCAGATACTGGTATGGGTTGCCCCAAGGGTCGTTTGGAAGTCGGTCCAGATAGACTCCCCGGCCTTGTGCCTGGTCGGTCAGAGCGCTCAGTCCCTGCTGGGCGACCGGATATTGCCCGTGATCGAGCCGGTACAGTTTGAGCGCCTGCATCATTGTCGCGATATCCTGTCGGGCGGCTACCATTCGTGCCTGGTCTGGACGGTTCATCACGTTTGGTACGATCAGTGCCGCCAGAACGCTCATGATGACGACCACGACCATGATCTCGATCAGCGAGAATCCACGTTGTGCGGAACAGAGGTAAGAGCTGGATTGGCGCATGGCAGGTACGAGGGGGCAAAAGAGCAGTGACAATCGGGAGATCTGTCAGGATCCTGTTGACGGGATGCGGCTAGATTGAGATGCTGGCATCTTTGCATGGCCCGCATCTGCACGAACTGTATCAGTTTGTTAGCGTCACCGCGGGGATTTAGGCAGAATTGGCGGATTTGTAGTCCAGGGTATGTCTGTTTTTAGAATTTGAAGTGCTGATAAGTGACAGTGCCGGAAACAGGTTTCCGGATGCCGCACCTTGGAGGTTGGAGTAGAACATGCAATTGCTGGGTGATTGGACAAGCTTCGGGTGGTCAGATCTTGCAGGTCTTCTGGCAAAGATGGCGGTTGCAGTCGGCCTTGGTGTCTGGGCAGTGATTCTGCTGGCCCCGACCGCTGCGTTGCCGCCCGCCACTTTCGAGCGGCATGCAAGCGAGAAGCAGGATCTGGGTGCTGTTGCTGACTGGTTTGGTGGTCAGGCCCTGCGTGTGGCGGTTTCGGCCACTGGAGTCATGGCGACTGACGATGGACGTGGCTCGGCACTGCTGTCTATCAACGGGGCCAGACCAAAGGGGTTCAGGGTGGGAGAGCGCCTCGCTCCCGGGGTCACTTTGCACAGCGTTTACGCGACCCATGTCTTGATTGACCAGGATGGTCGGATAGAGGAGGTCCAGATCCCGGAATCGCCCTCATCCCGTATCAATGGCTTTCGTCTGGTTCCGTCAAGTGCGACAAGTGATGTCAGAGAAACAGACGGCACGAGTGACACGAATGACACGACCGGGACGATGAGATGATCGTTGAGTCGATGGTGCTGGATAGCCAGTCATGCTGAATCTCTGGACAGTCTGGTCCATCCCCGCTCCCGTTGTTGTGCCCATCTTTGCTGGCGTCTGGTGCATCGGACTATTTTTTCTGATGCGTCAGGGTTACGAGCGCGTTCGGGAAATTGAACCGGAGCAGGCGCATCGAATACAGCGTGTAGACGGGTGGGCCGGCGTGGTTGCGGGACCGCTGATGGGTATGGCTGTCTGGTGGGTGTTTGGCGCAACGCCGGCAGCGGTGGCCAGCCTGATGGTATCTCTGTTCCTGTGGGTGCTTGCGGTGATTGATGCCCGCACTGGATATTTGCCGGATTTGCTGACCCTTTCACTCGTCTGGCTGGGGTTGCTGGCGAATCTGCATACAGGGTTTGCCGCGTTACAAGAGGCGGTGCTCGGCGCAGTGGCGGGCTATCTGTTTCTTTGGCTGATTGCGATGGCGTTCGTTTGGTCGACGGGTCGTCACGGGCTTGGGCGCGGCGACTGCAAGCTGCTTGCCGCGCTAGGTGCCTGGTTCGGCCTGGCCGCCTTGCCATTTATCCTCCTGCTTGCGTCAGCAACAGGGCTGTGTGTTGCTCTCGTCTGGCGGCTGACCGGAAAGCTGCAGGCGGGCCAGTCTTTCAGCTTCGGCCCTTTCCTTGCAGCGTCAGGTGTGTTCTACCTGTTCTGGGCATATTGCTGACAGAGTCAGCACAGATTCTCCTGACTCGAGGAGAATCTGCTTTCAGACCATGTCTCGCCCGCTTTTACGGGCTTTTAGCCAGTCTTTGACGAGAGAAAAAAGTAAAACGGCCAGGACTCCCGCGGAAATCACGGGCCAGATGAGAATGTAGAAAGTGATCCAGAAGCTGGACATAAACGAACTCCTTCTTTAAATCGGTTGGTTGTCAGGCGCGCGAGGCACCCGGAGCCGGGGTCGTCGGGCTTGCGGATGTTACGGAGCCGTCTGCGTTTGTTTGATTGCGAGAGGTGTCGCGCGGATTCTCGCTGACAGACTGCTTTCCCTTGAGCTCGCTGGTGGTGGACTGAAACGACGTGACCTTCTGGGCGAGCGTGTCGAAATCAAAATTCTCCTTGCTGCGCCAGCTCATGATGGTGCATATGACCGCACTGACTCCGTAGGCCGTCAGTGAACTCAGCAACACAGGATAGTCACGCAAGGCTCCGATTGCATACGGCATGGCTCCGATTGCCACGAGCACACCGACGGCGATGGCAAGGTGACGATTGAAAAACGCAAACGTCATCAGGCCAAGGACAACCCCGGCGCCAATGGATGCGCTGATCTCAAAGAACACGGCCACAATGCCGGTTAAAGGCAGGATCTCAAAGCGGGCAATGGTGAAGAGCACGACGGCTGCGATGACCGAGGTGGTGAATGCGCGATTGGTGATTTTGCCCCAGTAGAAGCTGATAATCACGGGGAAGACAATGGCACCCCATAGCGCACCGACAAATACCAGCATCACCAGAATATCCAGGCGCAAGCTTGCGAAGATCACGCCTGCCAAGGTGGCAACAACCATGGTCATGCGGCCCCACCAGAGCATGCGCTGCGGATTGACACGTCCTTTGGCAATATTTTTGCCGTAAATGTCAGTCATCATGATGGCCGACAGAGCGGACAGGTCAGAGTCGGCCGTTGACGACAGTGAGCCAATGACCAGAACGAAGAAAAGCACGATGCCGATCGGTGGCAGGTACTGGGAAGCCATCTGGGGAATGATGTTGTTCATGTTGCCATCAGCGGGCTGCAGCCCGACAAACAGCGCCAGCATGCCCAGCATGCCCAGACCGATCACGACGGCACCGTATCCGATTGTCGCGGTCAGGAAAGTGGGCTTGATCAGGTCTTCACGCACAGCAAACAACCGCTGAGCGATGGTCTGATTGCCGATGGCATAGGCCAGAACCGCCACAAAATATGGAGCGCCCTGTTCAAGAATCGCTGTCGAGGAAAAGAAGTCCTGTTGCTGCGCAGACAGGTTCGACATGTTGGCCATCAACATATCGGTGCCGCCTGCGTTGACGAAGATGATGGGGATGATGACCACAGCAGCGATGATCATGGCGATCAGCTGGACGAAGTCCGTGATGACAGATGCCCTGAAACCAGACCATAGCGTGTAGGACAGGACGCCAACCCCGGCGATGAGCACGCCCTGGATGAAAGTCAGTGGGGTCAGGACGGCAACTAGTGCTCCCGCAGCGGTGAAGTTCACCATCAGGCTGATGCAGCTACCGATCAGGTTGGAAACTGCCATGATCAACTGGCTTGATGATCCGTGTCGGGCGTGAATGACTTCTGCCAGTGTGTGGGCCTTGGGCGCCAGCGCTCGAAACCGGCGACCAAAAGGGTAGATGAAGAGAATCATCAAGGCGCCCCAGAATCCGTAGTGGATAGGACCTGACAGACCGTACTTGAACCCCGAGGTTGCGCTGGCATAGAAGGACGCAGCCCAGATCCAGGTGGCGATCATGCTGGCGGCTGCCAGACCAAACCCGACAGCATTGTTTGACACCATGTAGCTGTCCACGTTCTCCCGCTTCTTGCCAATCAGCAATGAGAGAAGGAAGGTGAGTCCGTAGAAACCCACCAGAAGAACGATCGCGTGAGTGATCGATAATTGGTAAAAGACAGGTTCTTGCATGCAGAGTTTCCCTTGTTTGTTGTTATGGACGACGAACGACGGCGACCTGGTGTCGAGGAGGACACAAGGTTGCACATATCGCCGCGAGGCTTGCCTGCGGAACGAATGTGTTTGCGGTCCGTCGATGGACGAACCCTGGCATTGTCCGAAAGCGAACTGGCTGGCTGCTGTTGCTTGCCGGCCGGCGTGGTGCGCAAACATTGGTTCGAATTGCGCAAAGGTCTGGCTCTAGGTCCAGGCTACTGTCCAGGCAGATTCGGTAAAACGGCACCGGGTGGAAAGACTGCCGGTGCGGCGCGCTGGAATTTTCTAAAAGACCGGAACGAGTAGTTAATTACGTGTCAATTTCGCGTAATTTCGGTCTTTCTGACTGACTAAGGGGCGTATTCTATCTGGGAGTCAACCATATGTCCAATCGCAGTGGACAGGTTCCTTGTGCTAAGGCGGCTTGATTCTTGTCAATTTCAATGGGTGCTGATCGCAGCATCGAGCATGTTTCGAGGGCTGATGGTAAGGTTCATGTTGAGTTTCTGGACCGGAGCCAGAACGAACTGAATCAACTTTCAAGGAATCGCCGCATGCAGATTCTGGACATGCTCGTACAGACCGGTGGACTGCAATCCATCGCCAAAGAACTCGGTATCACTGAGGCTCAGGCTGCCAGTGGCGCTCAGGCACTCGCACCAGCCATTCTGGGTGGTATGCAGAAGCAGGAGCAGACCCGCCATCCTTTGAACTTTTCTGGGTTGGGTGGGCTTCTGGAGCAAGTGCTCAAGCCACAGGCAACCGATCTGAGTGAGGGCAATGATGTGCTTGGACAGATCTTCGGCTCCAAAGACATCAGCCGGGCAGTGACACAGAATGCAGCTTCGCAGACCGGCCTGGATCAGTCTGTGCTCAAAAAAATGTTGCCCATGCTGGCGATGTTGATTGCCGGTTATGTTTCGAAGCAATCCACAGGGCAGTCGTCCGATGCTGGATCAGGGCTGGGCAGTATGCTGGGTGGCCTGCTTTCAGGCGGGCTCGGGAGCCTGGGTCAATCAGGAGAGTCCGCAGGGTCTTCCTCGAAACAATCATCGACCCAGGGGATTGCGGCGATGTTCGACATGAATCGTGACGGTAATGCGCTGGATGATATTCTGAGAATGGTTGGAAAGTCGCTACGCTCATAGCATCGTGTTCGATGGAGTCTGTCTTGAAGCGCCGGTTGAACGTCGCAGGCTGCTGATGTTGCCAACACCCCGTCTTTGAAACGATCAAATACGGGGTGTTGTTACCTTCAGGAGACCCGCTATTCCCAGGGTCTTGTGTCTGACTTGTGCTCTGGTCGAATGTAAAGCCATCCGGCCCAGACAAGACACCCGATGATCGCAATCAACAGCAGGGCGTGGCTCGGATACGGATTAATCCGGTCATTCCGAAGATTGACTTCATCGCAGTACACACCTGGCCCTTGTGGGCCCATGGTGAAGTGATCACGTCCGCTGGGCCCGAACAGGATCAACTGGGTGGCGATGGTTGAAACGGTTCTGTCGACGCCAGCGTAGACACCCGGATCGATCTGCGCCTCGCGCAAGACAGGCAGCGCCAGTCTGGCGTCGCTGTTCCACCAGGCATCTGCGTCAACGAGCGTGATTTGCTCCTGAGATAGTGCACTCTGAAAGTCCGGTCTGCCTGGCGTTGCGAATAGCAGGGCGACCTCGGCGAGATTGTCCTGCAAGGCTTGAGACGCTGTCAGCGCATCGCTGTCGGCCAATGAAAGTACAGTTTTCTCCTGTTGGCTGGTGTTGGCCAGGACTGTTGCAAGTGTATGCGATGCAGATCCTTGCGGACCTGTTGCAATCGTGGTGGCCTTGACAGGAGAAACGGGGTGCCCAGCAAGAGAGAGTGCATGCAGAAATGTTGAGCCAATGCCTGCCAGTGCTTCAACTCGCAGGTTGGGAGTTGTGCCGTCAGGTCCCGCAATGAACGCCGCCACGGCGGGAGCGATGGCAAGCCTTGACTGTGCGGAAATGACTGCCTCGATCGGAACGCGTCCCGGTGAAAGGTCAACGTCGCGTCCTCGCACGGCATGTCGGACCGCTCGCAAGGTTGCAGTTGCCTCATCTGTTCCAATTGCCTGTGGGTCTAGTGCAATATTGAGAACGGGGACACGTTCCCGCGGGGGGGTTTAACCAGGCCTAATTCGCACAAAGACCTTTGTGCAACCTGAGTGGACAGGACCTCCATCCAGACTCACGGCAGCGTTGAGTTCACGCATTCTGGTGTGATTGATCTTCCCTGCAAGCAGATTGATGACGGACTCGATCTCAGGTGTGCGAGTGAGCGCATTTTTGGAGGTCAGTGGCGCAGCCTGGTACGTTGGGAAAAACCGGGTTGAGTCTGCCAGTTCGTACAGTTCATAGTCGACGATCTCGGGGTCATTCACCGCACATCGCCTCAGGCCTGCTAGAAAAAGAACCTAAGTTGTTTGTTAAATGCTAATCTTTATCACTCGTCTCTTTAGGCCGCGCCTAAGTCTCTCATCGCACTGTAGTAAGTGGCCTTGCCAGGAAAGAGGCGAGTCGTCGCGATGGTCAGTAAATGTTCGTATCAGTTTCCAGCGTAAAGATCACCTTCATTATCCTTGGAGAAGTACATGCAACATTCACGTGATTGCTGCTCGCCCGCATCCCCGAAAAATCAATCCCGACGTAACTGGCTCAAGACCAGTGCCGGTGCCGGCCTTGCCGCAGCGACAGCCGGTCTCTCGGTTGTACCCGCCACATCTTTCGCTGCCTCACTGACGGAAGAGCAGCGCAATGCCATGACCCCTGACCAGGTCATCGAAATGCTGCGAGAAGGCAATGCGCGTTTTCGGAGTGGGAAGATGCAGTCGCACGACTTTCTTGCGCAGAAGAGAGCGACAGCATCGGGCCAGTACCCGGCTGCAGTGGTGCTCAGTTGCATCGATTCACGCGCACCGGCCGAAATCATTTTTGACACAGGAATCGGAGATGCGTTCGGTGCACGCATCGCAGGCAATATTTCCACGCCCGACCTGATTGGCAGTATGGAGTTCGCCTGCGCTGTAGCGGGTGCAAAGCTTGTTCTGGTGGTGGGCCATACCGCGTGTGGGGCGATTGCCGGGGCAATCAGCGGTGTGCAACTAGGTAACCTGACTGGTTTACTTCAGCAGATTGAACCCGCAGTCGCGACAACGGTCTATGACGGTGAGCGTACGGGCAGTAATCCTGCATTTGTCGATGCCGTCGCGCAGGAGAACGTACTGCGTACCGTAGAGGCCATTCGCAAGAATAGTTCTATACTGGCTGAGCTGGAGAAAGAGGGCAGAATCAAGATAGTCGGTTCCATGTACGACTTGTCCAATGGCGAAGTGACATTTCTGAGTTAGTCCTTTTCTGGTCTCAGGCGTCTAACTAGCCAGGAATGTCAAGCCTGGCTCAGGAGTTGGCCCGTCAGTTTGGCAACGGTCAACCCTTTTAATTCGACATCGCCGTCGGTCCCGTGTGCCGGCGGCGATGTCGAATCCTCTTGCCAAACTGAGTCAGGGCGATGATCGTCCGAACCACGAGCGCGACATCAGCGCTATCTCCACAGCCACGACAGTGACGCAGCATGCGCAATGATGAAGTCGGTCAGCTCCCATGAGGGTACCTCCTGCCAGACTCTGCAGTTGCCAGACTAGCGCGGTGCCAAACGCCTGCAAGGTGAAGAATCAGTGAGTACCACTGGGTGCTTCTGCCCCGGAAAAAGAGCAAGGGTTCATTTGTTTATTTGCAGCTTTGTCCGCTTCGCCGGTCTGGGATAACGCCAGTCCTGTCTTAAAAAAGCGGGTTGACCGCCAATCCGGAAATTAACCAGTTTCGGGGATGTTGCAAATCCTCTCAGACGCGTACAGTACCACCCGATATGAATGCATCACCTGGTGCCTTGTCATACCGAATGTGTTCGGCACTGTACGTACGCAAACGGTTCTGCAGGGAGTCCATTACCTGGTATTTGCCTTGAGGAAGTGCATGGTGGACTGCTCAGTCTGGAAGCTGAATGAAACTTGAAGCGCTGTTACGGTGGGTCCTGTTTCCGGGTGTCTTCGCAGCACTCATGTTGCACGCCTATACCTGTTTTTTCATACCGGAGGGCGCCACGGATGGATTCCTCGCCGGTTTGTTTGCGTTGTCGGTTCTTCCCTATCTTGCCTGCGTCGCCATTGGCGTAAGAACTACGCGCGGACTACTAATGGCCGCCTGCGCGATTGCGCCAATGCTTCTCTTTGATTCCCTCGCATTTCACGAGGCAATCATTGCTCCGACTTCGTCGACGTCATCCCTGGTGCTTCTGGTTGTTCCGGTTCTTAATCTCGGTGTCCTGCTAATGGGTTTTCTCGTCGGCTGGATCGTATTTGCTTTGTGTCGCAGGAGCGAGACAAAAGGGACCTTGTGAGAGGGGTCAAATCGATATTGACCGGAGTGCAGTTGTGGGTCATTGCCTCAGCTGGATATGATCGGGAATCCTGTCTGAACGGTCGATCCAGCGCGTGCTCTTTTGTTACCATGGCTCGGTTTTCCACAGCTTACACATTTGCCTCGGCAACGTGGTAAGTTCAAGTGCGTGACCCGAGAACCCCCCGCGACAATCGTCCAGGCGGTTTAGTGCCGGGAGCGTTCATCAGGGCAAGGTTCCAGATCCATGACACGTATCGATCACCTGCAAATCGGATTCATCGGCGCAGGCCGCCTGGCTAAGGCCCTGGCCCGCCTCTGTTCGATTCGCGGACTGAGTGTCAGCGCCATCGGTAGCCGGAGTGCCGTTCATGCAAAAGAGCTCGCTGCGTTGCTCAGTGGGTGTGTCAGCATGTCAGCTCAACACGTGGCTGACACCTGTGACCTGATTTTTATAACAACACCTGACCATGCCATTAAAGCGACTGCGGACAGCATTACATGGCGGCCCGGAACTTTCGTTGTGCACTGTAGCGGAGCCACTGAAGTCGAGGCGCTGCACAAAGCGGCAACAGACGGTGCATTCATCGGTGGCTTTCACCCTTTGCAGAGTTTTGCGGATCCGGACGCGGCGATACAATCATTGTCCGGCTGCACGATTACCGTTGAGGCTAGGGAAAGCAGACTGAACGAAACGCTAGTGACGATCGCAGAGCTCCTGGACTGCAAGGTCAATCGGCTACCCCGGGGGCTCGCCCTCTTTATCATGCTGCCGCTGGATATGCTTCGCAGTTTGTGAACGTATTGTTGCGCGATGCCGCTCTCATCTGGTCATCGTGGGGTGGCACGAGCAATGAGGCAATTCATGCGCTGATGCCCCTGGTGCGCGGAACACTGGCGTCAATTGAGCAACTGGGCCCGGTTGCCAGCATGCCTGGCCCGGTTTCGCGAGGTGATGTGGACTCTGTTGCAAAACATATCAAGGCATTGGCCGACAATGATCCTTCCATGTTGTCTTTGTACAGTGCGTTGTGCAGTGAAACTGTTTCAATGGCACAGGAAAGTGGGCGTATCAACATAGAGCAAGCAGCAGAACTCAGGGCGTTACTTTCGATTGCCGGCACTCGCTCAGTACCGAAGTCCGATAAGACCGTTTAATAACCAAACCGAAAGATGCGAGTCACGTCTGGAGATCGCTTGATAGCCCGTGTCAGGTCAAATCAATGTCAGTCCAGTGCTTCAGGACAGGTCCGCGCGAGCGGAATTCGAGCGATCCTGTCGGAGTGCCACTGTTTCTGGTCGTAACGTGTTTCGGAGTCTGGAAAGGTGTATCGCTGACTTGTCTTGCCAGCAGTCCCTGGCATCGACCGTATTGCGCGATGGATCTATACCGTAGTGGATTTACGCAGTGGCTTATAGCTGCTGCTCTAGCCATGCCTGAACACCGGCGCCAGCCCATCGCCCCTGGGCCAGGCAGGCAGTCAGTAAGTACCCTCCGGTGGGTGCCTCCCAATCCAGCATCTCGCCGGCTAGAAAGACACCAGGCAGCGACTTGAGCATCAGGCGCTCATCCAGTTCGTCCAGGTGTACTCCACCTGCCGTGCTGATGGCCTCGGCCAAAGGACGTGGCGCAGTCACGGTGATCGGTAGCGCTTTGATCTGCTGGGCCAGTCGGGTAAGGTCGTCGCCGGCGGCTTTGCCCAAAGTCTCCCAGAGCAAGGCTGTACGGATGCCTGACAGATTGAGTCTGGTTTTGAGATGACTGGACAGAGATCGTTTGCCACGTGGGTGACGCAAGGCGGCCAGTATTTGTTGCTCAGTTCGGTCAGGAGCCAGATCGAGCGTGAAAGTGGCACTGCCTTCTGTCTTGATCATTTCACGCAGGCTGCGCGAATAATGATAGATCAGGTTGCCTTCCACGCCGTACTGGCTGATGATGAGTTCGCCACGACGCTGGCTGGTGTTGCCTTGCTGATCCGTCAAGCGCATTGTGACCGGCTTGAGTTGTGCGCCCGCATGTCGCTCGCGCAGGTGCTCGCTCCAGGCGACTTCAAATCCGCAATTGGCGCTTTGCAGAGGTGTCACCTGGATTGACTTTTCGCGTAGCCACGGCACCCAGGCCGCATCGGATCCCAGTTGTGGCCAGCTGCCACCACCGAGGGCGAGGAGGACTGCACGCGGACGTGCCTTGATTGATCCATTCGGGGTGTCGAATCGCACGCTCCCGTCTGCGTTCCAACCCTGCCAGCGATGGCGTAGTCTGAACTGTACGCCTAGTCCACGCAGTCGTTGAATCCAGAGCCGTAGCAACGGCGCGGCTTTCATGCCTTCAGGGAATACTTTGCCCGAGGATCCCGCGAAGGTCGAGACGCCCAGCGATTCCAGCCAGGCTCGTAACGTCAGTGGTGGAAAGTGATCCAGAATGATTTGCAAGCGAGCCTGTTCTGGGCCATAGCGGGTGCAGAACAAGGCGTAGTCTTCACTGTGGGTGATGTTGAGTCCACCAATGCCGGCTCTGAGAAACTTGCGTGCCAACGAAGGTTTGGCTTCGTAAACGATGACAGAATGGCCGTTTTGCGCCAGTATCTCTGCTGCCATCAGACCTGCGGGTCCACCGCCAATAATGGCAACTGACTGATAGGCGTATTCGGGCATAAAATGATTGGATATTCTGAGAGAAGTGCGCCAAAACAGAGACCAAAACGAAAAGTCATTCTACTGTATGTGCTGGTGGCGTCGAATGCTGACGAGATGAATTTATGGTGATATTCAGAGCCGGATCCCTTCATGCTAGGGAATGGCTAAAAATCGTGCTGGACGTTTTTAAGTATCAGGGGATTTCAGGTTGTGTTCGGGTCCGAGTTCCGTCGGCATGCCTTGCAAGGGGTATGCCCGGCAAGCGTGAGCCCGCAGTTCGATGCCGCCCTGTTTCACCTCATTGCGGCGATACGCTGGTCATCTACAGACTGCTGGCTTTGGCACGGTCCCGCCAGCTCCAGGCGCGTGTGATGAGGTGTGCACATGGCCCGGAAAGTCCGTCTCGTCAGCCTGCGCAAACGGCTTGATACCGTCGACCAGAAAGCTGCAAAGGCGCTGGTTCAGATGGTGCTGGTGCGGCCATTTCCTGAGCAGCTGAAATGTTAGATTTCCGGCATTGCCCTGGATGCTCCCTTGCAGCTGAAACGTCCGCTATTGCGCAGGCTGGACAGGCGGCACCCCGGGATGGGTACGCGAAGCGTGGGCAAGGCCATAGCCCCCGGGAGCACAGTGGCAAGACGCGGCATATCCCCACATCGACCTACTCGTCAGCCCGGCCTCAGGCCGAGGGCTGTAGGCAGGTCCCTCGTGGCCGCCGACGTAAGAGTAGAGTCATGCAGGTGGGGATTGGACGCCAACTCAGGCAGGCCTAAAAAGCGGGTAACCCGGCAGCGACCGCCGACGTAAGAAGCGAGTGGCCTGCGCCTTGGTGGCCTCATTGGTGACTCTATGTATTCTTTCGGAAACCTGCTCATCAACACGGCAAGGTCCATACATTGGTGCTGACACTCCTGACAGAATCAATCCCTGGTAGAAGCTGCCAGGAGATACAGCTTCGCGGTAGCCAGTGATGCGCATGAGCACTGCTTTCGTGTCCAGACAGTGATGCGCTGGAGGGGGGCAGGTAAGCGAGACTTCATGCTAATGCAGAACCACGCAATCAGGCTGATCAGAGAGCGGATAAGGTGATTGCAGTGTGCAGTCAAGATTCGCGAACCAGCCAAGGCCATGTGTGTTTTTGTGGCCGGGTTTGCAGCCCGGTGATCGCGATCGAAGACTTTGAATTGGCGGGTTGCGGTCTCTGTGTCGGTAAGCGTGGCGAAGTCGAGTGTGGGTTGATAGAGATAAAAACTCGCGAATCCATCGATTGGCGTAATTTGTCGAAACCCAGCAAAACTGGTCGCCGTACCTGTGTTGTACTGAAATGCTGCGTGAGGTACAGACCGGCGCATTGCTCACCGGTTTCGTGCTCGTCTGCCGTTACCCCTTGCTCAGCGCTGCGATCAGGATTTCTGCCTGTGCCGCAAAGTCAGCGGGCCGCCGTTTACGGAAGGTTTCGAGGTTTGCGAGCTTCCAGCGAATGGCCGGAAGGTCGGCCGTATGGCTGCATCCAAGTAAGGTCCAATCAGGATCGGCGCGTACCAGTCCAGCAAGAAACCGCTTGTGTTTGTCAGTCAATTGTTGCGCAAGATCGCAGCGTAATCGGGTGCGAACTTCCAGCAGCGTATCCAGTGAGCAAGGCACTTCGGTCATGCCCACAAACGCGCGTTCGTATTCTGTTTCAATGTCCTTGTCACTGCCAAACAGTACCTCATGCGGCGGTCGATTGTGTCCGGCGAGGTAGATGATGAAGCATTCAACCATGTTTTCAGTCAGGCAGTCTGACTCATACAGTTGCCATACGTCGAACAAATCACGCGGATGTTGCCGATCCAGCGCGGCGACCAGCTTGCCGGCGTACAGTTCATTACGAGCGAGAGTGGGTGTTTCAAACTCCACACCAAACAGATCGCTTGCCCGGGGGCTCAATGGCCGGTGCTCGGCTGGCAGTACCGTACCTCGGAACACAACGTTCACTTCGACTTTGACCAGGCTGGTGTCGTTTTCAACGATCAGCTTGGTGTCTCCAAGGTCTTTGCTACGAATCAGGCGTGTGTGGATGCCCAGCGGCTCGACACGTTTACTGATCTCGGCCAGTTCCTTATTGATTGCATGCAGGGCTTCATCACGTCGGGGCTGCCACGGCCGGTACACGACGAGATAGCCGCGGCATGTCTTGTACAAAGAGGTTGATCGCTGTGCCGCCTTTCATCGCAAAAATATCGTTGGCGAATACAGCTGGGGTGACAGCCAAGAGCAGACGAACAGTGTCTGCATAGCTTTTATCCATGTGGCTTCAGGCTTAGTAAAGTACCGTCCGGGAGTTGGCTCATCCAGCGCTTGTTGCTGCCTGTGCGCAGACAGTAGTGAGCAAGGATGTCATCGACGTTCACCACACCGGTTTCTCGCGCCCATGTTAGGAACATTCTGATGGTCTTCACGCTGGTGCAGCACGCCAGTAACTGGCCAAGCAGGTCTTTGCGAGGTGTGCGCAGGCCATCGAAGAGATTGCGTGCTTCTTCCAGGCTTTGTCGGGTGCCAGCGTCATACAGCATTTCCAGCACTGCGCGCTCGGCCACCGACACGCATGATGCGTCAGGTTGACCTGGAGGCGTTCCCAGGGTCTTGGCAGCCAGCATGTTGTCAGGCCACTCAAAGAGGCGTGCATAGACATAGCGGGCAGGGAATCGCGTGGTGAACCAGTCAGGAAGTGCGTAGCGGGTGTCGCCCCACAGGACCAGTGTGTCGCGGCCCAGATTGTGCCTGATACCGTGCAACGCCAAAGCGCTCTTGCCGCCGACATGCAGACCGGGGACGTGGCGCTGGAGAAACTGTAATGCGCCGTAGACACTGAAGTGATCGTTTGGGAAGGCATAGACGCCTTGCGCCAGGCGCACGAGCCAGCCGCTCTTGGCGTAATCAGCGGCGAGCTTGGGTGACACGCCAAACGTTGCTAGCGTGGCCAGGTCGAATGGTGCGCCGCGCGGCAGGTCAGCCTGAAGTCGCTTGATTAGATTGTATCGTGAATTTCTTTCCATAAGTTAAAAATAACACGTAATCTAATCTCATGGCCGTCGAAACATAAAAATGAGCTGCCATCTTTGTGGCCTTGGTCATGTGCCGAATGATTGAAAAACGTATTTAATATAACTTTTGAAGTAATAATGTGAACTAAATCTAATCGTCTTGGCTTTGCGTACCTGTTCTGCGGTATCAATCAGGTTCGCTGGCTATTCTGGTCGATCGTGACCGGGCATTCCGGGATCGTGGCCACCATCGGGTCATCGGTTGGCTCTGCTCCAGAGTTCGACGAAAACTAGAGAGCTAGCTTGATATTGGCAAAGCGACACTTGGCAGGTTCTTTTAATTTTTGCTCGAGCGATTGGATGATGCTTAGTGTGTACCGAGTATTTCCGATCCAGCGATGGTCGTACATTGGTTCACCAACCGCGCCAATCAAAATGAGTTCGATCTAAAGGCGACTGGGTCCTGTTGGTCTCGATGCTTAAAAGTGCTTGCCCTTCAAACCGGACCCAAACCGGATCGGAGATTTTTTTGGGGAAAGAGGCGGGACCAGCGGACTTCTGTAAGTGTTTGATTTTGTTGGTAGTTCCCGGGGCTGGACACAAAAGCCGCATGAGTAAAGGCTTTGCGTCAACTTGGGGAAAAACAATTTTCCCCATACAAGATTTCACTTCGGTGTCAGTAGGGCGCAACAGGGACAATCGGGATAAGCAGGTCAGATTGGTCGTGTATGCCCGTTTTTGACATGGTGTCGATCTTCCTGGCCCGCAGGTGTCCAGTTAGAAAAGGAGGGGCACTGACAGTCCAGGTGCAAGTAAGATAGCCATCACCAAGACGACTGGGCAGTCATGTCTTTTTACAGTATTTTCATTTAATTCATTTGTTGCACTTGATGTGCTTAAAGCGTTAGCATATGTTCACTTTAAAAAGGAAAACGTCATGCGAACAGTCGATCGAGTCCGCGAGGTCGCCCCACCCCTATTGAACCCTCACGACAAGGAGATGGTTCGAGCGGCTCAGCGTTGCATCATGGCATCGCTTGATCATTCTCGTGCTGCGTCCATTACCTTAACCACAGACACTGGGGAGACGCCAACTGTTGAGGTGCCGCCGGCAGCACTGAAGTTGATAGGTCAGTTGCTTGGTGCAATGAGCGAGGGGCGTGCAGTTATGTTGGTGCCCGCTGATCAAGAATTCACAACGGTGGAAGCGGCAAATTTCCTCAATGTGTCACGTCCATTTGTCATCAAGGAAATCGAATCAGGAAGATTACCGCACCGCAAGGTTGGGTCACATCGTCGTGTCGCTTTTGATGATCTGATGGCCTACGCACAAAAAATGCGTGAGCAGCAAGCGAGTGCACTGGAGCGGATGGCAGATAATGCACGCGAGTTGGGTCTGGAGTATTAATGGCTGGTCATGCTCGGTACACGGCACTTCTGGATGCCTGCGTTCTTTATCCCTTGGCGATGACCGATGCACTAATGAGCCTTGCTACAGCGGGACTGTATGCGGCCAAGTGGACAACCAGAATTGAACAAGAGTGGATACGCTCTTTGGAGCGGCAGCGACCTGAACTTGTGGGCAGGCTCACGATACGGCGTGATTCGATGCGTCAGGCTGTGCCCGATTGGGAAGTGCCAGAGTCTGCGTGGGCACCGTTAGTTAGCGGAATCGTGTTGCCTGACCGTGGTGATGTGCACGTTCTGGCCGCTGCGATTGCTGGTCATACTGATTGCATCGTAACTTCGAACCTGAAGGACTTTCCGGTCGAGGTGCTACAGCCTTACGGCATTGAAGCAATCGACCCTGACACGTTCATCGTCAACCAGTGGGAACTTGACCCCGTGCGCGTCATCACCGCATTCAAGCGTATGCGAGCGCGCCGAAGAAAGCCTTCGGCAGGTCCAGAAGAATTCGCCTATGCGCTTGAGGTTGGAGGCTTACCAGCCACGGCCGAAAGGTTGAGAGTCGCTGCGGAATTGATCTGAGATGGGCAGAGCGGGAAGTTGATTGTCCATGATGACCCACAAGCGCTACAGCGGTGTGCGATTTGATCGCGGCGAAGAAAATCGCGAGAGCTTGGAGTGAGGTAATGAATGAAAAATTGATCGCCTACGATCCGGCTGTTGCATTGGTCGACGATGAAGAGATCACGTTTTTCATGGCGGATGCTGTTGAGACCGGTGATTCAGCGAGCCAGCGTACATAGCCAGAACCCTTGATGCAGTTGCTCGTGCAAAGAAGGTGGTCAAGACTTCTGACAAGAATGGGTCATTGTCGGGGAGTGAGTGATTGCTTCCCCCCAATAATGGGGTAGAACCAACCGAATGACCTAAAAATCATTATAAATCAATGACTTAGTCGTGGTGCCCGGGGCCGGAATCGAACCGGCACGCCTTGCGGCGGGGGATTTTGAGTCCCCTGCGTCTACCAATTTCACCACCCGGGCATTGTGTGATGAGCTTCACTTTGCAGAGAAGTCATGAATTATACGTCGAAATTTAGATGTGGTCAGGGCCTTTGCTGCGCTAGACTAAGATTGACCCCAGAGAACAAGGAGACAAGGCTGTGGATATTCAAGTCCGTCACGACGCTGTCATGAGCACAATCGAGCAGATAACATCGCTCGGAGCTAATCTACATGAACTCGAAACCCGCGAGAAGATCCGCAAGTTGCTTGAGAATCTGGCGATCCAGTCTGACCTGTTTCCGGAAGAAGACTTCAAACCTCGGCCAGGCGCCTCAGGTGGCCTGTATGAACTGTATGTGGCACCTGATCGTTCCTTGTCTTTGTATGCCTCGGCAGGCGCTAGCGGCAAGTACCAGCCCCCGCATGACCACACCACCTGGGCGGTCATTGCAGGCATTCGGGGGATCGAACGCAATCAGTTCTTCGAATGCCTGGAACGCGACGACGCAACATCAAGTGGCACGATCCGCTTTGTACGGGATGCAGAGGTTGGACCAGGTCAAAGTGTGACGCTTGCTGCGGATGAGTTTCATACGATCGCAGTGGACGAGGGTGGTGATGCATTGCACCTGCATTTGTATGGAAATGCACTGGATACCTTGGTAGGTCGTATCGGGTTTGAGTCCGAAACCGGTGGACAATTCAAGCGTTTCATGGCCAAACCCATGACATTTGCGCCGTGGGTGACACAAGATGAACTTGAACAGATGGAATCCGACGGCAAAGCACTGACGATCCTGTCTTTCACGCTTGGTGATCTCTGTATGGCCGTAGGCGGGGCAGGGTTGCAACCAGGAGACAGGATTGTGCTGATTGACGCGCAGTCCCAGAATGATTCTGCCGCCGAAGAGCAAGTCCGGGCGCTCCAACGCAAGGGGTTCCATAACATTGCAGTGCTCAAGCCTGTGAACTGACTCGGTTTTCAACCTGGACGGAGGTTGATGTTGGACGATCCGGTCTGATAATACAAGGAGTGACGAATGCCATTGCTCAATCTGGGTGAGCGGTCTCTGTATTGGCGCACCGACGGAGATCCCTCTAAAACACCTCTCTTGTTGCTCAATTCGCTGGGTACGGATCATTCCATGTGGAATGTGCTGATGCCTGAGTTGCTCAAGGACTTTCATGTTCTGCGGATGGACAAACGAGGCCACGGTGGCTCATCCAATGTGACCGAACAGTGCTCGATTGCTGAACTGGGGCGAGACGTACTGGCCGTGCTGGATGCAGCAAAGTGGCCCAGAACCCATCTTTGTGGTGTCTCCATTGGCGGCATGACCGGCATGTGGTTAGGGTTGAATGCGCCAGAACGGCTGGATCATCTGGTGCTCTCGAACACTTCTGCCAAAGTGGTTACCGAGGTGTTTGCCGACAGGATCAAGCTGATCAAGGACAAGGGGTTGCAGGCAATCGTTGATCAGGCTCTGGGAAGGTTCTTCACACAAGGGTTCGTGACTGAGGCATCGCCTGCCTATCACTCTATCCGTGAGGTGTTTCTCCAATGTGATCCCGGTGGCTACATCGCTTGCTGTACGGCTATCCGGGACATGGATCAGCGACAGGATATCGCCGGCATCAAGTTGCCGACGATGGTGATCATAGGAGATCAGGATCAGTCCACTGTGCCTGCCATGGGTGAACAGATCGTGAGCCAGATTGCAGGTGCATCAGTCGAGCGGATGCCGCTTGCGCACATCCCGATGATTGAGGACCCAAAGAGCTACGTCCAGATTCTCCGGAAGTTTCTGCTGGGCACCTGATCTCCAACGCACTAGACTCGCCAGGGTTTGGCTGCCGTAGCAGCCGCAAAATGTGGATAGCAACGCTCAGGCGCCTGCGTAGACTTCGGTCTGTCTCCAGGGCGAGAGCGCCCGGATGATCGGCGCAGCAAAGCTTGAGTCCACCAGCGTTAACGCGAAGCATTTTGCAGGGAGTCGACATCACTTTGTAGAGAAGTGGCTGGATTTTCTGTGTGTCAATAGGCTTGATATTGACGTGCTTGCCCCCATGTACATCCGATAACACCGCTCGCCTGGTTGGTTTAATGACTGACCCGGTGTGCTTTTGATGATTTCAGAACCTTTTTTTGACAGGTGAATCCATGACAGAGACCACCAAGCCATCAACTTCGGAAACCATGGGGTTTCAGGCAGAGGTCAAGCAACTGCTGCACCTCATGATCCATTCGCTATACAGCAACAAGGAAATCTTTCTAAGAGAGCTGGTTTCCAATGCGTCTGATGCTTGCGACAAGTTGAGGTTTGAAGCGATCGACAAACCTGAGTTGCTCGAGAGTGACCCCGATCTGCGAGTTCGTGTTGACTTTGATGCAACTGCCCGGACTGTCACCATTTCTGATAATGGTATCGGGATGTCGCGTGATGAAATCGTGTCGAATCTCGGCACGATTGCCCGTTCTGGAACGCGTGAGTTTTTCTCGCAGCTCACGGGTGACAAGCAAAAAGACGCACAGCTGATTGGTCAGTTTGGTGTGGGGTTTTATTCGTCCTTCATCGTCGCAGACGAGGTCACGGTTCGCAGCCGTCGTGCTGGTTCGCCCGCCGCTGAGGGCGTGCAGTGGAAGTCCGATGGTCAAGGCGAGTTCTCGGTTGAGCCTGTCGAGAAAGTTGATCGTGGGACCGAAATCACCTTGCATTTGCGGGAAGAGGAAGATGACTTCCTTGGCAGCTGGAAGCTGCGTGACATCCTGCGTCGTTATTCCGACCATATCTCTCTGCCGGTGCAGATGCCCAAGGAAGAGTGGGACAAAGACGCATCGGAAATGAAGCGCACAGGAGAGTGGGAGTCGGTCAACCAGGCAAGTGCCCTGTGGACACGCAGCAAGTCTGACATCACCGAGGAGCAGTACAAAGAGTTCTACAAGCACGTCTCGCATGACTTCGAAGATCCTCTGGCATGGACCCACAACCGGGTGGAAGGCCGAAGCGAGTACACACAGCTGTTGTTTGTGCCCAGGCGAGCACCATTTGACCTGTACGACCGTGACGCCAAGCGCGGAGTCAAGCTGTACGTCAAGCGGGTCTTCATCATGGATGATGCCGAACAACTGCTGCCTGGCTATCTGCGCTTTGTCAAAGGTGTGATCGATTCTGCCGACCTGCCCTTGAACGTCTCGCGAGAGATCCTCCAGGAGAGCCGGGATGTTCGTTCGATCCGTGAGGGGTCCGCCAAGCGTGTGCTGTCCCTGCTTGAGGATATGGCTGAGAACCGTAAAGAAGACTATGCAGTCTTCTGGTCGACGTTTGGTCAGGTCCTGAAAGAAGGTACGGGTGAAGACCCATCCAATCAGGAGCGAGTTGCAAAGCTGTTGCGCTTTGCTTCAACGCATAATGAGTCGGACGTCCAGGATGTGTCGCTGGCTGACTATGTCTCTCGCATGAAGGAAGGGCAGGAGAAGATTTACTACGTCACGGCCGAGAGCTACAACGCGGCCAAGAACAGTCCGCACCTGGAGATCTTCCGCAAGAAGGGCATCGAAGTGCTGCTGCTGTGGGATCGGGTTGACGAGTGGATGCTTAGCTACCTGACCGCTTTTGAAGAGAAACAACTGGCATCGGTTGCCAAAGGGGGGCTGGATGTAGAGGCCCTGGCTGACGAAGAAGAGAAGAAGAAGCAGTCCGAGGTAGCAGAAAGCCTCAAGCCACTGGTTGATCGCCTGACTGAATCGCTCAAGGACAAGGTCAAGGAGGTTCGTGTCACGCTGCGTCTGGTCGATTCGCCTGCTTGCGTGGTGGTTGACGAGAATGATATGAGCCCCCACCTGCAACGTATGTTGCATGCGGCCGGTCAGGCGGCACCCGCGGTGCTTCCGATTCTTGAAATCAATCCGGATCATGCGCTCATCAAGCGGATCGAGTCGGCTGATGACACGCAGTTTGGAGATTGGTCGGCGCTGTTGCTGGATCAGGCCCTGCTTGCAGATGGGTCACAGTTGTCTGATCCGGTCGCTTTCGTCAAGCGGATGAACGACCTGCTGCTCAAGCAGTAATTCAGATGGCGTCGGGCGCCTGGAGACCGTTCTCGAGGTTCCCGTCAGCTACGCGATCAGGCGAGGAGGTCGACTCGACTCTGGCCAATTAGTGAGCTGTCCGAACCGATCCCAGTCAAACTCAGACCCGGGGTCGGTTTTTCTGTCTGGAGCGATATGGCAATGTCCCAGTGCCGCAGTCAGCGGGTAACGAGCCCTGAGTGCGCGGGTCAGCCTGCCGAGTGAGTCGTACTGCGCATCCGTATAGGGCGTGTCGTCGGTGCCCTCTAACTCGATTCCAATCGAGAAGTCGTTGCAGGCCGACCTGCCTTGAAACATAGAGAGGCCAGCATGCCAGGCGCGATCGTTACACGAGACAAACTGGGTGATGTGCCCGGTTCGATCAATCAGCAAGTGCGCCGAGACCTTGAGTCCCCTGATGTTTTCGAACCAGGGGTGCGCCTCAAAATCGAGTGCGTTACAGAAAAGGTCCGCAGGGCATCCCGTTCCAAACTCGCCGGGTGGCAGGCTGATGTTGTGGATCACTAGCAGATCTGGCTCAACCCCAGGCTGACGCTGGTCGTGATTATCCGATTGCCTGATGGTCACATTACGTTCAGGCGCGAGCCACCCGTCGGCATGGATGTGAATCATCGTTCTTTGACACCAATGCTTGCGTGCTCCTGACTACACCAGAGCTGTCCTTCTTTCATGAGAGCTTCGGATCGGGGCAGATACACGCCACAGTGTGCACAGCGTACCATTTCTTCTGCCTTGTCCAGACCTGGCTTCTGTGGCGCGTTGGGGGGCTGCTCCTGGGCCCTGGCAGCCTTGGCTTTCTGATGATTGATCAGCCTTACGGCAAAGAGCACCACGAGTACGACCGCAATCCAGAATAGTAGTTTACCCACGAGTTACACCCTCTCCAGAATCACGTCCACTACAAACCGGCTGCCGCTGTAGGAAAGCACGACAAACACAAAACCTATCATGGTATAACGAAGCGCGATACGACCGCGCCAGCCTCGCAAAATGCGCCCGGTCAGCAGGACCGCAAAGGTGATCCACGATAAAAGCGTGAATACCGTTTTGTGGTCCAGCAGGAGCCACTTGCCTGTCATCGCCAGAGTGATCAGTGCACCGGTGACGATTGTGAAGGTCAAAGCGGTGAAGGCTACCCAGATGAGGCGGAACAGCAACCTCTCCTGGGTTAGCAACGGCGGTTGAACGTCCAGCATGCGTCCAAGCGCCTTGCGAAGTCCTGTGACACTGCCGATCGATTCCCGCGGGTTGTGCAGGTGGTAGTCGAGCGCTGCCATGAGGGCTGCCTGCATTGCGGCGATGGTGATGATCCCGTATGCACTCAAAGCGAGCAAAAGGTGCCATCGCAGGGCGGGGTCGTCCGAAGATGCAATAATGAAGGTCTTTGGATAGAGACCGGCAAACAGGCACACAATACCGGCAAGCGGTAGTAGCAGCAACTGGATGCCGTCAATCCTGACGACGAGACTCTCCAGCCAGTAGATGGCCAGGCCCAGCCAGAGTGCAGCGGAGAGCGCCAGCGCCCAGTTGATCTGAAGCAATCCATGACCCAGTACCTGGTGCCAGAGGGCAAAGCCCTGCAGCCCCAGAGCGATCAGAAGCCCGAGACGTGTCTGGCGGCCCAGTGCTTCGACTGGTTTGCCGGCCTGTAACGTGCCCCATAGCACCGCTGCCAGTCCAAGATAGACCAGTGCGGCAAGCGAGTGAAATACAATCCCTGATGACATCCATCTAGTTTAAGCGAATCTGTCACCATGCTTGAGAACCTTACCGAACGAATGTCGCGTGTTGTAAAGACAATACGCGGTCAGGCCCGTCTAACCGAGGCCAATACCCAGGAGATGATGCGTGAAGTTCGTCTCGCTCTGCTCGAGGCGGATGTTGCCTTGCCAGTCGTGAGGCAGTTTGTCGAGCAGGTCAAACAGAAGGCCTTGGGTGAGGAGGTTGCAGGCAGTCTGAGTCCAGGTCAGGCACTTGTCGGCGTTGTGCACAGGGAATTGACCGCGTTGATGGGGGGCGACCTCGGAGAGCATGCGAGCGAACTCTCGTTGGCGGCCCAGCCACCAGCAGTCATTCTGATGGCCGGTTTGCAAGGTGCGGGTAAAACTACCACGACGGCAAAACTGGCGCGCTGGCTCAGTGCGGGCCAGTACACACAGGGCGGGCGCAAAGGTTCAAAGAAAAAAGTTGCAGTGGTCAGCGCTGACGTCTACCGACCTGCAGCGATTGAGCAGTTGCGCACCGTTGCCCAGCAGGCAGGTGTTGAGTGGATCCCGTCAGACGCCACACAGAAGCCGGAAGACATCGCACGCGATGCGCTGGATTTTGCGAAGCGGCAGCATTTTGATGTGCTGATCGTGGACACGGCAGGGCGTCTGGGTATTGATACGGCCATGATGCAGGAAATCCAGTCGTTGCATAAATTGCTCGATCCGGTTGAGACGTTGTTTGTTGTGGATGCCATGCAGGGCCAGGATGCGGTCAACACCGCCAAGGCATTTGGTGAGGCGCTGCCGCTGACGGGGGTGGTCCTTACCAAGCTGGATGGTGATGCCCGCGGCGGCGCTGCGCTTTCAGTGCGACATATCACTGGCAAGCCCCTGAAGTTTGTCGGTGTATCAGAAAAGCTGGACGGGTTTGAGGCATTTCACCCGGAGCGTATGGCGCAACGGGTGCTCGGCATGGGGGACATTGTCTCGCTGGTCGAGCAGGCCCAGCAGAAAATGGATGTGGCTGGGGCAGAGAAGCTGGCTGCGAAGATCAAATCGGGTGACAAGTTTGATCTGAATGATTTTCGGGAACAACTGGTTCAGGTTCGCAAAATGGGTGACATGAGCAGCCTGCTCGACAAGTTGCCGGGCCAGTTTGCCCAAGCGGCAGGACAGTTGCAAAGTGGTCAGGCAGAAAAGCAGATGCGCCGTACTGAAGGCATTCTGAACTCAATGACAGCCACGGAACGTTCCAAGCCTGAGTTGCTCAAGGCGTCCCGCAAGCGCCGAATCGCGGCCGGATCCGGCGTGTCAGTACAGGAAGTCAATCGTCTGCTGAACCAGTTCACCCAGATGCAGGGCATGATGAAACAGATGAAAAAAGGCGGTATGGCCAAGATGATGCGTGCCATGGGGGGCATGAAAGGCTTGGGCAAACTCGGTGGGTTCGGACGCTAATGGCTGACGGTGGTGCTGATGACGAAGGGTTTATTGCGCTGCGGTATTGAAGGCCACAGCATGCGATCACCACGGGGGGGCTGCTGTAAGCCATGTCATATAAAAGAGCGGCCAGACCTCAAAAGTCTGGCCGCTCTTTTATATGAACGTCGGATTGGCTCGGACAGGACGCTTGATTGGCGATTGGGCTCAGTCTTTCGGGGCGGGTTCTTCGTTGCGTTTGAAAACCAGATCAAACACGCCATGCCCGAGTCTTAATCCACGGGCTTCGAACTTGGTGAGCGGTCTGTGCTCTGGCCGGGGGCAAAATCCCTCGCAAGTGTTGTCGATTAGCGGGCTGGCATTCAGCACTTCCAGCATTTGATGAGCGTAATGTTCCCAGTCTGTGGCGCAATGCAGATAGCCGCCAGGTGCGATTCGGCTTGCCAGTAATTCGATGAACGGAGGCTGGATCAGTCTGCGCTTGTGGTGGCGTTTTTTGGGCCAGGGATCAGGAAAGAAAATGTGTACGCCTGCCAGGCTGCCTGGCGAAATCATTGTCTGAAGCACCTCGACCGCGTCATGCTGAATGATGCGTATGTTTTGAAGCGATTGCTCTTCAATCCTGGTCAGAAGTTTGCCGACCCCCGCGTTAAAGACCTCCACACCCAGGAAGTTATGGTCAGGCTGGTTGCTTGCGATGGTTGCCGTGGTCTCTCCCATGCCAAACCCGATTTCCAGGATGACGGGTGCCGAGCGATCGAATGCTTTCTCATAGTTCAGGCTGGTTGCCTTGAGCGGTATAACCCACTGCGGCGCAAGCGTCTCGAGTGCCTGACGCTGTCCCTGAGTAATGTGTCCGCGCCGGTGAACGAAGCTACGGATATGTGTTGATTGCATGGGTATCAGCCTCCACCGACGGCGACAACCACTTCCACGACATCATTCTCCTGAACGGTGTGATTAGCGTGCTGGCTTCTGGGGACGATTTGCCGGTTGATCTCGACTGCCACCCGTTTGCCGGTCAGGTCCAGTCTGGCGAGGAGATCCAGTACGGTCGAGCCAGTTTCAACCGTCGTAGTATGGCCATTCAGTTGTATTTGCATAGGGTGTATTTTAGCCTTGCCTGTGCGCTGGTTGTTGATCCTGTAATAAAGATCTTGCGCGGGTGTCGTTCAATGGTAGAACGGCGGCTTCCCAAGCCTCAGGCGTGGGTTCGATTCCCATCACCGCTCCATGTCCCCTTGTCTGCTCCACAGTTGCCTGAGGCCGGTTGACCGGTCGGACCAGCCTCGAAGTTGTCCCGCACGCAGTAGTAAGTGTCGTAGGCGTCCTTTTGCTTATAGCGGCCCATCAGAACATGACCCTTCAGGCTCTTTGGAAAGTGGTGAGTGGCTGACTGCGCCTGAGGTTGCGCAAGTTACCGGACTGAGCACCCGTAGTCCCGGCGATCGGCTCAGTAAATGGAGAAAGCAGGGGCTCATCTTCGCCATTAACCAGGGTGTGGACTATTTTTCCGGGCTACGGACTGGATCGCGATACAGGTTTCAGACCAGTGAGTGCGCTTGCCAGGATCTCCGGGTCGTTTGAAGGCCATAAAGATTCCGGGGGTATGGCCTACTGGTTCCGTTCTGAGAACAGTTGCCTGGGAGAAATACGACCAGAGAATCTAGTGACATCAACTCCCACGCCGGTGATCGCAGCGGCTGTGGGCGAGTTTCAGGATGCTGCCCATGCGTGAGCAAAGCGTCACGGAAACGGGTGTGGAGGGGGCACCGTGAAACATTTACCCGCCGGGACTTTTTTTACACGCCAGTCCCTCCAGACAGGTTGCATGGCACGCTCACGTTGCTCTCAAGGGACACGGTGTCGCACTGCTGGCACCAGTGCACGTATCTGCCCGATCGGTGTAACCCCGGCGTACATGGCAATGCCCGGTTCATTCCGATCAAGGACGAGCGTGAGAAGCCAGTCAATCCCTGCTCTGCGTGATGGCTTGACGGTAGAGTGCGTGAGGGAGTCAGTCTTTCATGGCGTTCAGCACGCTGCCGGCTTCAAGTGCTTCAGCAAGGATAAATTGGCCGGGTAGGTACATTGCGCTGTTCAGGTCCAGCGTGATCTTCAGTTCATCGATCTGGCAGAGTGTATTGGTGTTCATATCGTGCCTGGGATGGGTTGAATGGGTTGCGTTTTGATCGCCATAAGTATTGAAGCCTCGGAAGGAAGCAGGGTGCTGGCAGTTGATCGTGTTAGTCGTGTCATTCGTGTCGGCATTTGTACCGATTGCTTCCTGATGCGCCGCTAGTGCAGAATTCTTAGTGAGGTGTGTGTCGAGTTCATCAGCGTGCGAGTATCGGCTGTCAGTCGCACCACAGTGCCTGGGTTTCGGGGCTGTGCCATCGTCAACCCAGGTCATGGTCCAACACTTGGATAGGAATTGGCGATGTTCAGAGCGATATTGATTGACAAGAACGAGCAGGGATATGGTGCGTCACTGACCATGCTTGATGACACCCGGTTGCCGGACAGTGATGTGACCGTTGATGTTGCCTATTCAACGCTCAATTACAAAGACGGACTCGCGATCACTGGCAAAGCTCCAGTCGTCAGAAGATTTCCCATGGTCCCCGGCATTGATCTTGCTGGCGTCGTGCAAAGCTCCTCACATCCTCGATACAAGCCAGGTGACAAGGTGCTTTTGAATGGCTGGGGCGTCGGCGAGACCCACTGGGGTGGGCTGGCTCAGAGGGCACGGTTAAAGGGTGACTGGCTGATCCCCGTCCCGGATGCTTTCAGTCTGAAGCAGGCAATGGCTATCGGAACCGCCGGATACACCGCCATGCTTTGCATTCTTGCCCTTGAGCGACACGGCGTCAGGCCCGATCAGGGTGAGATCGTCGTCACCGGTGCATCGGGTGGCGTAGGCAGTGTGGCGGTCGCTGTCCTGAGCAAACTTGGCTACGAGGTGGTGGCCGTTACAGGGCGCACGGAGGAGGAGCCCTATCTTAAAGGACTGGGCGCCAGTCATGTACTGTCGCGTGAAGACTTTTCTTCTCCGGGCAAACCGTTAGGTAAAGAGCGGTGGGCGGGGGCGATTGACACCGTTGGCAGTCATACGCTTGCCAACATCTGCGCCACCATGCGTTACCGTGGTGTTGTGACAGCGTGTGGGCTTGCTGCAGGAATGGACTTGCCTGCAACGGTTGCGCCGTTCATCCTACGTAACGTCACGCTGGCTGGTATTGATAGCGTCATGTGTCCGCGAGACGATCGCATTCAGGCCTGGGCCCGGCTCGCAACCGATCTGGATGTTCGGAAACTGGATAGCATCTGCAAGGAAGTCGGCCTGGCTGATGCGATCGATCTGGCAACGCAGTTGCTGGAAGGCAAGATCAGGGGGCGGTTGGTGGTGGACGTCAATCGATGATCCTGCTGTATCAGACATCCAGCAGGACACTGCGCGGTGCGTCCGTACGGCACGAGTGGAGCAGAGTAATCATTAACTGGCCATCACTTGAGGATGGTCGTGGAGAATGCAATGACCGATAAAGACAAGTCGTCAGACGAACAGCCCGAGCAGCCGGTGAGCCGGTTTCACGTTCCTGAACTCAACGAGATGCCAGAAGATATCAGGCAACGGATACTCAAGGTGCAGGAGAAGTCGGGTTTCATTCCCAATGTGTTTCTCACGCTGGCGCATCGTCCGGACGAGTTTCGTGCCTTCTTTGCCTATCATGATGCCTTGATGGAGCGTCCCGGCAATCTCTCCAAGGCTGAACGTGAGATGATTGTGGTGGCGACCAGTAGCGTGAATCAATGTCAGTACTGTGTGATCGCCCACGGTGCGATTTTGCGGATACGGGCCAAGAACCCGTTGATTGCCGATCAGGTCGCTTCCAATTACCGCAAGGCAGATATAACCGAGCGTCAAAAAGCCATGCTGGATTTTGCGATGAAGGTTTCGCAGAGTGCCCATCTGGTGGATGAATCGGATTTTGAGGGGCTCAAGGTGCATGGCTTTAATGATGATGATATCTGGGACATCATGGGGATTTCGGCATTCTTCGGAATGTCCAACCGGATTGCCAACGTAAGCAGCATGCGCCCGAACAGCGAGTTTTATGCGCTTGGCCGTTAAGGTGGTCGGGGCGTGACATCAACGACAAATCGACAGGCCTGGCGAGTGTGACTTCATGAGTATGGGACGACGGTTGAAAGGGTCTGGCAGATCGCTCAGGCTGCTGGCCAGTGTGTGGCTACTGGCAGCAGGAATGAATGTCTCTATCGTGTCGCCGGCACTGGCAGAGTCTCCAGGTCCGGTCGTTCAGACTGCGGCTGGCAAGGTGCAGGGTGTGCTGCAAGGCAGGGCGCCCGGGATGCCGGGTGCACAAGATGTGCTGGCTTTTCGGGGGATTCCGTTTGGAGACTCCGTTGCGGGTGAGCGGCGGTGGACGCTTGCTCAACCGGCACCCCCTTGGAGGGGTGTGCTGGATGCAGCCCACTTCAAGCCCGCGTGCGCACAGCTTGCGCGATACAACCTGACCGAGGCGAGTGAGGCCGAGGACTGTCTGACCTTGAACATTTCGCGTCCGTTCCAGCCTGATGTTCCTTTGCGTGAGCAAACATTGCCTGTGCTCGTGTGGATACATGGCGGGGCGTTTGTAGGCGGGTCCGGCTCACTGTATCGGCTTGACCGACTCGCCCGAGATGCAAATGCAGTTGTCGTTTCATTCAACTACCGTCTCGGCGTATTCGGATTCATGCCCCATCCGGCATTTGATGCCGAGCACAACGGTGGGTACGCACTTGAGGACCAGCTTCTTGCGATGAAGTGGGTTCAGGACAATATTTCTGAGTTTGGTGGCGATCCGGACAACATCACCCTTGCGGGCGAGTCAGCGGGCGGCGCATCCGTCTGCATGCATCTGATGACACCAGAGAGAACACAAGGGCTATTTCACAAGGCCATCATCACCAGCGCGGCATGTTCGTTCGGATTGCGCAGTGCTGAACAATGGGGTTCATTTGGAGAGCAGGTGGCACGCGAAGCGGGCTGTGCGAAAGGTACGGATGTGCTCGAATGCCTGCGAGGCAAGGATGCCAACGCGTTGATGCAAGCTGGAGACCGTATTGCAGGGTCGGATCTGGCTGCGTTTGCGCCGGTCTACGGTACCCGGACGCTGCCACGGCAGGGGCTTGAGTCGCTTGAGTCTGGCAAGGTCTTGCCGATTCCGTTGCTTTATAGCGGTACCCGGGATGAGCTGCGGCTCTATGTCGGATACGCCGTGCAGGCAGGTGATGTCATTACGCATGAGAATTACCTGGATCACTTGCGTGCCGTGTATGGCGATCATGCGCAGGCTGTTCTCGAGCGGTATCCGGCCGATCGAGAATCATCTGCTGCCGCAGCGTTAGGGTCGGTCAACACAGACTTTCATCCGGGTGTCGGACTCAATCATTGTCAGTATGTCGATACAGCAAGGCTGCTGTCGCGGCACCTCCCCATATTCAAGATGGAGTTTGCCGATCGCACTGTTCCGGTTCTCGGGGTTTCCATCCCGGCTAAACCTGACCCGGGGTTTGAACTTGGGGCTGTGCACTCGTCCGATCTGAACTACTTCTTTCCGAATTTTTCCAATACGAGCCGGATGAATGCGCCGGATCTCTCCCTGGCCTCGCAACAAGTGGCCGATGATGTGGTCAAGTCGTGGGCCAGTTTCATGAGAACAGGCATTCCCGTTAGCGATGGTCTGCCGCAGTGGCTGCCTTTCAATGTCTCACAACAATCCATGCGGGTTGGGCCCGGGCAGATTGCGATGTTTGATCCCGAGTCTGAGTACCAGTGTGGGTTCTGGAAGAAACTGTATCCAGCTTCGTTTTCGGGGCCCAGGTAGTGCAACCGCCGCACCCAGGCAGACCGGGTGACGGCGATTCTCGAAATTCATAAATGGGTCCGGTAGTCCTGGATAGTTCCATTAGCTCCGGTTGCGCCTTGATCTGCAACTAGTGATCGGGACGTGGATATCAATTCAGATTGTGCAGCGCTTCGTCCCGGGTTTCAAAGATGTGGGGCGCGAGCTTGCGCCTGGATAACGCTTCGCCCAACTTGGCTCGCATGAAGGCGCTGGTCGTAAAACGCGTCACGCTGGAGTAGTACCGTTCCACACAGTCCCGGACCATGTCGGTGTATTCATCTTCCAGGTCACGGTCGAGCCAGAATCCTTCGTAGTTCACGATCGCCTGGACTTGCCTGCCTTGCTGCGCAACAGGTTCACACCGCTTTTTAACCATGGCTCGAATGTCTTCGATCTCCTGAACGGTCCTGATCTCCAGGCCTTCGAAGTTCAGGTACATCACGTTATTGGCGTCATCGTAGGCAAACCGGGCCTCGAATGGCAGGTTCACCAGGCTCTTGCGTAACTCCATCAACTCAGGCCTGAAAATCCGGGCGTCCATGAGCCGGGGGCCTTCGATGACCGGGCGAAACGCCATGTGCGCCAGAACGTCACGTTCAAGATCGATACCTGGTGCAATTTCAGTCAGAACCAACCCCTCTTTTCTGAGCTCGAACACGCAGCGTTCGGTGATGTAGAGCACTTCCTTGCCTTGGGCTGCCGCGTGCGATCCTGAGAACGTTCGATGTTCAACTTCTTCTACAAACTTGCGCTGGCTCGCATCGCGCTTGATCTGAAGCCCCTGCGGTGCAACATCAATCTCACACTTTCCGCTCAGAAATGTCCCGGTGTAGACGACTTTCCTGGCGCTCTGGCTGATGTTGATGAATCCACCGGCACCGGCGAGACGGGGACCAAACTTCGAGACGTTGACGTTACCTTGCGCATCGGCCTGCGCGAGTCCAAGTACGGCAACGTCTAGACCCCCTCCATCATAAAAGTCGAACTGGTAGGGTTGATCAATGATCGCCTGGGCGTTGACCGCAGCGCCAAAGTCCAGTCCGCCGGCAGGCACACCACCAATGACACCGGGTTCGGCCGTGAGTGTGAACAGATCAGCGATTTTCTCCTCGTCTGCAACTGCCGCCACACCCTCTGGCATGCCGATGCCAAGATTCACGACGCTGCCTGCTCGAAGCTCCATGGCGGCACGCCGCGCAATCACTTTGCGCAAATTCAGAGGCATGGGTGCATCACCGCCTTCCGGAATGCGCAGTTCGCCAGCGAAAGCCGGGTTGTATCGGGTGGCAAACGTCTGCTGATGCTGTTCGGGTGGTGCCACTACAACGCAGTCAACGAGAATCCCGGGTATCTTGACCTGGCGCGGGTTGAGAGATCCCTTCGCAGCCATGCGTTCAACCTGGGCGATCACCAATCCGTCACTGTTGCGTGCAGCCATGGCCAGCGAGAGCATTTCTAGCGTCAGCGCTTCACGCTCCATGGTGATATTACCGTCAGGGTCCGCTGTGGTGCCGCGCACGATCGCCACGTCGATAGGAAGCGCTGTGTAGAACAGATACTCCTCACCATTGACTGGCATGAGCGTGACCAGATCCTTCTGGGTGCGTGCGTTGAGCTTGCCGCCACCAAACCGGGGGTCGACGAATGTGCCGAGTCCAATCCTGCTCAGATGGCCAGGTTTGCCCGCTGCGATATCCCGGAACAGGTGCGTGATGACACCTTGCGGCAGGTTGTAGGCCTCGATCTCATTGTCCAGAGCAAGTTTTTGCAGTCGGGGCACCAGGCCCCAGTGTCCACCGATTGCGCGCCGCACGAGTCCCGGATGACCGAGGCGGTTCAACCCCTGTTCCTTGCCGTCGCCCTGGCCTGCGGCGTACAGCAGAGTTAGCTCAGCTGGTTTTTTATGGGCAGGGGTGTCGGGGTCAAGGTAAAGCGATTCCAGCGCGGTGGCAACAGCTTCTGGGAATCCGATTCCAACAAAACCGCCCGTCGCAACGGTGTCGCCACGATGAATCAGACGAACGGCTTCGGTTGCGTGAACCAGCTTGCCGCGGTCCCGAGTTTCAAAAGGTTTGGTTGACGCACGAGGAGAAAGGGCCATAGTGCTCTCCTCGCTTAGTGGAGTATCACATTGGCGGACACGCCCATGCGGACAGGCATTGTCGCAATGCTGATGCAGGGATGAGGTTGATTTGAAATAAACGATGTGCCCAGGTGCATGATGTCGTCTCCAGTCTGCAAAGAATGCACGGGCGAATTCGCTCGTGCTCCGTTTTTTTTAGCAGTCTATTCCATTTTTTGCATGAAGAAACGCACGCATCGGTTCACCTGGTCGCGCGATCCAGGGAATCGTGGTGCACAGGTCAGATCTGGTGCCGGCGAGCCAGCTCGATGAAGGCTTGCAGATAGGGCGTCTGCATATCCTCTTCGCGAGCGCCCAGGTGGATTTGCTTCGAGATGCCAGATTGGCCAAGTCTGACTGTGGTGATGTCAAGTTTCGAGGCGAACTCTTCAGCCAGCCATCTAGGCAGGGCCGCGACGCCGCGCTGACTGGCAACCATCTGCAACATAATGTCGGTGGTTTCGATGGTCTTGTGCCGCCGTGGCGAGACGCCGGCTGGCGTCAGGAACTGCGCGAACACATCGAGTCGCTCGGGAGTGACCGGATAGGTAATGAGTGTTTGCGATAGCAGTTCTCCGGGCTCAATAAAGTCACGAGCGGCCAGTGGATGAGCGTGCGCCACAACCAGCACCTGTTCGTAGTCGAACACGGGTGCGAACAACAGTCCGGGTTTGTGTAGCGGGTCGGGTGTGACCAGCAAGTCAATCTCGTAGGCAAACAGGGCACCAATCCCGCCGAACTGGAATTTCTGTTTGACGTCAACATCGACGTCAGGCCAGGTGGTCAGATAGGGCGCCACAATCTTGAGCAGCCACCGGTAGCAAGGATGGCATTCCATGCCGATCCTGAGTGTGCCGCGTTCACCTCGCGCATACTGTTGCAACTGCTCTTGCGCGACGTTCAACTGGGGCAGGACCCTGCGTGCCACACCTAACAAATACTGCCCGGACTGGGTCAGACGTAACCCACGACCGTCTTTGGTCCATAGCGGTGTGCCGAGCTGGGATTCAAGCTTTCTGATTGAGTGGCTCAACGCTGACTGGGTCAGACATAAGGCGTTTGCGGCGGCTGTTAATGAGCCCTGACACTCGATTTCATAGAGGATAGCGAGATGGATGCGCTCAATCATATATGAGTAAAAATAATTATTTGGTGAAAAATGATCATTTTACGTCATGAGTGAGGTGCTTCTACGATTGAGCCTGTTTCGTTTCTTCAGACAGGACAGTCGTCATGGTCACTCTTCACAATCTTGGATTTCCGCGCATTGGTCGTAACCGCGAACTTAAGTTCTCGCTCGAGTCTTACTGGAAAGGTCAGTCAACCCGAGAGCAACTCTTGCACACCGGTGAGCAGGTTCGCCGAGAAGGATGGGCCACCCAGTCATGCCTGGACCGGGTGCCCGTTGGTGATTTTTCGTTCTATGACCAGGTGCTCGACATGAGCTTCACGCTGGGAAACCTGCCTGCACGGGTGAAAGGTCAAGAAGGCGGCTCTCTGGACAGCTATTTCAGGGTTGCTCGTGGTCGTTCGGTTGATCTCCCGGCGGATGCCCCCTCTTTGCCCAGGAGTCAGGACAGCCACAATCACCACAAAACTCACGATGTCCAGGAGGTCACCTGCTGCCATGCGGTGTCCGCAGGTGAGATGACCAAATGGTTTGATACGAATTACCACTACATTGTCCCGGAGTTTGATGCGCGCACCCAGTTCAGTCTGGATGCCACACGTCTGCTGGAACAAATCGATCAGGCCCGTGAGTCAGGTGTGACCCATCCCAAGCCCGTGATCATTGGACCAGTGACTTATCTCTCCCTTGGAAAGTCCAAAGATGGCTGCGACAAGCTTGCCTTGCTAGATCAGCTTGTGCCGGTTTACGCGCAGTTGCTTGAAAGCCTGGCAGATCGGGGGGTCGAATGGGTGCAGGTCGATGAGCCCATTCTGGTCACGGAACTGGACAGCCGATGGCAGCATGCGTTCAAAACGGCCTATCATGGGCTCAAGGGCAGCCGGGTCAAGTTGTTGCTGACGACCTATTTCGGACAACTGGGCGAGAACCAGTATCTGGCTGCGCATCTGCCTGTTGCCGGTTTGCATGTTGATGTGGCGACGAGCCGTGCTGACCTTGTTCCTCTTCTGAACTTGCTCCCGACCCATAAAGTCCTGTCACTTGGTGTGATCAGCGGCCGGAACATCTGGAAAGCAGACCTGAATGGAGTGCTCGACTGGCTTGAGCCGCTGGCTGATCGACTCGGGGATCGGCTCTGGATCGCGCCGTCGTGCTCGTTACTGCATGTGCCGGTTGACCTGGACAGTGAAACCTCGCTCGACCCGGAAATTCGCTCATGGCTTGCGTTTGCTGTACAGAAGCTCGATGAGTTGGGAGTGCTAGGCACCGCGCTGACGAACGGGCGTGATGCAGTGCGCGAGTCTCTGGATGCTAACCGGCACGCGATCGAATCCCGACGTAATTCGACCAGGGTGCATAACCCGCGAGTTCGATCTGCGGTGAGTTCGGTGACGCCAGGAATGGGGCAACGGCAGCATGGCTATGCACGGCGAGCGGTGCTGCAGGCCGGGTGGTTAGATCTGCCGAAATATCCAGCAACAACGATTGGCTCATTTCCGCAGACGACGAATATTCGTCGGATGCGCAAGGCCTATCGGACCGGAGAACTGGACCGTGTCGGGTACGAGTCGGCGATTCGTGGCGAGATTCAACGTGCTATACGCGAGCAGGAGAAGCTGGGTCTGGATGTGCTGGTGCATGGAGAGGCAGAGCGCAATGACATGGTGGAATATTTTGGTGAGCAGCTGACCGGCTATGCGTTCACAACACATGGCTGGGTGCAGTCCTATGGTTCACGTTGCGTCAAGCCGCCAATCCTTTATGGGGACGTCAGTCGTCCCCATCCTATGACGATTGACTGGATTCAGTACGCACAATCGTTGACTGACCGTCCCGTCAAAGGCATGCTGACTGGTCCTGTGACCATTCTCAACTGGTCGTTTGTGCGCGACGATCAGCCCAGGCGCGAGACCTGCCGGCAGATAGCACTGGCGATCCGCCAGGAGGTGCTGGAGCTTGAGGCCGCAGGCATCCGGATCATCCAGATCGACGAGGCCGCGCTGCGTGAGGGTTTGCCGTTGCGCCGGTCACAGTGGGATGCCTATCTTCAATGGGCAGTCGAGTGTTTCAGGTTGGCAGCCAATGGCGTTCAGGATCAGACACAGATTCATACACACATGTGCTATTCGGAGTTCAATGACATCATCGTGGCGATCGCGAACATGGATGCAGACGTCATCACAATCGAGACCTCGCGCTCTGACATGGAGTTGCTTGATGCGTTTGACCAGTTCGACTACCCGAACGAGATCGGTCCAGGTGTGTATGACATCCATTCGCCGAATGTGCCGTCTACGTCACAGATGGTTCGACTGATGCAGGAGGCTGCAAGGCGTATTCCCTCACACCGACTCTGGATCAATCCGGATTGTGGCCTCAAGACGCGGCGATGGGAAGAAGTCCTGCCAGCGCTCAGGAATATGGTCAATGCAGCACGAGAGCTTCGGGCATCAGAGGGCTCCGGGGCGTCGCAAGTTCGTGTCGAGCATGTTGGTCATGTCCGGCCTGCAGTGACCATCAACTGAGATGGACCGAGTTGTGTTGATTCAGTCTGTTCTGAAGGCTTGATCGCAGCATAGCGTGCGGGCATTAATGGCTGATTGAAACGTGGTGTCTTTTGAAATGGACAAGGCGAATTTTTAAGGTTACTATGATATGTATCTTTAAAAATCTTTCGGGACAGATTCGTAGATACGCTCGGTTTGCCGCAGTTTACTGACTGCCAGGATCAGCGGGTTATATGAAAGGATCTTGTCCCGGTTGTCAGGTCTCGTCATGTCCCGTTCAGATCTTTGCACGACAGAAGAAATCACCCAGATGGTTCATGCTTTCTACAAGCGTATCCGTGTTGACGAAGTGCTGGGGCCTATCTTCAACCAGAATATTCATGATTGGGATCGTCATCTCGCGACTATGGTGAGCTTCTGGTCCTCGCTCATGATCGGTGCTGGAACCTATGACGGCACACCCATGCCCAGGCATGCCGCGCTGCCTGGGTTGAGCGCTGACCTTTTCAGGCGGTGGCTCAATCTGTTTGATCAGACAACGTCTGAGCTGCCAAATCAGGACATGGCAGGTCGTGCCAGGGAGTACGCGAGACGTATTGCGCGCAGTCTGTGGTTTGGCTACCAGATCTCTCGCTCTCCAAACGCAGCTCCGCTGGATCTTGACCATGTCTGATTCCGTCAAGATCCAGACTGCTCGCAGGTCTCATGCTGCCCGGCCCAGCCTGGAGGCGTTTCTCAGCCTTGGATTTCGACCGCTTTATATTGCCGGCTGTGCCTGGGCACTAGTCTCGATTGCGATCTGGATATTTACCCCTGAGTGGCTGACAGGGCAATTGACAGGTGTTGCCTGGCACGCACACGAAATGCTTTGGGGGTTCGTGGTCACGATCGCGGTCGGATTTCTGCTGACTGCCAGCGCAACCTGGACGGGTCATAATCCGATTCAGGGCAAACCTCTGGGCTGGTTGCTGGTGCTGTGGATAGTTGCCCGCGCGGGCTATCTGGCCTCGCCACAGTGGATGTTTTACGTGGCCATTGCAGCGGAAACGCTGTTCTTTCTCGTGGCAGCACACAGTGTGATGAGGGTGGTCCTCAAAGCTGCGAGCAGGCGTAATGATGGAGTGCCGTATCTGGTTGCAGGGCTAGGCGTCATCAATCTGCTGTTTCTGCTGGCAGCCTGGCAGGGTGATTACGCAGCCTTGATCCAGCGATTCAATCTGGGTCTGATCTGCATGGCAGTGATCGCATTGCTGATTGGTCGCCGGGTCATACCATTCTTTGCAAATCGCCGGGTTGATGGGCTGAATCTGCCGATGCTCACCCGAAGTGGCCAGGTGCAGATTGGTCTTGGAGTGCTGGCCATTCTGGGTGGCCTCACAGGTCAGTACGTGCTGATGGGGGGCATTCTGGGTATTGTCGGACTGATGGGGCTGGTCCAGGTATACCGCTGGAAGCCTTGGGCCGTGCTGCATAACCCGATGCTCTGGATCCTGTATCTGGGTTATGCGTGCCTGTCTGCCGGACTGGTTGTGGCTGCCTTGCATTTTGTGGGGCTCTTGACGGTAACGCTGGATCGGCCCGCGACGTTTGTTCATCTGATCGGCATGGGCGGATTCGGCATATTGATCATCGGTATGGTCACCCGAACAGCGCTGGGTCACCTGGGGCGACCTCTGGCACTCGACGCCAGCATGCTGGCGAGCTATGTGTTGGTGACCGTTTCGGTTGTTTGCAGACTTTGGGCCCTGTTCCCGTCAGCGATGTCGGCGTTTGCCCTGCAGGCATCAGCTGTGACCTGGATGCTTGCGATGGCGCTCTATCTCTGGCGCTTCGTTCCCATACTGATTCGGCCGCGTGCAGACTGATCATGCGCCTGACTACGCTCACCGACTATGCCATGCGGCTGCTGATCTATGTTGGCCAGAACCCGGACAGGCTTTGCACGATCGCCGAGATCGCGCAGGCACACGGGATCTCCGAACCTCACCTCATGAAAGTTACCCATCGCCTCGCACAGACTGGATGGCTTGAGACCGTCAGAGGAAAAAACGGTGGTATGCGCCTTTCAAGGCCGCCCGCCCAGATCCGTCTGGGTGATGTGATACGTGACACGGAGAACGACCTGTCACTGGTGGAGTGTTTTGCAGGTCACAGCAACTGCGTGCTTCTTGGTAGCTGTCGTCTGGCGGGTGTCCTGAGCGGTGCGCTCGATCAGTTCATGAACTATCTGGATCAGTTCACACTGGCAGATATCCTGCCCTTTGATGCACTCACAATGCCGCCGACCACGCCTGGTTCTGGTGACATCCCGCCCGATTCTGCAGGTAGGGGCCGAGATGGCTTTGTGAGAATTGTTCCTCACCACTAGTGTCCGGTTAAACCGGTAATTTTTTCAGTGAAAGCCAGTATTGGCGCGGCTTTCGAGACGATTTTGTTTGGTGCCGATTTGAAACTGAATTCTTCATTTTTGAGTACTTTCGAAAGGGTAGACCTTTTGGGAGTGGCTCATGAACGTCGGCAAGACCTTGTTTGCGCAACTCATGGAGTTCGTGCCCTGGACGAGCTTTGGCCGGATTGTCGAGCGCTACGGTGGCAACACACGGGTTCGCCGGTTGAGCTGTGCAGAGCAATTTCGAGTCATGGCCTTTGCGCAGTTGACCTGGCGAGAAAGTCTGAGAGATATCGAAGTCACGCTCGGTGCACATCCCAGCAAGCTCTACGGTATGGGCTTTCGTCACAGCATTCGTCGCTCGACCCTGGCCGATGCCAACGAGTCTCGGGACTGGCGCATCTGGTCCGATCTTGCGGCGTTGCTGATCAAACGTGCCCGCAAACTGTACAGCGACACGGATCTGGTCGGCCTCGATCTCAAGAACACAGTCTATGCACTGGACTCCACTACGATCGACCTCTGCCTGAGTCTGTTCGACTGGGCCAGCTTTCGACAGACCAAAGCAGCGGTCAAGATGCATACACTGCTCGATCTTCGAGGAAGCATCCCGGCTTTCATCCATATCAGCAACGGCAAGATGCACGACGTCAACGTGCTCGACGTCATGCCTGTGGAGGCAGGTTCGTTCTATGTCATGGACCGCGGCTACCTCGACTTTGCTCGTCTGTTTGCGATGCATCAGCGCGGCGCGTTCTTTGTCACCCGAGCCAAGTCCAATACCCGGATGCGAAGGATCTACTCGCGGCGTACCGATCGACAGAGTGGCGTCATCTGCGATCAGACGGTGGTGTTCAACGGATTTCTTGCCGCACGACACTACCCAGAGCAACTGCGAAGGATCCGGTTCAAAGATCCCACGACGGGCAAAACGCTGGTCTTTCTGACCAACAACTTTGCGCTCGCGCCCCTGACGATTGCCACGCTTTACAAGAATCGCTGGCAGGTCGAACTGTTCTTCAAGTGGATCAAGCAACACCTCAGGATCAAGAAATTCCTGGGCAACAGCGAGAACGCGGTCAAGACGCAGATCTGGTGCGCTGTCTCGACCTACGTACTGATTGCCATTGTGAAAAAGGAACTTCAAATTGAGGCCTCACTCTACACTTTGCTACAGATTCTGTCGGTGTCTGTCTTCGAGAAAACCCAGCTTTTATGCGTCTTTCGAGAGACTGATGACCAGAATGAACGAACCGATCTTCCTAAGCAATTGAAATTATTCGAAAGTTAACCGGACAGCAGTGGTTCCTCACAAAGTCGCGCCAGATCCTGACCAGGCGGGTTCAGCCTAGTTCTGGTCAGACGCGGTCACACCGAACAGTGAAAGGCTGGGCTTTCAGGTCGTCCATGACAGCTGCGCCGACTTCACCTTCGACATCCGAAATCACGTAACCGATCTGTCCCATTGTCTGCAGGTGCTGGCTAACGATGTTCAATCCGTGTGATGCCATGACGTTACTCAGCGAACCGAGAGCGCCTGGCACGTTCTTGTGAGTGTGCAGAATGCGTGCCGATCCTGCTGGGGGCCGGTAGCTGATTTCCGGGAAATTGACCGATCCTTTTGTGGCGCCGGCGCGTGCAAACTGCACCAGTTTCTCCGCCACCTCGCGACCGATATTCTCCTGAGACTCCTGGGTACTGCCGCCAATATGCGGTGTCAGGATGACATTCTGCATGCCTCGCAGCGGGCTGTCGAGCGGCTCGTCGCGACCTTTGGGCTCGGCCGGGAAAACATCAAGTGCTGCCCCGCTTAGGTGATCTGCCTTGAGCGCTTCGTGCAGCGCGTCGATGTCAACCACCGTGCCCCTGGATGCGTTGATCAGTATGGAACCAGGCTTCATTACCGACAAGGCTTTTGCATCGATGATGTTTTTGGTCGATGATCCTCCTGGCACATGCAGGGTCACCACGTCTGATTGATTCAGCAGTTTTTTGAGAGAGCCGGCGGGGCGTGCATTACCAAGCGGTAGCTTGGCCTCGACGTCATGGAATACGACTCGCATGCCAGCTGCCTCGGCGAGCGTGCCGACCTGTGAACCAATGTTGCCATAGCCGATGATCCCGAGCGTCTTGCCGCGGGCTTCGAACGCACCCTCCGCGGTCTTGTCCCAGAACCCCTGGTGCACGCGTGCATTCTTTTCCGGTATGCGGCGTAAAAGGAGGATGGCTTCTCCGAGCACCAGTTCTGCGACTGACCGAGTGTTGGAAAAGGGGGCGTTAAATACAGGAATGCCACGCAGCAGTGCTTCGTCTACGTCCACCTGATTGGTTCCGATGCAAAAGCATCCGATGGCACGTAAAGATTTTGCGGCCTGCAGCACGGCTAGATCAACGTGAGTGCGCGACCGTATGCCGAGAATCGTTGCATCAGAAACGGCCTCCAGTAAAGCGTCCCTTGAGAGGGCCGAAGAATGTGTGATGATCTCTGATTCGCCAGCCACCCTGAAAACTTCGCTGGCGCTGGGGTGGATATTCTCCAGGAGTACGATGCGTGTCATGGATCTGAGGACCTTTGTGCGATTTTATGTAACTTGCTTCAGTGTTCTAGTATGACGCACCCCGATGAAAGCTTACGTAGAAACCCTGATCGCAGTAATCTGATGTGTTGGTGTGCGGTGCAAGTGCAACGCAGGGTGTGGCCTGCTTGCAGACGTTGCACGGCGCGTCGGCGATAATATTGACGAGATTCAAACTCTCAGATTGTGAACAGATCGGGCGAGCAAATTGTCGCCGGCGCGTCAGAGGATTCCAGCATGTTGGTCGCAGGCGGATCGTTGATCCATGTTTTGCGCAAAGTCGATGCCCAGGCGCACCGCCTGTTAGCCGTGGCCGTTCTCTTTAGCGGAGTCATGTTCATCTGGCCGCTCGTGTCAAGTGTGCTCGAGGGTGACCATCTGGAGTGGTTTGCACAGGACTCCTGGCGCGACGTCCTGAATGCCGTAGGACTGGCGCAGCTTCCAAGGGTTGTGATCTCACTCTCGCTGGTGCTGATGTCATTTGGCTTGCTCTCCAGAGCCAGGGTTGCCTGGGTTTTTACGTTGGTCATGTTGACACCCGCTATCTGGGTTTCGGTCTATCAGCACGATGGCCATCTCACCGCAAGCAGTATTTACAATGGTCTTCTGGGACTTGCTCTCCTGCATTACTGGAGCGCTTTCGGCCGCAGCAGTGTGGCCGCGGCCACACTGTTTGCGCTTTCCAGTCTGGTATCACTTTTCTGGTACGCGATTCTCGGGGTGTTGTATCTGGGGCACGAGTTTGCTCCGAAGGTGCTTTCATTGCCAGATGCCGTATATTTTGCGGTGGTGGCCATGACTACGGTCGGATTTGGTGACATTGTCCCGGTTTCCGAAGCTTCCCGGATGTTTGTGGTCTCCGTGATTCTACTGGGCGTGACGGTGTTCGCAAGTGCACTAGGTGCAGTCCTGGTGCCAGTTGTGTCGGGAAAAATCCGGTCAATGATTCAGCGTAAGGCGAGGCTATCCATGAAGAAGAACCATACGATCCTGTGCGGAGCAACGCCGCTGGCTCTGGCCCTGTATAAAAGTCTGATCGCAAGGGCCGAACCAGTGACAGTGATCATCAAGCCTGGCTTGCATAATGAGTATCCCGCCTCGACCGATCTGATTGAGGGTGACGCCGCCAGCGATGAGGTTCTCGAACAGGCCGGAGTCAAACAGGCGAGCAACGTGCTGGCTATGCAGGATGAGGACGCAGAGAATGCCTTCATTGTTCTGGCTGTTAAAGCAATTGATGGTTCTCAGGCCAGGACAATAGCGGTCGTCAACAACAGCCAGAATCTGGAGAAGATTCGTCGAGTCAAACCAGATCTTGTGTTTTCTCCGCAGCTGCTGAGTGCCGAGCTGCTGTCGAGAATCCTGAGAGGAGAAAAGTTTGATGCAGATCTTATCTCCGAGCTCTTTGTTGCCAAACCGATCCCGGCCACTGTTGATCAGGATCAAGATGAGACGATGGAAACGAGCCGGGCTTCGAAGGGGGGCTGAGTGTTCGGGTGTAATCTGACGCAACCCTGATAGACGTCGGCCGAATCAGCCTTGGTAGCCGGTGTCATAGCATGTCACCCAACGGAATCGATCGGTGTGACTGGGGCGTTTTACAATCTAAGCAGCCTGTCAGCCTGTCTCCAGCTTTATTGGCACAGCTTGTTTTGCACCGCTGATAGACACCTCTCGCCATCACGATACGGTCCTGTCTTCAAATCACAGTCGTCACTTTTAAAAGCTATTGTCATGTCCCAGTCCGTTCTCAATATTGCTGCATACCGGTTTACACCGCTGTCTGATCTGCCTTTGTGGAAGGAGCGCTTTCTCATGCGAACGCGCGAACTTGACCTGCGCGGAACGATTCTGGTGGCTCATGAAGGTATCAACCTTTTTCTGGCGGGGACTGAGCAGGCCGTCAATGACTTTGTGACATGGTTGCGTGAAATCGAGCCGTTTGCCGAGATAGAAGTGAAGTACAGCTGGTCTGACACGGTTCCGTTCAAACGCATGAAAATCAAGATCAAGAATGAAATCATTCGTATGAATCACCCCTCGGTGCACCCATTTGAAGGGCGAGCACCGAGCGTGGACTCACACACTGCCCTGCGCTGGATCCGGCAGGGGCAAGATGATGAGGGCCGTCCCGTCATGTTGCTCGACACACGCAATGAGTTCGAAATCGAGGCAGGGACCTTCAAGGGTGCCCAGCACTGGCATCTGGATCGGTTCACCCAGTTCCCGGAGGCTGTCCACGATCACTATGATGAAATCAGGGACAAGACTGTGATCAGCTTCTGTACGGGGG
The DNA here is from genome assembly GCF_003058465.1 of Orrella marina. Classification (NCBI taxonomy): domain Bacteria; kingdom Pseudomonadati; phylum Pseudomonadota; class Betaproteobacteria; order Burkholderiales; family Alcaligenaceae; genus Orrella; species Orrella marina. The sequence goes on along the minus strand of NZ_CP028901.1, from coordinate 2,724,790 downwards.
GTATTCGCTGCGAGAAAGCGGCGCTTTACATGAATGAGGTCGGGCTCGATCATGTTTACCAGCTTGAAGGTGGCATCCTCAAGTATTTCGAGGAGACGGGCGGAGCCGAGTTTGAAGGCACGTGTTTTGTGTTTGATGAACGTGAGACCCTGGATCCTGGCTTGCACCCAAAGCCGATCGTGGCGCACGAAGAAAGCGAGACCGGGGTGGACAAGGCGGACAAGGCGGACAAGACCTGACGCGGTCAATGGCAATGAACGGAGCAGGTCAGTGTGACAACCTGACGTGCTCCGGGTCGGACTAGGGTATCAGCGTACGCGCATGCCGGGCTGTGCACCTGAAGCCGGATCAAGCAGATAAATGCCCGAATCCACCTTGTCATCAGCGTGCCCTGCGGCGAGTACCATTCCTTCCGATAGGCCAAACTTCATTTTTCTGGGGGCCAGGTTGGCCACCAGAACGGTGAGCCGGTTGACCAGATCTTGCGGCTTGTAGGCCGACTTGATCCCGGAAAAAACTTGACGGGTCTTGCCTTCACCTGCGTCCAGCGTCAGTCTGAGCAGCTTGTGAGAACCTTCCACCTCTTCGCATGCGACGATCTTTGCAACCCGCAAATCGACTTTCAGGAAATCGTCGATCGTGATCGTCGGCGCGATGGCTTCACCACCCGGCTCGACAGCAGGCGCAGGAGCAGCTTCAGGCATCTCAAAAAGCGAGTCGACCATATCGGGAGTGACCCGTTGCATCAGGTGCTTGAAGGGGGCAATCGTGCGCGGCAGTACGCCTGCGTCAGCCCAGACAAAGTCTCTTTCCATCCCGAACAGTTCCTGCGCGATGCGGGTCGACAAGGCAGGGAGAATCGGGGTGAGCATGACGGACAGGGCCTTGAATCCGGCCAGTGCGGTCGAACAGATGTCCTGCAGGCTTTCCTTGTCTTCATCACTGGCTGAACTGATGCCTTTGGCCAGTACCCAGGGCTGAGCCGTATCAAAAGCCTGATTGATGATATCGGCCTGGGCCATGATCTCCCTGATCGCCCGACCATATTCTCTGGCTTCGATCAGCCCGCGCACTTCGTCTGCGACAGATTGCCACTGGAAACTGAGCACACCTTGATCGCCTGTGTAGGCCAGCACGCCTTCAAAATGACGTGTGATGAAGTTGGCTGCGCGACTTGCGATGTTGATGTACTTGCCGACCAGGTCGCTGTTGACGCGGGCAATGAAATCGTCCGGGTTGAAGTCGATATCCTCGACCCGGCTGTTGAGTTTGGCCGCCAGGTAATAACGCAGCCACTCCGCGTTCATTCCGATTTCGAGGTAACGCAGAGGAGAAATGCCGGTGCCTCGACTCTTGGACATTTTTTCCCCGCTCACCGTAATGAATCCGTGAACGTTGATCTGGTCTGGCACCTTGCGGCCGGAGAATTTCAGTGTGGCGGGCCAGAACAAAGCATGAAAATAGACGATGTCCTTGCCGATGAAGTGAATCTGCTCTGTTTCACTGTCCGGACTGACCAGTTTTTCGAAATCGAGACCGCGCAAGTCGCAATAGGCTTTCAGTGACGCCAGATAACCGACTGGCGCGTCAAGCCAGACGTAAAAGTACTTGCCCGGCGCATCAGGTATCTCGATACCGAAATACGGTGCATCGCGCGAGATGTCCCAGTCACCGAGTTTGGCCTCCTGGCTGTCGTCGCCCAGCCACTCCCGCGTTTTGGCCAGCACCTCAGGCTGCAGGTGAGGGATCCCGTGTCGACCCTTGCCCTTTGTCCATTGTTTCAGAAACTCGACGCAGCGAGGATCTGATAACTTGAAAAAGAAATGCTCGGAGTTTCTAAGTTCTGGCCGGGCACCTGAAATGGTCGAGTAGGGGGCGATCAGGTCGGTCGGGGCGTAGACTGCACTGCAAACCTCGCATGCGTCGCCGTACTGATCTTTAGCATGACATTTGGGGCACTCGCCCTTGATATAACGGTCGGGCAGGAACATACCCTGCACAGGGTCGTAAAACTGTTCAATGGTTTTGGTTTCGATCAGTCCGGCAGCGACCAGTTTGCGGTAGATGTCCTGGGACAACGCCGTGTTCTCAGGGGAGTCGGTTGAGTGCCAGTGATCGAAACGGATATGAAATCCATTCAGATAGGTGGGTCGCTCCTGAGCATACCGGGCGACCAGATCCTGTGGCGTAATGTTCTCAGACTGGGCCTTGAGCATGATGGGGGCGCCGTGAGTGTCGTCCGCGCCTACAAAATGGACGGTGTGTCCGGCCATCCGCATGGCTCTGACCCAGATGTCAGCCTGGATGTACTCCATGATGTGGCCAATGTGGAAGGATCCATTGGCGTAGGGCAGGGCGGTGGTGACGAACAGCGTGCGTGACATACATTCTCCGACAGGGCGAGACAGCCAAGGCACAGATTTTAAAGCATGGAGGGCGTTCACCCGATGGGGGCGATGAGGCGAGTGCCGACTGGTGATCAGGATTCGTCGTGATTCGGCGACTGATTTGCAGTCGGGAACTGGCAGCGGCTCAGGTCACTTGCAGATGGGCAGGCGACAGGAAGTCTGTGTAAAAGAGGCTACCCGGGAAAGTCGACCCGATGAAGATGGCTTTGTTCGTGTCGCTGGCGGGTACTGCGCCGGGTCTGCTCAAGCGGACGCCTGGCCATTGAAGCTGGTCAGGGAATGTCGCGCGCCTCGACATCAGTCACACCGTCACGTGGTCGCACGCCCGAACGGACCCCTGTCGGGAATACGGGTTTGCGTTCAGTCTGGCGTGTCGTCCAGTATTCTTGAACAGAGAACTTGCGACCACGAAAGCGCGCGACGACATAAAGCACCGCGACCGCTATGATGGTCGAGAATGTGAACACAAGCGCCATGAACAGACCGATCATGGCGATCAGTCCAAAAGCCAAAGCGCGAAAGATGCGGGTCAAGGTTTCCATACAGAAAAGTATACGACCAGTTTCCCGCGCGAGTGTGATAACCCGTTCAACGTATTGTAATTTTTTGAAACAGAGCAAAATGACTGTCAGCGAACAAGATATTCGGGCCGTTCTGGCCAGAACAACCGATCCTCTCACGGGCAAAGCCTATGATGAAATGATTGCCTCGATGGATGTGTCAGGCGGTAGCTGGCGACTCACGCTGGCGCCCGGGTACCCGGCACAGGAAGGCGGTGGCGATGTATTCAGGCCATTGCGCGATGCGCTGGCTGCTGTCGGGGTTGAATCAGTTGATCTGTTGGTGCAGCCGCGGATTCAGTCTCACAGGGTACGGGCGGGTGTCGATCGTGTCCCGGGCGTGAAGAACATTGTGGCAGTTGCCTCTGGCAAGGGCGGAGTGGGTAAAAGTACCACCGCCGTCAACCTGGCCCTGGCGCTTCGCGATGAGGGGGCCAAGGTGGGTATTCTGGACGCTGATATTTACGGACCAAGCGTGCCTTTGCTTCTGAACGTGTCAGGCAAACCGGAATCCCAGGATGGCAAGACGATGGAGCCACTGGTGGGCCACGGCATCAAGTCCAACTCGATCGGATATCTGATTGATGCCGATGCCCCGGCCATCTGGCGCGGTCCGATGGTGACTCAGGCGCTTGAGCAGCTTCTGAGGCAGACGCGATGGGGTGATCTGGATTACCTGGTTGTCGATATGCCTCCCGGGACGGGTGACATCGCACTGACGCTGGCGCAGCGCGTACCGGTGACGGGCGCGGTGATTGTGACAACGCCCCAGGACATCGCCTTGCTTGATGCTGTCAAAGGCGCGCGCATGTTCGAGAAGGTCGAAGTTCCCGTGCTGGGGATCATAGAGAACATGGCCGTACATGTGTGTTCTCAATGCGGTCACGTCGAGCATCTGTTCGGCGAAGGGGGGGCGCGCAAGATGGCGCAACAGTTCAATGTTGGTGTGCTGGGTAGTCTTCCGCTGGCGCTTGCTGTTCGGGAGGACGCGGATGCGGGTCAGCCAACTGTTGCGCGATCGCCAGAGTCTGAAGTGGCTTCCATGTATCGTCAGATAGCGCGCAATCTGGCTGGACAGGTCGCAGCCTTGCCACGTGACATGTCAAGTAAGTTTCCATCAGTTGTCGTCGAGAAAAAGCGCTAGTGGGTGATTGCCGGTCAGTGGGAGTCAGACCATCCTGGTATGCCAGAGCGTGCATCCAGGCATCCTCAGGGCCTTGCTTTTTTGTTCCACGGGGGGCGCAACTGGTTGGCCGCACCCTTGCGATCGCGGTTGCGCACAGGTTCCTGGTGGCAGGGAATAGATGAGGCTTGCTGTATTCAGCGCGCAGTCGCCTTCGTGAAGGTAAAATTCAGGGCTTTACCTCAGTTCAGGGGCTGACATGAGCATCAAGAACGATCGCTGGATTCGCGAGGCCGCCCGGCAAGGCATGATCGAGCCGTTTGAAGCGGGGCAAGTCCGTGAGAATGAAAAGGGCAAGATCGTCAGCTACGGGACCAGCAGCTATGGGTATGACGTACGTTGTGCTGACGAGTTCAAGATTTTTACCAACATCAATTCGACGATTGTTGACCCGAAGGCTTTCGACGAGAAGTCCTTTGTCAATTTCAAAGGGGATGTCTGCATCATTCCTCCCAACTCGTTTGCGCTGGCCCGTACTGTCGAGTTCTTCCGGATTCCCCGAACGGTTTTGACGGTCTGTCTCGGGAAGAGCACATACGCCCGCTGCGGAGTCATTGTCAACGTCACACCTCTCGAACCGGAGTGGGAAGGCCATGTGACGCTCGAGTTCAGCAACACCACTCCCTTGCCCGCCAAGATATATGCTGGTGAAGGCTGCGCACAGATGCTGTTTTTTGAGAGCGATGAGGTTTGTGAAACCTCCTATCGTGACCGCGGTGGTAAATATCAAGGACAACGTGGGGTCACATTGCCCCGCACATGACTCTCTGGAGCAGCATCATGAAATTCCGCTTTCCAATCTTCATCATTGATGAGGATTACCGTTCCGAGAATGCTTCAGGCCTGGGTGTGCGAGCGCTCGCTTCTGCGATCGAAGCCGAAGGCGTTGAAGTCATCGGTGTGACGAGTTATGGCGACCTGAGTTCGTTTGCCCAGCAACAGAGTCGGGCCAGTGCATTTATTCTCTCCATCGACGATGAAGAGTTCGAGATTGATGCTGCGTCCGGCACCTCGAGTGTGATTCAGAATCTTCGTGCATTCATCGGCGAATTGCGGTTTCGAAACGCCGATATTCCGATCTATCTGTACGGGGAGACGCGAACGTCAGAGCACATTCCCAACGATATTCTGCGGGAGTTGCATGGCTTCATTCACATGTTTGAAGATACGCCCGAGTTTGTTGCAAGACACATCATCCGCGAGGCAAGAAGTTACGTCGACGGACTGGCGCCTCCCTTCTTCCGGGAACTGGTCAAATATGCGCAGGACGGGTCCTATTCGTGGCATTGCCCAGGTCACTCAGGAGGTGTTGCCTTCCTGAAGAGTCCTGTCGGGCAGATGTTTCACCAGTTCTTCGGCGAGAATATGCTGCGTGCCGATGTCTGTAATGCGGTCGACGAGCTTGGGCAGTTGCTGGATCACACAGGTCCCATTGCGGAGTCTGAACTCAACGCGGCACGAATTTTCAATGCAGACCACTGTTTCTTCGTGACCAATGGTACGTCGACGTCCAACAAGGTAGTCTGGCATGCTCACGTGGCAGCAGACGACATCGTGGTGGTGGATCGTAATTGTCACAAGTCGATTCTGCACGCGATCACCATGACGGGGGCGATTCCGGTTTTCTTGCGACCAACACGCAACCATCTTGGCATCATCGGACCGATTCCGCTTAGCGAATTCGAGCCGGAGAACATTCAGAAGAAGATCGAAGCCAATCCGTTTGCGCGCAGGGCGCGCAATCACAAGCCACGAATCCTGACGCTTACGCAGAGCACCTATGATGGTGTGATCTACAACGTCGAGATGATCAAAGAGCGGCTAGGCGACAAGATCGATACGCTGCATTTCGACGAGGCGTGGCTTCCACATGCGACGTTTCACACGTTTTATCGGGACATGCACGCAATCGGAGTGGATCGTCCGCGCTGTGAGCGTTCGATGGTTTACGCGACGCACTCGACCCACAAGCTGCTTGCCGGAATTTCTCAGGCATCCCAGATCGTGGTGCAGGAACCCCTGAGCAGAAAGCTTGACCGAAACGTCTTCAATGAAGCGTATTTGATGCATACGTCCACTTCGCCTCAGTACGCCATCATTGCCTCATGTGATGTCGCAGCAGCCATGATGGAGCCCCCTGGGGGAACCGCGCTGGTTGCCGAAAGTATCCGTGAGGCCATGGACTTTCGGCGAGCCATGCGCAAGGTGGAAGCAGAGTACGGTGATGCGGACTGGTGGTTCAAGGTATGGGGCCCTGACAAACTGGTGACCGAAGGAATGGGGACGCAGTCGGACTGGATGCTCAAGGCCAACGATCACTGGCACGGTTTTGGTGATCTGGCGACCGACTTCAATATGCTCGATCCCATCAAGGCGACGATTGTGACGCCTGGACTCGATATGTCTGGGCATTTCGGGGAGACTGGCATTCCCGCCGCGCTGGTTTCCAAATATCTGACTGAACATGGTGTGGTGGTTGAGAAAACAGGTCTGTATTCGTTTTTTATTCTGTTTACCATTGGTATCACAAAAGGGCGCTGGAACACTTTGCTCACGGCTTTGCAGCAGTTCAAGGATGACTACGACCGCAACCAGCCGCTTTGGCGCATCCTGCCGGACTTTTGCAAAGGGCATCGCCAGTATGAGCGCATGGGACTGCGAGATCTCTGCCAGAAGATTCACGAAGCCTACCGCGCACATGATGTTGCCAAGCTGACGACCGAGGTCTATCTCAGTGACATGGTTCCAGCACTCAAGCCGTCAGATGCGTTCGCGCACATGGCTCATGGTGAGGTTGAGCGGGTGTCGATTGATGATCTCGAGGGACGGGTGACGGGCGTGTTGCTGACACCTTACCCGCCTGGTATTCCTTTGCTGATTCCCGGTGAGCGATTTAACAAGACAATCGTTCAGTATCTGCAGTTTGCAAGAAAGTTCAATGCGAGTTTTCCGGGGTTTGAAACCTACATTCATGGACTGGCCGACGACCGGACTGAGAATGGCGAGATCCGGTACTACGTCGACTGCATCCGTGAGGACTAGGTTTGTCTGCTTATGATGTTGCGGTGATTGGCGCAGGGGCGGCCGGCATGATGAATGCCGCCCGCCTCGGGCGAGCCGGATTGCGGGTTGTACTTATCGACCACGCGAGCAAGCTGGCCGAGAAAATTCGTATCTCGGGTGGGGGGCGTTGCAACTTCACCAATCTGGATGTCTCTGCGCGTAACTTCATCTGCACGAATCCGCACTTTCCCAAGGCTGCGCTGTCCGCTTATACGCCGCAAGACTTTTTGCGTGAGATTCAAGCCCATGGTATCGCCTGGCATGAGAAGCATCGTGGCCAACTGTTTTGTGACACGAGTAGCCAGGCCATCATTGACTGGCTACGTCTGCAGTGCGATCAGGCGCAGGTGGACTGGAGAATGGGGTGCACGGTCCTGGATGTGCAGAAGGTTGCTGAGGGTTTTCTGCTAGGCACAGAATCCGGGCCGATCATATCCGGACGACTCGTAGTTGCCACAGGGGGCATGGCTTTGCCGCAAGTTGGCGCGACCGATTTCGGTTTGAAACTGGCTCGTCAGTTTGGGCTCAGGATCATCGAGCCCCGGCCTGCGCTGGTCCCCCTGAAATTCGATAGCGAGCAATGGAAAGGTTTGACTGAACTGGCAGGGGTCGCATTGCCCGTAGATCTGGGTGTGAGTTCTGTTTTTGGTGGCAAGCAAGGTGTGGTCAGGTTTGCCGAGGATATGTTGTTCACCCACCGCGGGCTGTCAGGACCTGGAATATTGCAGATTTCGAGCTACTGGCGTCCCGGTCAGCCGCTGCGTATCAATCTTGTCCCATCAGTCGATCTTGAGCAGTTTCTTATCGACAACAAGCAGCAGACCAAACAGAGTTTGCTGGCCGCGCTGGGTCTACATCTACCGAAGCGGCTTGCGCAGTATTGGGCGGGCGAACTGGGCACGCGGCGTCTGGCCGAAATGCCGGATCGTCAGGTTCGCGAGTTGGCCAGACAGATCGCTGGCTGGCAAATCACGCCTAGTGGCACTGAGGGCTACAAGAAAGCTGAGGTCATGAGCGGCGGTGTCGATACCTCAGAGCTCAATCAACGGTCATTTGAATCAAATCGCGTGCCCGGGCTTCACTTTATCGGTGAAGTGGTGGATGTGACGGGATGGCTGGGCGGGTATAACTTCCAGTGGGCCTGGTCTTGTGCCGTTTCTTGTGCCAGTGCGATTTCAAGCTTAAGTTCCAGCGTATCCAAACAAGACTGAGTCTTCCAGTATCACCTGGCTCAAATGCAGATACAAGCGTTTCAGTTTCCAGATCCTGACTTTATGTTCAATCCGGGTGCTCGCTTGGGCCGTTTGCTCCTCCCGAGTAGCGATTCTCTTGTCTGACGAGTCGACAGGATGATCGGTTTGAGTATTGTTCAAGGGGTAGACCTTCATCCTTGAGTCCAGTGATGCTCAATGCTACAAGCAAATGAAGAGTGTCTCATTTATGAATTTAGCAGGTCGCGCAAGACGACCGGTCGCACTACTTACAACGGAGACGGATAATGATTTTTAAAAAAGGATTGGCGGGCGTAGCAGCCGGCCTGATACTGACTGTGCCAATGGCTGCGATGGCGCAGTATCCAGAAAGGCCCATCAAGATGGTGGTCGGCTACACCCCAGGTGGTGCGGCTGACAAACTGGCCCGGCCACTTTCAGAGCGAGTTTCCCAGAGCATGGGACAGCAGTTCGTGTTTGACTACAAGCCCGGTGCGGGCGCGACGATTGCACTGGATTATGTTTCGAAACAGGACCCGGACGGTTACACCGTTCACTTAACGGACTCTGGCCCAATGACGATCGTTCCCCATATCCGTCAGGTTGGATATGAGTCACTGAAGAGCTTTGTGCCGCTTGGTATGGTCGGTGAAGGTGGTGTGGTTGTTGTCGTTCGCGAAGACTCTCCCGCCAGGACTTTGCAGGAGTTTGTCGAGCTGGCAAAGAAAGATCCTGCCAAATGGAGCTACGGTACGTCAGGCGTTGGTGGGGTCGCACATTTGGCAGGTGAACAGTTCAAGACGGCTGCCAGTCTGGACATCAATCACATTCCCTACAAAGGCGGAAACCCGGCCATGACCGAGTTGCTGGGTGGACATGTCCCTATTCTGTTTTCTTCGCTGGGTGCCGCAGCGCCTCACATCAAGGCCGGTACAGTGCGTGCCTTGGCGAACTCGGCGGCTAGCCGCAGTTCCATGTTTCCTGACGTGCCGACGATCGCCGAGCAAGGGTATCCGGGGTTTGACGCACAAATCTGGTTTGGTATGGTGGCGCCTGCCGGGCTGCCTGCAGATGTAGAGAAGCGCCTGGTCAGCGAGTTCGCGAAGGCGATGAAGGATCCCGAGGTCCAGAAAATCGTGAGACAGGAAGGTTACGAGCCGATGGATATGTCGCAGCAACAGGCTGCGGACAGGATTAACGCTGATTACGCTGCATGGGGTGAAACGATCAAGCAAGCGAACATCAAGTGAAGTGATTCGGGCATCGTGACAGGTCGTGTCACCATTGCGAATTGAGTCGCGAGAGGACCAGGTGTACCCGTTGGTATGCCTGGCTCCTCAGTCGCCAGTCCGGGTCACCTTAAAGACTTGTGATTCTGAGTCTTTTGGCTTAATCTTTCGAATCATGATGTGATAACTCTAGCGGGAGAGCGCTTTGCTGCAAGGTAAAGCCACCGAAGGCGCAATACGCCCATAATCGCTCAGGTTCATGTACCGCGCAGAGATCAGTCCGAAGTCCGGGCTGTCACACGACTCTGGAGAGACCCGCTGACTGCATGCGGGCGCCGAAGGTGCAAACCGGTTCAGTCTTCTTTCTGACCGGGCAACTCTCAGGCAAAAGGACAGGGGGGCAGAGACAACATACTGGTTGTCTTTGATCCCTTTTATAGCGAGTCCTTATGTCTGCTGCACTCAAACGAACCCCACTATACGAAGCTCACAAGCAGGCACAGGCGCGTCTGGTCGATTTTGGCGGATGGGAAATGCCTGTCAGCTACGGCTCCCAGATCCAGGAGCATCATGCTGTACGAGAGGGCGTCGGTGTTTTTGATGTCTCGCACATGCTGAGTGTGGATGTCACCGGACCCGATGCCAGGCTTTTTCTCCGCCAGTTGCTGGCCAATGACGTCGATCGCCTGAGCGTAGCCGGGCGAGCTCTCTACAGTTGCATGCTTAATCCGCGCGGTGGGGTGATTGACGACCTGATTACATATTTCTTTTCTGACACGGACTGGCGACTGGTCGTGAATGCTGGGTGCGCAGAGAAAGATGTTGCGTGGATGCGACGGGTAATTGCCCGTTTCTCGCTGGATGTTGCACTGACGCCACGTAGGGATCTGGCCATGCTGGCCGTGCAGGGTCCGCAGGCGAAAGATCGTCTGGCGCAAATCAGGCCAGAGTGGCGTTCTGTGCTTGACGACCTCAAGCCTTTCTCAGCGTCGCACCAGGATGATCTGCTGATTGCACGGACGGGATATACAGGTGAGGACGGTTTCGAGATTGCGATGCCTGGCGATCAGATCCAACCGTTCTGGGAGGCGTTAATCGCTGCTGATGTAGTCCCCTGTGGACTGGGCGCCCGTGACACCTTGCGTCTTGAGGCAGGTATGGCGCTGTACGGACAGGAAATGGATGAGCTGACTCTGCCCGCAGAGGCAGGGCTGAGCTGGACCATCCACCTCAAGGATGAGTCCCGTCTCTTTATTGGCCGGGATGCGCTCGGGCAGTTTGCTCCAGAAGCCCGGTTACTTGGACTGAAGCTGCTGGAAAAAGGCGTCATGCGCTCGTATATGCCGGTCCACACAGAACATGGTGCAGGTGAAATCACGAGTGGAACCATGTCGCCGACACTCGGGTTTTCCATTGCCATGGCCAGATTGCCCCTCGAAGTCAAGGCCGGTGATGAAGTTCGTGTCGAAATACGCGGAAAGTCTGTTGCGGCACAGGTTTGCCTATTACCATTTGTAAGGCACGGCAAGGCTGTGACACATTGAACCGAACATACCAAGTTTTTAATTCGAGGGAGTAACTGAATGAGCATTCCGAATGATCGCAAGTACGCACAGACACACGAGTGGATCCGCGCTGAGGGTGACGTGATGCTGGTAGGGATTTCTGATCCAGCCCAGGACCAGTTGGGCGATCTGGTGTTTGTGGGCGACGTGCGAGTAGGCGCCAAACTCAAAGCCGGAGATACCGCAGGTGTGGTCGAGTCGGTCAAGGCCGCCTCGGATATTTATGCTCCTGTTGACGGTGAGGTGGTTGCTTTTAACGATGAACTCGGTGACGCGCCGGAGAAGCTCAACGCTGATCCGTATGGCAACTGGATTTTTAAGCTCAAGCCTGTGAACCCGGATGACATCGAGACATTGCTCGATGCCGATGGCTACCAGGCGGTTGTGGACGCAAGCTGATATGACATTTGAACGACCAACGACTGAAGGTCCTTTTGTTGCCAGGCATATTGGCCCGGTGCAAGAGGATCGTGCACACATGCTCAAAGTGCTTGATGTAGAAAGCATCGAGGCGCTCATGGAGCAGGTCGTGCCGTCCTCGATCAGAACCAGAGACCCGCTGGATCTGCCGCAGCCGTACGATGAGCCAGGTGTCCTGGCTCATCTGAGAGAGCTGGCAGACAACAACCGGTTGATGCGCAACTACATCGGGCAGGGGTACTACGGAACCCACACACCCAATGTCATTTTGCGCAACGTGCTTGAGAACCCCGCCTGGTATACAGCTTACACGCCATACCAGCCGGAGATCTCTCAAGGACGACTGGAGGCAATTCTGAACTTTCAGACGATGGTCGCCGATTTGACCGGACTTGACATTGCCAATGCGTCTCTGCTTGATGAGGGAACCGCAGCGGCAGAGGCCATGGCGATGGCGTGGCGGGTCGCACGTGACAAAAGCCAGCCTTTCTTTGTTTCCATACATTGCCATCCGCAGACGCTGGAAGTGGTTCGCACCCGTGCCAGTGGTCTGGGGATCGAACTGATTGTCGGTGATGAGCTGACCCATTCGGTTGAGCAGTGCTTCGGTGTACTCGTGCAGTATCCACATTCGCTTGGGCGTGTGGTTGATTACCGGGAGCTGGCACAGACGGTTCATGCCCGGGGCGGGGTGGTGGTATGTGCCACCGATCTGCTTGCGATGATGGTGTTGAGTCCTCCCGGAGAGTGGGGGGCGGATATCGCGGTGGGCTCCGCGCAGCGATTTGGTGTCCCGTTTGGGTATGGTGGGCCGCACGCGGCCTTCATGGCGTGCAAAGATTCGTTCAGGAGGCATTTGCCTGGTCGCCTGGTAGGCGTTTCCAGAGATTCCATGAACAGTCCGGCATTGCGTCTTGCCCTGCAAACGCGTGAACAACATATCCGGCGCGAGAAAGCGACTTCCAACATCTGCACTGCACAGGTACTACTTGCCGTGATGGCTGGCATGTATGCATTGTGGCATGGTCCCGATGGCCTGCGTTCGATCGCGCAGCGTGTTCACCGACAGACTGCCTCGTTGCGTGAGGCGATCCTTGCTGTAGGACTTGACGTCGTCAACGAGACCTTCTTCGACACGTTGCTGCTTCGCGCAAAGGGAAAGGTAGCTGTCATCCACAGCCTGGCCCGTTCGCGCGGAATCAATCTGCGGGAAGTCGATGCTGAGCATCTTGCGATTTCTCTGGATGAGACGGTGACTGAGGATGATCTGGCCAGTCTGGTGTCAGTGTTTGAATCGGCACAGGGCATTTCGTCGGCCCAGGCAGGACAGCCAGGTGAAGGGTTGCCGGGGATTCCTTCTGCGCTAGAGCGCCAGAGCATCCCGCTGTCTCACCCTGTGTTTTCGAGTATCCAGTCTGAAACGGACATGCTGCGTTATCTTCGCAGGCTTTCCGACAAGGACCTTGCGCTGGATCGCACCATGATTCCGCTGGGCTCTTGCACGATGAAACTCAATGCGACAGTCGAGATGATCCCGATCACATGGCCGCAGTTCTCGGGGATCCATCCCTTTGCGCCGGAAGATCAGGCTCAAGGCTATCGCGAATTGATTGCGCGTTTTTCCAGGTATTTGTGCGAGATCACCGGATATGATGCGGTCAGCCTGCAGCCCAACTCGGGTGCACAGGGGGAGTATGCCGGTCTATTGGCGATCAAGGCTTATCACGAGGCCAATAATCAGGGACATAGAAACGTTTGCCTGATTCCGTCGTCAGCGCATGGCACCAACCCTGCCTCGGCCAACATGGTCGGCATGGATGTGGTTGTGGTGAGCGCAGATTCGCGTGGCAACGTGGACGTCGAGGATCTCAAACGAAAAATTGCCGAGGTGGGTGACAGGCTGGCTGCCCTCATGATCACATATCCGTCAACGCACGGTGTGTTTGAACAAGCCATTCAGGAGATCTGTGCGCTGGTGCATGAGGCTGGTGGGCAGGTTTACATGGACGGAGCCAACATGAATGCTATGGTTGGTGTGGCCAAACCGGGCTGGTTCGGATCGGATGTCTCCCATCTGAATCTTCATAAAACCTTCTGCATTCCTCACGGTGGTGGCGGGCCTGGCGTAGGACCCGTCGCGGTTCGTGCGCATCTGGCTCCCTATCTGCCGGGTGTGATTGACTCCAGAGGTGAGTTGCCTGCCAATGCTCCGGTAGGGCCTGTCAGTGCGGCCCCGTTCGGTTCTGCCAGCATCTTGCCGATTTCCTATGCGTACATTCTACTGATGGGACCGGATGGGCTGCGTCAGGCAACTGAGATTGCGATCCTGAACGCCAACTACATTGCCGCTCGACTGGCACCGCACTATCCGGTTCTGTATGCAGGACAGAACGGCAGAGTTGCGCATGAATGTATTCTGGATATCCGGCCGATCAAGGATCAGACAGGTATTTCCGCCGAAGATATTGCCAAGCGTTTGATGGACTATGGATTCCATGCGCCGACGATGTCTTTCCCGGTTGCCGGTACCCTCATGGTGGAGCCTACTGAGTCGGAAGGGCTTGCCGAGCTGGATCGGTTCATCGACGCGATGATCTCGATTCGCAAGGAAATCGATCAGATTTCAAGAGGGGAGATGGATGCAGAGGACAACGTCCTCAAGAATGCACCTCATACGGCACAGATGCTGATGGCTGACGAGTGGTATCACCCGTATAGTCGCAGTCAGGCGGCCTATCCGGTCGAGTCCTTGCGTCAGAACAAATACTGGCCACCTGTTGCAAGAGTCGACAATGCGTGGGGTGACCGTAATGTGATGTGTTCGTGCCCGCCGATACAAGAGTATGCCTGATTCGGTGCGTCCCGCAGATGGGGTGCATGGATTGACAGATGCCCTGCCAGATCTGACTCTGACCGGGCATCTTCCTGATTGCTTTGAAACCCTGAAGCCGGGATGTGCTTTCCCTATCGTTTCACGTAGGTGACAAAGTCGTACCGGAGACCGTTTTCCGGGGGCTGGGGCCGTCGTTGTGTCTCAGCCCATATATTGCGGTCAAGTTCCGGGAAGTGCGCATCGCCGTCAATCTCTGCCTGAATCTCTGTTGCGATGATTTCCGTGGCGTATACAAGTGCCTGTTCGTACAGATTGGCGCCACCGATGATGTACGCACAGTCATGGCCGTGTGTCAGGCTGATCGCTTGTTCGAGCGATGCCGCGACTTTCGCACCCTGGATTTCTTTCAAGGTTCGTGTTACCACCACATTCAGTCGGCCAGGCAGCGGTCGGCCCAGAGACTCCCAGGTTTTTCTGCCCATGATGATCGGGTGGCCCAGTGTCTGCTGTTTGAAATGCTTCAGATCGCCCGGCAGTCGCCAGGGCAGGGTGTTGTCTCTGCCAATCGTTCTGTTGCGACTGTAGGCAACAATCAGCTTGATGGTGGTGCCTTGCTCACTTGTTGGTTGTGTGGACGTCATACGGCTACTGGCGCTTTGATGTGCGGGTGGTGCTGGTAATTTTCGATCACGATGTCCTCCAGCTCATAGCCGAAGATCGTCTCGGGTTTGCGTTCCAGCTTCAGTGTCGGGTAGGGGTATGGGGTCCGACTGAGCTGCTCTTTCACCTGGTCCAGATGGTTGTTGTAGAGGTGGCAGTCACCCCCGGTCCAGATAAACTCCCCGGCTCAAGATCACATTGCTGTGCAACCATGTGAGTCAGCAGGGCGTAGCTGGCAATATTGAAGGGTACCCCGAGAAAAATGTCCGCACTGCGCTGATATAGCTGGCAAGACAGCTTGCCTTGCGCGACATAAAACTGAAAGAACGCGTGGCAAGGTGGCAGGGCCATGTTCTCGATCTCCCCGACGTTCCAGGCCGATACGATCATGCGTCTCGAGTCCGGCGAGTTGCGAATCTGATCAATGACCTGGCTGATCTGGTCAATCTTGCGTCCGTCAGGCGCTGGCCAGGATCGCCATTGAACGCCGTAGATCGGGCCGAGTTCACCGTCTGCACGCGCCCATTCGTTCCAGATTGATACGCCCCGTTCCTGCAGCCATCTGGCGTTCGAATCGCCGCGCAGAAACCATAGCAACTCGACGAAGATGCTTCGTGTGTGAAGCTTCTTGGTTGTCACGAGCGGAAAACCTTCAGACAGGTCAAAACGCATCTGATAACCAAAGACAGATTTTGTGCCGGTCCCGGTGCGATCTGCTTTCTCTACACCATGCTCATGAACATGGCGCATCAATGTTTCGTACTGATTCATGCTTGTCCGTCACCAGAAGCCGCTTCAATCGCTCCATTCGAGTCGACTATTTCCACGGAAGTTGTGATCTCGGCCGTTTTTTCCATCATCGCAGACGCAGAGCAATACTTTTCATGTGAGAGCTTCACCGCTCTTTCGACTGCCTGCTGAGAAAGATTCTTGCCCGTCACAATGAAGTGGAAGTGGATCTTTGTAAAAACCTTGGGGTCCGTCTCGGTGCGCTCCCCTGAGAGCTTCACGCTGCAGCCTGTCACCTGGTGGCGGCCTCGCTTGAGGATCAGCACGACGTCATAGGCCGTGCAGCCGCCCGTTCCAGCCAGCAGCATCTCCATTGGCCGGGGAGCCAGGTTATGTCCGCCGCCGCCCGGCGCGCCGTCCATTGCCGTGACATGGCCTGATCCTGTTGTTGCCACAAACAGCATGCCATCCGGGCCGCCCCAGTTGACTGTGCATTCCATGCTCATTCTCAGACTCCTTCGTCAATGCGCCAAGATGGCGTCGATCATAATTTTTTGTAAATAGACCTGGCCGCCTGGGTCAATGTCGCTTCATATTCCAGCCGGGTTGCGTGTGCAAGCAGCATAAACAGCGCCCAGCATCTCGTATGATAAAGCCGGTATGCCCCCAGTGTTGCTGTTCCCCCTGTGCCGTCGCTGTTTGGAACCGGTAGAGGAGAATCGCAGAGGGTGGTTGATTCAGTCTGATCTGACTCATATGTTCGGGCAAGGAAGTAAGGGACACTCTCCCTCTCGGGTTTCTATAATTGAGACTAGAGGGTGCATGTGCGCCTGCGCTGGTTTGCCCAGTCTGGTGTGTAGGCCGGTGAGAGTCCGAATCGGTCGATCCTGTTCAAAAGGTGGGAATATGTCTTCAACTTCTGTTCGATTGCGCCGTCATCACACGCCTTTTGAGAAGCTCATTGGTGAAGTCGCTGCAGCACTGCAAGTGGTGTCAGGGGTCGCGCATGCCGCGCGGCCAAACCCTGCCGGAGATTTCAATGAGACCGAAGATGAGGCTCTGAGCCAGCACGAAAAACGTCACAGTGCTGGTTTGATGCGTGTGAATCACGTCGGTGAGGTCTGCGCGCAGGCTCTTTACCGCGGGCAGGCTTTCGTCGCGAAACGCGAACCAACGCGTCAGATGCTGATGGAGTCTGCAGCGGAAGAGGTCGATCATCTGGTCTGGTGCGATCAACGACTTCGCGAACTTGGTAGCCGGGTCAGTTTTCTGAATCCAGTCTGGTACGCCGGTTCGTTTGCACTGGGTCTTGTCGCAAGTCTGACGCCCGAACGATATAACCTTGGGTTCATGGCTGAAACGGAACGTCAGGTCGAGGCTCACCTGGATGGCCACTTGAAAGAGTTGCCTGCTCAGGATAGTCGCTCTCGCAAGATAGTGGTTCAAATGCGGGACGACGAGATCAAGCACCGTAAGACCGCTCAGCGCCATGGGGCGGCGCGACTTCCAGATCCGGTGCCCAGTCTGATGAAACTGACTTCCAGGCTGATGACCTCCAGTTCATACTGGATTTAGTGCCAGGAAAGGAGTCCAAATCGCACCTTGGTACTAACCCTAGCTTTAGTTTGTTGCAGCGCACCAACAAATTACCAAGAGTGTCGTCTGTGTGCGGTCAGGTGGTTCTTGCATTGCACAAAAAAAATCGTTATAGTTGAGGTGTGGTTGATGAAGACGTTAGCTAAAGATCTAGAAACACTTCATTTCACTGCTTTTTGAAAGGTAAGCTACGAAAATTTAGCGAGTTGCATTCAAGGAGCGACAGAGTGAAACGTGAGAGTGATGTTCTGTTGGTTATCGGGAACTTCCTCCCCTGCGCGCAGTCGTAAAAGCTGCTTGTGCAACTGGGGGTGGTTCATCAACACAAGGTTGTCTCCTCCACCCTCCTCCTTTGGTGGATTTGGCCCGGAATCTTACGATCCCGGGCCTTTTTTTATGTGCGCCCAGCATGGGCGCACACCTGCGGGTGCAAGTCCCGCTGCGAGCTGGTCACAGTGAGCAAAGTGAAGCGCAACTGCGAAAGGGTGACCGATCGTGGGGAGAGCGAAGCGAGGGGCCAAGCGTGGAGCGTAAGTTGCGAGCCGACGAACAGAAATCGCATACAAGGCACTGCCGAGCAGAGCGAGCGGGCCATAGACCGCAAAGCTCTTGTGTCCAAGGCGAGGTGGTGTAGATGCGGCGGTTGTGCGACGAAGGTGTGCGTGAACCCTTACCTGGGGAGATCTCGCCTTGATCCTGAAAGGGTATAACGGCGTTGAGCCGGAGCGAGAAGTCAGCAGAGGTCGTAGTAGTCGTCGAACGCAAGGTTGCATCAAAAGCTCTGGACAAACGGATACGTCATCGGCTGCAGGCCCTCACGCTCAGACAATGGCATGGGGACAGATTGGCTTGCACAGGTGCTGTTGAGCGAGTGCACGACAAGCTCCATCCTCGGGAAACCGTCATTCAGGGTTCGAGAATGCGTCAACCGTCAGACAGTAGTGACTGCATCCAGTAGCGCGTGGAAGCGTCCAGATCGCCAAGCGCTTGCTGGTCACCCTGAGTCATGCGTCGGGCCATGTTCTTGCCAAACTCGACACCCCACTGATCAAATGGATTGATTCCCCACAACACGCTCTGGACAAAAACTTTGTGCTCATAAAGTGCTAGCAGTGAGCCTAGTGTGTGTGCAGATAACTCTGGAAGCACAATCAGTGTCGACGGTCTGTTGCCCGGGTGCACCAGATGTGGGGCGAGCTTCTCGATGTCATCTTCACTGCGTCCGGCTTGTGCCAGTTCCTGTCTGACTTGTTCCAGCGGTTTGCCTTGCCAGAGTGTGGCTCGCTGCGCCAGGCAGTTGGCCACCAGAAGTCGCTGGTGTTCCGGGTGCTGGCAATCTGCGCTCCTGCGCACAATGAAATCGACCGGTGCACCTGTCTGGTCCTGGTGAAGCCACTGAAAGAACGTGTGCTGGCTGTCAGTGCCAGGCATGCCCCAGACTGCCGGGCTGATATGCAGTCGGATGGGGCGTGAGTTCTCATCGACAGATTTGCCCAGGGATTCCATTTCGAGTTGCTGTAACCACATGACGAATCCCGCCAGCCTGGCGTCGTACGGGCAGATGACCTGAGATGAGTACCCGAGCACGCTTGTGTTGGCCACCGCGCTCAGTGCCATCTGGACTGGTGCGTTGGTCTGGACAGGACTATCCATGAAATGGGTGTCCATGTCCCTCGCCCCAGCGAGCAGTTGCAGGAACGTGCTCCATCCTAGTGTCAGCGCCAGCGACATGCCAATGCTCGACCAGAGGGAGTACCGTCCACCTACCCAGTCCCAGAACTCGAATATTTGTGCATCGGGTACACCAAATGCTTGAGCCGCTTTGCGATTGGCAGTGAGCGCAACAGTCTGGGCATAAGGATCTTCTACGCCGGCGTTGCGCATCCATTGCAGCGCGTACTTTGCATTGGTAATGGACTCAATGGTCGTGAAGGACTTGGAGGCAATCACGAGCAGCGTGTCTCTCGGGTCCAGACCGTCGAGCGCGGTGGTGATTGCTTGCGCGTCAATGTTGGCTGCAAAGCGAAGCTTACGCCGTGTTTCGTGACCTCTGAGTGACTCCCAGACCATGCGAGGCCCCCAGTCACTACCGCCTATGCCCAGGTGAACGATGTTGCGAAACTGGTTTCGCGCGTTGCACTGATCGACGAATGCTTTCATACATGCAAGCGATTCAGCAATCTGCGCTGATACGACCTCAGGCGCAGGACTCTGGCGCAGAGCTGTGTGCAAAGCAGGCCGGTCTTCGGTCCAGTTTACGTGTTCGCCGCGAAATAGTGCCTGACGCATGGTGTTGAAGTGGTGTGCTTCGAGCAAAGCGACAGAGGCATCATTCATTTCCTGGCTGTTGTGTTGAAGGCTCAGGTCAATGTCCAGGTCTGCAGCCCGGATGATCCGGGTGTCGGCGCAACGTTTCTGGTGAGCACTCCTGACCGAGCGCTCGAAGTCGCTCCACACTTTATTTACGGTTTCAGAATTCTGAAGACTGGACGAGTCAGATAAGCGCAATTTATTCATTTTTCAATTGTGATCAACGATGCAGTGGTTGGCGGGACGATCCTCCCCCGCCAGCCCATGACTAATGCAGCACACTTTGTATCGTTTGAAGGCGAGTCAGTACGAGTTGTTTAGAAAGGTAGCTTGGCATTCGGAGCAAGCCTGGTGAGCTTCTCTCTGAAGACGCCCTTGATCCGGTCGAGTGCCATCGGAGTGTCACCTTCGAACCTGAGTACGACGACTGGTGTCGTGTTGGATGCCCTTGCAAGTCCGAAACCATCCTCATAGTCTGCTCTCACGCCGTCAATGATCGAGACGTCCGCCGGACCGAATGACTGGTCTGCTTGTAAGGCAGCGATGATCTTGAAGGGTTCGCCTTCGGCCATCTCGATCTTCAGTTCCGGGGTTGAGAATGCGTTCGGCAGTGCTTCAAGCTCTGCGCAAGCGTTCTCTGAGCGAGACAGAATCTCCAGAAGACGTGCGCCTGTATAAAGGCCGTCATCAAATCCGAACCAGCGTTCTTTGAAGAAAATGTGACCACTCATCTCTCCTGCCAGTGGTGCGCCGCTTTCTTTGAGCTTGGCTTTGATTAGCGAGTGTCCCGTTCTCCACATGACGGGCTTGCCACCGGCCTGTTCGATGGCAACTGCAAGCTGTCGTGAGCATTTGACATCAAACAGGATCTCGCTACCTGGATTGCGCGACAGCACATCGCGCGCGAACACGATCATCTGGCGATCTGGCCAGATGATCTCGCCGGAACGGGTGACGATACCGAGCCGGTCACCATCACCATCAAAGGCCAGTCCAAGTTCGCAGTCCTCGCGCTCGACTGCAGCAATCAGGTCCTGGAGGTTGTGTGGATCTGCAGGATCGGGGTGATGGTTAGGAAATGAGCCATCGACTTCGCAAAAGAGCTCAACCACCTCGCAACCCAGTGCCCTGAACAGGCGAGGTGCGATCTCCGATGCAACGCCGTTGCCACAGTCGATGGCGATCCGGATGGGGCGTGCCAGTCTGACGTCGCGGGTGATTTCCTCAATGTAGGTATCAATGATGTTGGTGGGGCGGGATTCGCCCCGGCGATCAGCGATCGCAACAGGCCGTAACATCTCGTCTCGCAGGCTGGTAATGGCCTGTCCGTATAGCGTGACCCCTGCCATCATCATCTTGAAACCGTTGTATTCGGGGGGGTTGTGACTGCCAGTAATGGCCACCCCGGTGCCTGTTTCCATCGTGTGAGCGGCGTAATAAACGAGCGGAGTAGGAACCTGCCCAACCTCGATCGTATCGACGCCTTCTTCCTGGATGCCTGTCACGAGTGCCTGGGCAAGATCCGGGCTGCTGTGCCGGCCATCGTATCCGACCACGATGGCAGAAACCTGGGCTTGCCTTGCGCGCTTGCCCAGTGCCCGCCCAAGGAGGGTGGCAAACTCGGGTTCAAGGCGTCGGGGACGACACCCCGGATGTCATAGGCTTTAAAAACATGTGCAGGAAGTTCGCGGTTTGGCATGATGGCGGTATCGCAATAAGGAGCTGGCCAGACCAGGTAGTCGGCCAAGGTTGGTTCGAAGCGCTCGAGGCACTCGCTGAGATTCTCTTGGGGAAAGCTTCATCGGTATTATGGCAGACTGAAAGGTGATATGACGATGATGCACAGGGTTGTCGGATTATGAGGATCAACAGATCTAACAAGGCCCGGCGGTCAGGACAGTACATGACGCAGCGGGACATGACGCGACAAGGGGTTGACACTTGAAAACTGAACTGCAAGCAATTGTTGGAGTGGAGCATGTGCTGACGGATGAGGCGGCGCAACCGTACCTGGAAGACTGGAGAAAGCGCTACAGAGGTCAGGCACTTGCGGTGGTGCGCCCGGGTTCGACCCAGGAGGTCGCCGCGGTCATCAAGCTTTGCTACGATGCCGGCGTCCCGATTGTGACTGTCGGCGGGAATACGGGGCTATGTGGCGGCGCTACTCCCGACTCGTCAGGGCGTTCAGTGGTGCTGTCGACCGGGAGGCTGAACCGCGTTCGTGAAATTGATACAGATAACGACACGATCACGGTCGAGGCGGGGTGCGTTTTGCAGAACTTGCAGGAGGCGGCTCGCAAGGCAGATCGTCTGTTTGCTCTTAGTCTGGCGGCAGAGGGTAGTTGCACAATTGGTGGCAATCTGGCGACCAATGCCGGAGGGACTCAAGTCCTGCGATACGGCAACGCCCGCGAACAGGCGCTTGGTCTGGAAGTGGTGACGCCCCAGGGAGAGATCTGGGATGGGTTGCGCGGTCTCAGAAAGGACAACACTGGTTACGACTTGCGTGACCTTTTTATTGGTAGTGAGGGCACGCTTGGCATCATCACTGCAGCGACGCTCAAACTGTATCCCGTGCCAGTGGCGCAGCGTACTGCGCTGCTTGCGCTACGAAGTCTGCCTGACGCCGTGGCCATGCTCTCTCGCGCACGATCCGGGTTCGGACCTTCTTTGACGGGGTTTGAAGTCATGGCGGGTCATGTGCTGGAAGCGGTCGTGAAGCTGTTCCCGCAGCAGCGGATTCCGTTTGATGGGGATAGTGCCAAGTCTGCCTGGTTTGCGCTGCTGGAGCTGTCCGATAGCGAAAGCGCGGAGCATGCTCAGACGCGGTTTGAGCACGTGCTCGGGCAGGCGATAGAGGATGGTCTGGTGCTCGATGCGGCGATTGCCGAATCGGTTGCGCAAAGCAAGGCGTTATGGCATCTGCGCGAAAGTATTCCGCTTGCCGAGGCAGAGCTTGGTAAAAGCGTCAAGCACGATGTCTCCATTCCGATCTCCCGAATTGCTGAGTTCGTGGACGTGACCAATGCAGCGCTGCAAACAAAGTTTCCCGGCGTCAAGAACATCGTTTTTGGCCATCTGGGCGACGGTAACCTGCATTACAACGTCTCACGATCTGAGGATCAGACCGAACAGGAACTGTTGGGCTTGCAGGACCAGATTTATCAGCTGGTTCACGACAGTGTCCATGCTTTTAACGGCTCAATCAGTGCCGAACATGGGGTTGGCCAGCTAAAGACGCGAGAGTTGCCCCGGTACAAGAGTGAACTCGAATTGCGGTTGATGCGTCAGATCAAGGTGGCGCTGGATCCGAAGGGGCTGCTCAACCCCGGGAAGGTGCTCTACGTCTGAGGCGTTGACATCCCGGGCAGAAGTAAGTGGCCCGTTGCCCCTGCACGATGCGCCGGATGGGTGTCGTGCAGACTCTGCAAGGTGTGTTTTCGCGTTCGTAAACTGCTGCGTGAATGGTGAAATAGCTGCCGGGCTCCCCTGTTGCATTGACATAATCGCGCAGCGTGCTGCCGCCGCTCTCAAGCGCATCTTGCAGGGTCTGGATGATCGCAGCGTGTAGTCGCGTGGCCTGTTGCCGGGTCAGGTCACAGGCAGGCATCTGTGGGTGAATCCGTGCACGAAACAGGCTTTCCGATGCGTAAATGTTTCCGACACCCACCACGATATGACCTGCGAGGAGGGCTTGTTTAATGCTGACACGCCGGTTTTTGACGCCATCAAGCAATGTGTGAGGTGTAAATGCCTGACTCAGTGGTTCCACACCGAGGCGCTCGAGTAGAGGATGCTCAAGCAGGGGCTTGTCCCCGCGCACATGCCAGAGAATCGCACCGAATCTTCTGGGGTCATGCAACCTCAGACTGCAATTCCGGTCAAACAACCATTCGACGTGATCGTGGGTTCTCCAAAGTGCGCCAGGTTCGACTGAGCGGATGGAGCCTGACATACCTAGGTGAACGATCAGGTGGCCTGGATCGAAGCCGAGCAAAAGGTACTTGCCGCGTCGTTCGACCGAGTTCAGGGTGTGACCGACAATTACCTGGGGCAGACAGTCAGGAACAGGCCAGCGTAGCTGACGCTGACGTATCAGCATCGCTTGAAGCTTCTGTCCCTTTGCCGCGGTTTCAATTCCTGCGCGAGTTGTTTCGACTTCTGGTAATTCCGGCATACTCGGGTGCTAAGATCAGGTCTCTATCCAGTTGTGGCAGATTGTGCCACTAATGAGGTGGGTTTGTGGGATTGACTCGTTTGTTTACAACGTCTTCGAAAGGCTGGCTTGGCCCTGCCAAATGTCTGAGCGCTGCGCTGCTGGCCGCTGCCTTCAGTGGTGCCTGTGCCTCGCCGCCGGCCAGCTTTGCGCAGGATAGCGACCTGGAAATACGGCCATTGCCGCAGGAGGATGATGTTATTGTCCTTCAGTCGGACCAGCTGCCCGGCGTGAGGCTGACTGCCGATGTGCTCTACCGGCTTCTGGTCGCTGAATTCGCTGCTCAGCGAGGCGGATTTCAGCCGGCAGCGGACACCAGCCTGGAACTTGCCCGGTTTACAGGCGACCCTCGCCTGGCCCAGCGAGCGGTTGAGTTCTACATGCTTGTCGGAAATTACAGAGGGGCACTTAGCGCTGTCAATGCCTGGCGTGTGATTGATCCAGGCAACGAAGAGGCGCAATCCATGCGACTGGCACTGATGGCGGCCATCGGTCAGACCGGTGGGCTGGTTGATGCGCTGGTCGAGCATGTGGACGCCCGGTCTGACAAAACCGAGGCACTGGCACAGGTCATGGGTATTCTGGCGCGGATGAAGGACCGTGAGGAAGCGCTCCAGATCATCACCGATGTGATCGATCAGAGTGGGCAGACGGGTACCATGTCAGCATTCATGGCAACTGCGGATCTGGCCGAAGCCGCGCAGAACTATGAGCTCGCGTTTGAACAGGCTAGCAAGGCGCTTGCGCTGGATCCGGGCTCTGAAGATGCCGCGATGCGAGTGCTTGACTACGGAGTTCCTGTTGACGCTCAGAAAGCGATTGCCGCTGCCAGGCAGTTTGCGCGGTCTCACCCGCAGGCCAGGCGCCTGAGACTGATGCTGGCTGGACAAATGGCTGAACAAGGCGCGATTGACGAAGCGTTTGATGAGCTTCGCTTGATGTCCGCCGAGTTTCCCGAGGACTTTGATCTGCTGTTTATTCGGGCGCAGTTTGCGTTTCAGATGGGCCGGCTTGACGACGCCAGTCTTTTGCTCAGTGAGTTTATCGAGGTGCAGAGTCAGCGCGAGGACGCGATGTCTGCGGGTGCAACCGACGCGACCGCTGCATTGACCGACGCGTACACACTCATGTCCAGTATCGCAGAGCGTCAGGGTCAGCATGATCGGGCGGTCGAGTGGCTCGGATGGATTGAAGATCCCACAGCGATGTATTCAGCCCGACTGCGTCAGGCCAAGATCCGGGGAGATCAGGGACGTGTCGACGAGGCGGTTCGCATGATCGACGCGGCGCACCCTCTGGATCAGGATGAGCAGCTGATCGGCGTTTTGACGCTCACGCAGATTCTTCGCCAGGATGGCCGGATCGATCAGGCCATCGAGCGGCTGAGAGAGGCTGACAACCAGATCCCTGATTCGGTCGAGATCAAGTATGAGCTGGGTATGTTGCTCGAGCGCAAGGACGATATTCTCGGAATGGAGCGTTATCTTCGGCAGGTGATCGCACTTGATCCAGGGTATGCACACGCTTACAACGCACTCGGATATACCCTGGCAGATCGGGGGGATCGCCTGGGTGAAGCCCTGCAGCTGGTTACTCAGGCGCACCAGATTCTGCCGGACGACCCTTATATCCTGGACAGTCTGGGGTGGGTCAAATACCGTCAAGGCGACCTTGAACAGGCGCGCCGATACCTTGAGCAGGCCTACAACATGCGACCGGAATCCGAGATTGCTGCTCATCTGGGAGAGGTGCTCTGGGAGCTCGGGCAGCAGGAAGCTGCGCGCGCGATCTGGCAGGAGGGCCTGCAGATCAATTCACAGGATCCCGTGCTGATTGAAACCATTCAGCGCTACGGAGCTGATTCTTGACGCAAGTGCTCTTGATTTCAGTGCGACTACGCGATTCAAAGGTGATCAGGTCGCTCTGGCGTTTAATTTGTTTCACAGGGGCGGTCATGCTGATCGCTTCTTGTGCCTCGCATCCTGAACCTGGTTTTGTGTCTCAGTTTGAGAGGTCCGGAAGATTTGTGGCTCAGGTTGTGGCGTCGGGTGAGCCTGCGGAGTCTGTCCAGGGCGGGTTTCGATGGCGTCAGGCAGAGTACGGCTGG
Organism: Orrella marina; assembly: GCF_003058465.1. NCBI lineage: Bacteria > Pseudomonadati > Pseudomonadota > Betaproteobacteria > Burkholderiales > Alcaligenaceae > Orrella > Orrella marina. Next base: position 2,698,700 of record NZ_CP028901.1, on the reverse strand, counting down.
CAACTGGACTTGCTCGGTCCGCTCGGAAACACACTTGCGCGTCTGGATGCTTCTCCGGGCGTTGTTGTGTTGCAGCGTCCGGGAAATGAGACAAGGAGCGCGCCTACAGCTTCTGCGCTTGTTGCTGATCTGTTCGGTGCGCAGGTTCCGGTTGATGCACTCGCTGACTGGTTGCGTGGTCATATCCAGGATGATGCGCGTGTCCAGAACGTGCAGTACGACGAGCAAGGTCGTGTTGTCTCGTTGCGACAGGACGGCTGGCAGGTCAGGTTTGATCGTTATGACGGGGCAGGTCCGAGATTGATGGAAATTTCTGGTGTTGAACTGGGACGGACGGTGATCTTGCGGATGGTGGTGGACTCTGCGCACGTATCAGGAAGTTCGCGGGAAGACGGTCACGGTCCGGCAAGCACGGTATCCTGAATCCTCTCCAGGGCCTTTTTGTCAACTCATGTGCACATCAAGTTTTTATTAATTGCCCGAACCGATGACCTTCTACGATTTGCCGGCCCCCGCGAAACTCAATCTGTTCCTTCATGTCGTCGGTCGGCGAGAGGATGGTTATCATCTTCTCCAGAGCCTGTTCCGTCTGATTTCTCTGTCTGACTCCATTACGATTGATTTACGTCGAGACGGAAGGATCAGCCGCGAAAGCACGCTCACGGAGCAGATCGCCGACGAATCAGATCTGGTTGTACGGGCTGCGCGCGCTATTCAGAGAGCAACCGGTTGCGTACTGGGCGCACATATTCATGTCAACAAGCGGATTCCTTCCGGTGCAGGTCTCGGTGGTGGATCCAGTGACGCGGCGACCGTGTTGCTTGCGCTTAATCGTATGTGGCGAACAGGTCTGAATCGCCAGCAACTCATGGCGATTGGCTTGACGCTCGGTGCAGATGTGCCATTCTTTTTGCAGGGTACGGCTGCCTTTGTGCAGGGAATTGGCGAGCAGATCGAGTCAGTCAACGTGCCGGATATCAGTTATCTGGTCTTTAAACCGGATGTCCATATCGAGACCGCAGCAGTTTTTACAGATCCCGATTTGACACGAGACTCAGAAACAGTCAAAATAACGGACTTTTCTGGTTGCATCAATTTCGTTGGGTCAGGAAACACAGTCCAAAACAGGTTGTCCGATGGCGTTATAATGCGAAACAAGACAATCTGGTCAGGCAGCGGTTTCGGGAAAAATGATCTTGAAGCGGTGGTTCTCAGAAGGTTTGCTGCGGTTCATCGGGTAAAATCCTGGTTGTCCACGCTAGGAGTCGAAGCAAGATTGTCCGGTTCGGGGTCTTGCCTGTTTGCAGAAGCAGACACTCCTGAAAGCGCGCAGTTGGCATCAGAAGAATTGCTCGCTAAAATGCAGTCTGGCAATGAAATATCCAACTTCAAGTTGGGGGGTTCTCTGAAATCAGTTCACGTTTGTGACGGGCTTCAGTTCCACCCTTTAAAAGATTGGGTATCCGACTCGTTGGGGAGTCGCCAAGTTGGTTAAGGCACCGGATTTTGATTCCGGCATGCGAGGGTTCGAGTCCTTCCTCCCCAGCCACTCATTCACAAGCTGTTGAACATGCCTCACATCCGTTCGGCGCGGTTCAACAGCTTTTTGTTTTTGACGTGAGCGACGCTTTCATCATGGCCTCTGAAAGTTTCATGATATTTACGGGGACGGCGAACACCCGTCTCGCCGTAGACGTAGTTAATCATCTTGACATGTCGCTCGGCAAAATGACCGTGGGTCGGTTCTCCGACGGCGAAGTCATGGTCGAGATTAACGAAAATGTCCGGGGAAAGGACGTTTTTGTTCTTCAGCCCACCTGTGCACCCACCAATGACAATTTGATGGAAATCATGGTCATGGTTGATGCATTGCGTCGAGCCTCGGCAGGTCGTATCACGGCGGCAATTCCTTACTTTGGCTACGCACGTCAGGATCGGCGTCCACGCTCAGCCAGAGTTGCGATTTCTGCCAAAGTGGTTGCGAACATGTTGCAGGTCGTTGGTGTCGACCGCGTGCTGACGATGGACCTCCACGCCGACCAGATTCAGGGGTTTTTTGATATCCCGGTCGACAACATCTATGCGGGGCCGATTCTGCTCGGAGATATCTGGCGCCGCAATCTTTCCAACCTGGTGGTGGTGTCTCCCGACATCGGTGGCGTGGTTCGTGCGCGTGCGCTTGCCAAGCAGCTTGAAGCAGACCTTGCGATCATCGACAAACGCAGGCCGAGGGCCAACGTATCTGAGGTGATGAATATCATTGGCGAGGTAGACGGACGGACTTGCGTGATCATGGACGACATGGTCGATACAGCCGGGACGCTCTGTAAGGCCGCTTCGGCTCTGAAAGAACGTGGAGCGGGTGCCGTATATGCCTATTGCACTCACGCTGTACTCTCGGGTGGCGCGGTCGAGCGGATCGCTGAGTCAGAACTTGATGAGCTGGTTGTGACAGATACGATCCCGCTTTCTGCGGAAGCGGCGGCAACTGGCAGGATTCGCCAGCTTTCTTGTGCGGCGTTGCTCGGGGAAACAATTCTCCGGATCTCGCACGCTGAATCCGTGAGCTCACTGTTTGTAGACTGATCGTCTCTGATGAACAAGAATTAGATTTCATGCTGGTCGCGGCATGAAACCGATGCAGGGTGCCATAAGGCGCCCTGCCAACATTGGGTCGAGTGACCCGTTCTGGAGTTTAGAAATGGAATTTAACGCAACCCCACGTAGCGTTCAGGGATCGAGTGCGAGCCGCCGCCTGCGCCGTGCAGGTCGGGTGCCTGCAATCGTATACGGTGGTACTGATCAGCCGCTGAGCATCGAACTGGATCATAATGAGATCTACCATAGCTTGCGCAAGGAGCAGTTCCATGCATCCGTGCTGGATATGAAGATCGAGGGCAAGACCCAGTCGGTGATTTTGCGTGACGTGCAATGGCACCCCTACAAGCAGCTCGTTTTGCACGTTGACTTCCAGCGTGTCAGCGCCAAAGAGGTCATTCATACCAAAGTGCCTCTGCACTTCATCAATGCCGAAACTTCACCAGCAGTCAAGCTTTCGGCAGCCGTGATTACTCACGTCGTAACCGAACTCGACATCGAGTGTCTGCCTGCAAACCTGCCCCAGTTCATTGAAGTGAATCTGGCCAAGTTCGTTGCAGGTGCTTCGATGCACCTCGCAGACATCCGTCTGCCCGTAGGTGTCAAGTTCGTTCCGCATGGTGGTGACGAAAATCCGTTGCTCGTAACGGCAGTTATGCCAGGTGGCGCCAAGTCTGACGAGGCTGCTGAGGAAGGTGACGAAGCCGCCGAGTAAACGAGTCTTGTCCGGGTTGCGAGCCTGACAGGTTGTCGACCCGTTACGTGACATTGACCGGCCCTGCTGACATACTAGTCAGCAGGGCGTTTTTTTGGGTGCAAGCATGATAGAAAGTTCGATCCAGCTCGTTGTCGGACTGGGTAATCCGGGTAGTCAGTACGAGCAGACACGTCACAACGTAGGTTTCTGGTTAGTGGAACAGTGGGCGTCACGACTAGGCTCTGCGTTTCATCTGGAGAAGTCTTTTTTTGGGGAAGTAGCCAAATCCAGGAACCATGGGCAACCGATGTGGTTGCTCAAGCCTCAGACTTACATGAACCGTTCTGGACAGAGTGTGAGTGCACTGGCGCGTTTTTACAAGATTGACCCCGAACAGATACTCGTGGTGCATGATGAGTTGGACCTGTTGCCAGGTCAGGTGCGTCTCAAAAAGGGTGGTGGACATGCCGGACACAACGGCCTGAGGGATATTCAATCTGCTCTAGGTGGGCCCGGGTTCTGGCGCCTGCGCATTGGCATTGGACATCCGCGTAGTCTTGGCTTGCAGCAGGGAGTCGCGGATTTTGTGCTGCATCCTCCCCGCCTGGAGGAGGCCAGGGCGATTGATGAGGCACTCGCTCGTTGCGATCAGGCAATGGACAAGATTCTGGACGGCAACATGAACAAGGTGATGGGTGAGTTGCATCGTGATCCGGTCGCTTCTCAACAGGCAACAGGCGCATGACCGCTCAGACGTGGCGCCAGCAGTGGCGCTTGTTCATCCGGTTTTGTGCCAGACCTTATCTGGCACCACGCCGTCGTCATATTCACCCGCGTGCCGGTTGGGTGCAAGACTGGTTACCCGATATCGGTTGGCGTGATCTCCTGAAGTGGGCAACGGCGCTCTGGTTGCTGAACATGTTCCTGTTCGGTCCGCTGGTGATCGGTGTAGCACAGAGTGCGGGTGCAACCCACGCTGTCAGCCCTACGCAGTTGCCATGGTTACTGGCGCTTGTGTGGGCGCCGCTGGTCGAGGAGATGTTGTTCCGGTTCGGTTTGCGTCGACCAGCTATTGCTTTATGGCTGGTGCCGCTCATGATCATGGCACTCTGGAACGGGCCCGGCCTGGTGCAAGGTTTGCTGTTTGCGTTGGGCCTTTACCTGATCTATCGTTCAACGCGATCAACCAGTGTGCCAGCACCTGGCGCGAGGCGATGGCTAAAGCGATATCGCAATCATTTCTGGTGGATCTTTCACGCTTCGACTTTGCTGTTTGCCGCCCTTCATATTAAAAACTTCACGTTCGAAGCGTTCGAATGGTGGATGCTGCCTATTCTGGTATTGCCCCAGTGGATCACCGGGCTGGTACTTGGCTGGATGCGGGTGATGCACGGCATTGGCGCGGCGATCCTGTTGCATGCGCTCTTTAATTTTGGGCCGCTTTTACTGGTCTGGACGACCGTTCAGCTCGTGCCGTCAGACATGTTGCCCTAGCCGACATTCAGAGCAGGCGTACCGCCCGATCCGACAGTGATGGGGTGGTGATCGTCCACCCAATTCCTGGTGTCCGTCAGTTAAGTACGCCGTGGTCGCGAGAAAAGCTGTCTCGCAACTCACGTTTGAGGACCTTGCCGATTGCGTTGCGGGGCAGCTCAGCGACTATCTCAAGTCGTGCCAGGCGCTGTGTCTTTCCCAGCCGTTCATTGACCCAGGCCAGAATATCACCATCACCCGCACTCGCTCCTGGTTTGAGCACGACAAAGCCGACCGGTGTCTCTCCCCAGCGCTCTGATGCAACCCCGACCACAGTGCAATCCAGTACATCAGGGTGCTGAATCAGCTCGCTTTCGAGGTCTGAAGGGTAGATATTGAATCCACCGGATATCAGCATGTCCTTCTTGCGGTCTCCGAGTACAAGAAACCCGTCTTCATCGAAGCGTCCGACATCACCTGTCCGAATGAATCGCAGCCCTTGCGGTGAGTACCATTCAGCCTGGCGGGTCAGGTCGGGCTGCCGATGGTACCCCTTCATCATGGCCTTGGAGCGACCAACAATCTCTCCTTGCTGGCCAGGGGCAACTTCCACGCCTTGATCATCAATGATCCGGATCTCGCAACCTTCCGCTGGTTGCCCGACCGTGTGCAGTTTGTCGCGATGTAAGTGAGCCTGAAGTTCGCACCGGCCTCCGCCTTCAGTCATGCCATAAATCTCAGTCAGTTCACCAGGCCAGCGATCAAGTACATCCGCCTTTAGCTTGGCTGTAAACGGCGCGCTGGTAGAAAACTTCCCCTGAAAACCCGACAGATCGAATCGGTCGAACGCTGGGTGTGCCAGGATGCGCTGGAACTGAATAGGAACCAGGATGGTGTGGGTCGCACGGTAACGGTGCGCCTGTTCGAGGTACTTCTGTGCGTCGAACTTGTCCATCAGCACCACGGTTGCCCCGATCGCAAGCGATGGCAACACAGCCACCAGGGTCGTGTTCGAGTACAACGGTGTACCTGTCATGACGACCGACTCTGGCCGGTATCCATTGATCCAGGCGCGTTGGATGTGGGAATAGCGCATTCCATGCGGTTGCACAATTCCCTTGGGAACACCGGTCGTACCAGAGGAGTAGATCAGATTGAACGGGTCTTGCGGTTTGATCTCGACTGGTTTGGGCGTCAACTGGTCGTCAAGCCAGGATGACCACGGCGTTGCCACCTCACTGTCATCCACTGTGATGCGCTTAAGGTGAGCGAGTGCTTGCTGCTGTGGCCATTCACCATGAACCGCCTGATCCAGAAACAACCATCTGGCTTCACTGTTGTCCAGCATGGCAGTCAGATTATCCGCACGTGCTGACGGAGGCAACGGAGCCAGTACTCCCCCGGCGCGCAGGCATCCACAGTAAGTCGCCACGTAACGAATGGATGTCTGGGCGCAGACCGCGACGACGTCACCTGGTACAAGTCCGTCTCGTTGCAGGCTTGCCGCAACAGCATCGACCATCGCATCAAAAGTCTGGTAGTCAATGACTTCATCATTCAGGATGATGGCTGGGTGGCCAGGCTGCTCGATTGCCGTCTGGCGCAACAGGTCTGAGAGTGTCTGAAATGGAGAATTGATACGTTCGGATATGGTAGTCATGATGCTACGGAAAGTGTTCTTCAAGTCGTTCAAAGTGATTGAGGCAACCCGCAGATGCCTGGCTCGGCCGTTTCACATAAAGGTTGCCAGCGATGATCCAAGATAGCACGCAGCAACTCTTGCCGGTCAACGCGCACGTGAGTAAACGACCGGAAAGTGCAGGAATGTCCTGTTCATCCTCGGACGTCTGGGTATAACTCGTTGGAGAAATCTCGTGAGTTCGGAGGTCGTCTTGTTAGCGGGTTAAAATCGGGGGTTTCGCGACCCGTTGACAGGTTTCCTGTATGCCACGAGGCAGCAACCTGACGGGTTTGTCACGATGCCTGAGTGCATGTGGTGCGGCTGGCCAGGCGTTGAAAGCCCGCCGGTAATTGCTATGCGCACCGTTGAGGTTGCCTGGTGTCTGTTGCGTCACCCGTACCTCTTGTATCGCAGCTCTGGTGTCCATCTTGTTTCCCGAGGAAGTTCAATGAGTTTGAAGTGCGGTATTGTTGGTCTGCCCAACGTTGGCAAGTCCACTCTTTTTAATGCGCTGACCAAAGCGGGAATCGCCGCAGAAAACTATCCTTTCTGCACCATTGAACCCAACGTTGGCGTGGTCGAGGTTCCTGATCCGAGGCTTGAGAGTCTTGCCGGGATTGTGAAGCCAGAGCGCATTCTGCCCGCGACTGTCGAGTTCGTGGATATTGCCGGACTGGTCGCTGGAGCGAGCCAGGGCGAGGGGCTTGGAAACCAGTTTCTGTCGCACATTCGGGAAACTGACGCGATCGTCAATGTGGTTCGGTGTTTTGAGGATGACAACGTAATTCACGTCGCAGGCCGTGTGGATCCGATTGCTGATATCGAAGTCATTGAAACGGAGCTGGCGCTGGCTGATCTGCAAACGGTTGAGAAGTCATTGCACCGGCACCAGAAAACAGCGCGATCTGGTGACAAGGATGCGCAGAAACTGGTCACCATCCTTGAGCAATGTGTCAAACACCTTGATCAGGGGCATCCTGTACGCACCTTGGACCTGGATGAAGGCGAGCGCAAACTTCTCTCGCCTTTGTGTCTGATCACGGCCAAACCTGCTATGTACGTTGGTAACGTGAGCGAGCATGGCTTTGACAGCAATCCTCTCCTGGACAACCTGAAAGAGTACGCAGAAAAGCGCGGCGCGCCCGTAGTTGCAATCTGTGCCGCGACCGAGGCCGAGATTGCGGATCTGCCTGACGAGGACAAAGAGATCTTCCTGGCAGACATGGGTATGCAAGAGCCAGGACTGAACCGACTGATCAGGGCTGCATTCAGACTGCTGGGATTGCAGACTTACTTCACGGCTGGTGTGAAAGAGGTGCGTGCCTGGACAGTACCCGTCGGTGCATCGGCGCCCCAGGCAGCAGGCGTGATCCACACGGATTTTGAGCGGGGTTTCATCCGGGCGCAGACAATCGCATACGAGGACTTTATTGCCTGCAAAGGTGAGCAGGGTGCGAAGGAAGCCGGCAAGATGCGATCAGAGGGCAAGGAGTATGTGGTGCAGGATGGTGACGTCATGAACTTCCTGTTCAACGTCTAGCCAGGTGCAATACTGTTCACGGTATCCCGTGAACAGTGACAGCATGCCAACCACCCCGTTTACGCGGGGTTTTTTGTGTCTGGCTCGCCTGCGCCAGCAAGGCTGCCAGGTTGGCATTCGAGCAGGCCACACTCGCATTGTTTCACATGCGACGAGTGTCTCTCATCAGAGTATCGGGGCTCTCTAGCACTGTGCGCAAGGTTCAACCGGTAACCCGCGTGCCACCCAGCCAGGACCATCTGAACTACCGAGCATACCTTCGGGATATGTTTGACGTTGGTGAATCCTGTTTCCGATAGAATCTCGGCCATGCGACTGCTGCGGTTGCCAGTGCGACATATCAAGACAATGGGTGCATCGAGATCGTTGTTGACTGTTCGCGCAACCTCTTTTGCAAATCCGGGGATGCCTTGCGGGTGGTTCATGTCGATCGCGACAACATCCCTTGCCAGACCAGTCTGCTTCCATTCGTCCGGACGCCTGATGTCGATCAGTGTGATCTCGCCAGCCTGAGCTTGTTCGAAGGCTTCTGGTGCTGTCAGCTGCCGGGCGTCTTCACCCGAGCAGGCGGATACCAGGAGTGCCGTTGCCAGACAGAGAAGAGTTTTCCTGAACATGTGTGGTGAACTCAATAGTGGGGCGGAATATCGTCTCTGGGGTCGCGCGCGTGCGCGCCGCTAGAGTGCTCAGATCGTTCTTGAATCTGGCGTATCTGAGCGTCGAGACGATCAATCTGTGCTTGTTGACGAAACGCCAGGTTGTTGAGTTCTTCGAGCAGATCCTCCGCAAAACTCAGTTTGGTTTCGATCCGTTCGAGCCGTTCCTCAATTTCGGATTTCTGCATGGTGAATGAGCCTTCTAGCGTTGGTGGGATGCATATCAGTGTGCAAATACTTTAAATAATTGTAGATCGTTTGATCGATGGCAAGGTCGGATGTTCCAGTGAAACCTCCGAGACAAACCACTTTCAAGTCACTTGACTGGGGTGAGCAACGGACAGGTCTGCCATTGGAGCGCGGCCAACTGCTCATGCCCGGCAAGGGAAGGGGTGGGTCCAATGAAGGCCAGTAGCGCTTCGGGTCATCTGGCTACCAGGGCAGTTGTTCGCCGTTGTAGGACCAGAAGGTTCCGGAGTTGTCGGAACTAAGCTGGTCAAGAACCGAAAGCAGGTCGCTCGCAGCATCTGTTGCGGGGCGTCCGATCTCGGCACCGCGAAATGGCGCTGAAAGTCGGCTGTTAACCGTACCGGGATGCAAAGCGACCAGTGCGGCCATTGGGTGAGTGCGAGCCAGCTCGATTGCTGCGGTCCGGACGACCATGTTCAACGCTGCCTTGGATGCTCGGTAGCTATACCAGCCACCGAGACGATTGTCACCTATGCTGCCGATCTTGGCTGAAAGCACGCCCATCAGACTGCGCGAGTCCCTTGCGAGTAATGGAGAGAATTGGGCAATGGTGAGCGCCGGACCGATAGTGTTGATCCTGAAATTGTCTGCCATCTGTTGTGCGGTCAGCCCGGACAGGCGTTTCTCTGGCAACTGGTTTGCCTGATGCAGCATGCCAGTTGCAATGAGGATCAGGTGAAAGGGCGCTTGAGACCGCAGTTGCCGCGCTGCATCGGCGATACTTGATTCGTCGTTGTAGTCCAGGGGTGGGGTGCTGTTTCGGCTGAGTCTGACAAGGTTCGAACAACCTGGATCTTTTTCCAGGTACTCGGCGAACGCCGAGCCGATCTCACCAGTTGAGCCAATGATCAGTGCGTTATATCCATTTGGAAGGGACTTCATATGGCTGTCCTCGAGTAATGCCTAGAGTGATTCGATGTGTTCCAGAATCCACTGCGCACGGTTTCTGATTTCTGCCCGTTGCTCGTTGTTCATTTTGCCGATTTGTCGGTACGCCATAACCAGACGGGGGTTTTGACGCAGGGTTGGTCCATGGTGTTCAAAGAAATTCCAGTAAAGCGCGTTGAATGGGCAGGCTTGATCGGAAGTTTTCTGCTTTTTGTTGTAATGACAGGTTTTGCAGTAATCACTCATGCGGTCGATGTATGCCGCGCTGCTGACGTAGGGTTTGGTGGCTATCAGTCCCTGATCTGCCCATTGGCTCATTCCCGCTGTATTGGGAAGTTCCACCCATTCGAACGCGTCGATGTATACGCCCAGGTACCACCGATGCAACTCCTGTGGGTCAAGACCTGCCAATAGCGAGAAGTTTCCGATCACCATCAGTCTCTGGATATGATGAGCATGGGCTGTTTTGAGTGACTGGCCGATGCTATGGCGCAGGCAGTTCATTCGGGTCTGTCCGGTCCAGAACCACGACGGCAGCGGGCGATGATGATCAAGTCCGTTGAGTTGGTCGTATCCAGGCATCTGCGACCAGTAGATGCCTCGGACATATTCGCGCCAGCCGATAATCTGGCGGATGAAGCCTTCAACCGCTGCCAGGGGGGCGTGCCCAGCTTCATGAGCTTGCTCGACTCGCCTCACGACCTCAAGCGGATGCAGCATTTTTGTGTTGAGTGCAAAGGACAGCAGGCTGTGAAACAGTCGTTCACTGCTGACACTCATCGCGTCCTCGTAGTCCCCGAAGTGTGGCAAAGTGTGCTCGACAAATGCCTCGAGCTGGGAAAGCGCTTCATCACGATCACAAGGCCAGCGAAACGTCTGCGCCTGAGAATCCCCAAAACTTTTGACACCGCAGCCTTCTATCATGGCCCAGAGCGCACTGTGATCGTGGACAGAGCGAGTGTCGTCAGGCTCGGCTGGTGTGCCTGGCCACGGCTTACGGTTTTCCTTGTCAAAGTTCCATTTTCCACCGACCGGTGATCCATCTGCCGCAATCAGGACGTTCCATTTTCTGCGCATGACCCGATAGAAGTGTTCCATCAGCCATTGCTTGCGCCCTTTAAACAGGTGGGACATCTCGTTGCGGTCGGTCAGGAAGTGATCGGTGTCCACGGTTTCATATTCGAATGTCCCGGCTTTGGCCCAGTTTTGCAGACATTGATCAAGGCGCCATTCATCCGGAAGTTGCCATTGCATGCGTTGCGCCTGATAGCGGGCGAAAAGGGCATCAAGGTTGTCAGTGATGGAGTGCCGGTTTGAAGGATCATCTAACGTTACATAACGGACCCTGTGTCCCTGTTGGCGCAGCTTGCCAGCAAAGGCGCGCATGGCAGCGAAGATCGCGATGATTTTCTGGGCATGGTGCAGGACATAGTCGGTTTCTTGCCGAACCTCCATCAACACGTACAGCACACCTGGATCCGTGTTCTCGAACCAGTGGTGGCGCGGGTTCAGTTGGTCACCCAGAATGAGCCGAATAGTGTGTGCCGGAGTAATGGAGATTTGGTTTCCGGACAGTGAGGTGCTCAATCTTTGCTCCATTTTTGCTGATATCGGCCTTGTGGATCGTACTGTTGCATTTGCTTTTGCAGGTTGAAGTGCCGACCACCTCGTGGATCCGTACCGCGTCCTGCAATGTACAGCCAGTTTCCCTGGTTGCTGTACGGGTCGTAGTCCAGCAATTGTGATTCGAACCAGGCCGCGCCGGCGCGCCAGTCTCCACCAATATCATGAACCAGGTAACTCGCAACGATCTGTCGCAGTCGATTGCTCAGGAATCCCGTGAGTCGCAACTCTCGCATGGCAGCATCGATCAGTGGCTGTCCTGTTTCAGAGTGACACCAGCGCCAGAATCCTTCCTCGTTGTGCCCGGCGTAGCCGCTTGCCGCATGAAATCTGGGCGGCTGGAAGTCTGCCAGTCCCCTCTGTCTGTAGAGCTTTTGTCCATATTGACGGTGCAGGAAACGGAAATAGTCGCGCCAGAGAAGTTCGAACCACAGCCAGTAGCTTCCGTCATTGGCACCGTAAGATTCCTCAAACCCGCGCAGTTGAGACATGACTTCACGTGCCGAGAGCGAGCCTGTTGCGAGCCACGGAGACCATTTGCTCGAGTACCCGGTTCCGGTCAGGTCGTTACGGGTCTGTTTGTAGGTGTGTGGCCTTCGTGCGTGGAGATACTGCTCGAGATGTGTCAGTCCAGCCTGTTCTGTTCCATCGAACTCCGGTTGCGTATAAGGAAACGAGGACCGCGGATCCAGAAAGGGTGCAGGCAGGGTGGCAGGTCTGCCCGATAGCCCGGCTGGAATTGCCATGTCAGGTGCTGCGGGCAACCGTATCGGCACGGACAAGGGGGCGGGAGGCTGAATGCGCGCCGACTCTATCGCCTGTCTGAAGGGAGTGAATGACGCGGGAAGCTTCTGTGCTGGCCAAGGCAGATCGTACGGATCCAGCATCGAGCTTTGCCAGACTGTCGTGACGGACAACCCTGCTGCGCGTAGTGCGACGACTTCCTGTTCTTCATAGGGGGCGGCGATCGACTCGCAGTAGATCCTGCGGGTCCCGATGGAGCGGGCGAGTTCGGGAAGTACTTTCTCCGGGGCACCAAGGCAGTGAAGCAAGGTGCTGCCAAGTCCGGTCAACTCGCGTTCGAGGCCTTGCAGTGCACGCTGTATCCAGTACCGTCGATGCAGTCCTTGTTGTCTTGCGAATCCCCAGGGCGAGGCCATGTCCTGGTCCAGGTGACAGTAAACCGGCAGTATCGTGCTTGCACCAGAATCGATGGCTGCCTTCAAGGCAGGTTGGTCGTGAAGCCGCAGGTCGCTTCTGAACCAGAAGATGACAGTTTTTTCCATGTCCGAATGTCGTTGTTGTGCGGCCGCAACGGCCTGCTCAGCGAAGTGTCATCGGTCAGAGTCATAAAACCTATGTGAGTTTCGGCAACTGTGCCTGAATGGGTATGCCTCTCTCATCCAAACCGGGTCATGAATGGGACGGCGCCGAATGTAGTCATTAGGGTGACAAGTTCATTACCTCAGTCCTGTACTGTCACCCATTTCCCCTTTTGACCTGACACGAAACGGTGGATAGATCCGTCCGGGTCTCTTTGCCACAGGTGGATCCAGTGGTTGTGCAACAGGCTGGCCACGTTCAGGTGTCGATTCAGGATGGTATCGATACGTTCTTTGGGCGCATCGACGATCACCGTCAGTCTGACTGGTTCGTGCCGCCAGGAGGTGCCGTCGTGAAGTGACTGTCGGGATAGCCCTATCCTCAGGTCACCGCCGTTTCCCTCAAAGACACCGATGCGGCCCCCTACGACGTTGTGAAGAACTTTATTGCCGCTACCCATGTGATCGGGATCGCTGGTGCTGGCGTGATATTGCCAGTTGATCCAGCAGGCAACCATCAAAGGTCCGGTCAGCAAGGCTTCAAGAACGGCTCCCTGCGGATCTGCGCGCCGGTTGTAATCATGCAGAAAGACCCTGCCTTGGAGATCCAGGGTTTTTGTGAGATCACGCTGGCCGAAGATGATGGCCGCATTGCCAGCCAAGCCCCACTCGGGACGGGTCTGGGCACCATCATTGGCCCGCCGGCGCAAGCTCTTTAGCAGGCTTGACTCCGATAGAGACGGTTCCAGTCCGAGTGACCCTGCTCTTTCTGCCCGGGCCTTGTCCCCAGCGAGTCTGAATTGCTTCTGGATCTGGGCACACTGCTGCTGAATTGATTCTGGCAGCAGGTCAAGGTCAAAGCACGTTATCTCGTCTGTTGTCGTGTTGTGAACGGCGGGGACGAATGCTGTATGTTCAGGAATGTCAACGCTGAGTTGTTTTAGTCCTTTGCGTACACCCTGTTCGTTGAGCAGGCTGGCAAGGGCTCTCGCATTGACTTGACCCGATTGGCCGCCACAGGCGCCGCAGTCAAGTGCGCATGCATGTGCATTGTTGGCAGACTGACTTTCGTGTCCAACCAGGAGTACCACTGGGGCGAACCTGAGCAATCCCATCGTGCTCAGGATGCCTGCTGCAAGAGAGATTTTCGTGTCGAGATCGGGGGTGGTAAGAACTGGTCGCAGAATTGAGCGATATCTGGCCGGAACCCCTGTCAGATCATCGTTTGCCGCTTTGCTTTCTGACGGCAAAAGCCAGCCGGAAAGCTTTCTGACATAGGTGAGTCCGAGCGTCTCGACAAACGAGAACGCTGCGCTGGGCCAGTGGCTGGCTGCCTGCCACGGTTGTCCGCTCGCAAAGTTGCGATACCGGCGATCAAGCAGTTTTGTCTGGCTGAGTGACACAGACTGTCTTGCTGGCGTAACTGGCGTAACTGGCGTGATCACGCGATCGGTCACGTTCATGGAGGGCGTAAACAGGCCCGGCAGTTGTGCTCTGCTGGCTGACGTGCCCGCAGGTGTGTACAACACGGGCATCCCAAAGAATCCGGCAAAGCCAATGGTCTGGGCTTGCGGATTGACCGTTTCGATCGCACGCCGCATGGGTTCACTGCGGACATCGATGCAGAACACAGCCTGAAAGGCAAGGCACGACGGGGCGTCGGTTACGGGGAGCCGCGGTGCTGGTGTCCTCAGTTTGGCGAGCAGTTTACGCTGGTAGCTGATGTCCAGCGCAGACTGCCAGATCTCGTCGATGTGTAGCGTGCTGTCTGCTTGCCGCAGGGTTTCAGAGGCGCGTGCCCACTGGCTTCTCATGGCTGCGAATGCGTGTCTGGAGCTGTCTGCACTTTTACACTCAAGGAGCAAGGCGCCCCACGCAAGGCGAATGGCAAGTAGTTGATGCAGATGGTTGTCCTTCTCGCCACGAAGACGCGCCTGCCAACCAAGATGGGCACACCAGGAGGCCCAGCCATTGACCGTTAGCAGGACGGCTTCGAAGTAGTCAGCCCAGACGGCCTCTGGCAGGCCGATTCGGCCCAGGACACGGGTAAGCGCAGCGTCGGCGTCAATCGCGATTGAACGTGTGGCTAGTCCAAGATCAGGTAACCCCATCAGTGTACCGATCCCGTGATCCCTGCTCAAAGTCTTGCGCCAGAATGTGTAGAGACCCTGGTCGCGATCAGGATGCCAGTCTGCTTGATCCTGATCGAAGTACGCTGCGCAGGTCTGACTGATCTGGTGCGTGATGGCCTGACGCCAGTTCAGGCGTGTGTGGCGCCCCGGGTCATCGTCTAGCACATCCATCAGCAAGGGCAGGCGTGGCAAAGCGGGTTCAGTGTTCAGTGCCTGAATGCAGATACGAGTGCTTAACGCGTGATCGGCTGACTGTCCATCCTGTCCTGTGGCACCGCACCCTCTGAGTGCCTGTTCCAGATCCTGGATGTGAATCCTTCCGTCTTGCCAGGCTTGCCGAAAGTATGCGCGCGGCGGGAAGACATGGATGCCCGCAAACACCGCCATTCTGGTAGCGATCTCACGCAGCGGTCGTTCTGTTCGCTGGTGATAAGGGTTGACAGCGATGGACTGGTCCAGTGGCCAGGCAGGGGCGATCGCATGGCAGGCTTGTGCAGCGGCCCGCTTGCATGTCAACCGCATCCGCGCATTGACCGCCGTGCTGGTGTCCCTGTCCTCAAATATCGCAGTGGTGCTCATGATGCCGTTCCGTAAGAAATGATTTTTGACGTGCAGGTGTGAGTCGTCTCGAACTCAGTCTTTCAGGGCATGGTCGGCCTATCGCCGCCTGCCATCCAGAGCCGGCTGGCTGTGCGTCGATTTGATTGATCGGGCATCCACTGACCCGGCCACAGACGCAACGTCATGCGGGTATAGAGCTCGTCAACATAGAACCCGGCGTAGCTCCAGCGCCTGAGCGTTTCCAGCCTGGCAGGACAGACCTGCATGCAGACCAGAACTGCGTAGAAAGCGCTCATTGCCAGCGCGCTCACCCATCCAGCGATCGGTGCGGGTGAGTCAGTCACCCCGAGTGGCACCAGATGGGTGATCCTGATGATCAGTGAGAGCATGACAATGAGTGCGAAGGTGCTTGCCAGTTTCCAGAGATGGATTCTGAAGGAGAACCGGTGAAGGTTCGCGGGTTGCCGGCCTTGCCAGAACAAGGGCGACCAGGCCATGGCCAACAAGACAGCCCACCAGATTGGCAGACCCGTCGCACCGGTGCTTTGGACTGGCAGGCTGATCATTGGAATCGTGATCAGCAAGGCCAGTGCCGGAGCGGCTACCAGGTTTGGCCAGGTGTATTGGACAGGCTGATGCATGCGACGTACCCGGGTGTCCTGTACAGTGCTTGACGCTCGCAGGAATGCGTGTGCTTTGTAAAGCGAGTGACCAATCAGATGAAGGGCTGCCAGGGTATAAAGTCCAAGACCACACTCGAGCACCATGAATCCCATCTGGGCGATGGTTGACCATGCGAGTCGCACCTTGATGCTGACACGGGTCAGAATCACCAGTCCGGCCAGCAATGTGGTGGCAAGGCCCATCACAATCAGGATCCATCTGGCCCAGATGACTGAGTCAAGTAGCGGAGCCAGTTGTATCAGCACAAATCCGCCAAGATTGACAACACCTGCGTGCAACAGTGCGGACACGGGAGTCGGGGCCTCCATGACCTGTGTCAGCCACCCATGGGCTGGCAACAGTGCGGTGCGAATGAGGATGGCCACGACTAGCAGTATTGAGCCAATCTGGAGTGTCAGTCCTGCCGAGCCTGCTGCGAGGTGGCTTTCCAGCGCGGCAAGCGAACCCTGCCCCACTTCGAACCAGATCAGTCCTGCGGCCAGTATGAGCAGAAGATCTGCAATCCGGTCGGCCAACTGCTTCTTGCGGGCGGCCAGAAGCGCAAACGGGCGGTCCGGGTAAAAGCAGAGCAGCTTCTGCATGGAGAGGCCAACGGCAGACCAGGCGGTGATCAGGATGATCCAGTGTTGTGCAAATATGAGCACTTGAACCGAACCAAGTACGCATGCCAGCCAGGTGATGTAGTAGATCTGTCTGTGCTCGCCTTCCAGATAGCGAGCCGAGAAGGTGCTGATCACAAGACCTAGACCCTGCACCAGCAAGGCGAAGATGACTGAGAAGCGGGTTAACCCAAGCCAGTCCTGAATGATCCAGACAGGGTCTGTGCCTGGGTGAGCTACCCAGACTGCCACAGCTGCGATCAGGGATGCGAGCGCGGTGATGGCAGTGAGTCGCCTGAACTTTTTCCATGCTGCATGGGCAGACGAGTCAGTGGCTTGTCTGGCCGTGAGCGCGATCGCGTAGAGAATCAGGACGCTCGGTACAAACAGAGCCAGGCCCGAGACAAGAGCAATGGTGAATGACATGGTGTGGGGAGGAATAAGGTGGTCGGATGTCGAACAGATCTCATGATGAAGGCGCTTGGTTGTTCTGTAAAATACATATATAAGAATCTATTGTTCTTTTATAAAGAACAATCAAGGCAAGTGAATGTCGAACTACCTCGTGCACGTCTCGCGCCTTGTGTCGCCAGACCTGATGCAGGTCGATCCGAAAGCAGAGAAAGGTGAACCGCATGAACTTGAAAATGGACTTGAAACAACTGAATTTCAATCACCTGTTCTACTTCTGGCGGGTGGCAAAGCTTGGCCATCTGACCCAGGCCGCAAACCAGATCCATATTTCCCAGTCAGCACTTTCGGCCCAGATCCGGCAACTTGAAGATCGACTGGGTGAGTCATTGTTCGAACGTGCAGGGCGCTCGCTCACATTGACAGCCACGGGTCAGATGGTGTTCTCGTACGCAGAAAACATCTTTGGGCTCGGTCAGGAGATGCTTGGCAGACTTCAGGGAAGCCGCGATGGTCTGGTCTCGGTCCGGGTAGGCAGCGTGGCCACCATGTCAAGAAACTACCAGGAGAACCTGCTTCGGCCGCTTTTGAGCGATTCAACTGTCACGCTGACACTTGAGTCCGGATTGCTGGAAGGGCTGCTGGATCGACTGATCAGGCATCAGCTGGATCTGGTGCTAGCCAACGAACCGGTTTCGTCTGATGCACAGCGTCCCTTGCTATGCCGGTTTCTGGGTAGTCAGGCGATCTGTGTGGTGGGGCCTGCGAATCCGTGGCAGGCGCGATCCCTGCGAATACCTGAGGATCTGGATGGCATCGAGATTGCCGTGCCAGGATTGCGTCACGCACTCAGGGGGCAGTTTGAGGCGTTGTGTATTGCAGCCGATGTGAAACCAAGGATTCGTGCCGAGGTTGACGACATGGCCATGCTCCGTCTGATTGCGCGTGACAGTGGTTGGTTGACGTTGCTGCCGGAAGTCGTAGTGCAGGACGAGCTGGGGACAGGAATGCTGACCGTAGTCGGGCAGTCAGATGATCTTCAGGAGAACTTTTATGCTATTACGACTCCGCACAGGCACCGGATCGAACGCCTTGACCGGTTGATCATGCGACGCGGTCAGGCCGGGCCGCCTGATCAAGGTCCCCGGTCCCAGTAAAAGAGCTTCTGTTCGCTCCCTTGTTCAGCGGATCTCAGGTGCGCGGTATGGAGCCTTTGGCGTCAGGGTTGGCAAGAAACCGGAAATCAACGCCCTCATCCGCCTGGTTGATTTCGTCAAAGTACAGTTTCTCGTAGCCCCTGGCTGCCCCGCGTGGTGAAACCGGGTTCTGATGCTTTCTCTGCGCCAGCTCCTCTTCACTGACCAGCAGGCTGAGCTCTCGCCTGGCCACGCTCAGTCTGATGCGATCCCCTGTCTGCACCCAGGCGAGTGGGCCACCGTCAGCAGACTCCGGCGTGACGTGCAGAACGATGGTGCCAAAGGCGGTTCCACTCATGCGTCCATCAGAAATTCTGACAATGTCCTTGACGCCAGCGCGGGCGAGCTTGGCCGGGATAGGTATGTATCCTGCTTCGGGCATACCAGGGCCTCCCTTCGGACCGATGTTCTTCAAAACGATGATGTCCTGGTCGCAGATGTCCAGGTCTGGGTCGTCAATGCGGTCAGCGAGATCCTGCGCGTTCTCGAACACGACAGCCCGTGCTTCATGCTCCATCAACCCGGCATCAGCAGCTGATTGTTTGATGATTGCACCGCCTGGCGCAAGGTTGCCCCTGAGTACGGCCATCCCACCTTGCGGATAGACGGGGTTGCTTAGTGGACGGATGACAGTCTGGTCGAAGGAATCAGGGCGGGCATCGAGCTCTTCTCCGAGCGTTCTGCCGGTCACGGTCATCGCATCCAGATGTAAAAGCGGCCTAAGCTCGCGCAGCAAGGTCGTCATGCCGCCGGCCGCATGAAAATCTTCCATGTAATGTTGTCCAGAGGGTTTGAGGTTGACCAGCACCGGTGTCTCTCGCCCCATTCTGTCAAATGCTTCCAGATCGATGGTGTAGCCCGTGCGACCGGCGATTGCAGTCAGGTGGATGAGACCGTTGGTTGAACCGCCAATGGCAAGTAACACACGCATTGCATTCTCGAATGCATCGGCCGTCAGAATCTGGTCGATTGTCAACCCCCGCCGAGCCATGTCGACCGCAGCGGTTCCGGTCTGTTCAGCAATGCGCATCCGGTCTGCCGTAACGGCTGGCGGTGAGGCTCCTCCCGGTACGGTCATGCCAAGTGCCTCGGACAGGCAGGCCATGGTACTGGCGGTTCCCATCACCGAGCATGTGCCGACACTTGCAACGAGCTGGTCGTTGACCTCTCTGATTTCGTTTGCATCGATTTCGTTCGCCCTGTATTTGCCCCAGAAGCGACGACAGTCAGTACAGGCACCGACACGCTCCGACCGATGCGAACCGGTGAGCATTGAGCCTGTGATGAGCTCAATGGCAGGAATGCCGGCACTGGCCGCACCCATTAACTGGGCCGGCACGGTCTTGTCGCAGCCACCGATCAGCACCACAGCATCCATTGGCTGGGCGCGAACCATCTCCTCTGTGTCCATTGACATCAGATTGCGTAGGTACATGCTGGTTGGCCTGGAGAAGCTCTCGTGCAGCGAGATGGTTGGAAACTCCATCGGCAGCCCTCCTGCGAGCATTATGCCGCGTTTGAGTGCTTCGAGCAGTTGCGGCATGTTGCCGTGACACGGGTTGTAAGCGCTGCCAGTACTTGCTATACCGATAATGGGCTTGTTCAGCACCTGATCGGTATAGCCAGCTCCTTTGATGAAGGCTTTGCGTAAAAACATAGAGAAGCCTGCATCTCCGTACTGGGTCAGACCTCTGGACAGGCCGCCGGATTGCCCAGACCGGGATTCAGCCTGTCCTGATCTGCTTTGTTGCCCTTGTTGCTGACCCGGCAAGCCAGGTTTGTCGGATTGATTGTCTGCATTGGCCATGTTGAGATTCCAGCAGTGAGAGGGTTGTCTGGATAAAGTATGACTGATTGATTTCTGGATGGCGAGTCGTGCGACCTGGGGTGAATGCTTGCGTTTGCGGCGAATGAACGTGGCCGACTGGTATTCTTCAGTTCAGAGTGCCTGAAGAGCCCTTTGTGGCGTGATACGTAGTCGAGGCCAGCAATTGATCGTCGATCGGATGTTTCGCGGATTTCTGATGTGTCTGGTGATGCTGGCCGTCTCCTGCGCGGCGTCGGCACAGAGTTTTCTGCTGCAGACTGCGTACTATGATGACTCGTCAGGAAGACTGACGGTTGACGAGGTCATGGCGCAATCGTTCACCGTCTTCGATGGCATGCTCAGCGAAGGCTATACGGACTCGGTCATATGGCTACGTATCCGCGTGAAGGCGTCAGACAAACCGCTGTATCTGACGGTCAAGCCGCATTTTCTGGACACTCTGACGCTCTACACGTCCACTGCGGTACCGGGTGTCTGGAGCACCCAGGTTGCGGGAGACAGGGTGCACAATCAGGGTGACGAGCGCCTGAACGAATCTCATATTTTCGAGATTGAGCCCCGACAGGAAACTACCTATTACCTGCGGGTCAAGACGACCAGCACGGCCATGATCGAGGTCCAGGTGCTGACGTTTTCCGACTGGTATGTCCAGAACATGCGGACTCAGAGCTTTCAGGTTCCTTTCATCGGCCTGATGTTTGCGATTCTGTTATGGGCGACTAGCGACTTCATCGTACGACGGGAGGCGCTGGTTGGCTGGTTCGTGGCCGTTCAGGTCATGCAGATTCTGTTCAGTCTGGCGCTGATGGGTTATCTGGCGGTGTTTCTGCCGCACTCATTCAATCTCGATCTGTTGACCTCCGTCATTATTCAGGGGTCGATCGCTGTGACCATGCTCTTTCATCGCATGCTGATCCGGCCGTTTCAGCCCAGCCGGTGGGCAGTTCGAGTCCTGGATTTTTTGATCTTCCTGGCAGCAATCGAAATCACGCTGATTCTGTTTGGATTCCCGCGACAGGGGTTGCAGCTCGGCACGATCAATTTGTTGTTTTTCATTCCAACATTGCTATGGCTCGGTTACTCCACGAAGGTGGATGCCGTTCCAGGACGTATTGCCCTGAGAGTCGCCTACAACGCACTGGCACTGGCTCTGGCGATCGTTATCATGCCATTGCTTGGCTGGGGGCAGAGCGTCGATTTCTACATAAACGCGCTCACCACGCAAGGCGTGGTCAGTGCCATCATCATGGGCGTCTTTCTTTACAGACGTTCTAGCGAGATGGAGAAAAGCGCGATTGCTGACCAACTCAAGCTCGAACGAGTCGAGCAAGGGTTGCGGGACCATCAGCTCAAGCTCGATGAGCAAAGGCAGTTCATGGACATGCTCTCTCATGAGCTTAAAACGCCTATCAGCGTGATTCAGCTAACGCTTGACACTCTGAGTTTCCCTGACAAGAAGCGCGTACGTCTGGAGAGAGCCTTGCGTACCATGTCCGAGGTGATTGACCGTTGCAGATTGTCGACGCAGATTGACGAGCAGCGTCTGAGTGTTGTCAACGAATCGTTTGATCTTGCCGAGATGGTTGAGGAGGTCACGGACGCATGTCTGGAGCCAGGCAAAGTCGATCTCGATGTCGACTCCGTGATGGTGGACTCTGATCGTCAGCTGTTGTCGGTCGTGATACACAATCTAGTCGACAACGCGATCAAGTATTCACCAGCGACGGCCCGTGTCAAGGTTGAACTTGGTACGGCAACTGGACGGTTTGCTCGGGGCACGAGTCTGACCGTTACGAACAAGTTTCTGGGGAATCAACCACCGGACAGCAGGGCTATCTTCGAGAAGTATGTCAGAGGCCCGACAGCGACCGGATTGTCCGGCTCCGGCCTGGGCTTGCACCTGTGCAGACGCCTGGTACAAATGCTCGGTGGCAGCCTGACTTGTCAGGTTCTGGATCATCAGATTGTGTTTACGCTCTGGCTGCCCGATTCTGCCTGAGCGTGTGCTTGCTTTGCGGGTGAAAAAAAAGTCGCCCTCAACCGTTTGGTTGGGGGCGACTGGAGGCGGTCAGCTGCGGTGAGGCGTCAGGCCTTGTGCGGATCCGTTTCAAGTTCTGTGAGATTGAACAGGTGACCGCTGCGCGATCCTTTGGTGTACAGATAGCCACGATTATGACGGTTAGCCGGAAAAATGTGGGCAACTCTCTCAACCACCTCGACATCAAGACTGGTCAGTGAGTCCACTTTACGCGGATTGTTGGTCAGAAGTCTCACTTGTTTGACTCCTAGCAGCTTGAGCATCTGCACGGCACCGTGATAATCCCTTTCGTCTTCCTCAAATCCCAGGTCCAGATTGGCATCGACTGTGTCACGTCCTTGATCCTGAAGTTTGTAGGCACGCAGTTTGTTGATCAGTCCGATGCCGCGACCTTCCTGTGCCATGTAGAGAACAATGCCGCTGCCAGCCGTTGCCATCAGAGCGATCGCTCCTCGCAACTGATGTCCGCAATCACACCGCAGCGAGCCAAGCAGGTCCCCGGTATAGCACTCGGAATGAATCCTGATCAGAACGGGTGCATTCAGGTCTGGTTCACCGACAATGATTGCCAGATGCTCCGAGCCACCGTCAAGAGGTCTGAAGGCGACGATGCGCGTATTTTCCGAGTCCTCGAGAGGGACTCGAGCCTGAGCAACAACTTGCAACTGGCGAGTCGCCTCATGCAGACCTTGCCAGATTTCTTCAGATGAAATTTCCAGCACGCTGTCAAACGATCCTGACGTATCAGCTTTCGTAGCCAGTACCGCCGGAAGCAGGCCTGCGTGCTTGGACAAGGCGATGACAGCCTGGGCGACTTTTCCACCTCGGGTCACCGTGACGTCTTCCAGATCAAACGCTGCTGCTTCCGATGCCCAGAGCGGACTCGCTGGATCAGCGATTCGCTCGATCAGCGTTTGTGTGATGACGTCAAAACCGTGCAGGCAGTAGACAGTCGCGTCACGTTCCACGTCAAATCCAAGGCGACTTGCGCGCTGACCGGTAATGACCAGACTGGGCTCGCCACTGGCAAGTTGCATGAAAGTTTCAAGAGCCGTTTCGTTGACAGTCTCCGCAGAACTGATCCAATATGCTTCCTGACCCGCACGAACCAGAATGATTCCGGATCGTCGTAACTCGCTGATCACACGATCCAGACGAGTCAGGGCAGTCGATTCTGCCCTTAAAATTTCTGAAAGAGTTGCTGCAGGAATATTCATGAGCGTAATGGAGGAAGGGAAATCACAGACAGAAGAATCTGTCAACGAAGTAATCTTACTGCTAAACCCTAGTAGTGACCCCAATGTCCATTCTGATAAGCAGTGACTTTTACAGTTATGCAACAAAAAGCGCACACCGGGCCTGTTTGGTCTGAAATCCTTATTGACAAGTTCCCGCAAAGTGGCCAGATTGTCATTGCACAACTGGGTCAATCTCTGGACGGACAGATCGCGACTGCGACTGGAAAGTCCAAGTACATTAACGGTCAGGCAGGGCTGGAGCATCTACATCGCTTGCGCGCCTGGGCCGATGTCGTGCTGGTGGGAGTCGGGACTGTTCACGCCGATGACCCACGCCTGAATGTTCGACTGGTTGAAGGACCTGACCCGGACCGTGTTGTGATTGATCCGAAGGGGCGTGTTCCAGTAGAGGCCCGCATGTTCAGTGAAGGAGATGTGCGCAAGGTACTGATGACAGCGGGGGTCACCCATGTCAAAGGGTTGCCTGACTGCGTGGAAGTTGTCAGTCTTGGCGAACAAGGGGGCGACATTGCGCCAGGCGAATTACTGGACTGGATGGCTCGTCAGGGATGGTACAAGGTGCTGGTCGAGGGTGGGGCAACAACTGTGACCCGATTCCTTCAGGCGGACTGCCTCGATTACTTGCATCTGATTGTGGCGCCAGTCCTGCTGGGTGAGGGTACGCCCGGATTACGGCTTGCGCCGGTCCGGGACCTTGCTGCTGCCAGGCGATTTAGTGCGAGCACGTTTGCGCTGGGTCAGGAGCAGCTGGTTGTGTGTCGCTTTTGATGAGCGACTCGCTGAACCGTCGTGCTGATTCGATCCACGAAGGAAGTTCGTGCGCATGCTTGCGCGATGCCTGAGCTATCTTCTGCCGCTGCTCGGGATGCGAGAGCAACTGGGCAATTGCCTTTGAAAGCGATTCGACATCACCGGGTTCGACCAGAATGCCGGTTCCGGGGGCGACCGTCTGAGCGGTCGCGCCGCCTGTTGTTCCGATGACCGGTAGTCCCCGGGCAATGGCCTGTGCGTAGGCCATGCCATATCCCTCGTAATGCGACGCAAGCACAAAAAGATCTGCCTGTGCGTATTGATGTTCGAGAGCCGAGGGCTCCAGTGCACCAAGTAGTCGAATCCGGTCGCTCATTCCGAGTCGTGTAATCTGGGTTGTTAGCGCCTCGAAGACGATGGGGTCTCGATCGGGGTCGCCGACGATCCGTAGCTCCCAGTCTAGCGTCTGGAGTGATGCCAGGGCTTGAACCAGAACATCGTATCCTTTGCGCGCAATGATGGATCCGACGCTCAGCAGGATGGGTGACGCAGAGTGTTCGCGGCACGACACTTCTCCATCGTTGTGCGAGGCCTGCGTGTCAAGCGCCGGGCGTTCAGTGCCGGGAACGACAACGGAAACTCGATCTGGTCCAATGGCGAACAAAGATTCGAGTGTGGCTGCAGTGGTCGGACTGTTGACGATGACATGCCGGGCGTGTGCCAGCGCCTGTGCTTCCGATGCCAGCAGCGCTGTGGACTGTTCCGGACTCAGACCGGATTCGAGTCCGAGAGGGTGGTGTACCAGTGCTACAAAGCCTCTGGATATGGGGGCGCTGGCGCATCCTGTGACAGCAGCACCAGTGCGACGGGCAAATACTTTGGCGAGTGGGCCGATAGCACCAAGGGCAAGACCGTCAATCACCAGTAGTGAGTCGGCTGGAACGATTGCCAGTTGATCTGCGGCAGCTGCCAGGGCTGCCGCATCAGAAAATGGAAATGCGTCGCCCAGACTCAATCGTTTGACGGTCCAGCCCAGGTTTTCCAGCTCGTGGATGATGTGTTTGTCATAGAGGTACCCGCCCGTCAGGGTGTCGAGATCACCCGGGTAGGCGAATGTCAGGACTGGGGCCACAGTTTGCCTTCATACCAGGCCCGTGCGACGTGCGATTCGGAAATCAGGACCTTGATTGAATCAAGGTCCTCGCCCTTCCTGCCGAGCTCGCCATTGCGGGCCGCCTTCGCAAGACCGTCAAACAGGTATTTGGTCAGGAATTCGGTGGTTGTGTTCTGCCCTTTGAATAATTCCACCTCGTCCAGGTTGCGGTAGTTGATCGGAGCAAGCAGTGACTTCAGCACCTCATGCGCGCGTCCAATATCGATCACGATGCCGTTCTCATCGAGCGACGTGGAGAACACCGCTGCGTCAACGACAAACGTGGCGCCATGCAGCGCCTGAGCCGGGCCAAACACCGCGCCGCGAAACGAGTGGGCGATCATGATGTGATCGCGAACTTCAACAGCAAACATGATTAATTCACTCCGTCAGGGTACTGGATCACCTGGCACAGACGATCCGAGCCAGGTTTAAAAATGCTGGAAATTTCTTCAGGCAGACTTTCAAACGGGATGGGTGTCTCAAGTAGTGCATCCAGGCAAGGATCTGACAACATGCTCATCGCCGCAGTCAGTCTGCGGCGATAGTTCCAGCGTGGAGCATGGGAGGATTCGATGTGGCCGACCTGACACGATATCAGCCTGATCTGCTGGCTATGGAACGCCTGCCCAAGTGCAACGGGAACCGTTTGGTCGCCGTACCAGCTTAGTTCGACGACGCTTGCCTCGTTTCCGGCAAGCGCCAGCGCGCTGGATAGTCCGGCTGCAGTCGCGCTGGCGTGAAACACGACGTCGCAATTGTCCGTTCCCTCCGTGGTCTCGCAGTAGTTGAGCCCAAGTTGCTTGCAAACGCTGGCCCGACTCGGCTGCGGGTCTATAACAGTGACTTGCGCACCGGGCAGGTCGCGGCACAAATAAGCGACCAGCAATCCAATCAGTCCTGCGCCTACGACAGCGATGCGATCAGATGCACACGGCTTGCCCGTCCAGACCGCGTTCAGTGCTGTTTCCATGTTCGCCGCGAGTACCGCACGCTTGGGACTGACCGAAGGTGGCACCGGAACGAGTGCTGACGACTGATGACGTAACAGGGTCTGGTGGGGGCTAAGTGAGAATACGTACTGGCCGAGCAGGTACGAAGGGCCCTGGATAACCTGTCCCACGTGGCAATAACCATACCGGACCGGAAACGGAAACTTGCCGCCCATGAAAGGAGCCTGCATACGCTCATACTCGGATGCGGGGACCCGGCCATGAAAGATCAGGGACTCGGTTCCGCGACTGATTGCGCTGTAGACGGCGCGCACAAGACATGTCTGCTCACCCGGATCCTCTGGATTCTCCAGATCTTCTGTCCGTATCTCAGCCTGTCCTGGACTGACGTACCAGATTGCCCTGGTTTGGCGCGGTGTGGTTTGCACGCAATAAACCCATATTCGGTTGCGGAATACTGTTCCGCTGGCTGAGGGCGCTGCCCTATACTGATCAAAGCAATTCAATTATAGGGTGCAACAAACTGTCACAGTGCAGGTCGCGCAACGCGGTTCTGCAGGGCGTTTGGTGAATTCGTGCCCGATTGGGTGAGCTTGAATGGAAGCTGCCATGTCTCGCGATCTTGTTTGACTGTCGCACTCGAAAGCCTGCCCGAGCGGTTTGACTCCTGCCTTTACTTTCCGGATCTTCAATGATGACGCGTCGTCGTGTCCTGTTCGTTTCGCTTGTCCTGCTGACCGTCCTTTCTCTGGTCTGGCTGATGATCACGGTTTTACCGGCCGGTCCCTCGGCTTCCTGGTTTCATTGGGTGATCGTGGTTGCGTTTGCATGTGTTCTGCCGTGGACAGTGATTGGCTTCTGGAACGCCTCAATCGGTTTGCTGATAGACCTGTTGAGTCGCAACCCGCTTCGCGTTGTCAACGCTGGTGCTGCCCAGACGCCGGAGGACCTTCCACTGACCGAGTCAACAGCCTTGTTGCTTTGTATCCGCAACGAGGTGCCGGATCGTCTTGTCAGAAACCTGCAGGCGATGATCTCGAGTCTGGGCAAGAGTCCTTACCACAACAAGTTCCATGTGTACGTATTGAGCGACACCACTGACGTCGCCGTGGCCGCAATGGAGCAAAGGATGTTCGGGGTGCTGGCCGACCAGTGGGCTGGAAAGATTTCCGTAACTTACCGCAGGCGGGATAATAATCGCGCATACAAGGCGGGCAATATTGAAGACTTCTGCGATCGCTGGGGGCATTTGCATACGTTCGCCCTCGTGCTGGACGCTGACAGTCTGATGGATGCCAGCGCAATCGAAAGACTGGTCCGTGTCATGACAGCCAACCCTCAGATCGGCATCTTGCAGGGACTGGTTGTCGGTTTGCCGTCCAGGAGTGCGTTTACGCGCCTGTTTCAATTTGGTATGCGACTCGGTATGCGCTCCTATACGCTCGGAAGCGCCTGGTGGCAGGGAGATTGTGGACCGTACTGGGGGCACAATGCGGTCCTGCGCATCAAACCGTTTTCTGAGGGATGCCGGCTTCCTGTCCTGGCTGATCGCCACGGCAAGTCATCCTACATACTGAGTCATGATCAGGTCGAGGCAGTTCTGATGCGGCGAGCGGGATATGAGGTCCGCGTATTTCCGCTAGAGGATCAGAGTTACGAAGAGAACCCGCCAACGCTGGTTGAGTTTATTCAGCGAGATCTTCGGTGGTGCGCTGGCAACATGCAATATGTGCACCTGTTGTCGATGACGGGGCTCAAATTCACGAGCCGGGTACAGTTGCTGCTTGCCATTCTCATGTTCGCGGGGGCGCCAGCCTGGATCGTTTTGCTGAGCATGGTCTCCTGGACGCTCGGTACAGATTCTTCGCTACTGGAGCAGATTGATCTGACGCATGCGGGTGTCCTGTTGTTGGCAGTCATGACTATGATGCTGTTGCCTCAACTGGCCAGTGCTATTGGTGTACTGGTCCGGCCGAGTTCTCGCAAGGCGTTTGGTGGCGCGATTCGTTTCGTCACAGGATTGCTATTGCAGATTCTGTTTGCTTTGATGGTCACCCCGATTCTGTGGGTGTCCCAGAGCGTGTTTCTGTTTGGGCTTCTGGCTGGCAAGCGGATTACCTGGGCATCACAGAATCGCGAGGCACACAGGATTGACTGGCTGGATGCAATCAGGAGTTTCGGATTTCATACGCTCGTGGGTGTGGTGATGGCATGGCCTGTATTCGACATGGGGGCGGGCGCCATTCTGATTGCCAGCCTGTTCATGGGCGGACTCTGGTTAGCCATTCCGCTGGCCGTACTGACTTCTCGACCGAAACTTGGGGAATGGCTGGTTCGCCATCGCCTGCTGTGTCTGCCTGAGGAGACCAGGCCGCCACGACTACTTGAAGAGATCGCCCGCAGCATGGCCGTGATCAGCACGCTGCCAGGCCCGAATCATGTTGCCCCCGAGAGCAGGTGATGGCACAAAGACGCACTTCGGGTTTTGTGCAGATTTATCTTCGAGTATTGCGCTTGCTGGGCAGTCAGCGACAGACGGCTGCCAGGCTGATTGGTGCCAACCTGCTCGTGGTTGTGGCAACGCTATCCGAGCCCATTTTGTTTGGCAAAGTGATTGATGCTCTGAGCCGGGCGGCGGGGCAAGTTGACCAGACATCCAGTGGTTTGCCGTCCGCTCTCTGGCAACAGCTTTATCCGTTACTGGGTGCCTGGGTGTTGGTCGGTCTGATCGCGATCATGGCGGGCGCCAGTGTCGCGCTGTTTGCGGATCGTTTGGCACACCGGCGGCGACACGAAGTGTTGCGCGACTATTTCGAACATGTTCTGCAATTACCGGTTCATCACCGTGATGCCCGTCATTCAGGGCGTTTGCTCAAGATCATGTTGCAGGGGACTGATTCAATCGGGGCCTTGTTACTGGGGTTCTTCAGAGATTACTTCGGTGCATTCTCCGCAGCCATCGTGCTGGTACCAGTTGCGCTGTATTTGAACTGGCGGATGGGGATGCTGCTCCTGGTTCTTGGTGCGGTGTTTATCGCTCTGACTCGTCTGATCCTGAGGCGTACCGAATCAATGCAGCGTTCGGTTGAGGGCCATCATTCAAATCTGGCCGAATTTGCGGCTGATACGCTGGGCAATGTGACCCTGGTTCAGAGTTTTGGGCGAATCCAGGCGGAAGTCAGCAGCCTGCGTCAACTCAGCGAGCAGGTGATCAGTGCCCAGTTTCCGGTGCTTTGGTGGTGGGCGATCGTCACGGTTCTGGTCCGGGCCGCCACAACCTTGACGGTGCTGGCTATGTTGATCATTGGCCTGTTCCTGTTCTCTCGTGGTCTTGCTACGGTTGGCGAGATCGTCACGTTCATCGGGTTCTCCGGGGTGATCATCTCTCGTCTTGAACAGACTGTCAGCTTTGCAAACCGGCTTTCAATGGAAGCACCAAAACTGGTCGAGTTTTTCGAGGTGCTGGACAGCCAGCCGGGTGTTGCAGAAGCGGAGAATGCAAGGGATCCTGGGCGGCTTTCTGGAGCGATCAAATTTGATCAGGTCACGTTCAGTTACGACGGACGACGAAGTGCCTTGCGCGCGTTCAATCTGAGTATCGAGCCGGGTCAGACGGTTGCGCTGGTGGGGCTCTCTGGCGCAGGGAAGTCGACTGCCATGTCACTGGTCTATAGACTGTTCGACCCGCAGCAAGGGCGAGTGCTGATCGATGGTCTGGACATTCGGGATATGACCTTGACCGGCCTACGACGAAATCTCGGTGTAGTCTCGCAGGAGGCACTGTTGTTTAATCGGTCGATCGCCGAGAACCTGATGGTGGGTGACCCGAATGCAGATCCAGAGCAGCTCAGAGTGGCAGCCAGCCAGGCCCACGCACTCGATTTCATTGAACGGATGCCCGCCCAGTTTGATGCGCTCGCCGGGGAAAGAGGGCGACATCTGTCGGGCGGTGAGCGTCAGCGCCTGGCAATTGCACGAGTCTTGCTGAAGAATCCACCCATCCTGCTACTTGATGAGGCGACCAGTGCACTGGATGCGGTAACCGAGGCCAGCGTGCAGGAGGCGATTGAACGTGCCAGGCAAGGACGCACCACCCTTGTCATTGCTCACAGGCTTGCAACCGTCAGGCGTGCAGACCGGATTGTCGTACTGGATGATGGCGAGATCGTCGAATCAGGTACATTTGAGGAACTGGCTCGGGCTAAAGGTGCTTTTGCGCAGATGGTTGACAGACAGTTTGGTCGTTCCAGTCTGGCACAGTAGTGATCGAATCAGTGGCAACACGACATAATGCTTAAGGGTGAGGGACATGACGGGTTTTTCTTCGGGCTGGCTGGGATTGAGGGAGCCAATAGACCATGCCAGCCGGAGTGTGGCTGTCAGGAATGCCATGCTTGGCGAATTGCGCCGCGTTCATGGCCGCTCGCTCAGCCGGCTAAATGTGGTGGATATCGGTTGTGGCACGGGGTCGAATCTGCGGGCCGTGGCGCCTCTGCTGGGGCGCGAGCAGTCGTGGCGGCTCGTTGACAATGACCCGATCCTGCTGGAGGCCGCGCGGCACGCGATCAGCGGTTGGGCCGATATGGTCTTGGAGGATACAACCTCCTCACTGACTGTTCGCAAAGGAGTATGCGAAATTCAGGTCGCGTTCGTGGCGGCGGATCTGGCAGAGAATGTTGAAGCAGTGCAAGGCATGTTCGAGGCTGATCTGTTGACAGCCTCGGCGTTGTTTGATCTGGTTTCGGCCTCGTGGCTCACGACATTTTGTGAGCGTCTTTCCTGCCCGCTGTATACGGTTCTGACTTATGACGGGCGCATGCAATGGACGCCGGTGCATCCCCTGGATGTGGAGGTTGTCGAGGCGTTCAATGCGCACCAGTTGACCGACAAGGGGTTTGGGCCAGCTGCTGGCTGGCAGGCTGTCTCGATTCTCGAGCAACAACTCACCCGCAAAGGCATGGTAGTGGTAAAAGGCGACAGTACATGGCATCTTGAAGCAGGTGACGCGCGTTTGCATCATCAGTTGCTGCAAGGCGTGGCTGCTGCCGCGGGCAAGATGCACCAGCTTGGAATGCCGGATATCAATGACTGGCTGGCCTTTCGGCTGGATAGCACGTCCGGATCGATCGGACATCTGGATCTATTTGCGGCGGGGCAGTCCTCATAAACAGGCTGTCCTGTCAAAGCGCAGGAGAATATGACGAAGTGGCTATTGAGTCTGCTAGGTGGAGTCATCCTGTTGGCTCTGGGTGCATGTTTGCTGGTGCTTGTCACCATCAAAACATCCACCGGGGCTGGCTGGATGCTGGAGCGCGCGTTGCGCGCCACAGTTGATCCTGACATTGAAGTGCGTGGGTCGGTCGACGTTGATCTGCTTCCCATGATGACTGTTCGGGCTTCTGGTCTGGTTGCGCCAGCGAATCTCGGACGTGTTCCACAAGCCTGTCTGGCCGACACAGGGGTGAAAGAGGACCCTGTTCACATCGGAGCTCAGAGGGTGGAGTGGGTGCTGGATTGGCAATCGCTCTTTACAGGAAAGATTTTGTTTCCGGTGGTGCAGTTGGATGAACTCAGAATCATGCAGGGTTTGCCTCGGGGCGATCAGGCAACAGGCGACCAGGAAGGCTTGTTAAAGAGCCTGCAAGGGTGGCTGGCCAGCCGCGATACAGGCTGGATGTCACAGCACGCTGAACTACAGGTTGACGAACTGACGATCAATGGACTGACGTGGCAACAATGTGACGCATCGCGTGGCCTGGAGATGCTGGTGCAGGCTAGAAAAGCCGCGGGAGCTTTCAATTTGAAAGCTCGGTCTGACGCTGATGATGAGGCGAGTCTGGGGCTGACCTATGCGACAGGTCAGGTCCGCTTCGAGTCGGATGATCTGTCGGTTGGTGAGTCATTCCTGAATGCGGGTCTGTCGCGATGGCTCAGAGAAAGCAACTATCTAGATGGTGATGCCCTGCAGGTGGAAACGGTGCGCGGCCAGTGGGAGCTCGAATCGGGCGTCGCAACATTAACCTCCTTTTTGCTGGTTGGTGCAGGACCAAATGTTGAACTGGTGTCTGGTGAGGTCGACCTTAACAATCAGACGGTCTCGTTTCTGTTTGATGTGGACACGCAGCGAAGTGGCCAGGGTCTGACCGTGCCTGGTGTCAACATTATCCTGCGACGATCGAAATTGCCCGTTTCAGTGACGGGCGACTGGCATCATCCTGCTGTGGTGGTCGGGCAGGAATAGGGGTCCGGGTAGAACGTTAGGTACGCACAGGTAGATGGTTGTGATCGGTCATGCAGGGTCGATACGAGAATGGCCGCTTTCTGATTATCTTGAATTGTCAAGCAAGTGAGGTGGATTGAATGTCAACGCCGATCGTCGGATGTCCTGAATTGAATCGTGCTGATGCGGACCCCTACGCAAATCGCTGGTTTCTGGTAGACGAGCAGAACCAGTGGGTGACAGGGGCTGGTTTGGATGCTGTCGAGATGCGGATCCAGCATGGCATGCTGGTGCTTCGCGCGCCTGGCATGTTACGGCTCGACATCCCTCTTGATGTGATTGAAGACGATGACAGCGTAAGAATGAACGCACAGGTCGGTGAGCAGGTGGTAGATGTTGTCGATGAGGGCGATCTGCCTGCGGCCTGGTTCAGCAATCTCACCGGACAGTCTTGCCGCCTTGTCAAAGTCCATCCTGAGGCCAAGATGCCTTCCTTCTAGGAAGGGCTCGAGTGCGTTCAGACAGTCAAACCAGTCAACTGTCTGTATTTGGCCATGAGCGTGTCTTGACTTTCCTTCCATTGTGGGTGGATTTCGATGCATTCGACCGGGCACACGACCTTGCACTGAGGCTCATCGTGATGGCCCACACACTCTGTGCATGCCATCGGGTCAATTACATAAAACTCATCTCCCATCGAGATGGCGTCGTTGGGGCATTGTGGTTCACAGACGTCGCAGTTGATGCATTCATCTGTAATTCTGAGTGCCATAGTGATCCCTCCGGAGATCGGGCGTTAGCTGACTTCCTTTCCATCAGGCCAGCTTTGCTCGCGTCGCTCCGTGGCTTTGGCCTGAAGCCAGCGCTCAACTGATGGAAACACGAATTTACTCACATCCCCGCCAAGTATGGCGATTTCCCGCACGATCGTGCCGGAAATAAACTGATACTGATCCGATGGGGTCATGAACAAGGTTTCAACTTCAGGCAACAAATGGCGATTCATACCAGCCATCTGAAACTCGTATTCGAAGTCAGACACGGCTCGCAGGCCTCGCACGATTACGCGACCATTCTGCTCCCTGACAAAGTCCTTGAGCAAACCTGCGAAGCTACAGACCCTGACGTTCGGGTAGTGGCCCAGTACTTCTTTGGCGATTTCGACGCGTTCCTGAATAGAAAAGAACGGTTTCTTGGCATGACTGTGAGCAACGCCCACAACCACTTCGTCAAACAGGCTGGATGCACGGCGAACCAGATCCTCGTGACCACGGGTCATGGGATCAAACGTTCCGGGGTAGATGGCAGTAATCATTTGTTTTCTATGTCACAGTGCGATGGAACAAATGATAGTGTACGCCACCTGCGCGCCCGTATCGCAATGCAACATAACCATCCGGTGCATTGATCTGACAGTCGTTTTCTGCGTAAATCAGACCTTCATCGGTCAATAGTTCACCTGCCTGATTCAAAAGATCCGGAAACCACGCTTGTCCGAAGGGAGGATCCAATAAAATCAGATCAAAGCGTGCCGCTGCACCGCGCGCGAGTACCGTACGAGCGTCCCCTGAGTGGATGCGTACATGACTGGCTTTGAGCCGGTCGCGAAGACTGCGCAGCTCTCGCAGGGCAGTCGGGTTTGATTCGACCATCAGGACGTGGGCAACACCCCTGGAGGCTGCCTCAAAGCCCAGCGCCCCGCTTCCGGCAAACAGGTCTAGAACCTGTTTTTGTGCAAAGTCATTGTCCCAGAGGTGAGAAAGCCAGTTAAATAACGTTTCGCGCACCCGGTCAGGCGTTGGCCGCAGTCCGGGGGCATCGGGTACTTCAATCCGGGTTCTGCGGTACTGTCCCGCCACGATCCGAATATACTTCTTAACCATGTTCAGATTTTTCCGAAAAAAAGACAAGCAACCACCCGTGACGAGTCCGGAGCAACAGGAGCAGCCCTCAGTTGCTTCTGCTCAGATCGATGAAGCGTCCGGGCGGTCAGACGACTTGCGGGTGCCTGATCGGGGTGCTTCGCCTGCCGAAAGCGCATCCGTTGGCCCTTCCAGCCTTCCAAACCCCACTAACGTGGCTCCAGTCATCCCGGTCCGTACAGGGGCGCTTCCGAGTCGTTTCAGGGCAGGCCCTTCACCGGCGTCTGCACCCACACCGCCCAGGTCAACAACCCACGTTGTACCAGAAGATCCGGCGGTTCATCACGGTCATGCGACACAGCACCACGAGGCAGAGCTGCAGCAAGGCAAGCCAGATCCTGAGCAGGTAGAGATCGTAACGCCAGCAAGTGAGTCAGGTGCTCAGACTCAGGCGCCGATATCAGCCAGCTCTGGACAAGCGCTGGCAAACGATGATGCTGCATCGCTGAATGAAGGCACGGAGTCACCAGAGGAGAGCACCGACAAGGTTGTGGTGTCCGAGCCGCTAGCGCCAGATGTGCAATCGCCACAACTGCCCCAGGCGGCACAACCTGCCGGGTCCGTCGCTCGGAAGAAGTCATGGATGGCACGCCTGAAGCAAGGCTTGTCACGGACTGGACGTAGCATTGGCGGTCTGTTTGTGGGCAGCAAGATTGAAGAGTCTCTTTATGAAGATCTTGAATCTGCGCTCATTATGGCGGACGCCGGCGTTCAGGCGGCGACTCAGTTGATTCAGCAGTTGCGTAAGCGGGTCAATCGCGATCGTCTTCAAACGCCGGAACAGGTGCGCGACGCGTTAGTGGATGTGTTGACCGAACACCTCGTGTGTCTCGAAAAGCCTTTTGATGTGGGTCATGTCAAACCCCAGGTGGTCATGATCGCCGGGGTTAACGGTGCGGGCAAGACGACATCTATCGGCAAGCTGGCCTACACGCTGCAAAAGCATCAGTTAAAGGTCCTGCTGGCGGCGGGTGACACGTTCAGGGCAGCTGCACGTGAGCAACTCGTTGAATGGGGGCATCGTAACAACATTGCCGTGATCGCACAGCAGGGAGGCGATCCAGCGGCCGTCGCATTCGATGCAGTCCATGCCGGACATGCCAGGGAGCTGGATGTTGTCATGGTGGATACGGCCGGAAGGTTGCCTACGCAGCTACATCTGATGGAGGAGCTCAAGAAGATCCACCGCGTTATCCGTAAGGCTGATCCCGAGGCGCCACATGAGGTTTTGCTGGTGGTTGATGGCAATACTGGCCAGAACGCACTTGCCCAGATCAAGGCCTTTGATGCAGCTCTGACTTTGACGGGGCTTATCGTAACCAAGCTCGACGGGACCGCCAAAGGCGGAATTCTGGCGGCTCTGGCTGCGGGTACACAGGGCTGTCGGCCTGTTCCGGTCTACTGGGTTGGTGTTGGTGAGCAACTGGAAGATCTGCAGCCATTTGTGGCGCGTGAGTTTGCACAGGCACTGGTTGGTGACTCGGCTAACGAATAGGGAGACGCCTGACTGTCGGGCGAGCGCCTGACAGGCGTCGATTCCCGGCACAGCATTGCCTGCAGCGCGTGAAGCTTGACGCGAGCCAGGTCTGTTTTCCCAAGGTAGGCTGGCTGAAAACTGTGGTGCATCGTGAGATCGCCCGCAAGAGCAAAACTTTCATCGTTTTGCGGCAAACGACGGGAAAGCGTGACGCCTCAGTTCTCGCGGATGAAGGCCCGCCGGGGATCAGTCCTCTATGTCATATCGAGCACATCACAGGTATCGCCACGGGGTGAAGGGATGTGCTGGTGGCTAGCGCTGGGCGCAAGTCCGGCAGCACAAAGCATCGGGGCAACTGGCGGACGAAAACCAAGCCGTTGTCGCCGGGACGCTAAACATTCAATGCATGCAGAAGAGCCGGTGCCTCTGACGCGCTGTTGCGGATATCGGCCGGCGTGGCTTGCTGCTCAAGGCTGACTGTAAGCTCAAGCGGCGGGACGATAGCCTGGTGCTGCTCGGCCGTGACATTGATGCCGCCAAAAATAACCGGCGCCAGGGTTTGTTGAAACTCAAGGCTGAGACTGTCGGTCTCAGCCCATGGAGGCGGTGCAAGCCGGATACCTGGCGTGCTCGCAATCTCCAACGAGGTGGCAGGCCTGCGCCTTCAGGCTTGATGGGCTGTCACTTTTGTCGGAGATTCGTCGGAGGTGTGATGGCACCTCAGAAATGGTCAATGGTCTTGAGGGTCTCGAAAGCTTTTCGGGCATTTTTTGTCAACGCGTCCAGTCTTGATGCAATCCAGCCAACTGCAAACCAGGCTCCTGGCTGGCTTTCACGAATATGCTCAAACTTCTCTCTAGCAACATACAGGTCGTTCATCTCTCCGAGGATGTCCTGTATGCGTGAGAGT
The DNA here is from genome assembly GCF_003058465.1 of Orrella marina. Lineage (NCBI taxonomy): Bacteria > Pseudomonadati > Pseudomonadota > Betaproteobacteria > Burkholderiales > Alcaligenaceae > Orrella > Orrella marina. Next base: position 2,661,880 of record NZ_CP028901.1, on the reverse strand, counting down.
TGCTTGCGGTATCGCAACAGTTTTCGTGCTGGCAGCAAAGACTCTCCGAATTGAAGTCCGTAACGTAGTCGTTTCGCGCGTTTACGCAATTCATGCTTCGCCTCGATTTCCAGAGAATCAAACCTCAGGCCATCCTGCAGGACTCTCTTGTGCCACTTTTGAAGACGTTCGCGCAGGGCTGACCGTAACGGTTTCGGCTTGATTGTTGCATGCTCGATCGAGCCGACGGCGGGGGCCTGAATGGGATGGGCGTTGACGGCCCATGCGAGCAGTTCGATCTGCCAGGTCTGAAACGCAACACTTCGCGCCAGAGCAGGAGCTGCATCGTCTTCGACTGTTGCTGTCAGCTCCACCGGTGGTTGTCCAGCTGCATTCAGGACGGGCAAGACCGTTTCACGTAGTACATCATCATCTCGAGCGGTTCCCAGACTGGCAAAATGATCCTTGATCTCGTCGCGCCAAGTCTGCGGCGGCAGGCTGGCGAGAGGTTCAAACAGGGACCATGCTGATCGCAGTCTACGCATGCCAACCCTGAGCTGGTGGGTATGCTCGGGTGTGGCGGTGATACAGATGCCTGCGGTATCGATTTCAGCCAGTACGGCACTGTTGCGGGCAATCTGTTCCAGACATTCCTGCATCACAGCACCGAGCGCATCCGCACAAGACATGGATGGCTTGAGTCTGACAGGCTGAATCGGACGAGGTGCCCAGTACGAAGCGACTGCCTTGACGCGTTCTGCACTTGCCGCGGCATCGTCTAGCTCTCCCAGTGCAGCCAGCTTGTCGGAGAGCGAGGCCAGGCGATCGCCTCGCTCGGCTTTGCTACGAAGGTCGAGCAGCAGGCCGTGTGTTGCCTGCCACTTGAGGCCCAGCAGGAACACGGCTTGCAGTTGCCCAGACACGCTCTCGAACTCAACTTCCGAGACGGGCAAACAGATATCGCCTGCTGTGATTGTTCCCAGGTCGTAAGACACCTCAACGACGCCCGCGGCTGTGCGGATATTGCGATACATCCTCCGGATGTTTGTTTCGTATCTGACCCCAGGGAGCTCTCGAGTTTGAGGAGTTTCTTGTGAATGGGAAGGTCCTGATACACCGAAAGATCAAGGGTGGGGCCACTGAGCGGATGGTTCAATTCCATCCTGTCCAGCGCATGCGCACCTGGCATCTTGATGGTCTGTACCCATTTGCGACCCTCCTGACGCAGTCGCAATGCAATGCCCGCTTTGACCAGCGCTCTATCGGGCGTGTCAAGGTACTTGGCACGCAAATGGACGTGTTTGAGTGCGCCGCGTTTCATGGCGCGCTCGACTGATGCCCGGCTTGTGCGAGGGACATTCAGTTTAAGTTCTTGCTCTGACATGGTGGTCTTCTCAGGTTCTCGGGCGCCGATCGGGCGGCTTGGTCAGTGACGCCGGCGAGAGGATTGTATGTGTCTGCAGCCAGAAGCCGGCCCATTCATGCGTGCTTCGTGTACCGTCCTAACCGCTGGTAAGGCTTGCTACGGTCAGCTGCAAAAGAGAAAAGTTCCGTACAGCGATGGCTGTCGGACCTTGCCGTTTTTGAGTGTAACGATAGACCGGCAGAAAAATTGTGACAAGTCATTGAACGGTCATGAGTCTACCCAGGTGTGAAGGGCGGGTTCTGCAAGGACGTGAGCATCACCCGGCATATAATGATCCGATTCATGAATCAAGCAGCCCCAGAGGTGGGTGTATGTCAGCAATCGAACAAAAAGCGAGTAGCAGCGTGGGTGATGATTCAGACCTGACCGGGGCAATTTCTCCGGTAACCGAGATTCTCGAGGAGCTCAGGGCGGGACGCATGGTCGTTCTGGTCGACGAAGAAGATCGGGAGAATGAGGGTGACCTGCTGATGGCAGCCGAGTTCGTGACGCCGGAAGCGATCAATTTCATGGTCACGCATGGAAGAGGGCTGGTGTGTCTGACATTGACCGAAGATCGCTGCCGCCAGCTTGACCTGCCACTGATGTCCAACCGGAACGGCACAGCTTACGGGACCAATTTCACTGTCTCCATTGAGGCGGCCGAAGGGGTGCACACGGGCATCTCGGTCGCTGACAGGGCTCACACTATCAAAGTGGCTGTCGCAGACGATGCCAAACCAGAGGATCTGGTTCAGCCCGGACATATCTTTCCGCTCAGGGCAATGCCTGGTGGTGTGCTGGTGCGAGCCGGACATACGGAAGCAGGGTGCGATCTGACTGCTATGGCGGGACTGACTCCGGCAGCCGTGATCTGTGAGATCCTCAAAGACGATGGCACGATGGCACGTCTGCCTGATCTGGTCGATTACGCGCGCCGCCATAACTTGAAGATAGGTACGATTGCTGACCTGATTCAGTATCGTAGCGAGACCGAGTCGGTGGTGCAACGGGTGGCCCAAAGGCAGGTCCAGACTCGCTGGGGCAGTTTTACGGTTACAGCCTATAAGGACACGGTAGATGGCCGGGCCCATCTGGCGTTGTCGACGGGTGCCATTGTTGCTGATCAACCAACCTTGGTCAGAGTCCATGAGCCAACCACTGTGCTGGATTTTGTGTGTGGACAGGGGATGGGGCACTCATGGGGCATTGATCACGCCATGCAGTCTCTTTCCCAGGCCAATGCGGGTGTGATGGTGTTGTTGAACGCCGACGCCAGTTCCGATGACGTGCTGGCGCAGGCGGCGCACCTGCTCAACGACCAGCCCCAGTCAGCGGTGCGCGGACGGGCGCGAGAGCGGATGGATTTGAGAAATTACGGGATTGGTGCCCAGATTTTGCGTGATCTTGGCGTCAGAAAGATGCGCTTGCTGGCACGTCCACGCAAAATGCCCAGTATGATGCATGGATTCGGCCTCGAAGTCGTCGCTTATGACGATGGAACGCAAATCATCAATGAACAGGAAAAGTCATGAGCCCATACACAATTACTCCCGATCTGAACGGCGAGGGTTTGCACGTCGGTATCGTGCGTGCCCGTTTTAATGAAGAGATTGGCCTGACCGAACTTGACACATGCGTTCGTGAGCTCGTCGAACTGGGTGTCCATGAAGGCGATATTATGGTTGTGACAGTTCCCGGTGCACTCGAACTGGGTGTGACGCTGGCCCACATGGCCGAGACGGGCGAGTTCGATGCGCTGATCGCGCTGGGCGCCGTGATCCGGGGCGAAACCTATCACTTTGAAGTGGTGAGCAACGAAAGCGCCAACGCCATCTCACGTGTGGCGCTAGAGACTGGCATCCCGGTCATCAACGGCGTTCTGACTACGGAGAATGAAGCCCAGGCTGATGAACGTGCCTCCGGAAAGGGCAAAGATTGCGCGCAGGCTGCTGTCGAGATGGCCAACCTGCTGATTGCACTAGAGCCCGAGTCAATTGAAGACGAGCAAGACGATTGATGACTGATACGATGAATCCCGGGGAGTCTCCCCGGCGTGATACAAAACCCCGTAGTGCCAGACGGCGTGCACGGGAGTTTGTCTTGCAGGCTGTTTATGCCTGGTTGCTCAATGGGCCCGACCGGGACAAGGAGCAGGGTGCGATCGAGGCGCATGTACGAGAGGACACGGAGTTTGCTGAAGCAGACCGGGTGTGGTTCAACACCCTCTGGACAGGGGTGTTGCAGAACGCCGATGACTTAAGGGCTATCTTCGCGCCGTTTGTTGATCGTCCGATTGATGAGTTGTCCCCGGTTGAGCATGGGATTCTGCTGATTGGCAGTTTCGAGCTTGTTCACAAACAGGATGTGCCGTATCGCGTGGCTATCAACGAGTCCGTCGAACTTGCCAAGTCATTTGGTGGTACGGATGGATTCAAGTTCATTAACGGTGTGCTTGACAAGGTTGCCGCACAAGTGCGCGAGGCAGAAGTTCGACGCGCGACTCAGGGCCGTTAGGGACTGGCAGCCGTTATGTTGGGCGAATTCTCTCTGATCCGTGAGTATTTTCAGGATCAGGTCCCATCAGATACATTAGGGGTGGGTGATGATGCTGCCCGGATTCCAGTTCCTGGGGCAACTCAGGTTGTTGCTTGCAAAGACCTCCTGATTGAGGGGAGGCATTTCTTCCCTGATGTTGATCCGGGGACGCTTGGGCACAAGGCACTTGCGGTTAACCTTTCGGATCTGGCTGCTATGGGTGCCAGGCCGCTTGGGTATCTGCTAGGAATCGGGCTCAGAACAGTGCAGCCAGACTGGTTAAAGGCTTTCTCCGGGGGAATGGTCGGACTCGGACGCCGCTTTGAATGCCCGTTGGTTGGTGGAGACACTGTCAGGGTATCTGGTGAGATTGTCATCAGTGTGACTGCCTTGGGGACGCTACCTGCGGGGCAGACAGGATTGTTGCGCCAAGCTGCCAAGCCAGGTGATGACATCTGGGTCAGTGGTTATCTGGGCGCAGCACACATAGCTTTATCTGGACTTCAAGGTGACACACGCGTGTCACGAGAGTGTCTTGCGGCCACGCGAAGCTCGCTCGAGACGCCGGAGCCCAGAGTGGCACTTGGACAGGCATTGCTGGGTATTGCCCATGCCGCGATTGATATCTCGGATGGTCTGGCACAAGATCTTGGGCATATTCTTGAAGAAAGTGGGTGTGGAGCGATTCTGCGCTGCGCCGACTTGCCCCTGGATCCACGTCTTGATGGGTTGCCGCAGGATCTGCAAATCAGGGCGGCTTTGACGGGTGGGGATGACTATGAACTTTGCTTCACTGCGCCTGCATCAAAACGTGCCGACTTGTCCAGACTGTCGCAGACTTGTGGGCTTGCGCTGTCAAGAGTGGGTGTGATCAGAAAAGGATCAGGCCTGAACGTCCTGGATACGAACGGGCGGCAAATGGAACTTCAGCACGTCGGATTTGATCATTTCAGACGGGATGTCAATGAACGATGAAACTCAGGGTGAAACGGGAAAGCTTGATGTCAGTCAGCGTCACAAGGTGCTCTGGCCCAGTCTGAGCGAGGTTTTCAGCAGCCCTTCCTACTTTCTTGCGTTCGGTCTGGGATCAGGGTTGCTTCGGCCTGGTTCTGGTACATGGGGCTCGATTCTTGCCGCGCTACTCTGGCCGTTGTTGTCCACTTTGCCTTGGGGCGTACTGGGCGTACTCATTCTGGTTTCGTTTGTCGTCGGTTGCGTTGTTTGTGACCAGGCAGGTAAACGTCTGGGCGTGGATGATCATGTCGGAATGGTCTGGGATGAGATGGTTGCAGTCTGGATGCTTTTCTGGGTGCTACCGCAAAATCTTCCCGTTCTGATACTTGGATTTGTTCTGTTTCGATTCTTTGATGTCACAAAGCCGTATCCGATCCGGACACTGGATGCCCGGTTGAAAGGCGGTTTTGGGGTCATGATGGATGATGTCCTTGCCGCACTGTTTGCATGGGTGCTCACCCTTGGTATCCTGCTGGTATTGTCTTATTTGGGAGTAGGCGTGTGAACGATGTGGTCGATGAGGAAGGGGCGAACCCCTTGGCCAGAAAGTTGGGTGATCGGTTGCTGGCAATGGGTCTCAAAGTGGCGACTGCTGAGTCGTGCACGGGTGGGTTGCTTGCCGGTGCATTGACGTCCGTGCCAGGCAGTAGCAACTGGTACGACCAGGGCTGGGTTACATACACAAATAAGGCAAAAATGTTGCAACTCGGTGTGGCTGCCGAGACGCTACGTGAGTTTGGCGCTGTCAGTGAGCAAGTCGCCAGACAGATGGCGACTGGTGCTTTGGCCATGGCACCAGGTGCTCAGTTGTCGCTTGCAACCACCGGTATTGCAGGGCCGGGAGGTGGCTCTGACGGGAAACCCGTTGGGTTGGTCTGGTTCGGATTTGCGAGACGCACTGACGATGGCGTGATTGTGACGGCGAATGGACAGATCTTTCCTGGCAACCGGGCGCAAGTTCGCGACGCATCGGTTCATCACTCGATCGAGCAGGCGTTGCTTCTGTTGCAGACAGTATAGAGACATCTGCCGCCTGATCTCGGCGTAGTGACTCAAAGCATGCCAGTACACGTACACAAAAGTCACTCGCCCTGAAGCTTCCTGGCAAATTTCAGCGCGGCAGTAAAGTCGACGACTCGATCTTGTCTTGTGCCAGAAAGCGATAGGCAGCCTGCGCTTCGGTCGAGCCGCCAGAGACTGCTGCCTGGTGGATTGCTCGGGGATCTAATGAGCCGGAGTGACTAACATCTCCGATCAGCGCTCAGTGGACAATGCCTTGCCGAGAAAGACTTTCCTGCTGTTGACAGGGGAGGCAGGATGTCAGGAGGCTGGGCGATACTGGTTAATTGAGTCACGAGTCTGGCTGGCCGCCATCGCGCTGGCCTGAGCCCAGTGTTCGTCTTTGCCTGCGTACAGGATGGCTCGTGAAGAGTTAATCATCATTCCGTATCCGGCACTGTCACAGCCAGCCTTGCAGGTGGCCGCAATGTCACCGCCTTGAGCGCCGATTCCGGGAACCAGCAATGGCATGTTGCCGACTACCTGCCGAACTTTCGCAAGCTCATCCGGAAAAGTCGCGCCTACGACCAGTCCGCATTGGCCGCTTTGGTTCCAGCGATTTGCAATCATTTCAGCGACATGGAGGTAAAGCGGTTTGCCCCCGACGTCGAGCGCCTGCAAGTCTGACCCTCCAGGGTTCGATGTGCGGCACAAGACAATCACACCCTTGTCTGTGCGATCGAGGTACGGTTGAGCGGAATCCAGACCCATATAGGGATTGATGGTGACTGCATCCGCGACGTATCGGTCAAATGCCTCGGCCGCGTATTGTTCAGCCGTGCTGCCTATATCGCCACGTTTTGAATCAAGAACCAGGACATGATCCGGGTATTGGTCACGAATGAATGCGCACACTTTTTCAAGTACAGGCTCGGCGGCAATTGATGAAAAGTATGCAATCTGGGGCTTGAAGCCGCAACTGTATGGCGCAGTAGCCTCGATGATCCTGCAGCAGAACTCCAGCAGCCCGTCATGGGACGTTGCCAGATCCATCGGGATACGTGCTGGATCAGGGTCTAACCCGACCATCAACAGGGAGTCGAATTGACGCCAGCTGTTCTGTAGTTTTTCAGAGAAGCTCATGACCGTGAAAACAGATTGGTCAGGATAAGTGTCACCCAGACCAGAGTTGCGAAAAGTACTGAAAGAAAAACGGCGGCACTACCGAAATCCTTGGAGCGACCAAGGAGGGTGTGGTGCTCAAGAGAAATGGCGTCTGCGAGTGCCTCGATCGCCGAGTTGATTAGTTCTACCACAAGGACCAGGAACAAGCTGCCGATGAGCATTAACAGATCAACCGGAGAGCGCGCTAGCAGGAAAGCGAAGGGGATGAGTACGATAACCAGTCCCAGTTCCTGACGGAACGCAGCTTCATGCCTGACAGCCGCTTTTAGCCCCTTCCACGAGTACCCGGTCGCAGCCATTAGCCTGGACAGACCGGACTTGCTCTTGTAAGGAGATGTGTTGTCTGAATCAGGTTGAGACACTGTGAAAATCCGGGTGCGTGCTAGAGGGCAGACTATGTATGATTCGACGTACGCCAAGACACAACGAACCGAGTAAATTTGGTAGGCTTGCATGACAGCATTGTCATTTCCATAATACCCCAACCAGGAACTGTACACTCATGCCCATTCTGAACATCAAGATCCCTACCGGTCATTCAACTGAACAGAAGAAGAATCTTCTAAAGGGACTGACTGACGCTGTTGTGGCAAGTCTTGCTGCACCATTGCCATCGATTCGTGTCACGATCGAAGAGGTGGCGCCCGACCACACAATCGTGGCCGGTGAAATCGGGAAGCCGATGACGCTGATCACGGCTGTCCTGATCGTTGGGCGAACGCCTGAGTTGAAAGCAGCTCTGATCAAGGCGCTTGCCGAGAGTGTTCAAGCGACGATTGGCATATCGATTGATGACACTCGAGTGGTTATTCAGGACATTGAAAGAACCGATCTCGGTGTTGCCGGTGGCATCAGCGCCAAGGCTGCGGGACGCTAATCACTCGCAGGCCAATGACCGCACCGTGCGTGTGGGTTGGTGATAGGTAGTCAACTGGATGTTTGTTCCGTTTCTGATCGCTGCTATCGTACTTGCGGTCACACCTGGGCCGGGTGTGACCTATGTAATTGCGCGTACGATTGCTGGCGGACGCACTGAGGGACTGGCATCATGTGCAGGGACAGCAGTTGGTGGCATGGTACATGTTCTTGCCGCGGCGGCGGGCTTATCGATCGTGCTGGCTAAATCTGCTGTCGTTTTCGGAGTGCTGAAGTACCTAGGTGCACTCTACTTGCTTTATCTGGGAGTCCGAATACTGCTCAAGAGGAATGAGACATTCAGCATTCGCTCTCAGGCGTCTCATGGTGCCAGGAAAGCGTTCCTTGAGGGAGTTCTCGTCGAAGGATTGAACGTCAAGACTGCACTGTTCTTTGTTGCTTTCCTGCCCCAGTTCGTTTCTATGCAAGCGCCTCTTGCCCCTCAGCTTTTTGTTCTGGGTAGCATCTGTGTGCTGCTTAACACAATGGTTGATCTGATAGCGGTCTTCGGTGCAGACCGGATGTTGAGAAAGAGCGCTGTTCGTGCCACCCGGGCCAGGCTGCTGAATCGGCTTTCCGGCTTCACCATGATCGGGCTGGGAGCATATCTCGCGCTGGCTGAACGCGACAGTTGACCTGGTTTGCTATCCGTGGGCATTTGTGCCACATGTTTCGCTAGTGGTTTGCTCTATTACTTTTTGTCTTGATAGGCGTGATTCAGTGCAGTGATCCAGTGTTGCTTGTCTGAATCAGATGCAAATGATGCAAGCAGGCTGTTTCTAGCGAGCTGATAGGCGTGCTCCATACCAAGATTCAGAGCCCGAAAAGTCTGTACGTAGTTGTCCAGCAAATAGCCGCCAAAGTACGCAGGATCATCAGAATTAATCGTTACACAAAGACCGGCATCCAGCATCTGTGCAAGTGGGTGATCCGCTAGATCACGAAACACACAAAGCTTTACATTGGACAACGGGCACACGGTCAAGGGGATTTTCGTCTGCGAGAGTCGCAGCATCAGTGCAGGGGAGTGGATGGATTGAACGCCGTGATCAATGCGCTCAACCTTCAGAACGTCAAGCGCTGATTCAATGTAATCGGCAGGTCCTTCTTCGCCAGCGTGTGCAACAAGACGTAGTCCGAGTTCGCGACATCTTGCGTAAACGCGAGCAAACTTTTCCGGGGGGTTCCCCTTCTCACTGGAGTCCAGTCCGATGCCGATAAAGTCGTTCCGGAAAGCCAGAGCATCATCGAGTGTCGACATGGCATCCTCCTCAGAAAGGTGACGCAGGAAACACAGAATCAAGTCGGCACTGATGCCTAGCTTGGTACGCGCGCGTCGACACGCTTCGCGCAGACCTGCGAAGCATGCCTTTAACGGAACACCTCTGGATGTGTGCGTTTGTGGGTCAAAGAAAAGCTCAGTGCGAACAACACCATCGGCTTTGGCGCGTAAAAAGTATGCCCATGCCATATCCTCAAAATCCTGGGCCGTTCTCAGAACGCTGGCTCCCGCATAGTAGATGTCCAGAAAACTTTGCAAGTCTTTGAATGCATAGCCTGCTTTCAGTGTCTGCACGTCGGGGTAGACGAGCCTCATACCGTTGCGTTCAGCCAATGCAAAAATGAGCTCAGGCTCGAGTGAGCCTTCTATATGAATGTGAAGTTCGGCTTTGGGCATTTCCCGCAGAAAGGACATCAGTCGGGACTGCTGCTCAATTTCTTCTGTAGTCTTGATCATTCTTTTGGCTTGGCGAACGTGAGGGGACGTAAGTCTATGACTCGCGTGGCGACGAGGTGGACAGAAACTGAATGATGAAGTTCCAGTCAGGATGCAGCTCGCACCCCTCTTCTATAAGTTGCTTGCTGGTTGCCAGTTCGAAGTCTTCGAACTCAAACCCGGGGCCGACAACACAGCTGACCAGCGTGAATCCTGAAGGATCGACCGGTCTGGCTGCAAACCACGTGCCCGCCGGCACGGTTAGTTCGAAGGAGCCACTTTGCGGTCCGATCGACTGAATCTTGAGTGTATCGGTTGGCTTCACGGAGGGCGAGGGGAGTGTCATCAGCTCAAGGTCGCAGCCTGCGTGAAAGAACCAGCTTTCGTCCGAGCTGACTCGGTGCCACGCCGAGTACTGGGAACCAACTAGCAGGAAATAAATGCTGGTGAATGCTGCCCGCTCGCCATGGTGTGCTTGGGATTTCACGCGCAGCGGAGCACGATAATTCTCGCGGTAGTAACCGCCCTCAGGATGAGCCAGTAAATCAAACTTCTCGATCAGCTTTTGTGCTTCTGGATTCATGTGTTCGCCCGGGTCATGTCGGTTCAGGATATACCTGTGCGCAGAATATCGTGCCCAGGCTTTCATGTCGAGACTCACACCTTGTGAGTTGATGTCTGATGTGACACTTCTCACACATGAAGGCGCAGACCTCCCATCTGATTGGCGATTGCGAGCACGCCAGGTATCCAGCTTGCACCGCCTCCATGGGCTGAGATCGACAGTCTCAGCCTTGAGTTTCAACAAACCCTGGCGCCGGATATTTTTGGCGGCATCAATGTCACGGTCGTGTAGCACCACGTTATCGCCCCGCCGCTTGAGCTTACAGTCGTTCTTGGTTAGCAAAAAACACCCGATTAACCCCAAGTGCGCCGTTGGCATCCGCGTCTTAAACCCGGTCCCACAGGCTTTGCAGAGCAAAGTGTGACGGTATCAGGTGCTGCCGATTTCTGTCAGCTTCTTCAGAAACAGGGCTCTCCCATGGTGAATCCGCTCCATCCAGTCTCGGCCAGCATTCTCGTCGGTATCATCAGTGATGTACTTGAAAGAACGCCACGCAACACCACGCCGATGGCAGACGAGCGCCAGTGCAAACAATTCCATGTCCACGATGTCGACTTGTTGATCAAGGAGCCATGAGTCGGTGGATCTCATGAAGCTGTCACCTGTTCCGCAGCGTACCCCCTCGAAGCCGGATGCAATGGTCGTGGGGGTCTCGTCAAAGGGAGTTGTCCCTCTAGGGGAGAGTGGCTCGGCGTCCATGTCTCGCTGGATCACTTCGGCGACCTCGACCAGTCCTGATGCGTGTGCCGAAAGGCGGCCAGCAGTACCGAAGTTGATAACCATTGCCGGGCTGTGCTTTGAGATTGCATCCATCAGCGTGACGGCAGCATTGAGCTTTCCGATCCCGGTGAAAACGACCGGGTGCTCATAGGGTATCGGGGCGTGGTCGAGTTCCTGCGGTAATGCTGTCACGATTAGTAGTCGTTCCATGTGTGTCACTTGTCTTGTTGATGGTCAAGGGCGGCGGGTGGGACTCAACACTCTCTGATTCTTGCGTTAGGGCTTATTACTGTTTCTCGGTGTTCAATTTTGTGAACAGACCTGGCGGGCAAACTTGGCTTGTACTCGTCATCGTAAAACATTGGGCGTCAGACCGGGGGATATGAGAGGGTGAATTGCTCAACACCATGTTGCGTAACGAAACGCAAGCGCACTTTGGCTCTGCGCTTGAAGGGCAAGCATAAGGTTCTTTGCATGAGCAGGCTGTGCTGGCTCGTCTCGCGCTGGACTGGGTGGCTTGTGGAGGCTTGCGCCTTGAACTCATTCCCGTGTCTTGCTGTGGGGGGGGTGAGTGCCGAGTAGGTAATGGGAGATTGCTGAATGAATCGTCCGATGCCAAGCGATTGTGACATGCTACGGAAACAGTAAGTTACGCTTCTCTGCGCAATTTCATGATGCCGATCGGATTTCAAGCTGCGATGAACGTGGGGTCAGATCTCACAATATAGGGTTAACCCTGATGATTTTTTTTTGCCCTTCATAAAAAACAGGCCTTGAAACCCGAGTATTCGCCCATATAATTAGCACTCGAAGCAGGTGAGTGCTAACAATCGCATTCCCTGAATGGTTTTTTCTATAACTTTCAATGTAACGGGAGTATTTCATGGCCCTGCGTCCTCTGCACGATCGTGTGATCGTCAAACGTCTGGACAACGAGCGTAAAACCGCCTCGGGTATCGTCATTCCTGAAAGCGCCGCTGAAAAGCCTGATCAAGGCGAAGTCATCGCTGTCGGTCCTGGCAAGCGCGGCGACGACGGCAACCCACAGGCTTTGGACGTCAAAGTTGGCGACAAAGTCCTGTTCGGAAAATATGCCGGTCAGTCAGTGAAAGTCGACGGTGAAGAAGTGCTCGTCATCCGCGAAGAAGAAATCCTGGCAGTGATCAGCTGATTTTCATCTGATCTGTCTGTAGAAATCTGATTTGAACTGAATACAAGAGGTATATCTCATGGCTGCAAAGCAAGTCTATTTTGGTGACGACGCACGCTCGCGTATCGTTCGCGGTGTCAACGTACTCGCCAATGCAGTGAAGGCCACCCTCGGCCCCAAAGGTCGTAACGTGGTGCTCGAGCGTTCTTTTGGTGCTCCTACTGTCACCAAGGATGGTGTATCGGTTGCCAAAGAAATCGAACTGAAGGACAAGTTCGAGAACATTGGTGCCCAGCTCGTCAAGGAAGTCGCTTCCAAGACATCCGACACGGCCGGTGACGGTACCACCACTGCAACCGTACTGGCTCAGTCCATCGTTGTAGAAGGTCTGAAGTACGTTGCCGCTGGCATCAATCCGATGGATCTCAAGCGTGGTATCGACAAAGCGGTTGCTGCAGCTGTTGGCGAACTGGCCAAGCTGTCCAAGCCTTGCACCACCACCAAGGAGATCGCTCAGGTTGGGTCTATCTCTGCCAACAGCGATCACTCGATCGGCAAGATCATCGCTGACGCGATGGACAAAGTCGGTAAAGAGGGCGTCATCACGGTCGAGGACGGCAAGTCGCTCGACAACGAACTTGATGTTGTTGAAGGTATGCAGTTTGACCGCGGCTACCTTTCCCCATACTTCATCAACAATGCAGAGAAGCAGGTTTCCGCTCTGGAAGATCCCTATGTTCTTATCTTTGACAAGAAGATCAGTAACATCCGTGATCTGCTGCCTATCCTTGAGCAGGTTGCCAAGTCCAGCCGTCCGCTGCTGATTATTGCGGAAGATGTTGAAGGCGAAGCCCTTGCAACGCTGGTTGTGAACAACATCCGTGGCATTCTGAAGACAACGGCTGTCAAAGCACCTGGTTTCGGCGATCGTCGCAAGGCCATGCTCGAAGACATCGCTATCCTGACTGGCGGTACCGTGATTTCCGAGGAAACCGGTCTGTCGCTTGAGAAAGCAACGCTCGAAGAGCTTGGTCAGGCCAAGCGCATTGAAGTCGGTAAAGAAAACACCACCATCATTGACGGTGCTGGTGACGCCAAGTCGATTGAAGCTCGTGTCAAACAGATTCGTGCTCAGATCGAGGAAGCAAGCTCCGACTACGACCGCGAGAAGCTGCAGGAGCGCGTTGCCAAGCTGGCAGGTGGTGTTGCTGTCATTCGCGTTGGTGCTGCAACTGAAGTCGAAATGAAAGAGAAGAAAGCTCGCGTTGAAGATGCCCTGCACGCAACTCGTGCTGCCGTGGAAGAAGGGATTGTTCCTGGCGGCGGCGTTGCACTGATCCGTGCTCGCTCAGCTGTTGAGAAAGTCAAGGGCGATAATGCTGATCAGGAAGCAGGTGTCCGTCTGGTTCTGCGTGCAGTTGAAGAGCCTCTGCGTACGATCGTATCGAACGCTGGTGATGAGCCGAGCGTTGTTGTGAACGCAGTTGCTGCCGGTAGCGGTAATTTTGGTTACAACGCAGCAACCGGTGAGTACGGTGATCTGGTTGATCAGGGCGTTCTTGATCCAACCAAAGTGACTCGTACCGCGCTGCAGAACGCTGCATCGGTTGCGAGCCTGTTGCTGACAACTGAAGTTGCAGTTTGCGAGATCGCTGAAGACAAGCCTGCCGCAATGCCTGGTGGCGATATGGGCGGTATGGGTGGTATGGGTGGTATGGGCGGTATGGGCTTCTAAGCTTTACCTCACATTTCTACCACTAAACAACCTCCGGCTGGCAACAGTCGGAGGTTGTTTTTTTTAATACACTTTTGCGCACGACAACTGACTTGGATGGAGCGTTTCTGTGGATGCTGATTGGACCTGGTTCTGGGTGCCTGCGACGATATTTGCTGCAGCGGCACAAGCGGGCAGGAATGCGATCCAGAAGAGTCTGACAGCGGAGCTTGGTACGCTGGGTGCGACTCAGGTTAGATTTCTTTTTGGGTTTCCATTTGCATGTCTGTTTTTTTTGGTGGCCTGGTCGTTCACTGATTTGAGTGCACCAAGTGTCAGTTGGACATTTGTACTCTTTACCGCTCTAGGTGCCCTGGCACAGATTGCTGCGACGGCTCTCATGCTTGCTGCCATGAAGTCCAGGGATTTTGTAGTTGTGACCGTCTGGACAAAAACCGAGCCTGTTCAGGTGGCCCTGTTCGGCGTGGTTGTTTTAAGCGATCCACTTGGTTTGGGAACAGCTATGTCGATCTTGCTTGCCACTCTCGGAGTCATCTGGATGGGCTACAAGCCGATGTCTCGATCCGCTGGCCAGCCTGTTGATATCAAGCCTGTCGCTTTTGGCTTGCTTGCTGCTGCCGCGTTTGCCGTTGCAGCGGTGGGTTTTCGGGGGGCCATTCTTTCATTACCAGAGGGTAATTTCTTCTTCAGAGCTTCCTGGACATTAGTGTGTGGACTGTTCATTCAGGCGACAGTCCTTGCAATATGGATGCGTGTAACGGATCCCGCCGCCTGGCGTAAATGTATTGGGGCGTGGAAGATATCGCTTGGGGGAGGGTTCCTCGGTGCGGCTGCATCCCAGGGGTGGTTTATTGGTTTCGCACTGACGACTGCAGCGAATGTACGGACACTTGGTTTGGTTGAGGTCTTTTTTGCCCAAATGCTCTCACGACGCTTGTTTGATGGGAGTACAAGCAGGCAGGAGAAAATTGGCATGGCCCTGATTATCCTGGGGGTTGCCGGATTGCTGTGGTTACAGCGTGGTTAGCGATGAAGAAAGAAGGCCGCACATCGTGCGGCCTTCTTGACGAACTAAAGAGGGACCTGACCAAGGGAACTTAAAACAATTCAAGTCGCTGTTTGGCGGTTTGGGCTGCTGCTGAGGAGCCATATTTGCTTACGATTTGTTGAAGCGTAGTCTTTGTTCCTGCGCGATCATTGAGTTCGAACTGGCTGCCAGCGACGACAAGGAGTGCGTCCGGAGCCCGTGCATGTTCCGGGTATTTAGCAACCATGTCTTGAAGTGTCTTGATTGAATTGCGAAAGTCCTTGCTGGCGTACTGGCTACTACCCAGGTAAAACATAGCAGTCGGTGCCAGCGTACTATTCGGATAAAGTGTCAAGAATGCCCGGAGAGATTCCGCTGCGTCTTTCACTCGACCTTGTCGGTATAAGTCAACCGCACCGTCAAATGCGTCCTGCTCTTCTACGCTGTTTGCGCGCTCCACAGGAGCGCCACCCTGAGTACTGGAGTAACCCGGTGGCTTGCCTCCAAGTTCTTCGACCATTGCGCGAAGACGGGAGATTTCGAGTTCAAGCAGATCAATACGCTCGGACATCTGGATATTGACCTGTTGCGTCGTCTCGGTAACAACACGCAATTGCTGTCGCAACTGGTTGATCGCTTGACGGGCTTCGTTGTCGGTAAAGGCCCAGACCGCTTGTGATGAAACAGCCGTCACCACAAACACTGCACCGCACGCCAGAAACCGCTTCATTCGAAATCTCCTGTTTTCATTTCAACTACGACAGATGCTTACTGACGCTCGTAAACAATATCAGCACGACGGTTTTCGGCGTGAGCCGCCTCAGTATTTGCCAGGTTCCTGGGCTTTTCTTTACCGAAGCTAATTGTCTCGATCTGGACGTCGTTTGCACCCATTAGCGTCATCATTCTGCGAACAGCCTCTGCTCTGCGATGACCTAATGCAAGGTTGTATTCCGAACCACCACGGATGTCAGTATTGCCCTCAATCAGAATGTTTTGCTTGGGGTTGCTGCTGAGATAACGAGCGTGATTTTCCACAGTAGGGCGGTACTGTTCTTCAACAGTGAAACTGTTGAATTCGAAATAGACTGATCGATCTTTTGCGAGCGGACTGCTCGGGTTGAAAGGATCCATCGTACCGCCACTTGACCCAGATGGCCCGGACCCTGCTCCAGGATCATCCAGTGAAACGGTACTACATGCCGCTAATCCCAAGCTGAGAGCAGCGGCAGTTAGGGAGAAAGCGAAGCGAGAGTTCATAATTAAGTCCTTTTGATTCAGGGCGTTTGGGTTGGGGGATCAGACTGTGAGACACCAAATGGGCCCCAAGTTGGTTCGCGAATCTCCCCATTGAGTACGGACAACGTCTGCCGCATACGGCCATCGCTGGATACCCCAGCTAACATGTTACGTCCTCCCTGCTTGGATGCATAGATAACCTGCTTGCCATTTGGGGCAAAGCTTGGTGATTGGTCATCAGGACCTAGCGTGAGCAGGGTTTCTGCTCCAGTTGCCAGGTCGATCGAGGCAATTCTGAAAGCGTTGCCTCGCTTGGTCACGACCAGAAGGTTTTTGCCATCTGGTGAAATCCTTGGTGAGATGTTGTAGTCACCGTTAAAGGTAACTCTGCGAGCCTCGCCGCCTGTCACAGGAATTTGATAGATCTGCGGGTTGCCCGAACGATCGCTGGTGAAGAAGATGCTTTGTCCATCTGGTGCGAAGACTGGCTCCGTGTCTATCAAGGGTGATCGGGTGAGGCGACGAAGGTTTGAGCCGTCATTGGCGTTAATGAGGTATATCTGGGACAGTCCGTCTCTGGTCAGAACGACCGCAAGCGTCTGGCCATCCGGAGACCAGGCTGGCGCTGAGTTGTTGCCTTTGAAGTTTGCAACAGGTACACGTCGGCCAGCAGCGAGATCATGAACGTAGACTACTGGCTTTCCAGACTCGAAACTTACGTAGGCGAGTTTGGACCCATCCGGCGACCATGAAGGGGAGATGATCGGATCACGCGAGCGCAGGGCGATTTGCGGATTCTGCCCGTCTGCGTCGGCAATCTGCAGTTCGTAAGTATTTCCTTGCTTGAACACATAAGCAATTCTGGTTGAAAAAACGCCGGGAACGCCGGTGATTTGCTCATAGATACGGTCTGCTATCTGATGGGCGATTCGTCTGAGCTCGCGATCTGACCCTGTGTATGCAGCACCGTCAAGATTGGTCTGGCTGGTCGTGTCTGCCAGACGGTACCGGACTTCGAAACGATCATCTGCGGTTTTACTTACGGAGCCATAGGCCACGTAGTCAGCACCTCGTGTGCGCCACTCGTCAAATGCAATTGTCGAGTCTGCGTTCAATTCCGTGCCTGTGGCATTGATGAGCCGGAACTGGCCTGACCGGGTGAGATCTGCCCGAATCACCTCGGCAATCAGGCGTCCCGACGGGTCCCCAGTAAAGTCCGCAACAGCGATGGGGTATTGCTGGGCTCCTGTACCGGAAATGTCGACACGTAACTGTGCGTGGACCGTTGAAACCAATGCCGCTGTGCTTATAAACAGAAACATCAGAAAATGAAAGAAACGCCTCATTAAAGGTGAAAGCCCTAAGTGATGCGAAGTGTGCTGGACCGCTAGCATGGAATGTCTCTCCGTTCAGTCGTACATCTGGTAATTGACGTCAATGTACGTCGGGTACCGACCGTTGGGTGGCTCAGGGAATGGTGAGCAACGGCGTATGCCGATCTCAACCGCTCTATCAAAACTGTTGTTGCCGGAACTACGGCGCAGGCTGACGCTCATTACATTGCCGTCGTTTCTTAACTGTACCCGATACTGCGCAACTGGGTTGCTTGAACCCGAGCGAGGAGGGGCAGGAAACGAAACATTCGGTCTAATGCACGCTCGGATCTGGCCAGCATAGGCCGCATCCGCTCCACCGCCGTCACGATTTTGGGCTGCAGTGCCTCCCGCAATACCAGTCGCACCCATTACGTCGCTGCGGAAAGCGTCACGCAACGCTTTCTCTTGCGCCGCCTTTTTGCGAGCCGCTTCCTGCCGAGCCTTTTCGGCTTGTTCCTTGGCAAGGCGCTCCTTCTCAAGTTTTGCCTTACGCTCTTTCTCCAGGCGCTCCTGCTCCAGCTTGGCCTGACGCTCTTTCTCGAGACGCTCCTGCTCCAGCTTGGCCTGACGTTCTTTCTCGAGTCGTTCCTGCTCCAGCTTGGCCTGACGCTCTTTCTCCAGGCGCTCCTGCTCCAGCTTGGCCTGACGTTCTTTCTCCAGGCGCTCCTGCTCAAGCTTGGCCTGACGCTCTTTCTCCAGGCGCTCTTGCTCCAGCTTGGCCTGACGTTCTTTCTCGAGTCGCTCCTGCTCTAGCTTGGCGAGACGCTCTTTCTCTAGGCGTTCCTGTTCCAGCTTGGCGAGACGCTCTTTCTCTAGGCGTTCCTGTTCCAGCTTGGCCTGACGCTCCTTCTCTAGGCGCTCCTGCTCCAGCTTGGCCTGACGCTCCTTCTCGAGGCGCTCTTGCTCTAGCTTGGCGAGACGCTCTTTCTCGAGTCGCTCCTGCTCAAGCTTGGCCTGACGCTCTTTCTCGAGTCGATCCTGTTCCAGCTTGGCGAGACGCTCTTTCTCCAGACGCTCCTCTTCTCGCTTACGCTCCTGTTCAAGTGCGATTTCAGCGTCGGAAGGTCCTGATTGTGCTGGCACTGCCGGCTCAGGCACAGGGGGCGGTTCAGGAGGGGGTGTCGGCTCTGGCTCTGGCTCTGGCTCCGGGGGCTCAGGCTCAGGAGCTGGCTCCTGTTGTTCGTCAACAGCGGTGGGCGGCTCTTGTTCAGGCTCAGATTGCTGCTCTGGTTCCTGTTGTTCACTGACTTCTTCAACCGGTGCTTCTTGTGGTTCGTCATCTCCATCCGGAGAGCGGGCGATCTGTTGCGTGTTCCCTTCAGTCCATAGCTCGACCGTGACTGGACCAGGCTTCTCCATTTGCCAGCTCCAACCTAGAATCAGGCCGGCTAACAAGGCTGCATGTAACCCTACTGCGAGTCCGAGCGCCTTCCCTATTGGCTCGTTTGGCCGATTTGACGATGATCTTGAGAAGATTCTTTGCAACTTGCGGGCCATTACTGTACGGGAGCCTGTGTGCTTTCGCTTTGACGCTGTTCGACAAGTAATCCAAGTCTTTCCACGCCGTTTGCCCGGAGACTGTCCATGAGGTTTACCACAGACTCGTATGGTACTTTGCCGTGAGCGGCGATGACGACAGGCTGGTCAGGGGCTCCGGCGTTCAGAATGGTCTGGGCCAGGCTGTCTCTGGCAACTGGCTGGAACTCCGAACCAGCTTCTCTTACACGCCATGCGACCTGACCGTCTTGACCAATCTGGACCTCTATGGGGGTCGCCGGCACAGATGCCGCCCTACCAACGCTTGGAAGATCGATTACCCCGGGGGTGATCATCGGCGCGGTGACCATGAAGATCACGAGCAGGACCAGCATCACGTCGATATAAGGCACGACATTGATCTCATTCTTTAGTCGCCTTGCGCCACGTCTATTGGAGCGAAGAGAACTCATCAGCGCGACTGCCTTTGCAGAATGTTCAGAAATTCTTCAACAAACGTCTCGAAACGTGTCGCCAGTCGATCAACCTCATCTGTGTAGCGGTTGTACGCTACAACTGCCGGAATTGCCGCAAATAGGCCGATTGCGGTTGCAATCAGCGCTTCAGCAATGCCTGGCGCGACCGCAGCGAGGGTTGCCTGTTCGACATTGCTCAAGCCAAGAAACGCATGCATGATGCCCCAGACAGTGCCAAGCAGGCCAATGTAGGGGCTGACGGATCCTGCAGAAGCCAGGAATCCAAGATGTGTTTCCATCTCGTCAAGCTCCCGCTGGAATGCGGCTTTCATCGCTCGTTTCGATCCGTCCAGAGCGCCTGGGGATCGATGCGACTTGAGGTACTCTGTCATCCCGGCGTCAAAAATCCTTGCTAGAGCTCCCTGTTCGCTGCGACGCTTTGCAATGGTCTGGTGCAAGTCTGCAAGGTCACCACCGGACCAGAAGTCGTCTTCGAAATCCTGTGTCTGTACACGTGCGCGCCGCAGTGCCATGCGCTTGGAAAAAATGAATGTCCAGGATACGATCGATATGGCCAGCAGCAGCAGCATGATGAGCTGGACGGGCAAACTGGCATTAAGTATCAGAGACATGATCGACATGTCTGCAGAAGCTACGGGCATCTTTTATCTCTGGCTGGTTGAAGAAATTCGTTTATAAAGATCCGGCGGAATCGCAGCAGGACGCATTGTGTTGATATCCACGCAGCCTACACGAATCTGGCCTCTGGCCAGTACTTTGTCCTGCAGGGTGATCCGCTGGGTAAAGTTCAGCGACGCGCGTCGGATATCGGAGATCACACTCTGTATCGTCAGCAAATCATCCAGCCGGGCTGGAGCCTTGTATTCCATTGACAGACTGGATACAACGAATACGAGACCTTTCTGCTTAGAAAGTTCCTGTTGTGAAACTCCCAGGCTTCGTAACCACTCCGTTCGCGCACGCTCCATGAATTTAAGGTAGTTCGCGTAGAAAACAACCCCCCCTGCATCCGTATCCTCATAGTAGACGCGAACGCTCCAGCCATGGAAGTCATCCCATGGGCTGTCTACCAGGGCTGTGCGATTGGATTTGTCGTGCATTCAGGCTAACTTCGCCAACGTTGTCAGAATTGTCTGAGGCGCACGTTCCACGTCTACCATCACGGCTTCTGTGTTCTGACGCTCAAGTATTTCGATTCGACCTTCTTTCAGGCCCCGGTCACCGATGGTGATGCGTAAAGGTACTCCAATCAGTTCCCATTCAGCAAACATGACGCCCGGGCGCGCATCTCTGTCATCAAGAATGACCTCCACGCCAGCATTCATCAGGTCTTCATACAAGGCTGTCGCCTTCTCTCTGACGATCTCGCTCTTTCCCCAGCCCACTGCGCAGATTACCACTTCGAACGGTGCCATGGCGCGGGGCCAGATGATTCCTCTGTCATCATGGTTCTGCTCGATTGCAGCACCTACGATACGAGTGACGCCAATCCCGTAACATCCCATCTCCATCAGGGCGGGTTTACCGGTTTCGTCAAGAAAGGTCGCCTTCATTGCTTCGGAATACTTGGTTCCCAGGTAAAAGACATGGCCAACTTCAATACCGCGCTGGATGCTGAGCGTGCCTTGACCAGACGGGCTGGGGTCACCTTCGACTACGTTGCGGATGTCGGCAATCAACGTTGGTTCAGGAAGGTCTCGTCCCCAGTTCACGCCGCGCAGGTGATAAGGCGCCTCGTTCGCGCCACAGATAAAGTCATGCATGTTGGCAACTGTCAGATCGGCGATGACCTGAATATTGCTATCGAGGCCAACAGGTCCCAGATATCCGGGTGGGCAGCCAAAATGGCTGCGGATTTCCTGCTCGGTAGCAAACCGGAACGTTTGCTCAAACCCAGGTAATTTACCAACCTTGATCTCGTTCACGTCATGGTCACCGCGGACCAGCAACAGCCAGATAGTGACAATTCTCTGCTCGTCCTCGGTTGCCAGAACAATGGACTTGACGGTTCTTTCCAGGTTTTCTCCCAGCAGCTCCTTGACTTGTTCGCACGTTGCTGCCCCCGGCGTGTGCACTTTCTGCATACTTTCCCGTGGCTCGCCGCGTTGAGGGATCAGGCATGGGGCCTGTGCAAGCTCGATATTGGCCGCGTAGTCGGAGTTGCGGTCGTAGACGATCAGGTCTTCTCCAATGTCTGCAATGACCTGAAACTCATGGCTGGATGAGCCGCCAATTGAACCGGTATCTGCCGCAACCGCCCTGTAAGTCAGACCGAGACGACTGAAGATGCGCTGGTAGGCATCAAACATTTTCTGGTAACTGACCAGCGCGGACTCCTGGTCACGGTCAAACGAGTAGGCGTCCTTCATCGTGAACTCGCGCCCGCGCATGACGCCAAACCTGGGTCTGCGTTCGTCCCTGAACTTGGTCTGGATGTGGTAGAAGTTAACGGGCAAGTGGCGCCAGCTTCTGATTTCGTTGCGTGCAATATCCGTAATGACTTCTTCGGAAGTCGGTTGCAGAATGAAATCCCGACCATGACGGTCCTTGACCCGCAGCAGCTCTGGCCCATATTTTTCCCATCGTCCCGACTCCATCCAGAGCTCGGCTGGCTGAACGACTGGCATGAGTAACTCAAGCGCTCCTGCCGCGTTCATTTCCTGGCGAACGATGTTCTCGACTTTACGGATCACGCGCAAGCCGAGTGGCATGTAGTTGTAAATGCCTCCCGCAAGCTTGCGGATCATGCCCGATCTCATCATGAGTTGGTGACTGGCGATCTCCGCGTCGTTAGGCGCTTCTTTGATCGTGTTGATATGAAAAGCACTGGCTCGCATGGGTTCGGGTTATCTCGCAGGTTGGAGGTTTAAGGAGTACGTATAATCAACCTAATTGTATTGAATTCCGTGGGTGTGGCTATGCTTGACCGTGATGGCTATCGCCCCAATGTCGGTATTATCCTCGTCAACCACAGAAATCAGGTTTTCTGGGCGAAACGTGTTAGGGAGCATGCGTGGCAGTTTCCTCAAGGTGGCATCAAGTACGGAGAGCGACCCGTACAGGCGATGTATCGCGAGTTGCGCGAGGAGGTTGGACTGCGGCCTGAACACGTAAAGATATTGGGACGAACCAAAGACTGGCTCCGTTATGACGTGCCTGATCGTTTTATACGCAGGGATTCCCGAGGCGTATACCGCGGACAGAAGCAGATATGGTTCCTGCTCAGAATGGTAGGTAGAGATTCTGATGTTTGCCTCAGGGCGACGAACCATCCCGAGTTCGATGCCTGGCGCTGGAGCCATTATTGGGTATCGATGGATACGGTGATTGAATTCAAGCGAGATGTATACACTCAAGCGTTGAGTGAATTGTCCTCGCTGATTTTCAAGCCGCCTTGCTCGCTGTCTGCCGGGAGGCGGCATCGAGCAAGGCAGGTGCTCGCCTTACCGGAGCCGCTTAATCAGGCTTGAAGTGTCCCAGCGTCCGCCGCCGATTTTCTGCACATCGGCATAGAACTGGTCTACCAGGGCGGTAATCGGGACGCGCGCCCCATTTTTGCGGGCTTCGTCCATCACCAGGTTGAGATCTTTTCTCATCCAGTCAACGGCGAAGCCGAAGTCGAATTTGTCATCAACCATGGTGTCGCCCCGATTTTCCATCTGCCAGCTCTGGGCGGCACCTTTGTTGATGACATCCAGTACCAGTTTCATGTCCAGTCCGGCTGTCTGGCCGAACGCAATGCCCTCGGATAGGGCTTGAACCAGTCCGGCAATACATATCTGATTGACCATCTTTGCGAGTTGTCCGGAGCCGATGGATCCGACAAGCGTGACTGCACGTGAATAGTGCATGGCGATCGGTCGAATCGCTTCAAACACTGCCGCGTCACCGCCACACATCACGGTTAGCTGGCCATTCACCGCACCAGCCTGACCGCCAGACACAGGTGCGTCAATGAAGCCGACTCCTTGTTCTTTTGCAATCTGCGCAAGCTCACGTGCAACGGTCGCCGACGCGGTTGTATGGTCGACAAACACCGCTCCGCCCTTCATTCCGGCTAATGCACCTTGTGGACCAAGAACGACGCTTCGAAGATCGTCATCGTTACCCACGCAGCAGAATACAATGTCCGCATCTTGAGCCGCTTCCTTGGGCGTGGGCGCACTGGCGCCGCCAAACTCATCGCACCAAGCCTTGGCTTTTGTCGTAGTCCTGTTATAAACAGTAACGTTGTGTCCGGCCGAGGCGAGGTGACCGGCCATGGGCAGTCCCATCACTCCAAGCCCTATGAATGCGACTTTTTTCGATGGAATCTGCTCGTACTGGCGGGGTTGAATGCTGGCATTGCTCATGCGTAGCTCCTTGTTGCGAGTCGGTTGTAGTTGCAACGAGTGTACAAAACAAACACTGACGGTTCCCCTCATTTTGATTTACGATTGCGATCATGTTTGAAGAACTCGACCACCTAGAAAATAGAATCCGCACTGTCGTGGAGCGGACCCAGACACTCGATCAGGCGTGTGAAGAGTTTCGCCGTCAGGTCGAATCATTGAAAGCGGAGAGGGATTCCTTGCTTGCCCAGGTTAACGAGAACGAAGTTGAACTGGTGCGACTCCGAGCGAATGCTGGTCACGCAGAGTCAACAGTTCAGGCTGAGAAGCGTCGAGCACAGGAGCAGGTGTCCCAGTTGCAGGGCACGCTTGATCTGTTCGTCGCCGAGAAAGACGCTATCAAGGCAGATCTCAAGTCTCGGGAGCAAGACGTTGTCCGTCTCAAAGCCGTCACCCGTGAGGCGCAGGCCAGGATTGATGGCGTTCTTGAGCGTCTGCCAGGCGCATTGGTACAGGGGCAGGAATGATGGAGCGTGTGGAAGCAAAGATTCTCGGTAGAGATTATTCGTTACTTTGTCCTCCGGAGGAAAAGGAAGCTTTGCAGGCAGCAGTTACTCATGTCAGTCAGCTTGCGGGAAAGGTGCAGGGCTCTGGCAAGGTTGCCGGCAACGAACGGATTGCAATCATGGTGGCGATTCAGATTGCGGCCGAGTTGCTTACGTTGAAATCCCCCCAGGGGCCGCTTGGTGATTTGTCGGTTGGCGAATTCAAGCGTAAGATTGATGACATAAACGCTTTGCTTGATTCTGCGGTTTGAGAAATCAGGCAAAACAACGGTTTGTCCCTGCGTTGTACGTGACTTGACCATAAATTCTCTGAACCGATATTTATGGCTAACCAGGTGGTCGGGACGATTGGCGGGAATGCGGGTCTCTAGTCAGATGCGCTCGAAACCAGTCGCGAGACTGCCGACTTGAACCGAGGGTTCGAGATGCCGGTCTTTGACGGCAATCGCGGGGCATTTTTTTGTAGTGAGGTCAGACTGATGGTGTGCGTCCTTCGCTCCCGGCTTGCAGATGTGATGGTTTTGGGTCTGGTGGTCTTTGGGGTGTGCAGCGGCTCATCAGTCGCAGCACCGAGCGCTCCGGTTGCAGAGATTTCTGCAACCGTCAGTGCAGAAGTCCAGCAGGACCAGGTCCAGATCGTTTTGTCAGCCCAGGTTCAGGACGATTCCGCTGCTGCTGTTAATCAGCGTCTGACCGAAATGATCGATCAGGCCAAATCTCGTATTGGCAACCCGTCAGGTTTGCGAGTGAGCACTGGAAACGTGCAGACTTATCCCCGATATGACGACAATGGCAAGATCAGTGGCTGGCAAGGCCGGGCTGATCTCGTTTTGCGTTCGAATGATGTGTCGCTTTCTGCGTCCAGTGCAGACAAAGTGGCAGATCTTCTGGCGTTGTCTGGGGTGAGTTTTTCGTTGTCGGACCAGGCTCGCAGGGCGGAGCAGTCCCGTCTGATGGATTCGGTTGCACATGCCTTCAGAGAAAAAGCAACGACAACCGCACGAGTTTTTGGATACTCAAGTTTCTCGATCCAGAGTCTGAACATCTCTGACAGTGGTGAAATGTCGATGCCTAGGCCATTTGTGATGGCTGCTGTTGCGTCAGACCGGGCAGAAAAGGCCGGCCTGACACTGGTTCCTGATGTTCAGACGGTTTCGGTCACGGTTTCAGGTTTGATCGAGTTGCGCTGAAGCGATACAGGATGATGCCAGCCAGAATCATCGGTAGACTCAGCCATTGGCCCATACTGAGGCCACCGGCGAGCAAACCCAGAAATGCATCAGGTTCGCGTGCCCATTCAGCAACGAATCGCGCGACACCGTAGCCGGTTATGAAGACTGCGCTCACTTGACCAGTTGCACGTTTCTTGAGTGAAAATACCCACACAACCGTAAAAAGCAATAGTCCTTCAAGCGCAAATTGATACAGTTGTGATGGATGGCGGGCCAGACCGTCCTGCGCTGCCGGGAAAATCATTCCCCATGGCAGGCTGGTCGTGCGGCCCCACAATTCGCCGTTGATAAAGTTGCCTACTCGTCCTGCGGCAAGCCCAAGCGGAACGAGAGGTGCTAGGAGGTCGCCTAGTTCGAGATACTTGTAACCTCTTCTGCGCGCAAAGATCCAGAGTGCACCGAGAACACCTAGCAGTCCCCGTGAAAAGACATGCCGCCTTCCCAGAGATAGAAAACATGTATGGGGTTCTCAATAAAATAGTCGGGTTTGTAGAACAGAGCGTAGCCGAGTCTACCGCCCAGTATGACGCCAATCATGCAGAGAAACAGCATATCTTCAAAGTCACTCTGTTTGACTCGGGTCAGCCCTTTTTTTACTCTCCATCGCCCGAGAAGCCAGGCACTTGCGAAGCCTATGAGATACATCAGTCCGTACCAGTGAACGGCCAGGGGGCCAATCTGGATTGCGATGGGGTCTATCTGCGGGTGCTGCAACATAGTGTTAAACCGGTTTATGCTGGAGATGTTTCATAATAACCTTGAGTACTTTGCCTCTTTAGTACTTTGCCTTTTTACCGTCGGAAGGACCTATGTCGAAATATGAAAGATCAAGCCACATCACCGAAGGTGTGGCAAGAGCCCCTAACCGTGCCATGTACTACGGCATGGGTTACAAGGAAACTGATTTCGAGAACCCGATGATTGGCGTGGCCAATGGGCACTCCACGATCACTCCCTGTAATAGTGGTCTGCAACCTTTGACTGATGCCGCTGTCACTGCTATTCGCGCTGCGAAGGCCAATCCTCAGGTGTTTGGCGTTCCTACCATTTCTGACGGGATGTCGATGGGGACCGAGGGGATGAAGTACTCCCTGGTTTCCAGAGAAGTGATCGCTGACTGCATCGAAACGGCGGTTCAGGGTCAGTGGATGGACGGTGTTGTTGTAGTCGGTGGGTGTGACAAGAACATGCCGGGTGGAATGATGGCACTGGCAAGAATGAACGTACCGGGCATCTATGTCTACGGCGGCACCATCAAGCCGGGCCAGCACAAAGGCAAAGACCTGAATATTGTGTCTGTGTTCGAAGCGGTGGGCGAGTTCACCATGAGCCGCATGAGCCAGGAGGACTTCAAGTCAATTGAACAAAAGGCAATTCCCGGCTCTGGCTCATGTGGGGGGATGTATACGGCGAACACCATGAGCTCCTCGTTCGAAGCCATGGGTATGAGCCTGCCTTACTCAAGCACGGCAGCTAACGAAGATGGTGAGGCGATTACGAATGCCGAGAAGGCCGCGGCCGTTCTGGTGGAAGCCGTCAAAGCAGGTGATCGCAAGCCACGCGACATCATCACGCGCGAGTCGCTGGAAAATGCAGTCTCGGTGATCATGGCGATCGGAGGGTCCACCAATGCTGTGCTGCATTTCCTTGCAATTGCTCACGCGGCAGAGGTGCCTTGGACCATTGATGACTTTGAGCGGATCCGCAAGCGGGTCCCTGTGTTGTGCGACCTGAAGCCGTCAGGAAAGTATCTGACCGTTGACCTGCATCGCGCAGGAGGTATTCCCCAGGTCATGAAACTGTTGTTGAACGCCGGTTTGTTGCATGGTGACTGCAAGACCATCACCGGCAAGACTATTGCAGAAGTGCTGGCCGACGTGCCTGATCAGCCACCTTCAGGTCAGGACGTGATTCGCTCCATCGACAATGCACTTTACAACCACGGGCACCTTGCGATCCTGAAAGGTAATCTGGCATCTGAAGGCGCGGTTGCCAAAATCACGGGTCTCAAGAATCCGGTCATCACCGGCCCTGCGCGCGTTTTTGATTCAGAAGACCTCGCAATGCAGGCCATCATGGATAAGAAGATCAAGGCAGGTGATGTCGTGGTCATTCGTTATGAAGGACCGAAAGGAGGTCCAGGCATGCGTGAAATGCTGGCACCTACCTCTGCACTGATTGGTCAAGGACTGGGCGAGAGTGTCGGTCTGATCACGGACGGACGGTTCTCAGGAGGCACGTGGGGCATGGTTGTCGGTCACGTTGCTCCAGAGGCCTTTGTCGGGGGCAATATCGGGCTGATCAGGGAAGGCGACTCGATTACGATCGATGCCCATCAGTTGCTCCTTCAGGTCAATATCTCGGATGAGGAGATTGAAGAGCGAAGAAAATCCTGGAGGCAGCCTGTTCCTCGTTACACGAGGGGAGTGCTTGCTAAATTCGGACGTCTCGCCAGCACCGCAAGTAAAGGTGCCGTGACTGATGCATTTGATGAGTGAGCGTAGAGTGAAGAGTGTTGTCCTGGCAGTTGTTGGCATCGTAGGTGTGGTTCTTTCCGTCCCCGTCGCTCTGGCGGAAGCCCTTTCGATGGAGGAAGGGACTGCGCTGGCAAAAAGCAGCGCTTGCCTGGCCTGTCATCAAATTGACAGTCGGCGGGTTGGTCCGAGTTTCAAGCAGATCTCTGAGCGCTATGCAGGGCAATCGGATGCTGTTGAAATCCTCGTCGATTCGGTTCGCAAAGGTGGGCGGGGAAAATGGGGGGCTATACCCATGCCTGCCCAGGCTCAAGTCTCGCCAGAGAACGCCAGGAATTTGGCTGAATGGATTCTGGCAATCGAGCCATAACTCTACCGTTTGAAAAAAGGGCTCAACATGGAAACAGCGGTATTTGGTGGTGGTTGCTTCTGGTGTACCGAAGCGATCTTCTCTGCAATGAAAGGTGTGCACTCCGTACGACCTGGTTATTGTGGCGGCCATGTTGAGGCCCCTTCGTACGACGCAGTTTGTGCAGGGACCACAGGGCATATCGAAGTGGTGGCTGTTGAGTATGACGAAAAGGTTGTTTCATTTGAAACGATGTTGGATGTTTTCTTTGGTACCCATGACCCGACAACCCCTGGACGTCAGGGGCATGATGTCGGGCCCCAATATCAGTCTGCCGTATTTGCACAGAATGATATGCAGCATACGATGACGGAACAGAAAATTCGTGAACTTGACCAACAGGGAGTCTTTCCTGCAAAGATCTGTACATTGATTTTGCCTCCACAGAAGTTTTGGGTTGCTGAGGACTATCACCACGATTTCTTTGAAAGAAATCCCGGGCAGGGCTATTGCCAGGTTGTTGTCTCTCCCAAGGTTATGAAATTCAGGAAAAATTTCTATGATTATCTGAAATGAACAGAGCAGAGCAAGGGCGGTGTGTCAGGAAAAGATGACCATATTCAGGTTCAACCATCTTGTAAATGTGAAACTAGTTTGACAGCCGTGAAAAATATCTTCATAATCTCGCTTCTTCGCTGAACGAACAAACGAACGAACGGCGAAAATGCAGTCAGGTTTGAGGTTGCTCGAAAAAATTTAAAGATTTTTGAAGCGCAACTTGACAGCAAGAAAAAAGAGGTTCATAATCTCGCTTCTTTGCTGAACGAACAAACGAACGGACAGCGGGAAGTGCGAGGCGGCGGTGCTGTAAAAGCGCCGAACGCGGTCAGAAAAAGCAGTAACTTCTGGCAAATCGCAGTAAGTTGCAGGATCTTCCGGAGTGTGTTATAATTCTGGAATCGACAGGAAGTCGAGACGCTCTTTAACAATTGAACAACCGATAAGTGTGGGCAGCTGATATCGCTGACGACCTTTGAAGTGTTGGCTGGTGCTGCGCAAGTGGTGCCGGGCGATGCTGGAGTCATCAAGCAATAGAAGTGTGCTCACATTGAAGCAAGGTAAGGAAGTCTGGAGCTTTAGGGCTTTAGGCACCTTGTCAAGCTTTTGAGTACAAGCGCCGTACGGGCAGAGCGATCTGTCAGTATGGAGTAATACAGAGATTAAACTGAAGAGTTTGATCCTGGCTCAGATTGAACGCTAGCGGGATGCTTTACACATGCAAGTCGAACGGCAGCGCGGACTTCGGTCTGGCGGCGAGTGGCGAACGGGTGAGTAATGTATCGGAACGTACCCAGTAGCGGGGGATAACTACTCGAAAGAGTGGCTAATACCGCATACGCCCTACGGGGGAAAGGGGGGGATCGCAAGACCTCTCACTATTGGAGCGGCCGATATCGGATTAGCTAGTTGGTGGGGTAAAGGCCTACCAAGGCAACGATCCGTAGCTGGTTTGAGAGGACGACCAGCCACACTGGGACTGAGACACGGCCCAGACTCCTACGGGAGGCAGCAGTGGGGAATTTTGGACAATGGGGGCAACCCTGATCCAGCCATCCCGCGTGTGCGACGAAGGCCTTCGGGTTGTAAAGCACTTTTGGCAGGAAAGAAATCGCCCGGGCTAACACTCCGGGTGGATGACGGTACCTGCAGAATAAGCACCGGCTAACTACGTGCCAGCAGCCGCGGTAATACGTAGGGTGCAAGCGTTAATCGGAATTACTGGGCGTAAAGCGTGCGCAGGCGGTTCGGAAAGAAAGATGTGAAATCCCAGGGCTTAACCTTGGAACTGCATTTTTAACTACCGGGCTAGAGTGCGTCAGAGGGGGGTGGAATTCCGCGTGTAGCAGTGAAATGCGTAGATATGCGGAGGAACACCGATGGCGAAGGCAGCCCCCTGGGATGACACTGACGCTCATGCACGAAAGCGTGGGGAGCAAACAGGATTAGATACCCTGGTAGTCCACGCCCTAAACGATGTCAACTAGCTGTTGGGGCCTTCGGGCCTTGGTAGCGCAGCTAACGCGTGAAGTTGACCGCCTGGGGAGTACGGTCGCAAGATTAAAACTCAAAGGAATTGACGGGGACCCGCACAAGCGGTGGATGATGTGGATTAATTCGATGCAACGCGAAAAACCTTACCTACCCTTGACATGTCTGGAATCCCGAAGAGATTTGGGAGTGCTCGCAAGAGAACCGGAACACAGGTGCTGCATGGCTGTCGTCAGCTCGTGTCGTGAGATGTTGGGTTAAGTCCCGCAACGAGCGCAACCCTTGTCATTAGTTGCTACGAAAGGGCACTCTAATGAGACTGCCGGTGACAAACCGGAGGAAGGTGGGGATGACGTCAAGTCCTCATGGCCCTTATGGGTAGGGCTTCACACGTCATACAATGGTCGGGACAGAGGGTTGCCAACCCGCGAGGGGGAGCTAATCCCAGAAACCCGATCGTAGTCCGGATTGCAGTCTGCAACTCGACTGCATGAAGTCGGAATCGCTAGTAATCGCGGATCAGAATGTCGCGGTGAATACGTTCCCGGGTCTTGTACACACCGCCCGTCACACCATGGGAGTGGGTTTCACCAGAAGTAGTTAGCCTAACCGCAAGGAGGGCGATTACCACGGTGGGATTCATGACTGGGGTGAAGTCGTAACAAGGTAGCCGTATCGGAAGGTGCGGCTGGATCACCTCCTTTAAGAGAAAGGCTCTGGTGTTGGACTGGATGTAGGTTCAGTGCAGTGCGCCAGGGGGAGTTGGCAAGTTAGCTGTTCACACTTATCGGTTGTTCGGATGTTCAAAGGGTTAAGAGATGCTGGGTCGGTTGGGTCTGTAGCTCAGTCGGTTAGAGCACCGTCTTGATAAGGCGGGGGTCGTTGGTTCGAATCCAACCAGACCCACCAAGATCGGGTACTGGGGGATTAGCTCAGCTGGGAGAGCACCTGCTTTGCAAGCAGGGGGTCGTCGGTTCGATCCCGTCATCCTCCACCAACACCAGTGTGTAGAGCTGAGGTGTTTTAGGCAAGTGTGCTATAGTGGCGGGCTTGGCTAGAGATTTCATCTCTGCGTACTGTGCAGAGGGCTGTTGTAGTGCGGCAAGTCAGGCGAGAGTCGGGTTTGCGGTGAAGCGGCAGCACTTTGCGTAGTCGAGAGACTTAACACTTTGTTCTTTAACAATCAGGAAGAAGCACAACGAGAAAATAGTATTTGCGTGGTGCATTGTCAAGCGGGCCGGCCTTACAGGAGGCGGGCGAGTTTGAGGGTGTGCGCAGTGACGTGAATACGGGTTGTGATTGCATTAGTAGTAATTTGTTCTTACTCGAGACCGATCGGGTCGTGTGTGTTGCAAGACGCAGATGACAGGATTGGAGCCTTGAAAGGAAGAACGGCACACAAACGCGAAAACTCAGCAAAGCAAGTAAAGCCTATAGCCTGCAAGGTTATAGGATCAAGTGACTAAGTGCATGTGGTGGATGCCTTGGCGATCACAGGCGAAGAAGGACGTGGCAGCCTGCGAAAAGCTGCGGGGAGCTGGCAAACAAGCTTTGATCCGCAGATATCCGAATGGGGAAACCCACCTTCTGTAAGGGAGGTACTCCTGGCTGAATACATAGGCCAGCGAGGGCGAACCGGGTGAACTGAAACATCTAAGTAACCCGAGGAAAAGAAATCAACCGAGATTCCGAAAGTAGTGGCGAACGAAATCGGATCAGCCTGTACGATTTAGCAGTTGTGATAGTTGAATACGCTGGAAAGCGTGGCCATAGCAGGTGATAGCCCTGTAGACGAAATCACGATTGTGGAACTAGGCGTACGACAAGTAGGGCGGGACACGTGAAATCCTGTCTGAAGATGGGGGGACCATCCTCCAAGGCTAAATACTCGTGATCGACCGATAGTGAACCAGTACCGCGAGGGAAAGGCGAAAAGAACCCCGGAAGGGGAGTGAAATAGATCCTGAAACCGCATGCATACAAACAGTAGGAGCCTCCTTGAGGGGTGACTGCGTACCTTTTGTATAATGGGTCAGCGACTTACATTCAGTGGCAAGCTTAACCGAATAGGGCAGGCGTAGCGAAAGCGAGTCCGAACAGGGCGATTCAGTCGCTGGGTGTAGACCCGAAACCAGGTGATCTATCCATGGCCAGGTTGAAGGCACGGTAACACGTGCTGAAGGACCGAACCCACTAATGTTGAAAAATTAGGGGATGAGCTGTGGATAGGGGTGAAAGGCTAAACAAACCTGGAAATAGCTGGTTCTCTCCGAAAACTATTTAGGTAGTGCCTCACGTATTACTGCCGGGGGTAGAGCACTGTTATGGCTAGGGGGTCATGGCGACTTACCAAACCATGGCAAACTCCGAATACCGGCAAGTACAGCGTGGGAGACAGAGCACCGGGTGCTAACGTCCGGACTCAAGAGGGAAACAACCCAGACCGCCAGCTAAGGTCCCCAACTATCGCTCAGTGGGAAACGAAGTGGGAAGGCATAGACAGTCAGGAGGTTGGCTTAGAAGCAGCCATCCTTTAAAGAAAGCGTAATAGCTCACTGATCGAGTCGTCCTGCGCGGAAGATGTAACGGGGCTTAAGCGATAGACCGAAGCTGCGGGTGTGTACTTTGTACACGCGGTAGGAGAGCGTTCTGTAAGCCTGCGAAGGTGGCTTGTAAAGGCTGCTGGAGGTATCAGAAGTGCGAATGCTGACATGAGTAGCGATAAAGGGGGTGAAAAGCCCCCTCGCCGTAAGTCCAAGGTTTCCTGCGCAACGTTCATCGGCGCAGGGTGAGTCGGCCCTAAGGCGAGGCAGAGATGCGTAGCTGATGGGAAACTGGTTAATATTCCAGTACCGTCGTATGGTGCGATGGGGGGACGGATCGCGGAAGGTCATCAGGGTGTTGGAAGTCCCTGTTGCTGCACTGTAGAAGGCGCTTAGGCAAATCCGGGCGCGTGATTCAAGGGTGTGGCACGAGCGACCAAGTGTCGCGAAGTGATTGGAAGTGGTTCCAGGAAAAGCCTCTAAGCTTCAGCCATACGAGACCGTACCGCAAACCGACACAGGTGGACGGGATGAATATTCCAAGGCGCTTGAGAGAACTCAGGAGAAGGAACTCGGCAAATTGATACCGTAACTTCGGGAGAAGGTATGCCCCGGTAGTGTGAAGAGCCTGCGCTCGGAGCATGAAGGGGCCGCAGAGAATCGGTGGCTGCGACTGTTTATTAAAAACACAGCACTCTGCCAAGACGAAAGTCGACGTATAGGGTGTGACGCCTGCCCGGTGCCGGAAGGTTAAGTGATGGGGTGCAAGCTCTTGATCGAAGCCCCGGTAAACGGCGGCCGTAACTATAACGGTCCTAAGGTAGCGAAATTCCTTGTCGGGTAAGTTCCGACCTGCACGAATGGCGTAACGATGGCCACACTGTCTCCTCCTGAGACTCAGCGAAGTTGAAGTGTTTGTGATGATGCAATCTACCCGCGGCTAGACGGAAAGACCCCATGAACCTTTACTGTAGCTTTGCATTGGATTGTGAACCGGCTTGTGTAGGATAGGTGGGAGGCGCAGAAACGTGGTCGCCAGATCGCGTGGAGCCATCCTTGAAATACCACCCTGGTTTGTTTGCGATTCTAACCTTGGCCCGTGATCCGGGTTGGGGACAGTGCATGGTGGGCAGTTTGACTGGGGCGGTCTCCTCCTAAAGTGTAACGGAGGAGTTCGAAGGTACGCTAGGTACGGTCGGAAATCGTGCTGATAGTGCAATGGCATAAGCGTGCTTGACTGTGAGACTGACAAGTCGAACAGGTGCGAAAGCAGGACATAGTGATCCGGTGGTTCTGAATGGAAGGGCCATCGCTCAACGGATAAAAGGTACTCTGGGGATAACAGGCTGATACCGCCCAAGAGTTCATATCGACGGCGGTGTTTGGCACCTCGATGTCGGCTCATCTCATCCTGGGGCTGTAGCCGGTCCCAAGGGTATGGCTGTTCGCCATTTAAAGAGGTACGTGAGCTGGGTTTAAAACGTCGTGAGACAGTTTGGTCCCTATCTGCCGTGGGCGTTGGATACTTGACGGAGCCTGCTCCTAGTACGAGAGGACCGGAGTGGACGTACCTCTGGTGTACCGGTTGTCATGCCAATGGCATTGCCGGGTAGCTAAGTACGGAAGAGATAACCGCTGAAGGCATCTAAGCGGGAAACTCGTCTGAAGATTAGGTATCCCGGGGCCTCGAGCCCCCTGAAGGGTCGTTCAAGACCAGAACGTTGATAGGTCGGGTGTGTACGTGCAGTAATGCACTTAGCTAACCGATACTAATTGCCCGTGCGGCTTGATCCTATAACTTTGCTGGTTATAGCCAAGTGTGCCGAAACAAAATAGTCAATAGTGCGCCTCAAAACGCAACCAACACCATACATCCAACCCCGCTGCCACTTGCGCAGCGACTCGTTGAACACGCTTCTTCCCGATCCGGCGGAACTGGACTCAACCCCAGTACCGCCAACCCCTTCGCCTGACGACCATAGCAAGGTGGCACCACTCCTTCCCATCCCGAACAGGACAGTGAAACGCCTTTGCGCCGATGATAGTGGATGGACATCTGTGAAAGTAGGTCATCGTCAGGCTCCTCATTACAAAAAACCCTCGCCCTCAAAAGCGAGGGTTTTTTACTTGGTGCGCCCTGCATGGGCGCACCCCTGCGGGTGCAAGTCCCGCTGCGAGCTGGTCACAGTGAGCAAAGTGAAGAGCAACTGCGCGAAGTCCCTCAATGGTGTACTGACGTTTGCGTACTTTGACCGGCTGGGTCTACCCCGACTCTCATGACCCCAACTTCTCGAACCGCCCGGTGCGGACCCGCATGCCGGGTGGTGTGGCAGGGATGTAGCCTATGGGCTACCCCCCTTTGCCGATTCAGAACCAGAATCGTCGCGTCGGGAGCGGGACTCTGTTCTCTGGCCTATGAGTGTGTGTACTTTCCTCTCACCCTCTATTCATGGTTGAAATGACGCTCTGCTGGTAGTGTGTTTCGTGTGTCCACTTCCACACAGCTAACCGGGGACGGATAAACTCCGGCCATGGCTGCGTTCCTGGTAAGTAAATTCACTATCGGTGATGCTCATCCGACTAATATCGCTGCACCCGTACAGTTTTATCGCTCGGGCGATCATCTTTTGGTGATTGTCTGTCCATGATGGTTTGAGTTTTTCTCAGACCATGTATAAAGTTCAGGTAGAACTTTTTCGCTTTTATGGAGATTACAGATGCCAGATCTGAAGGACGATCCTGTTACACCCACCGCGTCCCTTCGCATAGTTACACTGGTTGCATATGCGCTTTTTGGTCTGGGTTTCATCACATCAGGGCTTTTTGCATTTGCACCAATCGCTGCTGTGATGATGATCTATATAAAACGACCTGACGCAGCCGGAACTTATTACGCTGCTCACTTTGACTGGCTGATCGCGACGTTCTTATGGGGTTTGCTGTGGATGGCCGTAAGCTATCTGTTAGTGTTTATCGTGATCGGTTGGGCAGGCATACTGGCTACTATTCTTTGGGTGCTGTACAGGCTGATACGAGGGGTTCTTGCACTACTGGATAACAAGACTCCCCAGGAAGGCTGAGAGACTGATTGGGCTCGAAGCCGGATTTGACTTGGCGGCTGTGATAAAAAAAGGACCCGTAGGTCCTTTTTTTATCAGGAGAGGTGACCACTCACGATTTTGGTCAACTCGAACATCGAAACCTGATCCTTACCGAACAGAGGCTTGAGTTTGTCGTCTGCGTTGATATTGCGACGGTTGCTGGGATCCTGCAGGTCATGCTTTTTGATGTATTCCCAGATCTTTTTCGTCACTTCGGTGCGAGGAACGGCTTCAGGTCCAATGACGGCTGCGAGCGTTGGGCTTGGGGTAAGCGGTTTCATGAATGCAGCGTTGGGCTTGCGGGCCGTTTTGGTGGCTGTGGCCATTAGGACTCTCCTTTATGCCTATTTCAAAAAAATGTATGGATGCAACAAAGTCTGCGATTACACAGATTGAGACAAGCCTGAAATCAGTTGCTGACTTTACCAAACTTATCCGATGAGTAAACTATTACACTGGGCATGTTTACACCTAGGACCGCCATGCTAGCACGTACTCCCCTAGAAGCAATTAGCCAGTTTCATGACGAGATGGTAACAATTCGGCGTGACTTGCATACTCACCCCGAATTGGGATTTCAGGAGTTTCGTACAGCAGGACTGGTCGCAGGGTCTCTCGAAGCGCTGGGGCTGGAAGTATACAGAGGTATTGGCAAGACGGGTGTGGTTGGGGTGCTTCGAGGGTTGAGAAGCGATAGCGAGAGGATGATTGGATTGCGTGCTGATATGGACGCCTTGCCGATGCAGGAGATTGGCTCAGGCGAGCACCGGTCGCGTAACCCCGGCGTAATGCATGGATGTGGGCACGACGGGCACACCACCATTCTTCTTGCGGCTGCTAGATACCTTGTCGCGTCACCACAATTCAATGGCTCGGTCGCGTTTATCTTTCAGCCGGCGGAAGAAGGGCTTGGCGGTGCGCAAGCAATGATTGATGATGGTCTTTTTGAGCGATTTCCTTGTGATGCTGTGTACGCCCTGCACAACTGGCCGGGATTGGCCCCTAGTTATATCGGGCTCAACTCTGGGCCCATGATGGCGGCAGCAGACCGTTTCGAGATTCAGGTCAAGGGTAAGGGAGGGCACGGAGCGCATCCATACCAGGCAATTGACCCCATCCTTGTCTGTGCCCAGATCATCACGGCACTTCAAAGTATCGTGTCGCGCAATGTCAATCCGATGGATTCAGCTGTGGTTTCAGTTGGTTCGGTTCAAGCTGGGCAATTCGGCGCGATGAGTGTCATCCCGGAAATGGCAACGATCGTGGGTACCGTCCGGACATTCAGGCCCTCGGTGCAACACATGATTGAAGATCGTATGCGTTCTCTTGTCACGAGCATTGCCCAGGGCTTTGGGGCCTCCGCGCAGCTACGGTACGAGAAGTTGTTTCCGGCCACAATCAATACGCCCCATGAGGCAGACATAGTGGCCCGTGCCGCTAAGCGGGTGGTCGGTGATGAGAGGGTCGTTCGAGATCTCGTGCCATCCATGGGCTCTGAAGACTTTTCTTTCATGTTGCAGCATAAGCCTGGTGCTTATTTCAGGCTCGGACAAGGCGGTGAGCCAGGCTCGTGCCAGTTACACAATCCAAGTTATGATTTCAATGACGCAGTTATTCCAACTGGTGCTGCGGTCTTCGTTGAGATCGTGCGGCAGTCGCTGCCGTTATAGGGTGGGGAACTTAGGGAATTCCGTAACTGTCTTCGGTTATTGCCTGTGACCGCGTCATTCAATATGCTCAGAACGGAGCAAGCACAACGACTTTCAGCTTTAGGCTGGCAGGTTTTTGCAACTTCAATCACTGGCGTTTGGACTTCGGCTCGCAATGTAGTTCGTGCCTCTGCGTCCGAATAGGCGTCCATAAGAGAATTTACCGTGAATCCAACCTCGCAGACTCCTTCTACTCTGACTATCCGTCGTCCAGATGACTGGCATCTGCACCTGCGTGATGGTGATGCGCTACGGGCTGTTGTTGCGGATACGGCCAGGCAGTTTTCAAGGGCAATCATCATGCCCAATTTGCGTCCTCCAGTCACTACCGTTGAGCAGGCAGTTGCCTATCGGAATCAGATTCTGAAAGCCCTGCAGCAGCGTGATGAAGAGTTGTCGTACAAGTTTGAGCCATTGATGACGCTTTATTTGACAGACAACACCTCGGTCGATGATGTGCAGGCCGCTGCATCGTGTGAACACGTCTATGCATTCAAACTGTATCCCGCTGGTGCCACGACAAATTCTGATAGTGGCGTCACAGATCTGCTTGGGAAATGCCGCGCGGTTCTTGATGCAATGCAAAGGCTTCGCATTCCGTTGCTTGTACACGGAGAGGTGACCGACCCGAATGTTGATGTGTTCGACAGGGAGGCTGTGTTCGTCGATCGTGTCATGATTCCCTTGCGTAAAGACTTCCCCGAACTCAAAGTTGTGTTTGAGCACATCACTACCCGTGACGGTGCACATTATGTAAGGGATGCACAAGGCCCGATTGCGGCAACCATCACGCCGCAGCACCTGATGTATAACCGGAATGCAATATTCCAGGGTGGACTACGGCCTCACTGGTACTGCCTTCCGATTCTGAAGCGCGAGCTTCACAGGCAGGCCCTCCTGGAGGTTGCCACTGGCGACAGTCCGAGATTTTTTCTGGGGACAGATAGCGCACCACACGCCCGAGGTTTGAAGGAGCAGGATTGTGGGTGCGCGGGTTGTTACAACGCATTGCATGCGATGGCGCTTTATGCACAGGCATTTGAGTCTGTCGGCCGGCTAGACCGGCTCGAGGCATTTGCTTCGCTCAGAGGTCCAGCTTTTTATGATCTGCCGGTCAATGACGGTTCGATTACCTTGATCAGGCAATCGTATGTGGTGCCAGAAGAGTTGCCTTACATCGACGGGGACACGCTGGTTCCACTCGCTGCAGGCCAGGCGCTCACCTGGCGTCTGCAGCCCTAGCAGCTATTTACCCTTCAGTTTGTCTGGATTCCAGCAATTCCCATCGCTGATAATGCAAATCAAGCTCAGCCTGGAGGTCGTCAATCCTTGTTTGCAGGGTCTGTAGCGCTGAAGGATCGGATTGATAAAGCTCGGGCGAGCCTAGCTGCGCGACCAGTGACTCATGGTCGGACTCCAGGGCTTGAATCTTTTCCGGGATGGTTTCAAGCTCGCGCAACTCCCAAGGTGCCAGTCGAGTGGGCTTCCTGGCGGAAGATTTGCCAGAAGGGGCGTCCCGTGGATCTGAAGCCATAGTTTTGTCTGGCTTGTCTGCCCTGCCTGGCTTCTCGGCCACTGCCGCCGGCCTTTGTGCCAGCCAGTCAGAATATCCTCCCACGTAGGCACGCCAGTTCGCATTACCTTCGTAAGCAATTGTCTGCGTGACCACGTTATCCAGAAACACCCGATCATGGCTGACCAGTAGAACCGTTGCTGTGTACTCTTGCAGCAGGGACTCAAGTAGCTCCAGCGTTTCAATATCGAGGTCGTTGGTGGGTTCATCAAGCACGAGTACGTTGGCTGGCCTTGCAAACAGCCGTGCCAGTAATAGTCTGGCCCGTTCACCGCCGGACAGTGTGCTGACGGGAGACTGGATTCTTGCTGGTTCAAAGAGAAAGTCGCCGAGGTAACTGACCACGTGTTTGCGCTGATCTCCAATCTCCACCCACTCACTGCCCGGGCTGATGGCGTCAGCCAGCGTTGCGGTTTCATCAAGTTGGGCGCGCATCTGGTCAAAGTACGCAACCTTCAGGTTGCTGCCGAGTTTGACCGTTCCGCTGTCGGGTTCCATTTCGCCAAGCAGGAGGCGCAGCAGCGTTGATTTGCCCGCACCGTTCGGTCCAATCAGACCAATTTTGTCGCCCCGCATGACCGTGATGGTCAAGTCTGTGATGATGTTCTTGTTGCCGAACGCCTTGCTGACGTGTTCGAGTTCTGCAACCAGTTTGCCTGAGCGCACCCCTTGATCGATCGCCAGATTGACCTTGCCAAGCTGATCGCGTCGTTGTGCCCTTTCGCGCCTGAGTTGTTCCAGTCGTCGCACCCGGCCTTCGTTACGAGTACGTCGCGCTTCAATGCCTTTTCGTATCCAGACTTCCTCCTGAGCGAGAAGCTTGTCAAATCTTGCATTCTCAAGTGCCTCTGCATGCAGCCACTGAGCCTTTCGTTCTTGCCACTGGGTGAAGTTTCCAGGGAAACTGAGCAACTTGCCGCGATCGAGTTCAACGATGCGTGTCACGACACGGTCGAGAAACGCCCGGTCGTGTGTGATCAGGACGACGCTTCCACGCCAGCCCAGCAGGATGGATTCCAGCCATTCAATTCCGTCAAGGTCAAGGTGGTTGGTTGGCTCATCGAGCAATAACAGGGTGGGCTCCTGTATCAGGGCGCCTGCAAGAGCAATACGCTTGCGCATTCCTCCAGACAGGCTACTGACAGGGGTGTTCAGGTCGATCCCCAGCCTGTCGGCCCACTGCGCTGCTGCGGTATCCAGCTCCCACGCTTCTCGCACGACGCCTCGCTCTGCGCAATGGACTAGCGCGTCTTTAACGCAGTCTCCCGGCAGTTCAGGCTCCTGCTCGACAGTTGCAACACGTAACCCGTCAATTGACTGAACCAGTCCGTCATCGGGCTGTTGCCTGCTGTCCAGTAGTTTTAGCAACGAAGATTTGCCAGCTCCGTTGCGACCAATGAGGCCAATACGCTCACCCTCCAGAATGCTCATACTGGCATGGTCCAGCAGCGGGTAGTGGCCAAAGGCCAGGTCGACGTCCTGCAAGTTGATCAGTGCGGTCATACAGACTGGTGTGATAGAGAGAAGAAAATAAACGAGATATCAGAAACAGTGTTCACATGAACGCCAATCTTGTTAGAGCATTGATAGCGGAAACTGCCAGGTAACCCTTGAGTCGCGTTCATATTTGTCTGCGTCGGGTGGGTTATTTCCGTACTTTCATGCCTTTACAGAACATGTCTGAGATCACCAGGCCTCCATTGTCGCAGTTCAGAGGACGTCTTGCCTGAATAGTCGAGGGTGTGGCAGCAAAAGCCGCATACAATCTGTCTGCGGGGCAGGCCGGGCAATCGCGGGACGTGCAGACGTTTCGAGGAAGGTCCGGACTCCACAGGGTGCGATAGCGGCTAACGGCCGTCCGGCAAGGTGACACGTCTGTGTCATCAAGCTGAGGAACAGGGCCACAGAGACGAGTCTGGCGCGAGGGTATGCATCACTTGCATACACCGCCATGGTGCAACCATGGCGCATGACCTTAACGGGTCAACGCGGCAGGGTGAAACGCGGCAACCTCTATCGGGAGCAACACCAAATAGGCATGTGTTCGCTTCATTGAAGCGTGTAGGACGACCCGTCCGAGCATGCGGGTAGGTGGCTAGAGTGATGCAGTAATGTATCGCCAAGATGAATGATTGCCAGCAGACACTGTTTGCTTACAGAATCCGGCCTACAGGCCTGTTCCGCACACCCTCCATAGCACATCCCCCTTTCAATTGGTTCAAATCAGGCGCTTTTTATTAAAGTGCCACATTCAAATCGCCATGCAATCACATGATTTAAAAAAGAAAATATCTATGTGAGACTTTTAAATGGTGCGCTAAGTCATTGTGATCATTGAAAAAATTCTCATTTTTCGCTTGACCATTCAATCCGAATTGTCTTAGAGTGGGGAAAAGTGTAGTTTTGTGTGAATTTGTGGGGAATTTTGTGTTCCAAGGTAGCAGTGCTCTCACGCTCGACGCGAAGGGGCGGATTAATATTCCGACCCGGCATCGTGACGCGCTGCTTGCTCAGGCTGAAGGTCGCCTGACGATCACAAGACATCCTGATGGTTGTCTGCTGGTCTATCCGCGGCCGCAATGGGAAAAAAAGCGTGAGCAGATCGCCGCTTTCCCGATGCAGGCCCGGGCACTGCAGCGACTGCTTCTTGGTAATGCCCAGGATGTTGAGTTTGACAGCGCAGGCAGGGTGCTGATTGCACCGGAGCTGCGCAACGCCGCAAACCTGACCCGAGACGTGATGCTCCTGGGAATGGGTGGGCACTTTGAACTTTGGGATGCAGCAGAGCTGGCCAAGCGTGAAGCAGAGGACCTGGCTGGAGGAATGCCCGAAGCACTCGATCAATTTTCATTCTGAACCGTGACTGATTTCGCCCACCGTACCGTGCTTCTGCACGAGACCGTTGATGCACTGGTTCCCG
The DNA here is from genome assembly GCF_003058465.1 of Orrella marina. Lineage (NCBI taxonomy): Bacteria > Pseudomonadati > Pseudomonadota > Betaproteobacteria > Burkholderiales > Alcaligenaceae > Orrella > Orrella marina. The sequence goes on along the minus strand of NZ_CP028901.1, from coordinate 2,619,436 downwards.
CTGGCCGGGTACCAGCTCAAGGGGTCTATATAGATGCCACGTTTGGTCGTGGTGGGCACTCACGCGCTCTGCTTGAACGTCTGGCGGACTCGGCAAGATTGATCGTGATCGACCGTGATCCCCAGGCGATCGAACAGGCAGAGGCACTTGCCAGGACAGATGGTCGAGTGACATGTCTGCATGGTGGTTTTGGTGATCTGGAGAGACTGCTCCAGGAACAGTCCATTGATCAGGTCAATGGACTGATGTTTGATCTCGGGGTTTCATCACCCCAGATCGATCAGGCCCAGCGCGGTTTTTCATTCATGAAAGACGGACCGCTGGATATGCGGATGGATACGTCGCAAGGTCACACTGCGGCGCAATGGCTTGCTGAGGCAAGCATGGAAGAAATGCGGGAGGTCTTTAAAGATTATGGCGAAGAACGGTTTGCTCTTCAGATTGCAAAAGCGATTGTTGCTCGCCGCACAGAGCGGCCCCTCGAGCGCACGCTTGACCTTGCCAGTCTCGTCGCTGGCGCAGTCAGGTCGCGGGAGAAGGGCCAGCACCCGGCGACACGCACATTTCAAGCTATACGGATTTACGTCAATCGGGAACTCGAGGAGCTTGGCAGCGCCCTCCAGGCAGCTCTAGGACGTCTGGCGTGTTCAGGGGTACTTGCGGTGATCAGTTTTCATTCGCTCGAAGACCGTAAGGTCAAGCAGTTCATGCAGCGTGCGGCGCGTCCGCATGCGGACTACGCACGTCTGCCTTTCAGGGAGGCGGAGATGCCGCAGCCCGTCCTGACCGGCCTCAAGCGGATCCTGCCAAGTGCGAAAGAGGTGCAGGAGAATTCGCGCTCACGTTCTGCCGTGTTGCGTATTGCCCGTCGCACAGATGCTCCTTTGACCGATGAACTGATCCGCGCGCTTGGTGAAGCGCCCGACAAACGGTCCTTTTCCAGGCGGAGGCGCTAATGGGCAGAGCTGTTTTTATCATGGCGATGTTAGTGATGCTCTCCGCCATTTCTTTAGTGACGGCGCGCTACCAGTCGCGCCATTTGTATATTCAGAACGAGCAGTTGCTCTCGCAGGCGCGTGAATTGACGGTTCAGTGGCGACACCTGCAACTCGAGCGCGCGGAGCTCGCACGCAATGCCAGGGTTGACCAGATCGCAAGGGAAACGCTGAGCATGGTTCCCATCCTGCCGGGTAACACGCTTTACATGAGTGAACCTCAGGTTCCGGTCATGTCGTCGCATTCGGGAGTGAGCCGGTGAAACGCATGCCGTTCTTCGACAACCCGATGACACGCGTACAGTTTCCGATGTGGAGAGGCCGTCTCGTCCTTTTGATGATCGGCATCGGATTTCTGGTTTTGCTTGGCCGTGCTGTTTATTTGCAAGGGATTAATCGAGATTTTTTGCAAGAGCAGGGTGGCAAGCGATATGAGCGCACACTCACCCTTCAGGCCAGTCGCGGCAAGATCATGGACCGTAATGACGTGGTGCTCGCAGCGAGCGTGCCTGCTGCCGGTATCTGGGCCAACCCTGAGCTGGCCAGGCACGCGAAGCCAGAGCAGGTCACGGCGCTGGCTGCACTATTGGAGATGCCGGCAGAAGTACTGGCTGATCGACTCAAGGATGATGAGAGGACGTTTGTCTATTTGCGCCGGCAGGTTTCGATGGAGCGTGCGCGAGAGATTGCGACTCTGAAGATTCCGGGAATTCACCAGCTCGGTGAGACTCGCCGCTTCTATCCGGAAGGTGGGACCATGGGCCATGTGGTCGGCTTCACAGATCTGGATGGTCGCGGCCAGGAAGGCATCGAACTAGCCTACGACGATATCCTTTCAGGCACACCAGGAAGCCGGCAGGTCATCAAGGATCGACTGGGACGGATTGTCGAGGATGTTCGTGATGTTCATCTGCCAATGGATGGAAGAGACCTTCATCTGTCGATAGACACGCGGATCCAGTTTCTGGTCTATCAGGCCATTGCCAACGCTGTTCAGGAGAATAAGGCGCAGAGCGCTTCAGCTGTGGTGGTGGACGTCAGGACAGGTGAGATTCTCGCGCTGGCCAATTACCCGACATTCGATCCGAATGATCGATCGACGCTGACAGGACCGCGTCTGCGAAATCGCATCCTGACCGATACATTTGAGCCTGGTTCGATTCTCAAGCCGTTCACGGTTGCGCTGGCGCTTGAAATGGGTCGTATCGATGCCAACACCCAGATCAACACCGAGAACGGGGAGTACACCTACCAAGGACACCGGATCCGCGATGTGAGCCGACAGTCATCACTGGATCCGTTAGGTGTGTTGACCAAATCGAGCAATATCGGAATGGTCAAGATTTCCGAGCGCCTCAAGGCGCAGGAGATGTGGGCGCAATTTACCGAACTCGGATTCGGTCAGCCACCGGCTATCGGCATGCCAGGTGCCGTCGCCGGACGTCTGCGCCCTTGGGAACGCTGGCGTCCTATTGAGAAGGCGACCATGGCCTACGGATATGGACTGTCAACGTCGTTGTTGCAGATTGCTCGCGCTTACACGGCATTCGCACGTGATGGCGACATGGTGAATCTGACCATGGTCCGGCGCGAGAACACCGCGGCGACGGTGCCGGTGTTCTCCCCTGAACTGGCTCGACAGGTTCGCTCGATGCTGGAGTCTGCGGCCGGGCCAGATGGTGCAAAACTTGCGAGTGTTCAGGGCTTTAGAGTAGCCGGAAAAAGTGGCACTGCCAGAAAGATCGTCAACGGAAGCTACAGTCAGTCCCTCTACCGTGGTTCGTTTATCGGTTTTGCCCCTGCCTCAGATCCGAGAATAGTGGTGGCCGTCACAATCGATGAGCCAACAGCGGGTCACTATTATGGTGGGCGGATCGCTGCACCGGTTTTTTCCGAGATTACCGGAAGGACGTTGCGCTTGTTTGGCGTTGAGCCTGATGCACTGTATGAGTCAGAAGTCATGGCCCGCACCCAGGGAGGTGCTCAATGACGTTGTCTCCCAGTGTCGTTCGGAATGTGAGTGATCTGATTGAGCGCGTAAGGCTGTTCACACCGGCCCACGCCAGCCTTTCAATGGACTCCAGGATGCTTGGTCAGGGGGACGTTTTTGTGGCTTGCCCTGGGCAGAGTTCGGACGGCCGCAACTATATTGCTGATGCGGTGAGCCATGGTGCAGCCGCAGTCATCGCCGAATCAGGACTGACTCCGGCTCAACTGGAGGCACTCGGGCAGATCCCGGTAGTTGAGGTGCCTGGGTTGACGTCCATGCTGGGGGAACTGGCTCACCATTGGTGGGGTCAACCGTCGGCGGATGTGCAAGTGATTGCAGTGACTGGCACCAACGGCAAGACAACCACGTCCCAACTGATTGGTGCTGCTTTGCGTGGCGCAGGGCAACCGTGCGCTGTGCTTGGCACACTTGGACTGTTTGATGGCAGGGGTGAGCAAGTCGAGGACGCCACACTGACGACACCCGATGTGGTCAGTGTGCACAAGCTGATCGCGAAGGTCCGGCAAGCTGGAGCCAGATATCTCGTCCTGGAAGCATCGTCGATTGGTCTTGATCAGGGCAGGCTAGATGGCGTCCTGATTCATACTGCGATCTTCACCAATCTAACCCAGGACCATCTCGACTATCACTCGGACATGCAGACCTACGGACAGGCCAAGGCCCGACTGTTTGCAAGACCTGGTCTGGTGAAAGCCGTGATCAATGCGGATGACGCAGCCAGCCAGATTATGGTGCAGGAGAGTGCCGCTGAGATAACCACATTCGGATTCCATGCCCAAGCGATTTGGCGCGCGAGCTCGGTCTGTGAACGTGGTGGCGGGATCGAGTTTGATTTATGCCATGCTGCGGATCAGACCGCCCGGATCGTGTCCTGCTTTACGGGTCAGTACAACGTCAGCAACCTTCTTGCCGTGGCTGCGACGCTGGACGGGTTGGGTTGGTCTTTTAAAGAGATTGCGTCCTCGCTCGGGTCGCTTCCCCCTGTATCTGGTCGCATGGAGCCGGTGACCTGGTCCGGGCAGGCAGCCAATGTGCCGCTGGTTCTGGTCGATTATGCCCACACGCCAGATGCGCTCGAGAATGCATTGCAGTCATTGCGCGGGGTAGCACAGGCAAGACAGGGAAAAGTCTGGTGCGTGGCGGGGTGTGGTGGAGATCGCGATCGCAGCAAGCGCAAGCCGATGGGTGCAGTTCTTTGTCGTAATGCGGACAGGTTCATCGTCACGAGCGATAACCCCCGAAATGAGGCGCCTGAGTCAATTCTTGCTGAGATCTGGTCTGGTGTGAGTGATGCTGTGGATGTGTCTGGTACATCGCATGGGTCAGTCGAGATCGATCGGGAAGTCGCTATTCTTTCTGCGATCTGGCAGGCGGATCCACAAGATGTGGTTCTCATCGCAGGTAAAGGGCACGAGACGTATCAGATTACAGGCGACTGCCGGCGTGACTTTGATGATCGTCAGTGGGCACGACTGGCGTTGCTTTTTTACGCACGGGACGCAGTCGCACCCATTCCGGCAATCGTGATCGACTCGCGTCAGGTCTCGCCGGGAAGCCTGTTTGTCGCGATTGCGGGTGAGCGTTTTGATGGGCACCAGTTTCTCGCGGACGTGACCGTAGCTGGTGCGTGCGCTGCGCTGGTCAGTCGCGTCATGCCAGAGCAGCTGATTCCCCAGATCGTTGTCGATGACACCCGGTCGGCCTTGCAGGCGATGGCCCGGGCATGGCGCGAACAGTTCCATCTGCCAGTCGTAGGAGTGACGGGCAGTAACGGCAAGACAACAACCAAGGAAATGATTGCCACCGTCCTGGGCGCATGGGTTGGCCAGGCCAGCGTGCTGGCCACTCAGGGCAACCTGAACAATGACCTGGGTGTGCCACTGACGTTGCTACGCCTGCGATCCTGGCACAAGGCGGCCGTCGTGGAACTGGGCATGAACCACCCGGGTGAAATTGCGCAGCTGAGCAGACTCGCTCAGCCGACGGTTGGTCTGGTCCTGAATGCGCAGCGCGAGCACCAGGAGTTCATGGGTTCAGTCGAGGCTGTTGCCCAGGAAAACGGTCAGGTGCTGGCACGATTGCCAGCAAGTGGGGTGGCAGTGTACATGGATCAGCCTCCATACACTCGAGTGTGGGCTGGCCTGGGTGCTCATGTGTCGAGTCACTGGACGTTTGGGTCTGATATCACTTGCACGTTTCATGCGAGCGGGGTTCAGCTCAAGCCAGACGGCAGCGAGTTTTGTCTGTGTTCACCTGCAGGCGAACGAGAAGTCAGCCTTCGTGTGCCTGGCTGGCACAACGTGATCAATGCGTTGGCGAGTGCAGCATGTGCGCTGGCAGCCGGCGCATCGCTCGACCACGTGGTGACCGGGCTTGAGTCGTTTCAGGCAGTTAAAGGTCGTATGCAGGTGCACCGGCTTCCAGGCGCCAGGGTGTTGATCGACGATACGTACAATGCGAACCCGGATTCGGTGCGCGCAGCCATTGATGTTCTGCGCTCACTTGATGCGCCACGTGTGCTGGTGTTAGGCGATATGGGGGAAGTTGGTGATGAAGGCCCTCTGATGCATGAGGAAATTGGTCACTATGCACGTACACACCAGGTCGATCACCTGCTCGCACTAGGTGCGGCTTCGCGTCTGGCAGCACAGGCGTTTGGCGTCAGGGGCTGCTGGTTTGAGGGCATAGATGAGCTCGTCACACACCTGCGTGAACTCAATGTGCAAAGCGTCCTGGTCAAAGGGTCAAGGTTCATGGCGCTTGAGCGGGTTGTGAAGGCCGTATTGGCCCAGGAAAATTTCACCAATAACAATAAAACCGGGGAGCACGGCCATGCTGGTTGAGCTTTTTGGCTGGTTAGCCGAACACCATTTTCGCGGGTTTTCCGTTTTCGAGTACATCACGCTCAGAGCGGTGCTTGCATGTGCAACCGCTTTGCTGATTGGCCTGGTAGCCGGGCCCTTCGTGATTCGCCGGCTTGCCGAACTCAAGATCGGGCAAGCGGTTCGTCAGTATGGACCGCAAACACACCTGGCCAAGACCGGTACGCCGACGATGGGCGGCGCCCTGATCCTCATCAGTATTGGTATCAGTACGCTCCTGTGGGCGGACTGGACTAACCGCTTCGTCTGGGTTGTATTGATTGTCACGCTCGGCTTTGGATGGATTGGCTGGCTCGATGACTACCGCAAGGTGGTCTACCGGGATCCTGAGGGCATGTCCGCACGAAAGAAATTTTTCTGGCAGGCGCTGATCGGCCTGCTGGCTTCCGTGTATCTTGCATTCGCCATTTCAGCGCCTGCCAATGCCGAGCTCTGGCCTCTGTTTCGGGACTGGATCGCGAGCGGAATGACCATGCCACTGCCGAATCGGGCAGATCTGATCGTGCCGTTTTTCAAGTCGGTCAGCTATCCCCTGGGTGTGTTCGGATTTGTAGCGCTGTCATGGTTTGTCATTGTTGGCACCAGCAATGCAGTCAACCTGACGGATGGTCTGGATGGTCTTGCGATCATGCCTACCGTCATGGTCGGTGCCGCATTGGGCATCTTTGCCTACGTAGTTGGGCGCGTCGATTACTCAAAGTATCTGCTGTTTCCGTATATCCCCGGCGCATCCGAATTGATGGTTCTGTGTGCAGCCCTCGCAGGTGCAGGACTTGCGTTTCTCTGGTTTAACGCCTATCCCGCGCAGGTTTTTATGGGTGATGTTGGTGCGCTTGCCCTGGGCGGCATGCTTGGGACGATTGCCATCATTGTCCGGCAGGAGATCGTGCTGTTCATCATGGGCGGCGTCTTTGTAGCCGAAACGTTGTCCGTGATGATTCAAGTCACTTACTTCAAATACACCAAGAAGCGATACGGAGAGGGAAGACGAATATTGCGCATGGCACCTTTGCACCACCATTTCGAAGTGGGTGGCTGGAAGGAAACCCAGGTTGTCGTGCGATTCTGGATCATCAGCATGATGCTGGTGCTGGTTGGACTTTCTTCCCTGAAAATAAGATGAGTACGCAACTGAACCCCTCCCGCGAAGACAGGATTGCGCTGGTAATTGGCCTGGGCCAGACCGGTGCGGCCAGTGCTCGCTGGCTAAAACGCCAGGGGTTCGACGTCCGGTTACTCGATACCCGTGAGAATCCGCCCGGCAGCGAGGCACTTTTCTCAGAGATCGGGTCTGACATGGTTGTCCATTTTGGGAGGCAGGAGCCGCCTGAGACTTTGTTCGAGGCTGTAACGCTGGCTGTGATCAGTCCGGGCCTCTCTCCCGATGAACACCCCGTCAAGGCCTGGTTGGAACACCTGAAGCACGCGGGTGCGCAGATTGTTGGCGAAATGGAACTGTTTGCGCGTGCCTTGCAAGATTTGCAGGCAGATCGTCAGTACACCCCAAAGGTTCTGGGCGTGACAGGTACCAATGGCAAGACAACAGTGACCGCCCTGACGAGACGCATGGTCGAGACATCGGGCTGGAGTACTGTCGCAGCGGGCAACATCAGCCCGGCCGCACTGGATGCCTTGATGATGGTGCTCGACACAGATGCGCTTCCGGAAGTGTGGGTGCTTGAGCTTTCGAGCTTTCAGTTAATGACGACCCAGTCTTTACGCATGACTGCTGCGACTGTTCTGAACGTTAGTCAGGACCATCTGGACTGGCATGGAACAATGCAGGCTTATTGTGACGCCAAATCACGAATTCTGGACATGGCGCAAATCAAGATTGTCAACCGTGATGATCCGGCAGTGATGGCAATGGTGCCCGCATCAGACAGTCTTCACGTGCGCAGCTTCGGCGGTGGTGTACCCGCACTGACTGGGGATCTCGGGTTGCAGTCGCAACAAGGGATGGTCTGGCTGGTCGAGGTTCAGGCAACCGAATTTGACGATGCTCCGCGTCCGAGGCGCCGTAAAAGTGATCCTGAGCCTGTTCGGGAGAGTGGGCGTCAGGTGCGGCTCATGCCGGCCGAGGCACTTGCTCTGGTGGGTCATCACAACGCGCTCAATGTGCTGGCTGCTGCATGTCTGGCTCGCGCAGCGGGGGTGGCATGGACACCAATCCTGAAAGCCGCTTCAGACTACGACGGTGAGCCTCACCGTATGCGGTTTGTAAGAACGGTCAGGGAAGTTGACTTCTATAACGACAGCAAAGGCACCAACGTTGGTGCCACATTGGCAGGAATCGAGGGTCTGGGCAAGCAGGTTGTTCTGATTGCGGGCGGACTAGCCAAAGGCCAGGATTTCGAGCCCCTCGCAAAAGCTCTTGCCCGTCATGGAGGCCAGGCCGTTTTGATGGGTACCGATGCGCAGCTGCTATGTGACACGTTTGAGGCGCGTGGCGTTCGTTGCGCAAGAGCAGACTCCATGGATAGTGCTGTGCAGACAGCATTTGCGCTGGCCGACCCGGGGCAGGTCGTGCTCTTGTCGCCTGCTTGCGCGAGCTTTGACATGTTCAAGGGTTACGGGCATCGCGGTGACATGTTCGTGGACGCTGTGCATGAACTGGCGCTGGCTCAAGGGGAGGTGGCATGACACTTTTTGCCGATCTCACTCAGGGAGTCAATGCGGTCAGACCTGGCCGTACAACCATGCGCCAGTACGATATGTTGTTGCTGGCATCGGCTGCGGCTTTGCTGGCGTTTGGCATCCTGATGGTTTACTCAGCCTCGATCGCATTGGCAGATGGACCGAGATTCGGGAGCGTGGGACGCTACTTTTTTGCTGGTAGACACTCCCTGTTCATGATCGTAGGTCTGGCGTTTGGTTTTCTGGTCTGGATGACTCCGCTCACTGCTGTGCAGAAGCTGACTTTGCCCCTGTTTGGCCTCGCTGTCTTGTTGCTGTTGCTCGTTCTGACTCCGGTGATCGGCCACGAAGTAAACGGAGCGAGCCGGTGGATTCGTCTCGGTCCTTTTAATTTTCAACCGTCTGAACTGATGAAAGTCGTCGCAGTGCTGTATGCCGCGGACTATGTCGTGCGCAAGCAGCACCAGATGCACAGCTTCATTAACGGATTTCTGCCCATGGCTCTTGCGATGGGCGTGGTGGGTACCTTGTTGTTGCTTGAACCGGATCTGGGCGCCCTGATTGTGATCATGGCCATCGCGATGGGCATCCTGTTCCTTGGAGGGATTAATGGCAAGGTCTTCTCTGGTCTGGTCTTTATGCTGGTGTCGCTGTTTTTTGCCTTGATCTGGCTCTCGCCATGGCGCCGCGCCCGCCTGTTTGCCTACCTCGATCCCTGGAACCCGGAGAACATGTATGGAAGTGCGTATCAGCTGTCACAATCGCTGATTGCGGTCGGACGAGGAGAGTGGTTCGGAGTCGGTCTGGGTTCGAGTATAGAGAAGCTCCATTACCTGCCCGAGGCCCATACGGATTTCATCATTTCAGTGGTCGGCGAGGAGCTTGGATTTATCGGTATAGCCCTGGTGGTCGGACTGTTCGCGATTCTGATTTCGCGTGCGTTCGAGATTGGTCGACAGGCAATCGCAATGGACAGAGTGTTCAGCGGCCTGGTCGCACAAGGCGTCGGAATCTGGTTCGGTGTCCAGACCTTCATCAATATTGGGGTTTGTCTCGGTTTATTGCCAACCAAGGGATTGACTATGCCCCTGATCAGTTACGGTGGGTCGGGCCTGGTCATGAACATTGTTGCGATTGCCCTGGTGGCAAGGGTCGACTTTGAGAACCGGGTTCTGATGCGAGGGGGCGAGTATGAAGCGCACTCCGACGATCTGGGTGATGGCGGGTGGTACAGGGGGGCACATCGTGCCTGGGCTGGCTGTGGCCGAAGCCCTGCGAGGCCAAGGCTACAACGTTCGCTGGCTGGGCAATCCGGACCGTATGGAAGGTCGTCTTGTTCCACCTGCCGGATTCGAGATGGTTGCAACGCGATTTGCAGGTGTACGCGGCAAGGGTCTGTTCCAGCAGATTAAAGCCCCGTTCTCGCTTGGGGCGTCGGTATTGCGCCTGTTCTTCATTATGCTGAAGGACCGGCCTGCGGTTGTACTGGGCATGGGCGGGTATGTTTCTGCCCCTGGCGGTGTGGCTGCATGGCTGGCCCGCGTTCCGATCGTGCTGCATGAGCAGAACGCGATCGCAGGAATGAGCAATCGCTGGCTAGCCAGGATAGCAAGACGGGTTCTGACTGGATTTCCTGATGCCCTCCCCAACGGGGTCTGGGTGGGTAATCCTGTGCGCGAGTCAATGACACGGGTTGAGTCGCCTGACGTCAGGTATGCACAGCGCCAGGGTCCTCTGCGACTGCTGATCGTGGGCGGAAGCCTGGGTGCGCTTGCCTTGAACGAGGTTGTTCCTGATGCGCTTGGACGCATGCCAGAATCGTCGCGTCCCACAGTCATGCACCAATCGGGTCAAGTGCATATTGAAGCCTTGAGGCAGCGATATGCGCAATTAGGTGTCAAGGCGCAGTGCGTGGCGTTTATAGATGACATGGCCAGTGCAATGGCACAGGCCGATCTGATGATATGCAGAGCCGGCGCCATGACCGTATCGGAAGTGGCAGCCGCCGGTGTAGCCGCCTTGTTTGTGCCGTTCCCGTTTGCCGTGGATGACCACCAGACAGCGAATGCAAATTACCTGGTCGAGCAGGACGCCGCAGTCTTGCGGCAGCAAACAGAACTGGCGGTCGACTGGCTAGCCAGATGGATAGAAGTGCAGGATCGCAAGGACCTGGCGGCCTATGCCATCAGAGCCCGGCAGTTCGCAAAAAACGATGCAGCAATCGAGATCGCGCAGCATTGCGTGGACTGCATGAGGAGATCATCATGAAACACCGCATTCAGCTCATCCATTTCGTGGGAATTGGCGGTTCTGGTATGAGCGGCATCGCGGAGGTGCTGCTGAACCTCGGATACGACGTGTCAGGTTCGGATCTGCAGGCAAGTGCGGTCACGCAGAGGTTGGCTTCACTAGGCGCAAAGGTTTTTATTGGTCACGATGCCGCTCATGTGGATGGAGCACATGTCGTTGTGACCTCCACAGCTGTGGCCGGCAATAACCCTGAAGTTCTGGCCGCTCGCCGCCGAGGCACTCCGGTCGTTCCCAGGGTTGTCATGCTGGCAGAGCTGATGCGCCTGAAACGGGGTATCGCGGTGGCAGGTACGCATGGCAAGACCACCACAACCAGTCTGGTGGCCAGTGTACTGGCGTCAGGCGGTCTCGATCCGACCTTTGTGATCGGCGGGCGTCTGAACTCGGCAGGTTCCAACGCGGGGCTTGGTCAGGGTGAGTATCTGGTCGCAGAGGCGGACGAGTCAGACGCATCGTTTCTGAAGCTCTCGCCCGTGATGGCAATCATCACCAACATTGACGCTGACCACATGGACACTTACGGCCATGATGTGGCAAAGCTCAAGCAGGCGTTTGTCGAGTTTGTCCAGTGCCTGCCGTTCTACGGAAGTGCAGTTGTCTGCGTTGATGACGCCAACGTCCGTGAAATCATGCCTTTTGTTTCCCGGCCGATGGTGACTTACGGGCTTTCGGAACAAGCACATGTTCGGGCCATGGACGTGGCCGCTGATCAGACAAGCATGCGATTCAAAGTCGTTCGTAATCTTCATGGCACGACATATGAGCCGCTTGACATCGTGCTGAATCTCCCGGGAGAGCATAACGTACGCAATGCGCTGGCGGCCATCTCGATAGCGACCGAACTCGGTGTCGAGGATCAGGCAATCCAGGGTGCGCTCAGGGATTTTGATGGTGTCGGGCGACGATTCACTGTGAGCGGTCCGTATGTTGCTGAGCAGGGCGGCGGTGAGTTTCTCGTGGTTGACGACTACGGACACCATCCCGCGGAGATGCTTGCAACGATCAGCGCAGCGCGCGGTGCCTGGCCTGGAAGACGGGTCGTACTGGTGTTCCAGCCGCACCGTTACACGCGTACTCGCGACTGTTTTGAGGATTTTGTGAAGGTGATGGGTATGGCGGATGCGGTTCTGCTCACTGAGGTCTATGCGGCTGGCGAGCCCCCACTTGTGGCGGCTGATGGCCGTGCGCTTGCCAGAGGGTTGCGGGTTAGCGGAAAGGTGGAACCACTTTTTGTCGAGACGATTGATGAAATGCCAGAGGCGATCAGGTCATTTGCCAGGGATGGAGATGTGTTTCTGGTGATGGGAGCCGGCTCGATCAGCCGCGTACCCGGGATGCTTGCAGTGCAGCTGAAGGAGGCAGCATGAAGACCATGGTCAAACAGTTGGGTAAGGTTGCGGTTCTGTACGGGGGACGTTCGGCTGAACGGGAGGTGTCATTGATGTCTGGCCAAGGGGTCCATGCGGCCTTGCTGAGTCGGGGCGTGGATGCACACCTGTTCGACACGGCCAGCAAGCCTTTGAGTGATTTGGTGAGCGAGGGGTTTGATCGGGTTTTTATTACCCTGCATGGACGCTTCGGTGAGGACGGCACGATGCAGGGCGCGCTTGAGCTCCTGCAGATACCTTACACAGGTAGCGGGCATCAGGCGTGTGCAATCGCCATGGACAAGATCACCACCAAGCGACTCTGGCAGCAAGATGGCTTGCCCACCCCGCATTGCCGGGTTCTGGCTGATGAAGCTGATCTGGATGGGCTCGTTCAGGAGCTCGGTCTGCCAATGATTCTGAAGGCGCCCAATGAAGGCTCGACGCTGGGCCTGTATCAGGTGCAGTCGGCGCCCGATCTGGCGCAGGCTTATGCGAATGCGAGACAGTTTGACAGGCTGGTGCTGGCCGAGCAGTTTATCCGTGGAAGAGAGCTGACAGTTGCAATTCTGGGCGAAGGTCAGGACGCCCAGGCCTTGCCAGTCATCGAGATTGTCGCTCCAGGTGGCCAGTATGACTACGAGCACAAGTATTTCTCGGATGACACGCAATACCTTTGCCCCGCACCACTGAGTGATGTGGTGGCTCGCAAAGTCATGGATCTGGCCAGAGATGCGTACCTCTCCATTGGTTGCAGCGGATGGGGGCGCGTGGACATCATGCTCGACGGCAACGAACAGCCCTGGCTTCTGGAGGTTAACACCTCGCCAGGGATGACCAGCCATTCGCTGGTGCCTATGGCCGCGAAAGCCGTAGGTGTTTCTTACGCGGAGTTGTGCGAGCGCATCCTTGCCCAGGCAAGTTGCAAGGTCAGTCCCACGCCGTCGTCAGTATCGACGGGTGTCAAGGAGTAATGCGTGTGGAACGAAGCTCGCCTGATCAACGCTTTAGCCAATTCCCTGATGGTATTGGCTACGCTCGCGTTGCTGGCGGCAGGCGTGGCATGGCTGGTTCGAATGCCCGTCTTCGAAATCGAACGCATCGAGATCGAGCCGGCACCAGACACGCCATTTGTGCATGTCTCGCCAGAGCTGATTCGGAGTGCCATTGCCGGTCGACTGGAGGGGAGTTTCTTCACACTCAACCTGGATGCGGCACGCGAAGTGTTCGAGTCAGCAGGATGGGTTCGCCGGGCCGGGGTCAGACGGGTCTGGCCAGACAAATTGCGTGTCACGATCGAGGAGCAGCAGCCGCTGGCTTTGTGGAACGAGAGTCAGATGATCAACACCTGGGGAGAAGTGTTTACTGCGAACCGGGCAGCACTCGAGGACGAGGCGAGTCTTGCGCAGCTCAATGGACCAGATGGTACGGAATCTCTGATGGTGCAGCGGTATGCAGAACTGGGACGCTGGTTCGAGAGTCTGGGCCTCACGGTTCGCTCGCTCTCGCTATCAGATCGCTATGCTCTGCAAGCCAGCCTGTCGAACGGTATGACGCTGGAGATTGGGCGAGATCCCGGTGCAGAAGCACCCGATCCCCAGGCCGGTGTGCCAGGTGCGCTGCCATTTGGCGAACGAATCGAACGTTTTGTGAAAGTGTGGCCGGTGGCACAGGAACGGCTCAAAGGCCGCACCGTGACCCACGCCGACTTGCGATACCCGAATGGGTTCGCACTTACCCTGGCCGAGTTGCCGGAATCTGTTCAACCCGAGAAGAAGCGTTAAGGCCATGACCCGTGACATCAAAGATCTGATCGTCGCTCTAGATATTGGTACCAGCAAGGTGGTTGCCGTGGTTGCCCAGGTGTTGCCTGAGGGGCGGTTTGAAGTGCTCGGCCTGGGACAGCATGAGTCCAAGGGCATGCGCAAAGGCGTCGTCGTCAACATTGAGAGTACGGTTAACTCAATCCAGCGTGCACTGGAAGAGGCCGAACTGATGGCAGACTGCAAGATTCGAGAGGTCTATACAGGGATTGCAGGCAATCACATCCGCAGCTTTAACTCGAGTGGCATGGTTGCCGTCAAGGACAAGGAAGTGACAGTAACCGACGTTGCGCGCGTGATTGAAACCGCGAAGGCAGTCAGCATTCCGACCGATCAGCAAGTCCTTCATGTCCTGACCCAGGAATTCATCGTTGACGGTCAGGAAGACATTCGCGAACCCATTGGCATGAGCGCTTTGCGGCTTGAAGTCAAGGTGCATATTGTGACGGGGGCGGTCAGCGCAGCACAGAACATTGTGAAATGCGTCAGGCGTTGCGGACTCGAGGTGCAGGATCTGATCCTGCAACCACTTGCTTCAAGCCTGTCTTGCCTGACGCCCGATGAGCGTGAGCTCGGGGTGGTCCTGGTTGATATCGGTGGTGGAACCACGGATGTGGCGATCTATACATCGGGCGCCATTCGACATACGGCCGTTCTGCCAATCGCAGGAGACCAGATTACAAGTGACATCGCGGCCATGCTGCGTACGCCCACACCTGATGCAGAGGATATCAAGCTCAGGTTCGGTGTTGCCAAGCAGGTGCTTGCAAGTCCGGATGACATGGTCGAGGTGCCAGGGCTAGGCGACCGCGGTCCGCGACTGGTCAATCGTCAGGCCCTCGGTGCAGTCATCGAACCGAGGGTCGAGGAGCTGTTCGGACTGGTTCAACAGGTGATCCGCGATTCCGGGTATGACGATCTGCTCGCATCTGGTGTTGTGCTGACCGGCGGGACTTCCATGATGCCGGGCATTGTCGAGCTGGCCGAAGATGTGTTTTTGAAGCCGGTTCGAGTGGCAGTTCCCGAGTATGAAGGTGGGCTGGCTGATGTGATGCGTAGCCCGCGATTTTCGACGGTGATGGGACTGCTCGGGGAGGCTCGCGTTCAGAGGTTGCGAGGTAGGAAGGTCGCGCAGCAGAGCGGAAGCTTTCAGCGACTTCTCGCAAGAATGAAGGAATGGTTCATGCACTGAGTACTGGTCCAGGCAGTGCGTGACAAAGCGGTTTGTTCTTGACTGCAACGTCAGGACAAAGCGGTGGTAACGGGGGACTAATTGATTAAACGACTTGAGGGAGTCAAACATGAAATTTGAAATGCTGGAAAATACCGATAAAGGGACAGTAATCAAGGTTGTGGGTGTTGGTGGAGCCGGCGGAAACGCAGTTGCTCACATGATCCGCAACGGTGTGCAGGGAGTTGATTTCATTTGCTGCAATACCGATGCACAGGCGCTCGCAGCGACCATGGCGCCAGTCCAGATCCGTCTGGGCCGTACGGGTCTTGGCGCAGGTGCCAAGCCGGATCAGGGGCGATCGGCTGCAGAAACCGCTCGTGAAGAGATACGTGCGGCTCTCAACGGCGCCAACATGGTGTTCATCACGGCAGGCATGGGCGGCGGAACGGGTACTGGTGCCAGCCCGATCGTTGCTGAAGTGGCCAAGGAGCTAGGCATTCTGACAGTGGGAGTGGTGACCAAACCTTTCCTCTTCGAAGGCAACCGTCGCCTTAGTATGTCAGAAGACGGGATTGACGAGCTGTCCAAGCACGTTCATTCGCTAATCGTAGTGCTTAACGAGAATTTGTATGACCTGATGGACGAGGATGCGACGCAGGAAGACTGCTTCAAGTCCGCAGATGACGTGCTGTATAACGCTTGCGCCGGTATTGCAGAGATCATCAATGTTGAAGGCAACATCAACGTTGACTTCGAGGACGTCAAGACCATTATGGGCGAGCAGGGTAAAGCCATGATGGGCACTGCCGTATCGAGCGGAGAGGACCGTGCCATCAAGGCAGCACAGCAGGCGGTTTCATGCCCGCTGCTCGAGGGCATCGATTTGCACGGTGCACGTGGCGTGCTGGTCAATATCACCGCGAGCAAGTCTCTCAAGATGCGCGAAACCAGGGAGATCATGGATCATATTCGCAGCTTTGCAGCCGAGGATGCAACCGTGATTTTTGGTACGGCCTACGATGAGGCAATGGGTGACAGCTTGCGGGTGACAGTGGTCGCGACCGGGCTCGGGCGCAGCCGTCCGCAACTTGTCCAGAATCAGGATTCGCAGCAGTATGTTCGTACGGGAACCGATGACGCGCCCATGGCGAATGGGCAGCAGGATATGAGAACACCGTCAGTCATGCGCAATCCGCGTGGGCAGGCATCTGCACAGGTTCGTGCTTTGGAAACCGCTGGCATGGATCATTACGATATTCCAGCATTCCTGCGCCGTCAGGCCGACTGAGTCTGTCACCTGGTCAGGTAGTACCACATGACCTGACTGCTACTCCCTCAGCACGCATGCTTCGAATGAGGCATGCGTGATCCCACACGCTCATTCCCGGTGAGCTGGTGGTGCGGTCAGGTGTGTCTGGGTGATTTAATTGGGTGGCACGCAGATGAAACGCGTTACAATACTCAACCCTCTGATTATTAGGTAGTTGCGAATGTTCCGGCAACGAACCATTAAAAACATCGTTCGAACGACAGGCGTCGGCCTGCACTCTGGAAGGCGCGTAGAGCTCACATTGCGTCCGGCTGAAGCGAATACGGGTATCGTGTTCCATCGTGTCGATCTGGACCCAGTGGTTGATCTGCCAGCGTCTGCAGATGGAGTGCGTGACACCCGTCTGGCGTCTGTGCTGCAGGTCGGGAGTGCCCGTGTCTCGACAGTTGAACACCTGATGTCGGCCCTTGCTGGCATGGGAATTGACAATCTCCATGTGGATCTCAGTGCCGAAGAAGTGCCAATCATGGATGGCAGTGCTGCAACGTTTGTTTACCTGCTCAGATCTGCAGGGCTGCAGGAACTTAATGCGCCCAAGCAGTTCCTGCGCGTTCTGAAACCTGTCGAGGTATGTGAAGGAGAAGGACCTTCCCGGAAATGGGCCCGTCTCGAGCCGTACGAGGGTTTCGCACTGTCATTTGCAATTGATTTCAAACACCCTGCAATCGATTCAACGGCGGATTTCGCGGAAATCGATTTTGCGAAGCACTCCTACGCCAAAGAAATCGCAAGAGCGAGAACGTTTGGATTCGTCAACGAGGTTGAAGCGCTGCGTGCAATGGGACTTGCCCGCGGTGGAAGTCTCGAGAATGCGATCGTTCTGGATGAGTACCGTGTTCTCAACCAGGACGGTTTGCGTTATGACGATGAGTTTGTCAAGCACAAGATCCTGGATGCAATTGGCGACCTCTACCTGATTGGTAAACCCCTGATTGCCAGGTATAGTGCCAGCAAGTCCGGACACGCCATCAATAATCAGCTTGCGCGCGCATTGCTCAGTCAGCAGGATTGCTGGGAGCTCGTGACATTTGAATCAGCTGAGAAAGCGCCAGTTGCCTTCAGGCGCGAATGGCAACTTGCCTGACTTCAGTCTGGCAAGGCGCGCTCTGATTTCTTGGGTGCTCCCGGCATATCCGGTTTCAAGATATCTGGTACAGGCGCACTGTTTACGTGTGCTGGCGCAGGCAGATTTGCTCGCACGGATCGCGTCACCCATCATACGAAACTGGACCGGTCATCATCCTCGTTGGCGCTGGACCGGCTCCGCCTCAGATCTCGCATCTGAGGCCCTGACTAACGGCAGAACAAGCATTGTTTGCATCAATGTTGCCGGAGGCTTTTTTGGTCGGTAACCCCGGTTACGCTCTCGTGAAATTGGGCGATGTAGCAATTTTTGACAAATTCATGCCGTTTTGTCGTTTACACTGAGACGCTGGCACCGTGCTTCAAGGCTTGTGTCGTTTTAAAAGTGCCTCGACAGCATCGGCTAATTGCCCAGGTTTGAGTGTGCTTGCGAGCACCTCAAAATGACCAAGATCTTCCGATTGAAGTGGCCTTAACTGCCTTGGTAGTTCTGGCGCCTTGGTTCCGGGGGCCGCAGCGGCACTGATGCGAAGCTTGACGTCCTTCACGTTCCAGCCATCACGCATCATCCGGTCGCAGATTGTCTTTTTTAACTGTCGCAGCTTTGCGGTTTGCGCTGAGTTGTAGGTGGTTATCTCCAGAACGCCCTGTTCGAAACCTGTCACAGAAATCTGACGAGTCAGCGTGCTCGGCAGGGATTTTTTGACTGATGACTCGAGTTGAATCAGGCGGTGTGCAGCCAGCAGAACGCTTGAAGCGCCCTGGTCTGAGTCGAGCCAGCGCATGGGGTGCTTGTCTGGATGCTGCGAGATATTGGTAGCCATGCGAATCTATTTTTTTGAACGAATTCTGATAGGGTAGCGAAGATTTTGTGTTTTTGCGAAATACATCGATGAAATTAATTCAGAACGTCGTTTCAGTATGTGCAGTGCTTGCTTTTATAGGCATCTCTGGTCCGCACGTACATGCTTCTCCAGCTTTGACTGAAGGTCCATCTACAGATGCAGTCCCGTTGTTTGATAATCTAGAGTCGCTTGATCGACAACAGATAGACCACGCCCGCAGTCACCAGTTGGACCCGCTCGATGGAGCGGAGGATCTGATTGCCATCTGGCCGGTTCTGGGGCAGTCACGACTGAGTTCGGAGTTCGGCAAACGCAGACACCCCATCCGCAAAGCTTTCATCATGCACAAGGGAATTGACCTCGCTGCGCCAAGGGGAACGCCAATTCTTGCCGTTTCGGCTGGGGTCGTGACGTTTTCCGGGTGGCGTAACGGATATGGCCGGATAGTCGAGATCCGTCATCCGAATGGCTGGACTTCGGTCTATGCCCATGCACAGCGTCTGATGGTCAAGAAAGGTGAGCGTGTTTTGCAGGGCCAGTCGATTGCCCAGGTTGGTTCAACGGGGGATGTGACGGGTCCGCATCTGCACTTCGAAATTCGTAAGAACAATAAGCCGGTCAATCCGTTGACTTTGTACCCGGACGGCTATGCGTACGTGATGCAAAGTCTCTGACACACTCGTATCGTGCGTTACACTGAAAGGCTCAATGGCGGCCATCTTTTTTCGCCTCGGATCTAAACAGAATGCTATCGATCATCAAGAAAATCGTCGGAACTCGTAACGACCGCATCCTTAAGCAGTTGCGGCGTGAGGTCAAGCGGATCAATGCGCTCGAACCGTCCATGCAGGCACTGTCCGAGCAGGAACTACAGGAACTTTCAGGCAAACTCAAGGAGCGGGCCGTCGGTGGAGAGTCCCTCGATGCCCTTTTACCGGAGGCTTTTGCGCTGGTGCGAGAAGCCAGCAAGCGTGTGTTTAACATGCGACACTTTGATGTGCAGTTGATCGGCGGTATGGTCCTGCACTCAGGGAAAATCGCTGAAATGCGCACCGGTGAAGGCAAGACGCTGATGGCAACACTGCCGGTCTACCTGAATGCACTGACCGGTCGTGGTGTTCACGTTGTGACGGTCAATGATTACCTTGCACGTCGTGACGCCGAGTGGATGGGCCGTCTGTACAACTTTCTGGGAATGAGTGTTGGTGTTGTCGTACCAATGCAGAGCAACGAAGAGAAGCGTGCTGCGTACCAGGCTGACATCACATACGGAACAAACAACGAATTCGGATTTGACTACCTCCGCGACAATATGGAGTATCGAGCCGAAGACAGGCGCCAGAAACGTCTTGTCTTCGCGATTGTTGATGAGGTGGACTCGATCCTGATCGATGAGGCTCGTACGCCTTTGATCATTTCAGGTCAGGCCGAAGACCACACTGCGCTGTATCTGGCGATGAATGATGTTCCTCCCCAGCTTGTGCGCATGGAGCACGAGCCCAAGCCGGGTGAGCCTGAGGCCGAGGGTGACTATTGGGTGGACGAAAAGAATCACCAAGTCTATCTGTCTGAGGCAGGACACGAGAATGCAGAGACGATTCTGAGCCAGAAGGGGCTGCTTCCCGATGGTGAGTCGCTCTACGATCCGCGTCACATTGGATTGATGCACCATCTGATGGCAGCTTTGCGTGCCCACAGCCTGTTCCATCGGGATCAGCACTATGTTGTCCAGAATGGTGAGGTCGTGATCGTTGACGAGTTCACGGGGCGTCTGATGGTGGGGCGTCGGTGGTCCGATGGACTGCACCAGGCAGTGGAAGCCAAAGAGGGTGCCAAGATTCAGCTTGAGAACCAGACGCTCGCCTCGATCACGTTCCAGAACTATTTCCGGATGTACGAGAAGCTCGCTGGCATGACAGGTACTGCGGATACCGAAGCTTACGAGTTTCAGGAAATTTATGGACTCGAAACCGTTATCGTGCCGACCAACAAGCCGATGGTGCGAAAGGACACACATGATCAGATCTACAAGACTGATCAGGAGAAGTACAACGCTATCATCAATGACATCAAGGCTTGCCAGGAACGTGGGCAGCCGGTTCTGGTCGGAACGACGAGTGTCGAGAATTCCGAACTCATCTCAAATGCGTTGACGCAGGCCGGACTCCAGCATGAGGTGCTTAACGCCAAGCAGCACGCACGAGAGGCAGACATTATCGCGCAGGCGGGCAAGCCTGGCGCGATCACAATTGCGACCAATATGGCCGGTCGCGGTACTGACATCGTGCTAGGGGGAAATGTCCAGAAGCAGATCGAGATGCTTGAGCGTGACACCTCGCTTGACGATGTGCAAAGAGAGCAGGCAGTCGAGAAACTGAATTCCGAGTGGGAAGGTCTGCATCAGAAGGTTCTGGATGCAGGCGGTTTGCATATTATCGGCACCGAGCGACACGAGTCACGCCGCATCGATAACCAGTTGCGTGGTCGAGCAGGTCGTCAGGGCGATCCCGGATCAACGCGATTCTATCTGTCGCTTGAAGATTCCCTGATGCGGATATTTGCGGGTGATCGCGTTCGCGCCATCATGGAAAGACTCAAATTGCCAGAAGGCGAACCGATCGAGGCGGGGATGGTCAACCGGTCGATCGAATCGGCGCAACGTAAGGTTGAAGCGAGAAACTTCGATATTCGAAAGCAGTTGCTTGAGTATGATGATGTCGCCAATGACCAGCGTAAGGTGATCTACTCGCAGCGTAATGAAGTGCTCGAAGCCGACAGCATCGTTGAGCGTATCGTAGATCTGCGTGATGGTGCCTTGACAGATCTGGTGCGTCATTACGTCCCGGCCGGGTCCGTTGAAGAGCAGTGGGATCTTCCTGGATTGCAAGCTGTGCTGGAAGCTGACTGGCAAATTCAGTTGCCGATCGTAGAGACTGTAGAGAAAGCCAAGGAGTTCGATGACGATGATCTGGTCAAGATGGTCGTTGAGGCTGGCAAAGCAGCCTATGACAGCAAGATCGAGCAGGTTGGAGAGGAAACCTGGCGCCCGTTCGAGCGTTCGGTCTTTCTGCAGGTAATTGACAATCACTGGCGCGAGCACTTGGCAGCGCTTGATCACTTGCGTCAGGGTATTCATCTGCGCGGATATGCCCAGAAGAATCCCAAGCAGGAGTACAAGCGCGAGGCGATAGAGTTGTTCTCGCACATGTTGCAGCGTATCCGGGACGATGTCACAAAGCTGATGTTGACCGTTCGAGTCAAGAGCCCTGAGCAAGTGCAGGAGGCTGAGCAGCAAGCTGAACAGTCTCACGTGCAAAATGTTCAATATCATCACTCGGATTACGATGATGCGCTTGCC
The DNA here is from genome assembly GCF_003058465.1 of Orrella marina. Taxonomy (NCBI): domain Bacteria; kingdom Pseudomonadati; phylum Pseudomonadota; class Betaproteobacteria; order Burkholderiales; family Alcaligenaceae; genus Orrella; species Orrella marina. Next base: position 2,597,621 of record NZ_CP028901.1, on the reverse strand, counting down.
GAGCCGGCATCAGCGCAGCGTGCAAGCACCGCCCAGGCGGAACACAGCGCGAATCAGGCAGCCAGTGCAGTTGGACAGAAGGTTGGACGAAATGAGCCTTGCCCATGTGGCAGTGGCAAAAAATTCAAGCACTGCCACGGAAAGTTGGCGTAGGTAGAACGCAACGCCTGCGGTATCAGAAAACCGGGTCCAGAGTGGCCTGGTTTTTTTTGGTGGTGCGCCCAGCATGAGCGCACACCTGCGGGTGCAAGTCCCGCTGCGAGCTGGTCACAGTGAGCAAAGTGAAGCGCAACTGCGAAAGGGCGACCGGTCGTGGAGAGGAAGTTCGGAGCGTAAGTCGCGAGCCGATGGGCAAGAATCGCCTGGTGCGCACCTGCACGCCGGGTGGTGTGACAGCGTAGCAGTCTGTGAGGATTGCCCCCCATCCCGATTGGTAAGAGGTCGCGGTGGAACCTGGATAATACTCTGACTGAATCAGCTTGGTTTGTGAGGGGGCGTGAGGTTTTCAGGGTTTATTTTGCCACACCACCTCAGGACTGGTCTATGCTGATTCTTCCGCTTTGTAAGCGCGCCTCGTGCAGGGAGAAGACAGCATGCAGTGCAGCAGATCCTTGGTGATGTGACCGGAACCAGGATGACTGACATGGTTCGGTTTCTGGTCCTTTTGGTGGTGATGGTTAGCCTGTCCCTGTCACAAGACGCAACTGCCCAGCGTTCTGTCGATGGATTGACTCACATCACAGTTCAACTGAACTGGATGCATCAGTTTCAGTTTGCTGCGTTCTACGCCGCACGTGCTCAAGGGTTTTACCGCGAGTACGGGCTGGACGTTACACTAATTGAAGGTGGGCCTGAGATCAATCCGGTCGATATGGTGGTCTCAAATCAGGCCCAGTTCGGTGTGGCCAACACCGGGCTCGTCGTCGATCGCTATCAGGGTAAGCCAGTGGTGGTGCTCGGTGCCTTGCTCCAACACTCCCCGATCGCCTTGCTTGCCCGGCGGGATAGAGCCATTGAGTCTGTTGCGGATCTCAAGGGTAGGACAGTCCAATGTTTTGTGCATGCATGTGATGAGGTGTCGGCCTACCTTCGTGCGTACGGCCTGGATGGTGACGCCATGCTTGATTCCCGATCAATCTCTGCAAACACTTTGCAGCGGCTTGATCGCGTTGATGCAACTGCAGTCTATCTCACCAATGAGGGGTTTTCGCTCCAGGGACAAGAGGACAAGTTTCTGCTTCTCTTGCCGCGCTCAGCCGGTATTGATCTGTACGGCGAGTTGCTGTTCACGTCTGAAGACTATTTGCAGCAATTTCCCGAGGTTGTGGCGAATTTCCGGCAGGCAACCTTCAAGGGTTTGCGTTATGCGGTGGAGCACCAGCAGGAGATGATCAACGAGATCGTTGCCAATTACAACTCGCAGGGGAAGTCGCCTGCTCATCTGGAGTACGAGGCGCAACGTCTGAAGGATCTGGTGAGAGTGAATCTGATCGAACCGGGCTACATGAGTGAGGGCAGGTGGCGATATGTGCGTGATATCTATGCGGATCTTGGCCGAGTGTCGATGGACTTCAGCATGGACGGCATGTTCTACGACTTCCATCTTGAGCAGAAAAATGCCGCACGCCTTGTCCGCTTCACAGCCTTGACGTTGGCGGTAGTCCTGGTTATCGGGGCGGTGGCCGGGTATATTTTTTACCTCAATCGTCGCCTGAGAAAAAGTATCCGCGATCTGGATCGGCTCAACGCAGAGCTAACCCGAACGGCCCATTACGATCCCCTGACAGATGTACCGAATCGTATTTTACTGACCGAGCGGATTAATCAGGTTTTCGAGATGGCGCGCAGACGTGACTTTCGTTTTGCGATCCTGATGTGGTAGATCTGGATCGGTTCAAGCCAATCAACGACCGCCATGGACACACCGTTGGGGACGAAGTGCTGCGCGAAGTGGCTAAGCGCATACGGGCGACCATCCGCAGGTCAGACACGATTGGACGGTTTGGTGGAGATGAGTTTGTCATCCTTCTCTCGGAGGTAGACAGCCCGGAAGGTGCATTGACGGTAGCCAGCAAGATTCGAGATATGCTTGACTCGCCTGTGGTCGTGACCAAAGACCTGCAGGTGTCGGTCGGTGCTTGCGTAGGGGTTGCTGTGTATCCGGAGCATGGCACCACGATTACCGAGCTCATCGGAAACGCCGATGTCGCCATGTATCATGCAAAGGAGACTGGGGGTGGTCGGGTCCAGGTTTTTAGTGAGGAAATCCTCGCGGCGCAGTTAAAAAAACACGCTGTCATTGACTTGTCGAATGCGGTTGGCGCGCATTGAGTACTGAAATCCGCGCATTCTCCCAGCCAGCCAGCCAGGCTGGCCACGAAGCGGCATTCAGGCATAACCGAATCGCAAGCAGCGGTTTTAGCTCAGGCTGTTAGTCTTTGGTCCCACCAGAAGCCCCGCAATCAAACCCCAGGGTTATTTATGCCGGGGGTTTATATTTCCCAGACGCCGCCCAGATCCTCACTGAGTCGCTTTGCTGTCTCCTGGACGGCAGGAATCAGCTGATTGAACAGTTCGTCCGTGCAGCGATATAGCGGAATAACCAGGGAAACTGCGCCTAGGAGATGTTGTTCTGACTGAAAAACCGGGCACGCAATGGCAGCACTTTCTGGGTCCCGTTCAGCTTTTGTTACGCAATAGCCAGATTCGCGAATGTGCTGAAACCGCTCGCCCTCGGCCTGATCTTCAAACGCCCTGATCACGTGTCCGGCAGCGCCAATATCCAGCGGGAATGCTTTCCCTTCTACGACATGCATCCGGACCGAGCGTCTGGGCTGAATCTGGTGAAGGCACACACGGGCATCGCCTTCACGAACGTACAGTCCGGCACTCTCACCAGATGTTTCGACGAGTGCGCGAAGGTGTGGAAGAACGTAGTCTGACAGTTTGAAAGATCGCCGGTACATCTCGCTAAGAATCAGGACTTTGGGGCCAACAACATACCGGCCATTAGGAAGTCGCTTTGCGTATCGTGCGGCAATCAGTGACTCCAGTAGGCGCAGAATTGTGCTTTCGTACAGTCCTGTTTCCTCCGAAATCATGGAAAGTGTCAAACCGTTCTCGCTGGATTCAAACGCTGAAAGTACCTGAAGGGCACGGTTAACCGCCCCGACGCCGACTTTCCCTCCAGAACCATCATCGTTCGACCTGCTACGGGTTTTCACGAGTACTCCCATGTTGTTCTAACTATAAAAATAGAATTAAATTCTAAAAAATTAATATCCTATCAGAAAATCAAATCCGCAAAAATGCTCTTAGAGCAAGTATCTGGCAAGACAGACATTTAGCTCGCCGCATGGTCATGTGTTCTCAGACAAATCGACTTGCAGAATGACAGCCGTGGTGGATGTTTTTTCAATGTGCAAACAAGGAGGATAGTACGTGACACTCAGGACAATTTTTGGCGCAGCCGCAGTAGCGGCTAGTCTATTAACATCAACTTACGCTGCGGCTGCTTATCCAGAGAAGCCGATCACATTCATAGTCGGCTTTTCTCCCGGAGGAACTGCAGATGGCACAGCAAGGATGCTTGCTGATCTGATGTCAAAGGATCTTGGACAGCCCATCGTGGTTGAAAACAGGGCAGGTGCGAATGGAAACATCGCAACATCCCACGTAGCGAGACAGGCTCCCGATGGCTATACATTGTTCATTACTTCAATTGGCCATACTGTCAATCCATGGCTCAGTGAGAATGTTAACTACGATCCGGTGAAAGATTTCACTGCTGTTGGCAGAATCCTGACCGCGCCAAACCTGATGGTGGTTCCAGCGTCTTCCCCGTTCAACAATGTTCAGGAGGTGATTGCTTTCGCCAAGGAAAATCCTGGCAAGTTGAACATGGCGTCATCGGGTACAGGCACCTCAGTGCACTTGTCAGGTGAGCTTTTTCAAAAACTCGCGGGCGTGGAGTTCACCCACATCCCCTACAAGGGAACCGGCTCGGCAATGCCAGACTTGCTGTCAGGTGTGACACAGGTCATGTTCCCCAACCTTCCAAGCGCTTTGCCGCAGGTCAGGGGAGGCAATCTCAAGGCAATGGGGGTGACGTCTGCCGATCGCTTCCAGGGGGCGTCAGATATTCCGACAATCGAGGAAGGTGGCGTGCCTGGATATGATCTTTCCACCTGGTACGGCATGATCGGACCTGCAGGAATGGATGCTGCAGTCGTCGAACAGTTGAACGCCTCGCTCCAGAAGGCACTATCAGACCCAGCTGTTCAGGAATCGATGCTCAAGCGAGGCTCAACAGCTGCTCCTGGTTCTTCAGGTGAATTCGAGGCATTTCTCGAAGCTGAGAGCAAAAAGTGGTCTCAATTAATCAAAGACGCCAATATAAAGGCGAACTGAGATTAGATCTGCTGCGTCAGAGATGGGTCAGTGAGTTAACGCAATAGCCGGTTTCCGGCATTTCTGGATCCCGGCTATTGAACTGGCGAGCTGACCTGCTTCTTACAGCGGTCAACGTTCTACTTGATTCCCGCCCGCATGAAGGACTGTACAAACTGTCTTTGAAATATCAAAAAACCGATCAGTAATGGAGCAGCTGTCAGCAAAGTGGCAGCTGTGATGATTGACCAGTCGATTCCCTGGTCACTGGATGAGAACACTTGGAGGCCAACAGTCAGCGGGCGTGACTCTACGGAGTTGCTGACAACCAGCGGCCAGAGAAAGTTGTTCCAGTGATGGCTGATGGACACCAGAGAGAATGCGAGATAAGTCGGTTTAGCCAGTGGAATGTAGACATGGCGAAGAATCTGGAGCGTTGAAGCTCCTTCCATCTGCGCTGCTTCAACGAGTTCCTGTGGAATGGTTTTGAATGTCTGGCGCAGGAGAAAGATGGCGAATGCTGAAGCGAAGTAGGGCAGACCAATCCCGAAGAGTGTATCGACAAATCCGAGCGTTGATAAGGTCTGATAGTTCCGGATGATCAGGATTTCAGGCATCACCATGAGCTGAACCAGTACCAGAGAAAACAGAATGTTTTTTCCGGCAAACTCGTAGCGTGCAAATGCGTAGGCAGCCAGCGTGCACAGTACCAGTTGAATGCTGAGAATAATCAAAACCAGCAGGACGGTGTTGATGTAATAGATAGGGAACGGTGCTGCGTTCCAGGCTGCATAGAAATTGTCGAGCGTTAGTGGTGCGGTCAGTACAAACTGCGTGGCAAACTCAGATGGATGAAATGCGGCCCACAGCGCATAGAGCAAGGGCATGATCCATACCAGTCCCAGTACCCAGGCACCAAGTGTTTCTAGCCAGTTACGTTCATCCAGTCTATTGTATCGGGTGGTTGTGATCGAGCTCATCTGTAATGGGTTCTCTTGTCGAGCAGGAAAAACTGCATCAGGCCGATGACGGCAAGAATGGCCAGCAATACGATCGTGAGGGCGGATGCGTAGCCTTGGTCCCAGTATTTGAAGCCCACCTCGTACAAATAGAAAAGTAGCAGTGATGATGCGTTGTTTGGTCCGCCATTAGTCATCACAAAGATGTGATCGACCATTCTGAAAGCGTTGATCAACGCATTGACCAGAACAAAAACGGTGGTGGGCATCAGCAATGGCCACTGCACCTTCCAGAAGAAGTACCACTTGCTTGCGCCCTCGATCTGGGCTGCCTCGCGATAGCTCGGACTGATTGTCTGAAGCGCGGCGAGATAGAAAATCATGAAGAAACCCGCTTCCTTCCAGATGGCAACCACTGTGATGGAAACAAGTGCCAGAGAAGGGTTGCCCAGAAAGTTCTGGCTAGGAAAGCCAAAAGCCTGCAATACCTGGTTGATCAGCCCATAGTCAGGGGTGTAAAAAAAGATCCAGATGTTGGCCACTGCGATCATCGGCATGACGGTCGGCAGGAAGTATGACATCCTGAGAAACTGCCTACCCATAATCTTGTCATTGACCCAGATTGCCATGGCGATGGAAATCCCCATGGAAGCTGGAATCGTCATGACAGCAAACCAGAAATTGTTGCGCATGGCCTGCCAGAATACCGGGTCCTCGATCATGACCTGATAGTTCTCCAGTCCCACAAATACCGAAGGACGTGAACCTCGTGGCGTGGACATGAAACTGTCAATCAGGCTGGCGACCGCCGGAAAATGCGTAAAACCCACCAGCAGAATGAAGGCGGGCAGTAAAAGAAGATAGGCCTGAATCTGGCGATTGGTTGCGTTCATGTAAGTTCAGTATGCCCACCCTTTCGGGTGGGCATGATGTGCTGCATAGATCAGCGATAGGTGCGCAAGATGCGGTTCGCTTCAGCCTGGGCGTCTTGCATTGCCTGCTGAGCGGTTTTGCTACCAGTCAGCGCAGCTTGAAGTCCATCGTTGAGCGCTTTCGTGACGCGTTGATTATCGTGAGTCGAGAATTCAGCAACGGAGTATTCGAGTTGATCACGAGCAACGAGTGCCGGCGGGAACTCGGCTGCGTATGTCTTGAGCGCTTCCGTTTCATAGGCAGCAGGCGAAACAGCAACGTATCCAGTATCGATACTCCATTGTGCTGCGCGTTCCGGTTGCGTCAACCACTTGGAGAACTCGAACGCAGCCTTCTGCTCCGCTTCAGATGCTTGCTTGAAAATATAGAAGTTACCACCACCAGTTGGGGAGCCGTTGCGTAGATTGGCAGGAATCATGGCCACTCCAAAATCGAACGGCGCGTTGTTGCGGATGTTGGTGAGGTTGCCAGTGGTCGTCCAGATCATGGCAGCCTTGCCTTCCATGAAGTCCCTGGGTGTAGTTCCCCATTGCACCACGCCGGGCGGGTGAATCTTGTACTTCTGCGACAGGTCCATCCAATACTGGAGTGACTCGATTACCTTGACGTCGTCAAACGTCACCTGGTTGCCTTCCGAATTGGCCAGCAGCACATCGTTTGGTGTTGTGAAACACTGAAAAAGCCAGTACGGGAAGCCACTTGAAGGTACCTGGATACCCCACTGGGTCACATTACCGTTGGCATCACGCCTGGTCAGCTTCTTTCCCATGCTGACCATCTCATCCCAGTTTGCCGGTGCCTTCTCCGGATCAAGTCCAGCTTGCTTGAACGCTTCCTTGTTCCAGTACATGACCACAGTCGAACGCTGGAAAGGGACACCCCATGTTTTACCCCCAATCTGGCCATTGGCCATGAATGCGGGGAAGAATCCATCAAGCCATTTCCTGTCGGCGTCAGATGTTGCGAAATTGTCGATCGGTACGACTGCATCTTCGTCAATCAGGGTGAAGGTGTCTGTGGACAGGAGAATGGCAGCGGTCGGAGGTGTGCCTGACTTGTGTGCAGTCAGTGCCTTGACGATGGTTTCCTGGTACGTGCCTGCGTAAACTGGCGTGACCTTGATGTCAGGATTCTCTTTGTTGAAGTCAGCAGCATAACCGTCGATGGTCTTGGTGATCGGGCCGCCGACAGCAACAGGAAAGTAGAAGGTCACTTCTGTCTGCGCTGACGCGGGTGTGGTCAGGCACAGTCCAGTAGCGGCAACTGATAAAGCTCCAAGCAGTTTCTTCATTACACGTTCTCCGTAGAAGTAAGTATGCGCATGCCATCGTGATCAAACCAGTGCTGATCAGATGGCTGCCATCCGAGGGTGAGTGCAGAATCCAGTTGCACCACGGATTTTCCGGGGGCACGGACCGTCAGGTTCTGGTCCCCGATCTGGGAGTGAATCAGAAGGTCCGCCCCGGTGAACTCTGTATGTCTGATACGGGTGGGAACCGTTCCTTCAAAATGAATGTCTTCCGGCCTGATCCCCAGAAACGCAGCACCAGTCGGCGCATTCAGACTGAAGTCTGACCCGGAGATCCGGCCTTGTTCGACTTTCAGGACATTCATTTTTGTGCTGCCAATAAACTGTGCAACAAACAGCGAAGCCGGCTTCTGGTAGATTTTGCTGGGACTTGCCTGTTGTTCTATGCGTCCCTCTTTGAGCAGAACAACGTGGTCAGCCATCGTCATCGCTTCGGTTTGGTCGTGTGTCACGTATACGACTGAGAGTCCGAGTTTTTGCTGGATGGCACGAAGCTCCTCGCGCATGGATTGACGCAGTTTGGCATCGAGGTTTGAGAGCGGCTCATCCATCAGGCACAACTTCGCGTCCGCAACAAGGGCACGCGCAAGGGCGACCCGTTGTTGCTGTCCACCAGAGAGCTGGGACGGTTTGCGGTCTCTCAGGTGGTCCAGACCGAGCAGCACGAGTGTCTGCTTGAGCCGGGATTCGATTTCTGCGCTGGATATCTTGCGGATCTTCAACCCGAACGCCACATTCTCCGCGACTGACAGGTGCGGAAACAAGGCGTAGTTCTGAAACACCATGGACACACCGCGACCCGATGATGGTACCTCGGTGACATCCCTGCCGAATATCTTGATCCTGCCCGCACTGGGTGTCTCCAGACCAGCGACAAGACGTAGTGTGGTGGTCTTTCCACAGCCGGACGGGCCAAGTAAAACCGAGAACTCTCCCTCGGCCAGTTTCAAGTCGGTGGTGTGCAAGGCAGTTGCCGAGCCCCAGACTTTACTGACGCCGGAAAACTCCACTGCAGGATTAGGTGTAACTGGATTCATCGGACCGTATTATTCTTCGTTTTCGTTACAGGTTTATGACGTCATAGCGAGTCGACATCACTTTAAAGTATCTGGCGTCAGTGACAAAGACAAGTCACATAAGCGATAGTCCGGATTGTTGCTAGTGATGCCGTATGTTAGGAAAAGAAAGCGTGCATGGGGAGGAAGATGAAATGTGTCGAAAGCAGAACGCCGACCTTTGAGGCCGGCGTTCTTTCTCGCCGCTTTCTTAAATCCTGATCTTGAGGCGGTGCGCGATCTCTCCAACCACCCCTTTGCGGAATGCGAGCACGCAGATTACAAAGATCGCACCGGTAGTGATGGTGCTCCAGCCGCCAAGGTTGGCGAGATAGTTCTGCAGATTGATGATAATCGCCGCACCTGCAATCGGCCCCCAGAGTGTGCCGATCCCACCAAGAATTGTCATGAGAACCGCTTCACCGGACATGTGCCAGAAGACGTCCGACAGCGATGCAAGCTGCAGGACCAGACTCTTGAGCCCGCCACCGAGACCAGCAAGTCCGGCTGAAATTGTAAAGGCCATCAGCTTATAGCGGTCAACGTTGTAGCCAAGTGAGATCGCTCGAGGTTCGTTTTCCCGGATGGATTTCAGCACCTGACCAAACGGAGAGTTCACGACTCGCAGGATCAGCAGGAATGCGAGACCGAAGACGCCAAGCGAGAACCAGTACATGTTGGTCGAAGGCATCAAGTCGATGAAGCCGAGGAATTGTCCGCGTGGCACGCCCTGGATGCCGTCTTCACCGTTGGTGAACGGAACCTGAGTGGCGATGAAGTAAACAACCTGAGCCAGGGCCAGCGTGATCATGGCGAAGTAGATTCCCTGACGGCGGATGGCGAGTGACCCAAAAACATATCCAAGCGCAGTGGAGCAGATCACCCCGATCAGCAAGCCGATCTCGGGGGTGACACCCCATTCCTTCATGACGTGTGCGGTCACATAGGATGCTGATCCAAAGAATGCAGCATGGCCGAATGAAAGCAGGCCGGCATATCCCAGCAGCAGGTTGACTGAGGCCGCAAAGATTGCGAAACAGAAAACCTTCATCAGAAACAGGTCATAGACGAAGTCCTGAAAAGGGACTAGTGCCAGCAGGACAAAGATGATGATCGAGATTTTGTTCAGCGCAGTTGTGTTCATGGCGGGCCCTTTAGCGAACTTTTCCAAAAAGCCCGGCGGGCTTGAGCAGCAGAACAATGATCATGATGACAAAAATCGACACCGATGATGCCTCTGGATAAAAAACTTTGGTCAGTCCCTCCACAACACCAAGTCCCAATCCTGTCAGAATGGATCCGGCAATCGATCCCATACCTCCGATTACGACGACTGCAAATACGACAATGATGAGATCGGAGCCCATGACCGCAGTGACCTGATAGATCGGTGCTGCGAGCACCCCTGCGAAAGCGGCCAGGGCACAGCCTGCACCGTAGGTCAGCGTGACAATGAGTGGCACGTTAACGCCCAGGGCCTGCAGTAGCCGGGGGTTCTCTGTGCCAGCGCGCAACAGACTACCTAGTTTGGTTTTTTCTATGAAGTACCAGGTTGCAAAGCACGCGAGTAACGCGACCACGACAACCCAAAGGCGGTACCAAGGTATGTAAAGTTGATTGACTCGGAGGCCACCGCGGAACATGTCCGGTACTTGATAGCTGTTACCCAGTACGCCGAACCAGTGCCGGAAAAGACCTTCAATGACTAGCGCCATCCCGAACGTGAGCAGCAAACCATAAAGGTGATCTAGATGATAGAGGCGCTTGAGCATGGTTTTCTCCACCACCATACTCAAGGCCCCGACAATCAGTGGAGCCAGAACCAGGGCGACCAGATACGGCACTTCAAACTCCGGCATGCCGATCCAGCTGCCTACTTGGGTCATTCCGATCCAGGCGAGCATCGCGCCCAGCATGTACAGTGCGCCATGCGTGAAATTGATCACATTGAGCAGTCCGAAGATAACGGCTAGCCCCAGACTCAACAGCGCGTAAAACGAACCGTTGATAAGCCCGATCAGTAACTGGGCAGTAAATGCCTGGGGCGATACACCCAGCAACTCAAACATGACCTTTCTCCACCCTACGTGCCAACATAGATGAAATCACCTGAATCAATCACTCAGACCGCCTGATTCAGCCTTTGACGAGCTTGCACTGAGACTGAGACAAGGGAAGTGTGGCCTGGTCAGCAGGGATCACGCGAACAACGGATGCGATATCGTTGCGGCTCTTGGACTCTTTCGGTGCTTTGACCTGCAACAGGTACATATCGTGCTCGAACTTGCCGTCCGGACGGATCACACCCTTGAACAGACCATCGTCAATCGGCGTTGACTTCAGGTACTTCATGACTGCATCGGAGTCATCAGTTTTGGTGGATTCGATGGCCTTCAGATAGTTCAGGGTTGCGGAGTAGACGCCAGCCTGGACTGATGTTGGTGCGGTTCCCTTGAACTTCTCCATGAAACGCTCGGCAAACTTGCGATTGCTTTCATTAAAATCCCAGTACCAACCCACAGTGAAGTTCATACCCTGGGTCTCGCGAAGGCCAAGTGCCTGAATATCACTGATGAACATCAGCAATGGCACGACGGTCTGGTCCGATCCCATGATGCCGAGTTCGGCCGCCTGTTTGATGGATCCGATTGTGTCACCACCAGCGTTTGCAAGTGCGATAACCTGGGAGCCCGAGCTTTGAGCCTGGAACAGGTATGACGCAAAGTCAGTGGTGCGAATCGGGTGTGCAACGCTTCCGAGAACCTCGCCGCCCGATGCCAGCACGACCTCTGATGTGTCGCGTTGCAAGGTGTGCCCGAAAGCGTAGTCTGCTGTCACGAAGAACCAGGTTTTCTTGCCGGTCTCTACCACGGCTTTACCGGTTCCGTGAGCCAGAGCATACGTGTCATATACCCAGTGCACGGTGTACGGGTTGCAACGTTCATTGGTGATAGGCAGTGATGCAGCGCCCGTCACAAGTGCCACTTTTTTCATCTGGTCTGCCACTTCCATAGCCGCCAGTGCCGACGCGGTCGAGACGTTACCGACAATCATGTCTACCTTGTCACGCTCGAACATCTCCCGGGCCTTGGAGCTTGCCAGATCCGCTTTGGATTGCGTGTCGGCCGTCGTGATGATGATATCCTTGCCCAGTACTTTGCCCCCAAAGTCGGCGACAGCCATTTCTGCAGCGACAACTGCTCCAGGTCCCTCCACTGCTGAATAGATACCGGACAGGTCGGTCAGAACGCCGATCCGGACTGCATCATCCGAAATGGTTTGTGCCAGCACCTGTCCGCTCGCTGCAAGCGTGGCTGCAGCTACAACTTGTGAAATCACTGTCTTTTTCATATTGATGTCTCCTCGACTGCATTGATTGAATGCCGCATTGAGTTGCAATGAAACTCACACCCCTAATAGTGTTTCTAGCTCTTTCTGTTTCTGTGAGAGCTCTTCTTTCTTGACCATCAGAACGACTTTTCCGTGCTCGATCACGTAATTTCTATCAGCCAGTTGGGATGCGAACCGGAAGTTCTGCTCAACCAGCACGATGGTGAAGGAACGCTGCTTGAGCGTGCGAACCACTTCTCCCAGTTTCTGGACTATCACTGGTGCAAGACCTTCCGTGATCTCGTCAAGCAGCAGCAGGTTTGCTCCGGTACGCAATATTCTCGCAATGGCCAGCATCTGCTGCTCGCCGCCAGATAGCCGGCCACCGGGACTATTGCGCCGCTCTTTGAGGTTCGGAAACATGTCATAGATCTCGTCGATTGTCAGGGCCTGGCCCTGTCCGACGACGGGTGGGAGCAACAAGTTCTGTTCGCATGTCAGACTGGCGAAGATACCTCTTTCCTCAGGGCAGTAGCCAATACCTAACCGTGCTATGTCGTGGGTGTTCTTGTCGCCAAGGTCTATGCCATTGACTCTGACCGTACCGGTGGTGCGGCTAGTCAGTCCCAGAATCGCCCGCAATGTGCTTGTTCGTCCTGCACCATTGCGTCCCAGAAGGCAGACCACTTCACCGGGCTCAACTGTGAGATCAACTCCGTGAAGAACATGGGATTCGCCGTACCAGGCGTTCAGGCCAGAAATTTCTAATGCAGGCGTTGTTGTCATAATTCTTTATGCTTTCCTGTTCCTGTGTGAACGGCGTGTTTGTGGCCGCAGCTTGCGGGCTTAATGACCTTGCAACTCGGCGTCTGCCGAGCCCATGTAAGCCTCCATGACCTGTGGGTTACTTGACACGGTTTGATAGTTGCCTTCTGCAATCATCTGACCGCGTTGCAATACAGAAATAGTGTCGGCAATGTTGGACACGACGTTCATGTTGTGTTCAACCATGATGACCGTACGACCGGCAGACACTTTCTTGATGAGCTCGGTGACACGTTCGACATCTTCATGTCCCATGCCTTGAGTTGGTTCATCAAGGAGCATGACTTCAGGGTTGATCGCCAGCGTTGTCGCGATCTCGAGTGCACGTTTTCTTCCATAGGGCAGGTTGACCGCTTCTTCTTGCGCAAACTCGGCAAGCCCCACCTGCTCCAGTGCGTCAAGTACTCGGTCGTTGAGAATGTCGAGTGTGGAGTCACTCTTCCAGAAGTGGAACGACGTTCCAAGTCGCCGCTGAAGTCCGATCCGAACATTCTCCAGAACAGTCATGTGCGGAAACACTGCCGAGATCTGGAACGATCTCACCACCCCTTCGCGAGCGATCTGCGAGGGTGAATGGCGGGTGATGTCGTTGCCGTTAAAGAGGATCTCTCCGTGGGTTGGCGTCAGAAACTTGGTGATGAGGTTGAAACAAGTGCTTTTGCCAGCACCATTTGGGCCAATAATGGCGTGAATGGTGTGTCGTCTCACCTTCAGGTTGACGTCATTGACGGCTATAAAACCGAGGAACTCCTTGGTCAGGCCGCGAGTTTCGATCACAAAGTCTGTTTTATGTTCCATAAGTCTTTTATAGCGCCAACTGTTGCAAAGTGATACAGAGTCGGCTTGAGGATTTTCCCTATTCTGGTTTGTCCCCATAGCCATTCTTAATAAAAAAACCGCCTGTGAAACAGGCGGTTTGTCTTCTATCCCCAGTCTGCTATTTCCAGTCTGGTTTGCGCTTCTCTATGAAGGCCTGAACACCTTCGAGCGCTGATTCGTCCATCATGTTGCAGGCCATGGTTTTGCCAGCGAGTTCGTACGCATGCTGGATACTGGTTTCAACTTGCTCGTAAAACAACCGCTTTCCAAGCGCAAGGGCCACGCCAGGCTTCGGGGTGATCTTTCTGGCCAGATCCAGCGTGATGTCCTCTAGCTCTTCAGGTCCGCAAACCTCGTTGATCAGGCCCCAGTCACGAGCTTGTTCGGCGCTGATAAACTCGCCGGTCACAAGCATGTACATAGCCTGTTTGCGAGACAGGTTGCGCGAGAGGGCAACCGATGGTGTGGAACAGAAAAGACCCAGATTGACCCCTGATACAGCAAACCTCGCCTGATTGCTGGAAACCGCCAGATCACACATGGCAACCAGTTGACATCCTGCGGCCGTAGCGATGCCCTGAACCTGGGCAATCACAATCTGCGGAATGCGTTGAATGGCCAGCATCACTTCACTGCACTGTCCAAATAGTCCTTCGTAATACTCAAGGGAAGGCTGCGCACGCATCTGTTTGAGGTCGTGACCGGCACAGAAAGCTTTTCCCGCAGCGGCGAGTATGACAACCTTGATATCTGGCGACTCGGCGAGCCTCGCGAGTTCGTTCAGCAGCGCTGCAAGCATTTCTTCGGATAGTGAATTGAACGCATCCGGGCGGTTCAGTGTGAGGCGTATAACGCCTGGAACCGGCTCGTCGCGCAAGATCAGTTGATCAGTCATCAAATACTCCCGTTGAGTCTTTGGCCTCGCGTTAGTCGGCAGCGTTCTTGCGAAGTTCGAACTTTTGAATCTTCCCGGTAGACGTCTTGGGCAGCTCTCCGAATACGATTTTCCTGGGTACTTTGAAATGGGCCAGGTGCTCCTTGCAGAACTCGATCATCTCCTCTTGGGTGACGGTCGCACCGGGTTTGAGCTCGACAAACGCGCACGGGGTTTCACCCCATTTGGGATCTGGCTTGGCGACTACACCAACCGCCAGTACTGCAGGGTGGCGATACAGTGCGTCTTCAACTTCGATCGACGAAATGTTCTCGCCACCCGAAATAATGATGTCTTTGCTTCGGTCCTTGATCTTGCAGTAGCCATCGTCGTATTGAACGGCAAGATCACCGGTATGGAACCAGCCACCTGCAAACGCTTTCTCGGTTGCGGCCGGGTTCTTCAGATAGCCTTTCATGGTGATGTTGCCGCGAAACATGATTTCGCCCATAGACTCGCCATCCCAGGGCGCGGGTTCCATAGTCTCAGGGTCTAGCACTTGCATGGCAGCTTGAAGGTGGTAGCGCACCCCTTGCCTTGAGTTAAGCCTGGCCCGCTCGGAAATGCCCAGATCATTCCATTCGGCATGTTTCACGCACACTGAGGCAGGTCCGTAAATTTCTGTCAGTCCGTAGGTGTGGGTCAGATCAAATCCCATTGACTCCATACCTTCGATCATGGACGCAGGAGGGGATGCGCCCGCCACCATCGCTTTGACTCCTTTCTGAATGCCTTGCTTCATGTCTGCGGGAGCATTGATCAGCAGGTTGTGCACAATGGGTGCGGCGCAGTAGTGAGTCACGCCGTGTTCGTGTATCAGGTCGAAGATGGCCTTGGCATCAATCTTTCGCAGGCAGACGTTGGTGCCGGCTCTGGCCGCGATCGTCCATGGAAAGCACCAACCGTTGCAGTGGAACATGGGTAGTGTCCACAGGTAAACAGGATGGTGGGGCATGTCCCATTCAAGTATGTTCGAAATGGCATTGATCGCCGCTCCGCGATGGCTGTAAACCACCCCTTTGGGATCACCGGTCGTGCCGGATGTGTAATTCAGGCACATCGACTGCCATTCGTCTTCTGGCAGACAGATCTCGAATCCCGGGTCACCTTCTGCGAGCAGTTCTTCGTAGGTGAGGCTACCAATACGAGGAAGGTCACTTCCCGCCAGTTCATCGATGGCATCGATGACGACCGGTGTGCGCCCATGGTCGCGTTCCAGTATCTCCAGTGCCTGTTGCATGGTGTGTGCAAATTCGCCGTCTACGATGACTGCCTGGGCTTCGCCGTGATTGAGCATGAATGCCAGAGTCGTTGCGTCCAGACGGGTATTCAGGGTGTTGAGTATGGCGCCCGCCATGGGGATTCCGAAGTGTGCTTCCACCATTGGGGGGTGTTGGGTAGCATGACAGCAACAGTTTCACCCACCTTGATCCCACGTTTTTGCAGCGCATCAGCCAGCTTGCAGCATCGCTGTCGGGTTTCTAGCCAAGTCTGGCGCAAACTGCCATGAACGATTGCGACTTTATCAGGATGCACGTCGGCTGCGCGTTCAAGAAAGGAAATCGGCGACAGTGCAACATGGTTGGCCGGATTCTTCTCGAGCCCCTGCACATACATGTGATCAGCAGGAAGGCAGGCAATCGTGCGTTGCTTGTTCATGGTGTCTCCAGATATTTTATGGTTAAGATGAATTTACCGCTGATTCATGAATTTGACACGCCTTCCTGACCAGTTGCCGGCAACCAACGGAGGGGGTTATTCCTGATTTTCTTGCTGCAGGTGATCCCTGAAAGCTTGCGGAACAGGTACCGGGCGGCCAGTTTCCTTTGAGGCGCACACAATGGTGAACGTCCCTTGCGCGGCCGCTTGCGCACTGTCATCGTCTCTGAAGATGGCGATGTCATAGTGGATGCTGGAGTTACCGATGCGCGCGACTCTCACGGCAATATCGATATTGCCCGGAAACGAGACTTCGCTGTAGTAGCGGCAGCTCGATGCAACCACCAGGGTGCGGACGTTTGCGCTCAGCGGCTCGCGCAGATTGTGCTGACGTAGATATCCCTCTACGCCCGTATCAAAGAAAGAGTAGTAGTGCGCATTATTGACATGGCCATTGGCATCATTATCGGCATAACGTAGCGTTATGCGCTCGAAAAACGTGTAATCGTTTCGTTGTGGCGCACCGCCAGACTTTTCTGCAGCGTTGATTGAACTGTTCTGGTGGCTTGGTTGCATGGGCTGTCTCTACTGTGAAATGATTGTTAACGGATGTGGTCAGACGAAGGGCATTCTGGCTTTGAGCCGAGAGTACACCGGGGCGCTGGTCATTCAAAGGGTGTGCTGGTCTCAGACTGATCGATTATGAAATGAAAAGGCATTGCAATGAGAGGACTTCCGCTGTTTCCGGACATGTACCCGCAGATTCTGCATGGGTTGCCCGCCATGCCGGTGTTTCATATGCGGGGAGGCACGTCGACGGGGATCGTTCTCTGGGATGCCCACCTTCCACAAGAGGTCTCGTTGCGCGAGGAACTTGTACGCCATCTGATGGGCGTTCCCCAAGAAGGCACGACACCGCGGAACCGACAGACGACGGGTCTTGGCAGAGGGGCTCCGACCAGCAATAAAGTATTTTTGATGAAACATCACCAAGGCGCAGATGCGGACTTTGACAGTACGTTGGCCCAACTGGCAGCCGATCACGCGCGAATCGACTGGGGAGTTAACTGCGGCAACATGTCGGCCGCCCTGCCTCTTTATCTGCTACAGACTGGACTGGCCGAGCCTGCAACACCAGAAACCCAGTTGCGGATCTGGAATACTAATACACGCAAACTGACCGACATGCGTATGCCGACTCCATTCGAGATGGCTACCATTCCTGGCGTTCCAGGTCGGTTCCCGAGCGTTGAGCTCGTTTTGCGGGATCCGGTCGGGGCTCGCACCGGGTCTTTGTTCCCCACTGGCAATCGTCAGGACTGTTTTGATGATGTGCCTGTGAGTTGTGTGGACGTGGCTGTGCCCATGGTGATCGTGCGCGCGACTGATCTTGGGTACACAGCCAGGGAGAGTGTTGCCAGCTTGCAGGCGGATCCCGGATTGATGGCACGATTGAGATCAATCTGGGTGCAGGCAGGTCTTAGAATGGGGCTCAAGACCGCAGCAGGCGCGCCCATGACTGAGGCCGAACTGGCGCAAAGTGAAACCGTCCCTAAAATCTGTATGGTGGGTCCCGGTGACGGCGATAGCGATATTCACGTTCGCTATTTCACGCCACAGGCGCCGCATTCGTCCATGGCAGTGACCGGTGGATGCTGTTTGGCGGTGGCGGCACTGCTTGGTGGTACGGTTGCCTTTGAAACCGTCTCTCAAAGTCAGCGATCAAGAACGGGCGCATCGTCCATGACCGCCCAGATCGGGTACGAACCCGTCGTCGTGAGAATCGGAAATCCAGCCGGGGTCTTGCAAGCGACCGTATCGGGTTACGAATCAGGCTCCGAGGTGACCATTCCGTGGGTTTCGTACCAGCGTAGCGCACAGGTTCTGTTGCAGGGACTAGCGCCAATTTATCAGGCATCTGACGCACTGATGTTGTTCTTTGAGTCTCGCCATGCGCAAGCGCTATCAGGGCGTCACTGACGAGTGGACCTCAAGTTGCCGAACTGAGTTCAATGCTCACGGGCTGATGGTCTGACACCTGCGTGAGTGTGTCGACCCTGGTGTTTCTGACTCTGTTGGCAATCGACTCGTTGACAAAAAAGAAATCACAACTGACCGGTTCTGGACCGTAGGTTTCGTCGTACAGCCTGAACGTGGGCGGATGAGGCTGGTCGGGATGATTGTGAGCCCATGCGTCACGCAGCGGGTTGCTTCGTGCGGGGTCTGTGATGATCTGATACTCCGGGCTGTCTGGCTCAAAATTGAAATCACCACAAAGTATCGTGTCGAGCGTGTGAGGCTTTGACTGATACGGGGTGTCCAGGTCGGCGGGCTGTCCAGGGGCTGGATGCAAGGCCTGCAGGCTGGCCATCTCATGCCAGTTGGCGATGGCACTAATCTGCGCCTGACGCTGCGGCTGACTGTGATACTCCAGGTGCGTCGTCATAATCCGCACAGGGCCCCATGTGGCCTGGAGGGTGCAAACCAGGCAGATTCTCGACATGCCGGGTTTGGGGTCTTCAAGGTCAACCGGAGACGGCAGGCAAACCTTCTGAATTTGAAGGATTGGCAGCCGGCTGGCGATCAGGTTGCCGAACTGCTGACGTTCATCTTTTCCCAGCGGCTGCTCATCAACAGCCGCACCAAATACGACTTGGTAGCCTGGCAGCAGTGCCTCGATTTCCAGTGCCTGATTCGGTGCGGCATCACCGGTCAGGCCTTGATAGTTGATTGCGATCTCTTGCAGGCAGATCACATCAAAGTCCAGTAGCGAGCGTGCACCAGCGATAATCCGTTCAGGGCTCACTATCCCGTCAAGACCTTTGCACCACTGTGTATTCCAGGTCACGATGTTCATGATTGGTCCAGTCTCTTGCGCATTACTCAATCCTGAAATCTACCGCAGTTGACGCGTTTGTACCACTGCAGATACTGACAAGGCTGGCGCGCTCATCCTTTCGAAGATGGTGCCTCAGACTCAGAAGTTGTCGGTCAGCACGGTTATCAGCAGGTAGCCACTCGTAGCCATGAGTGCCACACCTGCCACGGGCGAGATATATCGGCGAAGTCGTGAGAGGTGTCCGGAGTGTGAGACTGTCTGGCCGAGATGCACATACACGCATTTGGTTGCTCCGACCGCAAGGATGGTCACGCTCAAAAGCGTCAGGACGTCATTGCCGGAGAGTGTCCGGAGGTTGACCAAGGTCGGGAGCAGGCTGGCGTAGAACATGAGTGCCTTGATGTCACCGAATGTGAGTGCGAGTGCTCCCAGAAAGGCTGCAGGACCGGATGGATGAATGAGGCCCCTGTGGTCAGGCGAGCTGGCTGGTGGCAGCCTCAAAGGCTCACGAGCGCCCCGAACGAGCTGCCAGCCAATCCAGAGTAAGTAAAAAGCACCAATTGTCCGTAATAGCGAGAAAGCAGCCTCAAACCGGATGGATACCTCACTCATCCCAAGGATGGCGATTGCCAGAAGCAACAGATCACCCGTCACAATGCCGGCGACGGCCCAGTAGCCATGACGCGTCCCGTGCCTGACGGTCTGGCTCACCACCAGGAGAACACTTGCACTGGGCAACGCGGCCAGTGTGGCCATGATGACAAACAGCGCCAATGCATCGAACAGGCTCATTCTGCCTGGCGGACCCATCCTCTGGCATTCAGAAGGTAGCGGGCCATTTCCACAAAGCCATCTCCGGAGTGACCCTGGCAGACAAACCGGGGCGGGGTCTGGATGCGGTGAATCTGTGAGTTGACATTAGCCACCCCGACAGACAGAGCGAAGTGTCCGAACATGGGTGCATCGTTGGCCGAATCTCCGATGAAAAGCACATTTTGTTGCAAAGAGGGCAGCATCGCAGGCAGTTCCCGTTCAAACAACGTTTCGGTCATGGTGAGTTTGTCGTAATTGCCAAACCAGCCATTGACATGGATCGAGCTGACTTTAGCCTGGGCACCGGCTTGTACGAACAGGTCCACAATCTGATCGATGGCCTTCTCGTTCAGTGGGGACACATCCTCGCAGAAATCCACCGCCAGGTCTGCAATCCGGTAAGGCTGGTCACTGGCCAGCGCACATCCTGGAACGGCCTGCAGGATTTTGTCTGCCAGTTCGTCCAGCTTCTGGCGGTTTGTCCGCCGAACATCGGCAGGGGCCCAGAAGTGCTGGAACATCTTGTTCAGGTGCCGGTCATAGCGCATGTAGAAAGCACCATTTTCCCCCACGACTGCAAACACAGGCCACATCCTGGCAATATGGTCGCACCAGCCAGCAGGCCTTCCTGTAATCGGTATGACGCGAACGCCGGCCGCGCCCAGATCCTCCAGAGCCTGATAAGCACGCGCTGTGAGCATGCCTTCGGTGGTGACGGTGTCGTCAATATCGCACAAGACCGTGCTGATCGCAGCGGCTTTTGACGGATCAAGTTGATTCAGTGGTTGCAATTCAATACTCCGGTGGGAAACGATGCTGTAAAGGCGGAATGTTCGCATGATCGAGGTGTTTTGGCATCAGTTCAGTGGTGACGGTCTGGGCTGTTCGTGCAACGGGCGAGTGAGTTGACTGATTGCACCGGACGCGGGAAATGACACCCGATTGGGTCTATGATCGGCGATTGATTGGCCAATAAGGAGTGACATGCAAAACGGGTTTTGTAGTCTGGATGGGCGCAAGGGACTGGTTCTCGGGCTTGCCAATGAATCGAGTATTGCCGCTGCGGTGGTGCGAAGACTGCACGCGCTAGGCTCACAGATGCAGGTCAGTTGCGTGGGTGACAAGGCAAGGTCTTTCGCTGCAAAAGTGACTGAGCCTCTGGGTGTCCAGCTCATGACTTGCGATGTTGGCGTGCCGGGCGACCTCGAGCGGTTTGTGCAACAGGCCGTGCAGGACATGGGGCAGCTGGATTTTGTGGTGCATTCGATCGCGTGGGCGCCTGCCCAGGACCTGCATGGTCGGGTCGTGGACAGTTCGCGCGACGGTTTTGCCAAGGCCATGTCACTATCCTGCCACTCCTTCGCAGAGACCGCCCGTCTGGTGTTGCCCCATCTCAACCCGGGGGCCAGCCTTGTCACCATGAGCTATCACGGTGCAGAGGAAGTGGTGCCAAGCTACGGCATCATGGGGCCCGTCAAGGCAGCCCTGGAATCGACCGTCCGATATCTCGCGGCCGAGCTAGGTCCTCTGGGGTATCGTGTACACGCTGTGTCTCCAGGACCTATTCTGACCCGGGCTGCGTCGGGAATACGGGATTTTGATGGTCTGATGACCATGGCTCAGGAACGCAGTCCTTTGCGTCGTCTGGTCACGATCGAAGAGGTGGCAAACCTGACGGCGTTTCTCTGCGCCAGCGAGTCGGCTGGGATGACCGGTCAGACCATTTATGTGGACGGTGGCTTCCATTTCATGGCGTAACGTGGACGGGCTTTCGGGTGAGCGAACAGCCAAAGGCGTGCACGGTACACGATCCTTTCCGTTGCGGGAATTGACTTGCACACTACCCTTTGCCGATCACTCACGGGTGGCCAGCACATCACATGCGCTGGTGATGGCGTGGGACAGCCCCAGTGACGGAACCAGGGCAAGATCACCGTAAACCAGCGCGAGGCGGGTCTGTGTTCTGCCCAATTGCGGGTCAATCGTGTGGTGTGATTCCTGACAAGCCAGTGCACTTCGGCCCATCATCCATCCCCCGAGCACATATCCGGCAAGCATTAACATTGGCACCGAACCAAAGTACACGGCAGCTGTGTCCTTGTTTGCCGTTTCGAGGCACCATCTGACGCTGGCTTGCAGCGTGGCTGCGCCCTGTTCGATTTGTTGCCCAAGTCTTGCGAGGTGCTTGTCCTGACTGGTGGCGAGCGTGGTGGCCGTGTCGCGGATTTCGTTCACCAGTTCGGACATGGCTGCGCCCTGGTCACGCAAAATCTTTCTACCAATCAGATCGTTAGCCTGAATCGCCGTTGTGCCCTCATAAATGGGGGTGATTCTGGCGTCGCGCCAGAGCTGTCCTATTCCGGTTTCTTCTATGTATCCCATGCCGCCATGAATCTGGACCCCCAGAGACGATATCTCCACCGACTGCTCTGTGCACCAGCCTTTGACGATAGGGATCAGCAGATCAACCCGCGTTTGCGCCTTGAGGGCGGCAGTCTTGTCAGACTGGCTGCTCAGGTCAAGCTCGGTCGCTGCTTCGAGCGCCAGAGCACGCATGGCCTGGGTTCTGGCTTGCATTGATAGCAACATGCGCTGAACGTCGGGATGCAACGCGATCGGGCTGGGTCCTCCTGATGTGCCGGCCAGGAGGGTCCGACCTTGTATCCGTTCGTGAGCGTAGTCGCTGGCTTGTTGCAAGCTGCGCTGGGAAACGGCAACGCCTTGCAGGCCAACCTGCAAACGGGCGTGGTTCATCATGGTGAACATGTACGCGAGTCCCTGGTGTGGCTCGCCAATCAGATAACCGGTCGCTCCCTGATGATCGCCATAGCGCATGACCGCAGTCGGACTGCCATGAATTCCGACTTTGTGTTCCAGTGATACGCACGTCAGATCGTTGCGTGCCCCAGACTGCCATTTTCGGTGACGAGATACTTGGGAACGATGAATAACGAGATGCCTTTGACTCCGGCGGGCGCATCAGGCAGTCTGGCCAGGACCAGATGGATGATGTTCTGCGCCATGTCATGTTCGCCGTATGTGATGTAGATTTTTGAACCTTTGATCAGATAGTGATCTCCGCTTGGTATCGCCTTGGTGGTGATGGCTGCGAGATCAGAACCGGCCTGTGGTTCCGTCAGGTTCATCGTGCCCGTCCACTCGCCGCTGACCAGGCGCTCGAGAAACAGGCGCTGCAGATCTTCGCTCGCGTGATGCTCGATGGCATGGATTGCGCCTGCCGTGAGCATCGGACACAGGCCAAATGACATGCTTGCTGACTGCCACATTTCAGAGACGGCTGTCGAAATGGCCTGGCCGAGTGCCTGCCCACCATGTTCCGCAGGGCTCGACAGTCCGTTCCAGCCAGCTGCGACAAACTGCTGGTACGCGTCACGGTAACCCGGCGATGTGGTGACTACGCCGTTGGAGACACGAGGCGGTTGCTGTTCGCCAGTCTCGTTCAAGGGAGAAATGATCTCCTGCGCAAAACGGGCCGCCTCCCGCAAAACAGCTTGTGCAACATCGGATGAGCATTCGCTGAACTCTGGTAAATCCCGGGTTCGATTCAGGCCAGTAACGTGATTTAGCAGGAATGCCATCTCGGCAATGGGTGCTTGATATGGCGCGGGCATGCAAACCTCCAGACTTGTCGACAGGGGATTGAGGGTCAGGCATTTGCCCGGACAAGGAACCATCATATCGCAGGCTGGCTTGCAAGCGCATTGGGATTTGCCGTGCGCGAGCGCCAAGGTCTACGACCACTACCTTGAGTAGTCCTTGTCAGTCCTGGTAGTGGTCTGGAACGACCATGTCACGAGGTACGGGATGGCGAGTGTAGTCAGGGTGGTGAACGCGGGCCGGCAAGATGACCTCCGGATGCCCGATCTCCTGGTAGGGTACCTGCGACAGCAGGTGGTGAATACAGTTCAGGCGTGCGCGTTTCTTGTCGTTGCCCTCGACGATCCACCATGGTGCTTCAGGGATGTGGCTGCGATCAAGCATGGTTTCCTTGGCTTTGGTGTAGTCCTCCCACCGGCGCCTTGACTCCAGGTCCATCGGGCTCAGCTTCCATTGTTTGAGCGGGTCACGGATACGCATCTGGAACCGGGTGTGCTGTTCGTCATCAGTGATGGAAAACCAGTACTTGATCAACAGGATGCCTGAGCGCACCAGCATCGTCTCGAACGCAGGCACCGAACGGAAGAACTCCTCGTACTCTTCGTCTGAGCAGAAACCCATGACTCGCTCGACACCCGCGCGGTTATACCAACTTCGGTCAAACAGTACGATTTCTCCACCAGCCGGCAAGTGGCTGATGTACCTCTGGAAGTACCACTGCGACTTTTCCCGTTCGCTCGGAGCCGGCAGTGCGGCAACCCGACAGACCCTGGGGTTGAGTCGCTGGGTGATGCGTTTGATTGCACCGCCCTTGCCGGCAGCATCCCTTCCTTCAAAAATGACGACAACTTTCAGTTTCTGGGCAACGACCCAGTCTTGCAGCTTGACGAGCTCACCCTGGAGCCTGAAGAGATCTTTGAAGTACAGGCGACGGTCCATGCCGTTGCCTCTGGTGGCAGGGGCATCGAGCAGCAGTTCGTCAATACGATCGTCGTCAAGCTCCATCTCGAGTTCTTCGTCGTAACTGTCAATGAGGTCTGCTTGTGCACGTTGCAGAAAGTTCTCTGGATTGGTCATAATTCTCAGGGTCGGTTCGAGTCTGGACTGCCGGATCGTGAGGGTAGATCCGGCAGTCCGCCAGCCAAGCATAAAGCTGAGTTATGACAGGTTTGTGTCAGCAATTCATGCTTGCAAGTCCTTGCCGTTGAATCATGGTAGTCGATTCAAACCAGAAACAGCGTGGCGAGCCCGAGGAACAGAAAAAAGCCGAGCGAGTCTGTGGCAAAAGTCAACAAGACAGATGAGCCAATGGCGGGATCCTTTCCAAACCGCGCCCGGACCATGGGCACCATGACTCCAACAAGCGCGCCGATCAGCATGTTCCCTATCATGGCTGCGATCATGACCAGAGCGATAGGGATCGAGCTTGAAATCCACCATGCAAACAACCCGGCGACAAAGCTTCCGGCCAGGCCCACGAGCAGTGTGACCAGAAATTCGCGTTTGACCAGTTGCCAGGCATTCTGGTTCGTTACCCGGCCGACAGCCAGGGCGCGGATGATCAGCGTCATTGTCTGGTTGCCAGAGTTGCCGCCGATGCCTGCGACGATGGACATCAGAAACGCAAGCACCACGATATGACTGACCGTGTCTTCAAATCGTGACGCAACGAATGCCGCAGTGCTAGCCGTACAGAGGTTCAGTAACAGCCATGGGGCGCGATTGCGAAGCGCACGCAGGACCGGTGCAAAAATATCTTCTTCCTGCATACCCGCTCGAGACAGGGCCTGCTCGTCGCTGTCTTCCCGGATGACGTCCACCACATCGGCGATGGTGACCCGTCCGATCAGTCTGCCTCGATCATCCACAACCGGCGCTGAAACCAGGTCGTAACGTTCGAATGCGCCAGCTGCCTCAGCGTCAGTATCATGGGGATTCAGTGTCAGGTAGTCAGTGCTCATCACGTCACGCACCATGGAGTCCGGATCGTTGACCAGCAGGGTGGACAGCGACAGTACACCAAGCAGGCGATCAGTGCGGTCGACCACAAATATCTGGTCTGTGTGATCGGGCAGCTCCGGCTGACGCCTCAGATATCGTAGAACGACTTCGAGGGAGACGTCGTCGCGTACGCGCACCATCTCGAAGTCCATGATGCCGCCGACACTGTCTTCCGGATAACCCATGGCTTCGATCAGCTGGGCTCTTTCCTTGACCGTCAGTCCTTTCTGGACTTCGGCAATCACGTCCGGAGGGAGATTCGCGACCAGGTCGGCAATCTCGTCGGCCTCCATGTTCTCGGTCGCTGCCACCAGATCGGCCCGATCCATTGTCTCGATCAGAGACTGCCTGACCCAGTCGGCAACCTCCAGCAGCACGTCTGCATCAAACTCGGATTGCACCATTTGCCAGATCAGCTGGCGCTCTTCTTTGGGCAGCGATTCCAGGATGAATGCAATGTCTGCAGGATGGAGGTCGTTGACGAGGGAGCGCAGTTCCTGCTCGTGCTGCCGGTGCATCAGTCCTTCGACCAATGGCCCACGCTCGTCGCCTTCTTCCTGCTGATGAACAAGGTACTCGACTAGTGCGTGTCTGCGTAGTTGCTCCTGAACGCGTGCCAGAGCCAGTTGTGCGTCTTCCG
Source organism: Orrella marina (assembly GCF_003058465.1). NCBI lineage: Bacteria > Pseudomonadati > Pseudomonadota > Betaproteobacteria > Burkholderiales > Alcaligenaceae > Orrella > Orrella marina. Next base: position 2,571,498 of record NZ_CP028901.1, on the reverse strand, counting down.
GATCCAGCCGTCTGTTGGGTTTTTCAGGGGAGGAAACTGTTTCAGCCATTTCTGTCACCACCTGAGTCAGTCTTTGGAGAACCAGTGCTCGACCAGCTTGACCCAGTAAGTCGCACCAAGCGGCAGCAGTTCATCGTTAAAATCGTAAGAGCCGTTATGTAGCGTGCACGGGCCAAGGCCATGTCCGGCCTCCCGATGTTCACCCACACCGTTACCGATCCAGCAATAGCAACCGGGCACTTGTTCGAGCATGAAAGAAAAGTCTTCAGCTCCCATGGTTGGAACGACACGGGGATCGACATGATCGTCGCCCACGATACTGCGCATGACCTCCACGCAGAGCGCGGTTTCAGCTTCAGTGTTGATCGTGGGCGGGTAGTTACGTTCAAAGCGCATGGTTGCCTTGCAGTTCATGGCCTCACAGCAGTTATGCAGAATCTCGCCCATCCGGGATTCGATCATGTCCAGCGTGTCGTAGGTGAATGTGCGAACCGTGCCGACCATCTGCGCCTGGGTCGGAATGACGTTGGTTGCGCTGCCGGCATGGACCTGGGTGATGCTCACCACCGCTGCTTCCATCGGGTGGCGATTACGGCTGACGATGGTCTGCAGCGCCTGGGCCACCTGAATTGTGGCCATGATGGGGTCTGCGCCCAGGTGAGGCATACCAGCGTGTGTGCCTTTGCCTTCAATGTCAATGAAGAACTCGCTGCTTGATGCCATGATCGGTCCTGGCGTGACACCAAACTGGCCAGCGGGCATTCCTGGCCAGTTGTGCATGCCAAAGACCGCCTGCATCGGAAACTTTTTGAACAGTCCATCCTCGATCATCTTGCGCGCGCCCCCAGCCCCTTCCTCGGCAGGCTGGAAAATCAGATAGACAGTGCCGTCGAACTCGCGGTGTTGCGCCAGGTAGCGCGCTGCGCCGAGCAGCATGGCAGTGTGACCATCATGGCCACAGCCGTGCATGATGCCTTCGTGCCGGCTGACATGTTCAAAAGAGTTGGCTTCTGACATAGGCAGGGCATCCATGTCTGCGCGCAGGCCGATGGCTGGACCGTCAGTGGATCGGCCTTCGATGATGCCGACCACACCTGTCTGGCCTAGTCCGCGGTCGATCGGAATGTTCCATTCGGTTAACAGGCGCGCGACGACGTCAGCGGTGCGGTGTTCTTCGAAGGCCAGCTCCGGATGAGCATGGATGTCCCGGCGAATCGTTCGGAACTCGTCGTGCCACTGCAAAATCGGTTCGATCAGTTTCATACGTCGCTCGCTGGAGGGGGTGATTTATCAGTTGAAGTTCAAGGGCTGTTGTCGACCACTGGGTGGATCAACGAGGGCCCGGGACTTAATTGTTGAAGTCGGGTAGTCGCGATGGGTGGTGACCGGACGGGGCACACCCTGCATGACTGGCCCGGCCAAAAAGCCGCAGGTAGGCAGCGGGCACTCGCCCGAAGGTCGCAAATCAATGGTTTCAAGGGTCAGACGCGTGTGTAAAAACCTGCAAGGGTCACCCGCGACCTGACCTGTAAAAAACCTTATTATCGTTCCAAAATACGTTTCATTGTTATGAAAACTTGGGGAGTCGGGGGCAATGAAGGATCTGCGCAGCTACGCGTCACTGGTTGATTTGCTGGACCAGGCCATGGCCAGGCACCGGGACCGTACTGCGTGTTTGAGTTTCGGGCACGCCACTACTTATGGGCAACTCGATGCGCTAGCCAGCCAGTGGGCACACTGGCTGGTTTCGCTCGGATTGCCTGCCCAGAGTCGGGTCGCCATCATGTTGCCGAATGTGACGGCAAGCCTGGTGGCCTTGCTAGGAACTCTGCGGGCAGGACTTGTTGTCGTAAACGTCAACCCACTCTACACGGCAAGAGAGCTGGCAACCCAGTTGCGAGACAGCGAAAGCCAGGTCATCGTTGTGTTTGAGGCGTTTGCGCACACGCTTGCGCAACTGCCGTTGCGTGATCAGCCTCGTCATCAGGTTGTCGTCCGGGCTGGCGATTTGCTTCCCAGATTCAAGTCCGGTCTGATCAACTTCGTCGCACACTACGTCAAGCGCGGGATCAAACCCTGGCGCTTGCCCAAATCCTGTCTGTTTACACAGGTGCTGGAGAACGGACGCGTGTATGAGCGAAGCGGGCAAGGGCGTCAAATACAGCAAGAGCAGGGCGCACCGCGCTTGCCGCGGTTACAAGCTAGCGATCTGGCATTCATTCAGTACACAGGTGGTACGACCGGCGAGCCACGCGGGGCCATGCTCACCCATGCCAATCTGGTCGCCAATATTCTGCAGGTGGGCGAGGTGGCACATCCGGCGATTGGCCATTTGCTGGACCGTCCGCTGACGATGTTTACTGCGTTGCCTCTGTATCACGTCTTTGCAATGACGGTCTGTGCGCTGTATTCCCTGCATGCCGGTATGCGGATTGTCCTGGTGACCAATGCCCGTGACCTTGATACCCTGGTCAAGACGTGGAAGGCCAATCCCCCGGAGATCTTCCCGGGTGTGAACACGCTGTTCAATGCGCTTTTGCGGCACGACGGATTCAGGAAGCTGGATTTTTCGAGTTTGCGGTTGACGCTTGGAGGTGGCATGGCAGTGCATCAATCGGTCGCCGAACAATGGCAGGAACTGACGGGTCGACCTGTCATACAGGGATATGGCATGTCTGAAACGTCCCCGGTTATCAGCGCCTGTCAGACCGATTCAACCCGGTTCACAGGTTCGGTTGGAAGGCCTTTGCCAGGTACAGGGATACAAGTGCTTGACGGTGACCGTCATCCTGTTGCGATGGGGGAGGTCGGCGAGATTGCTGTTCGCGGTCCTCAGGTCATGGCCGGTTACTGGCGGGCATCGCAGGCGACGCTGGAGTGCATGACGGCGGACGGTTTTTTTCTCACGGGCGACCTCGGGTTTGTGGATCAGCAGGGCTGTATCACGCTGGTCGACAGGAAGAAAGACATGGTGCTTGTGTCTGGCTTCAATGTCTATCCTGCCGAAATCGACGCGGTGTTCGCAGAGCATCCCGATGTGCTCGAGTGTGCTGCGGTTGGTTTTCCTGATGCTCAGTCAGGCGAGGCGATCAAACTGTTCGTCGTTCCTCGTGTCGCCGAGGTCGACAAAGCGTCGCTTGCTCGCTGGAGTGAGCACCGGCTGACACCCTACAAACGCCCCCGGGAGTTCGTGTTGGTGGACAGTCTTCCAAAAAATGCAGTTGGCAAGACTTTGCGCAGGATCTTGCGTCAGATGTACGACTGAGTCCGGTCAGGTGGCAGACTGCATGTGCGCCCGAAAAACCGAAACCAGAGCGTCGTGTATCCCCGGGCCGGCCGCCACCAGGCGACCTGCCGCAGGCCACGCGGCCTCAGAGTCAAGTGGGTCAGATACCCGGGCACCGGCTTCGCTGGCAATCACCACACCAGCTGCAATATCCCAGGTGCTAAGTTTCTCTTCAAAATAGCCATCAACACGTCCGCATGCAACCCAGGCGAGATCGAGAGCTGCAGCGCCGTTGCGACGGATGCCTCGGGTGCAAAGCACGACATCCTTGATGACATTCATGTAAGCATCGATCTGATCCAGTTCCCGAACCGGGATGCCCGCTGCAATCAGCGCGTTCTCCATCTGCGTGACGCCAGAATGCTGGATACGGTGACCGTTGCACCAGGCGCCGACACCACGCAGACCGGTAAAGATTTCTTCCCTGCTTGGGTCGTAGATCACGCCAAGAACGGGTGTATCCGCCTCCAGAACCTGACCGGTCGGATCTTTAGTGCCCGCGTGCGCTACAAGTCCGATCGAGACTGCAAAGTGGCCAATTCCGTGCAAGTAGTTGGTCGTCCCATCCAGTGGGTCAATATGCCAGGTGGCCGCACCTTCTGACTGTCCCCCAGATTCCTCGGCGATAATTCCGAGTTCCGGCGTGCCGGCACGCAAGATTTCGATGACAGCCTGCTCTGATTCCCTGTCAGCCTGGGAAACCAGGTCGTTTCTGCCCTTGAAGTCGATCACCAGACTGTTGGGGGCGCTACGGTAACTGTTGAGAATAGCGGCGCCGGCGTGGGCAGCCTGCACGGCGGTTTCGAGGTAGTCAGTCAAAGGCAGCATCGGGCTAGGTATCCGGCAAGTATGAGACAACAGAATCAGTACGACGAGAAAGGATAACTGTGACAGATTATCGCGCCTTTGTTTCATCGTTGCGACACAGGGGATCTGGAACTTTAACAAAGCCGTTCCAGATTACGATTGTGGACTTGTCGGGCAACGCACCTGACGCGATGCTTTCCTGGGCAAGGGTGTTTCGTCGCGGGCTGATTCAGGCGCTCGGGCCTGCGAATGCGGGTGATCTGGTTCTCAACCTTTATGGGGCAACAGACGCTTGTGGGTGGGGGGCGTCGGAGCTTGCGCGCAAACTTGCACCAGAGTACGGATTGCCAGGTATGCACCGGCTGGATGCCCTGGAATTCGGCCTGGTACTCACATTGATGGTTCGCCGCACTGGAAGTGATCCGGGCGAACTGGCTGCGCAGCTTTGTGTGCAGGCCGATGCCATCCTGACCGAGTCGCTCGGGTGTGAACAGGAGCCTGATGAGCCATTTGCCGGGCTTTCACCGGGGCAGTTGTCTACGCTCTTGCGAGCTGATGGAGTGGTGATCGAGCGGGCGAGCGGGCGAATTGTTCCGGGTCTGGCGGTTACGAAAATGAAACCTATGCGTTCACCTTGCATCTGGTTGCGTGATGATTGCGCTGTCAGTCCGGGTGCCAGTGTGGCGGTGGTAGGCGCAGGCATCGCCGGGCTGACCGTCGCCCATGCGTTGAGTCATCGCGGGTTCGCCGTCACGGTTCTTGATGAGCACGATCCGTTGGGTCCTCAGGGTGTGCATCACGGTCATCTGGCCGCTGCACTCACGCCCGTCATCTCGGCAGATGACAACGTCAGAAGCAGGCTCTCGAGAGCCGGCGCACTGATGGCTGACCGTCTCTGGCGTGAACTGCCTGAGAGTGTTGGACGTCGCTGCGGGGCGTTGCAACTGCAAAAGCCGCGGGGAGCTCGTCGTCAGGTCGATCTGGCAAAGGTTGCAGCCGGATTTGATCTGCCGCAGTGGGCTCGTTCCGTGGATGTACGCGAGGCGTCTGATCTGGCGGGCTGTCAGCTGGATCGAGGTGGTTTGTGGATGCCAGGCGGCTGGCTGATTCGCGTGCCATCGCTGCTACAGACGCTGGTACAACAGGCCAGCGTGACCGTGCAGGTTGCCAAGGTGTGTCGCGTTGAGCGCCGTGCTGGACAATGGGTGGTGTTTGGTGCTCACGGTGAAGCTCTGGCACACGCCGGTGCCGTGGTGCTGGCCACCGCGGGTGATGCGCCATCTTTGCTGGCGCGTAGTCCGGTTGACCTGTCTGGTCAGGCAGATGATGCGGGCATCAGGCGTATGCAGGTCATGCACCGGCTGGCAGGGGAAGTGACATGGATTCCGGAACAAGTGATTGCGAGCGGGCCACGCTGTATCCTCGGGGGCGACGGTTACGTGCTGCCGGCAGTTGATGGCTGGTGTGTGGCCGGTGGAACTTATGTACGGGATGCCAGCCAGGCGCAGGTGACAGACCAGGGGCGGGCGGAGAATCTTCAGCGAGTCGCGAGCCTGTTGAACCTGCCGGATCTGCCGGGGCAGGTCGGAGACGGGGTGAGTAGCTGGCCTGGGTGGGCTGGCTGGCGGGCCGTAGTGCCCGGTCGGCTACCTGTTGTCGGACCCGTTGGGGCTGATCCGGGTCTGTTTGTCTGTACGGCGGGTGCGTCTCGAGGTCTGACATGGTCCAGCCTTCAGGCCCACCTGATTGCAGACTTGCTTCAGGCGAGAGCGCCTGCACTCGAGCGTGTTCTTCTGGCCAATATTGCGTCCGGATTTCTGTGAGTTAGTGTGAAGTTTTGCCTTTTTGTCAGGTTTTTGATGAACCAAGTTTATAAAATGCGCTAAATCCGTCAAAATAGGGGTTTAGCCGTTTCTCCATTCCCATTGCACATGAACCTAGACACACTCAAACTACTTGAGAGTAGCGCATCTAAACATCTCTTTGATGCAGGTTCTGGATCCAGGCTCGTTGTCGAACCGCATGCTCCAGGCATGTATCGTCTTCGCATTGGTGAGTCCGATGCGGTGGCGAGCGACCTGCCCGCCAGACCCCGCGCCCGAGCCCAGGCAGAAATGCTTCTGGCCCGGGCTGAAGTGATTGGTGAGGCCGAGCTCACAGTAGTCCAGGAACCCGCAAGCTGGCTGATTCGACACGGACAGACCGGGGTCATCCTCGGACAAAGTCCATTTCGTATTTCGCTGGTCCGGTTTGATGAAGAAGACCGGATGCATCCTGTTGCAAGCAGTACGTCTGACGGGATTTGCCATCAGGACGGGCACTGGAGTGTCGCAATGGAATTGCGACCCGATGAAGCCGTTCATGGTCTCGGACAGACTTCGACTGACTTGAACCGGCGAGGAGAGTACATTGTCTCGGACGATCCCGCTCATCGCGCGCTTCCACTTGCGTGGAGCCCGACAGGTTGGGGACTTTACGTCAATGCGCCCGGACGGACCGACCATGATGTTGGTGTCGATGACCCCAACGCTTACAGGGTCTACTTTCAGAGTCCGGTGTTTGACATATTCCTGTTTGCCGGTGATCCCGGGGATATTCTGAACCAGTACACAGCCTTGACGGGGCGAGCCGGACAACCCTCTCTGTGGGCGCTGGGTGCCTGGCTCCGGCAGCCCAGGGACTGTTCTGCGAGTCAGTTGCTCGAACTTGTGCGCAAACTGCGCGAACAGGGAGTTTGCCTTGACGCAGTCATGATGCGAGAGCCGATGGCCTGGAGTTTCAACGAGGCCAAGTTGTCGCTTGAGTGGGATGCCGAACGGTTCCCGGATCCGAAACGAGCACTTGATCTGTTTGCGAGCGAATCAGTTCACGTCTGTCTGCCCACACTGCCTGCTATCAAGGCAAGTTCGTCTACCTTTGCCGAGCTAGAGGATCGAGGCTGGTTGCTGGCAAATGAAGATACGGCGGATGCTTGTGTCTTTACAGGTAATGATGTCACCGGCGGGGATGATTTTGCGCTGCTTGATCTGACTCATAAGGACGTCTACCAGGTCTGGACCGAACGGCATCGTCAGTTGGCCGAGGACGGAGTCGCGGCCGTTTCTTGTAGCACCCAGTTCGATATTCCCGACGACATCACCGCGCGTTCTGGTGAGTCTGGTGCGGTTTTGCGTACGCTGTATCCTGTACTGACACGAACAGCGCTGTTCGAAGCCTGGGCCGGGAACAAGGTGCCGCCAGAAGGTGTTGTGCTGACCAGTGATCTGATGCCTGCGGCGCAGCGCTTCCCGTGGCAGGCACCCACCGTGGTAGAGCAGTCATGGGGAGGAATGTGCGAAGCCATTCGACTTGCGCTCTCGACGGGTTCCAGCGGTGTGCCTTTACAGATGCTTGCCATCGGAGACGAGAGCCAGGACCCCGCAACAGTTGATACGCAACTGACCTTGCGCTGGCTTGCCATGGCTGTTTTTTCCGGGAACTTCCAGTTCGAGAACCCGGCTGCCTTGATGTCTGATAAATGGGATGATACTTCTCGAGAAGCCATGGCGCACTGGATGCAATGGCGCTATCGTCTGATCCCTTATGTCCTGGGCGCGATCGAAGATGCGGCCAGGACCGGTTTGCCAGTCCAGCGATCCATGGCAATGAGCTTCCCGGCTGATCTAGTGGCGCATGAGTGGGATACGCAGTATCTCCTTGGTCCGGCTGTGCTGGTTGCACCTGTTACCCATCCCGGTAAGCAGACCGAGATCTACCTGCCTGAAGGAGATGCCTGGTGGGATCTGGCGACCGGGTGGCGTTATGAGGGAGGTACGACTTTGACACTGGAAGTCGGTCTGGACAGTATCCCGCTCTTTGGCCGTGAAGGTCACATGCTTTGCCTTGGGCCAGCTGCCAGTCACACGGGAGAGTTCAACTCGGCGCGCATACTCGAAGAGGTCTGGATGTTCGGTATGCCGGTTCACAACCCGGTTGTGATGCGTAACAAGATACGGGTCATGCAGATGCAAGGTTCGAGTTACATCAAGGGTCTGGAAGGTCTCAAGATCATGCCGTCAGAAGGGCTTGAGGTCAAGCGAAGAGGGGCGGAGGTCAGAATCTCCCGAGCCCGGTAACCGGTTATCTCGGTTGGAGGGCGATCAGGTTTTTCCTGTATCGCCGTCTTCTTTGTCATCCCGTCCAGCGGAAAGGCCTGAAAGACATTGCTGTCCTTCAGGCCTTTCCGTTCTGGCACACTTTACCGGCGACCATGGCGCCTCATCCTGCAGCACAGTATCCACCGACTCTCATTCAGGCCGGGGTTGCAGAACCTGCTGTACGTGAATCAGTATGCTTGATCAGGTTTTGTAGGACGGGTCGGTGCGGTCAAGCTTTCGCAGCAGCGCTGGCCATTCCATGAGACCGTATGGACGGCGGGTGCCGGGCTGGTAATTGTTCCAGGTCTCCTCCAGCACTGCTGATGGCACCTTGGCCATGGGCGTGTTGCAGGCCATCGCGGCAAGCTGGGAAAAGCAAGAAAGCTCCAGACGGTGCATCCAGTTAAAGGCTTCCCCGACAGATCGTCCAACGGTCAGTGCACCGTGGTTACGCAGAATCAGTGCTTCACCTGTTCCAAGGTCTGCAACAAGCGATTCCTTTTCCTCATCGTTGAGTACCACTCCCTGATAGTCATGGTAGCTGATTTTGAGAAACCGCATAGCAGTCTGTGTCAGTGGCAACAAACCACATTCCAGCGAAGACACGGCCATGGATGCCCAGCTATGGGTGTGAATCACGCAGGCGACATCGTGGCGCGCTTCGTGAATGGCACTATGAATAACGATCCCCGCCCGGTTGACGCCGTAGTTCAGTTCGCCGAAATCCGGTTTGTAGATCACATTGCCCTGCATGTCGACTTTAATCAGGCAGGATGCTGTGATCTCGTCGTACATCAGACCATAAGGGTTGATCAGATAGGTTCCTTCCTCACCCGGTATTCGTGCCGAAATGTGGTTAGCCATCATATCGGACATGCCATACATGTCAACGAGCCGGTAACAGGCAGCCAGGTCGATACGGGCCTGCCATTCCTCGGGTGAAACCTTGTCTTTGATACTCGGGATGACGAGTCGTCCATTCTCTACCATTCTGTTCCTCACTGTGACGGTGTGTTCACGAAATTCTTCTGCGCTTTTTATACCGCACGGCGGGACTCCAGTGCGGTCGCAGGAAACAGGAATTCTCAAAAACCGAGTGCTGATGCAGGACGTCTGGGGGGATTGACTAGTAGTAGACCCAGACATGAGCTGGCGGCACGTTTGCCACGACCCATTTACGTCGACGCGAACAGGCAAACCCGGTGCCTTCCAGCGGATTGGAAAGGCCATAAGTGAAGATGACACACCATTTGATATGTCCAGATTCGTGACCTTGCCGAATTGACTCGATAAATCTGTCGCGTAACGGATTGTTGATCAGTGGAACTGAAATGACCAAGCCAATTGACTGTTCGAGCGACTGCAAAAATTGCAATCCACAGCCATGGCGAATGTCGAGTTGCGGAAAGCGCTGCCTGAGCAGGAGGGCGAATGCCTCTTCAATTTCAACGACAACGGGGTTGAATGGCTGCAGATGCCGGGTAATCGAACCAGTCCCTGCTCCGATTTCGACAACGGACTCAACCGCAGGCAGCTCAGTGACGGCTTTGGCCATCTGTCTGCCGAGATGACGCGACGAAGGCAGCAAGGCTCCAACTGATTTGGGTTTGGCAAGAAAGCGATTGAGGAAGACGCCGTGCAAATGAGTCACTATTCGTTATTCAGTAATCTATCATTAAAGCATGACAGATGGGCCTCAGAAAAGTTGCACCTCATATATGGTGCACACGCGTACATTCGGCGGGTCGCTTTCTGAAAATATGGCTTTCTTGAGCGCATGCCAATCCGTCTGACATGGAGGAAACACCGCGAATCATAGTGTGTGAAACGTCCACGTTCAAGTGATTCTGGATGGCAGTCTGCCAGGGACCCGAGTATCAGTCCCGAATCTGACAGTGAATGACAATCGTTCAGATCGATTTGAAGCCATTTCGTGGATCAAAACGCTCCACTTCGTCGGTGATCAGTCCGTCGATACCCAGATTAATCAGACGTCGAGCCGTCAGTTCATCGTTGACGGTGTAGGACAGACAGCGCATGCCCATTTCATGCACGCTACCCACGATATCAGCCGACACGATTTCGTGGTTGCAGATCAGCGCATGACATTGCAGTTCATTCACAGTCGATTGCCACTGCGGACGAAGTGTGTGCATCAACTGCGCGCGAGCGAGCTCGGGTGCAGCTTCCATTGCCGCACGCAATGCATCGACGCTAAACGAACTCAGCAGCGGCTTGATTTCGCATTCTTGCCAAGCGGCGCAGGCAGCTTGTGCAATCAATGTGCCGGTGATCAGCTCGTGACCGGGAACTGGTTTGATTTCGATGTTCAGCATACAGTCATTGGCCTGACAGAATGCGTTCAGTCTGTCCAGCGTTGCAACCGGTTCCCCAGCGTACAGGGTGCTGTGCCACTGACCGGCATCGAGTCGTTGGGCCTGATCCCAGCTGACTTCGCTGGCCAGCCCGGTGCCATTGGTGGTGCGGTCCAGCGTGGCGTCGTGCAGCAGGATGATCTGGTGATCTGCTGTGAGCTTGGCGTCGCACTCGAACATCCTGTAGCCCGCTTGATATCCATAACGAAACGCCGCCAATGTGTTTTCGGGGGCGTGCAGTCCTGCACCGCGGTGCGCAATCCATTGAGGGTACGGCCAGTCTTTCTGTTTCATTCTGATTTTTGCCAGGTTTTCAAGGTTCGATCCGGAGGCCGCTTGCAGCATCGAACCAGTGTATGAGATGTGTGGCGATCTGGATCCGGACCGAGTCACCGATGACAGGAGGGGGAGCAGCCGCATCCAGTCGAATGACGAGTGGCTCGTCTCCCAGTCGCGCGTGAACAAGGCGTTCTGCACCCAGCAATTCGATGGTTTCGACCATGGCGCGCAGGCCTGAGAACCTTTGCACGTCCGGATCGAAATCAGAGGGCTGCAGCGTCACGTGCTCGGGTCTTATTCCCAGTACCTTGCCTTGCGGTATGCCCGGAACATGGTGAAGCAGGTTCATGGCGGGTGACCCGATGAATCCCGCTACAAACATGGTTGCCGGTCGGTTATAGACGACTTCAGGCGTGTCAAATTGCTCGATCCTGCCGCCATTCATGACGATCATGCGGTCAGCCAGCGTCATGGCCTCGATCTGGTCATGCGTGACAAACAGCATGGTGACCGCCAGGCGCCGGTGCAGTTTCTGGATCTCCAGCCGGGTATGGACTCGGAGTTTTGCATCAAGGTTCGACAGCGGCTCATCAAACAGAAAGGCGGCAGGCTGTCTGACGATTGCCCTTCCCATTGCGACCCGCTGTCGCTGGCCACCCGATAGTTCGCGCGGCTTGCGCTCGAGCATTTCATTCAATCCCAGAATGCTGGCTGCTTCCTGTACACGCAGGTCAATCTCGGACTGCTTCATCCCGGCAATCTTCAGCGCGTATGCCATGTTGGCCTTGACACTCATGTGTGGATAGAGCGCATAGTTCTGGAACACCATCGCAATGTTGCGTCTGGATGGATCGAGGTCGTTGACGACATGTCCATTGATGATGACCTGGCCTTCACTGATGCTTTCCAGCCCTGCGACCATCCTGAGCAGTGTCGATTTTCCACAACCAGAGGGGCCCACAATCACGACCAGTTCAGATGGCTTGATCGTGGCGTTGAAATCATGAATGGCCTGAAAAGCAGGTCTGGCCCGGTCACCATAAATCTTGTTGACATGAACGAATTCGATCGCTGACATATGAGTTGTGAATGTGTGAGTGTTATTTATCGGACTCGACCAGGCCTTTGACAAACCATTTCTGCATGAACATCACGACTAGAAGAGGAGGTGTCATCGCGAGGATCGCAGTGGCCATGATGATGTTCCATTCCGTCTGGGCATCACCAGCGGGAATCATGCGTTTGATTCCGACGACCACTGGATACATGTCTTCATTGGTGCTGATCAGTAGTGGCCACAGATACTGGTTCCACCCGTAGATGAACTGGATGACGAACAGAGCGGCAATGCTGGTGGCCGATAGCGGGATCAGGATGTGGATCAGAAAGCGGATTGGTCCGGCTCCGTCCATTTTCGCGGCCTCCACGATCTCGTTGGGGATCGTCTTGAAGAACTGACGAAACAGGAATGTTGCCGTGGCTGAAGCAATCAGTGGAATGGTCAGGCCGGCATAGGAGTTGAGCATTCCCAGGTTCGCAACCACTTCAAAGGTTGGCACGATGCGTACCTCGACCGGCAGCATGAGGGTGACGAAAATCCCCCAGAAAACCAGAGTCTTGAAGCGGAAGTTGAAGTACACCAGAGCAAACGCCGACATCAGGGAAATGATGATCTTGCCTATGGCGATGCCAAGCGCTGTCACCAGGCTCACCCACATCATTCGACCCACAGCCATGCTCTGTCCAGATCCAGATCCGTTGAGTGCATCCGCGTAGTTTTGCAGAAGGTGACTACCCGGTGTGAGCGGTATCGGCCACTGTGCCATCGCCTGTGCCGTGTGTGTGGAGGCAATCAGGGCCATGTAGATCGGAGATGCCACGATCAGAATGCCGACACACAGCACGATATGGCTCAGTACATCAATCCAGGGCTTCTTTTCCATGGGGAGACTCAGTAGTTGACCCGTTTTTCGACATACTTGAACTGGATTGCAGTCAATCCAATTACAAGCACCATCAGGATGACGGACTGTGCGGCTGAACTGCCGAGATCCATCGCCTTGAAGCCGTCGAAGTAAACCTTGTAGACCAGAATGGCCGTGTCCTTTCCGGGTCCACCTTGTGTGGTGGCGTCAATGATTCCAAATGTGTCAAAGAATGCGTAGACGATGTTGATCACCAGCAAAAAGAACGTGACAGGCGACAGAAGCGGGAACTGGATCGACCAGAAGCGTCTCCACGGACCTGCTCCATCAAGAATGGCGGCTTCGGTCAATGATTTTGGGATGCTTTGCAGTCCGGCCAGAAAGAACAGGAAGTTGTACGAAATCTGCTTCCAGACGGATGCCACGACAATCAGCGTCATCGCGTGTGCGCTGTTCAGAAGCGAATTCCATTCAATACCGATCGAAGAGAGCAGTCTTGCGACGACACCGACGGTGGGCGAGAACAGGAATAGCCAGAGCACGCCGGCAACGGCTGGTGCAACTGCGTAAGGCCAGATCAGCAGTGTCCGGTAAACCATGGCTGCACGTACGATCCGGTCGGCAAAAACCGCAAGCAGCAGAGACAGGCCGAGTCCCAGTCCCGCAACCAGAAGAGAAAAAATGGCAGTGACACGAAATGAGTGCCAGTAAGACGGGTCCGAGAGCAGAATTCTGAAGTTCTCTAGTCCCACCCACTCGGTCGTAATGCCGAACGCATCAGTTTGCTGGAATGATTGCATCAGGGCCTGGCCGGCAGGCCAGAAAAAGAATACCAGGACCACTAGTCCCTGCGGAGCGATCAATGCCCATGGCAACCATCGCGACTGAAACGTGATTTGGGTTTTTAGTGTCATGACTGTACAGCCCGACACGAAGGTCGGGCTGTGTTCTCAGAGTCGTTACGAAATGCCGGGAATGGCTGGATCAGCGATTGGCTGCCGCGTCGAAACGCTCGAGCAGGACGTTGCCGCGCTCGGTGATGGCGTCTAGTGCTTGCTTGGCGGTTTTCTTGCCAGCCCAGACCTGTTCAAGTTCTTCGTCCTCGATGGCACGGATCTGAACATAGTTACCCAGACGGATGCCGCGTGACTTGTCGGTTGTCTTTCGAATCATCTGGTTGACGGAGACGTCCGTACCAGGGTTGTCCTTGTAGAAGCCAGAGTCTTCAGTCAGTTTGAACGATTCGAGCGTTACAGGCAGATAGCCGGTGCGCTTGTGGTTGTTCGACTGGACTTGTGGATCTGACAGATAGTTGAAGAAGGTACCCACGCCTTTGTAGTCCTGATCATCCTTGCCGCTCATGACCCACAGACTGGCGCCACCGATCACTGTGTTTTGCGGTGCGCCCTCGACGTCAGGGTAGTAAGGCAGCGGTGAAACTGCAAACTTGAACTTGGCGTTCTTGGCGATACCGGCATAGGCAGCCGAGGAGTTGAACGAAATTGCACACTCACCCGACTCGAACGAAGCCGATGGCGCACTGCCGCGGCCTTTGTAGACGAACAGTCCGTTCTTTGACATGTCTGCCAGATTGTCGATGTGACGCACGTGCAATGGTGAGTTGACGACCAGTCGGGCATTGGGGCCGTTCATGCCGTTGCCCTGTGTGGCGAGTTCTGTGTTGTGCCAGGTGGAGAAGCTCTCGAGCTGGGTCCAGCCCTGCCAGGCCGTTGTCATCGGGCAGGCGTGACCGCTGTCCTTGAGTTTCTGGGCTGCCGCACGAATCTGCGGCCAGGTGGTCGGTAGATTGTCTGTCGGAACGCCAGCCTTCTCAAGTGCATCCAGGTTAAACCAGGTAACGGTTGTGGAACTGTTGAACGGGAAGGACATCATCTCACCGCTCGGAGCGGTGTAATAGCCTGACACAGCCGGAATATACGCGCCGGGATCAAAGGTGTAACCAGCTTCGGTCATGACTTGCGAGACCGGAACAGCAACGCCCTTGGAAGCCATCATGGTCGCCGTACCGACTTCGAACACCTGGAGGATGTGTGGTGCCTGGCCTGCGCGGAATGCCGCAATGGCAGAAGTCATGGCTTCATCGTAGGTCCCCTTGAAAACAGGGCGCACGACGTACTCGTTCTGCGATTTGTTGAAGTCTTCAGCGATGTCGTTGACCCAGTCACCCAGTGCACCCTGCATCGAATGCCACCACACGATCTCGGTTGAGGCATGCGCGGTGAGTGGGGCTGACAGGGACAGTACTGCGGCGGCGGCCAGAGTGGGCATGTGCCTTAGCATCATTTCTCCTTTGGTGAATCAGAATCTGCGTCGATGCAGATTGACGGCTAAGCGCAACCCTAACCGGTGCATGTGACGGATAAATGACATTGTTGTTTAGTCAGTTTTTTGTCGAACTCATGACAGAAAGCAAATTTTCGTTTCGGTGGTTCTCACTTTGACGCCCGGTTCTTCGGGTCATCAAACTTTCATCTGTTCGTCACGCCGGTGTCATCTGGACTGCCCACACTTCACCCTTTTCTGATGTCTCGAATCAAGAAGGAAATCAATCAAATGAAAGTTACTCGTCGCCAATGGTTGACCTGGTCCGCCAGTGCACTGGCCACCGCAGCCGTTTCTCCCGCATGGGCCCAGGCACTGGGCAAGTCTGTTGCTCAGCAACAGGGCAGCCGGATCCTGCGCATTGCTGTTCCCGGTCTCAGCACGGGCGGTACGCTGGCCACTCTGCGTGAGCAAAGCAACGTTGGCAAGCGAGTACTACCCTCGATTCTGGAGCCGGTCATTGCCATGGATGTCCTGGGGGACATGAGTCTGCAACCCGGCATCGCACAGTCCTGGCGTCGTATTAACGATCGCGTGCTCGAGGTGACGTTGCGCAAAGGGGTGAAGTTTCACAACGGTGACGAAATGACAGCTGAAGATGTAGTTTTCAGCTTCGGCCCTCAGGCAATGTTCGGCGACACGCAGCCGCATCGCGGTGAGGCTGCCAAGACGATCCGCACAGACAGTGCCGAGGCGCGCCGTTCAGAAGGGACCCAGTGTCCACCTGAAGTGGCAGCAGTCGGACGTCGACTCTGGCCATCTCTTGAAAGAGTTGAACTCGTTGACGACTATACCGTGAGGTTTGTCAATGCAGTCCCGGATATGACGCTTGAGGGGCGGTTGGCCAGAATGGGTTGTGATGTGATCAGCAAGCGTAACTACCTGGAGGCAGGCGACTGGCAGGTATGGGCGGCTGCACCTGTCGGAACGGGGCCTTTCAAGGTCAAGGATTACAAGAAGGACCAGCATCTGCTTCTGGACAAGCATGTTGAGTACTGGGGCGGCACGCCGGAGGTGGACGAAGTTCATTTCATCGTGGTGCCCGAAGTGGCTTCACGCCTGAACGGAATGCTTGCCGGTGAATACGACTTCGCTACGGACATCCCGACCGACCAGGCGAGCATCATCGAGCGCTCGGGCAAGCTGGAGTTTGTCGGTGGACCGATCCTGAACCATCAGATCACGTGTTTTGACAAGCAACACCCGGTCCTGAAGGATCCCCGGGTCCGACTGGCACTCTCGCATGCGATTGATCGTCAACTCATCGTGGACATGATGTGGGATGGCCGTACGCAGGTCCCGCAGGGCTTGCAGTTCGAGTTCTACGGGGACATGTTTGCGCAGGACCATTTTGCGCCGGCCTACAACCCGGATGAGTCGCGCCGCCTTCTGAAGGAAGCTGGCTACAAAGGTGAAGTCATTCCTTACCGCGTTTTGAACAACTACTACACAGGCCAGTTGCAGAAAGCCCAGATCATGACCGAGATGTGGCGCGAAGTCGGATTGAATGTCGAAATTCAGATGGTGGAGAACTGGTCGCAGATCTACGACGGATCGACTCAGCGTGGTATCCGGGACTGGTCAAACTCGGCAGGCTACAACGATCCGGTCAGCTCTCTGGTGAACCAGCACGGTCCGAATGGGCAGCAGCAACAGAAGGGTGAATGGAGCAACGAGGAGTTCAACCGCCTGTCAGCCGAACTGGAAACGTCAACGGACCCAGTGCATCGCAAGCGTGTCTACGAGCGGATGCTGCGTATTGCCGAGTATGAGGACCCGGCATTCATGGTCGTGCACCAGACAGCGGCCTTCTACGCCAAACGCAAGGATATTGACTGGAAGTGGTCGCCAAGCTTCTACATGGATTTCCGCAAGGGCAACACCACAGAGGTCTCTTCATGACGACGGCGGTCATCAGCCATTTTGTGGGTCATCGAAAGTCGTGGGAAGAACAGTCCCGACCGGTCGGACTCACCAGAGCGGTTGCGCCTGAGAAGACAGAATCCAGCCAGGAGGCGCTTCTCTCCATTCGTGACCTCAGAGTATCGTTTGATACGGGATCCCACCTGGTTCCTGTGCTGCATGGCGTGGATCTTGATCTGCTTCGGGGTGAAACGCTCGGGGTGGTCGGTGAGTCAGGGTGTGGCAAGAGCGTGACCTGGATGGCAGTCATGCGACTGCTGGGCAACAGGGCAAGAATATCGGGGCAGATACGGCTGGAGGGCGAGGACATTTCCCGGTTCGACGAGAGGGCGATGACGCGTGTGCGCGGCAATCGAATCGCCATGATCTTTCAGGACCCTTCTTCCTCGCTCAACCCTGTGCAAACGATCGGTCGCCAGTTGACCGAGGCGATCCGACTGCATCAGGGGTTGCGTGGCGACGCTGCCCGGGCCGAGGCGGTTCGTCTGCTTGAGCGAGTCAACATTCCGAGTGCGCGGACACGACTCTCGGCCTGGCCTCATGAACTGTCAGGTGGTATGAATCAGCGGGTGATGATTGCTATGGCGCTGGCTGGGCAGCCAGAGTTGCTGGTGGCTGACGAGCCCACAACTGCGCTGGATGTCACCATCCAGGCCCAGATTCTGGATCTTCTGCAAGACCTTCAGAAAGAAACCGGAATGGGGTTGGTCCTCATTTCCCATGACCTGGGCGTGATTGCCCAGGTTTGTGACCGCGTGATGGTCATGTATGCGGGAAGGGTTGTAGAACAGGCTCCTGCGACAGCGCTATTTACGCAGCCTCGGCACCCTTACACCCGCGGACTGATGGCTGCTTTGCCTGATCTGGACGGGCCAGTTTCGCGGCTGCGGGCAATCGCCGGAACGGTTCCCTCGCCAACCGCACTGCCCAAGGGATGCAGTTTTGCGCCACGATGTCAGGCTCGCACCACATTGTGTGAAGAGTCCCGTCCGGGACTGTTGTTGGCACTGCCTGAGGGTCACGTCAATGATGAGCACACCGTGGCTTGCTGGGAGGCTCGGCCATGAGTGCGCCATTACTCGACATGCGCTCGCTCGCACGTCATTATCGGGTGCGATCCGGTGGTCTGTTCGCCACGGCGCAGACGTTGCGTGCGGTCTCCGATGTGTCCTTGCAGGTACAACCCGGACAGACGCTTGGTCTGGTCGGGGAGTCTGGCTGTGGCAAATCAACCACCGCCCGCATGAGTCTCGGATTAACTTCTCCCACGTCAGGTGAAGTGGTGTTCGACGGTGAGCGCATTCCGATGCAACGCGACCGGCGCTGGAAGGCGCTGCGCCAGCAGATGCAGATGGTCTATCAGGACCCTCTCAGCGTACTGGATCGCCGTATCAGTGCCGTGCAACAGGTGATCGAACCGCTGGCGGTTTTTTCTCGTGGTGATGCAGTAGAGCGGCGCGATAGAGCCTGCGCGGTCTTGCAGGAAGTCGGGTTGTCGGAGTCACTCTGGCAGCGATATCCCCATGAACTGTCGGGCGGTCAGCGTCAGCGGGTCGTGCTGGCCCGTGCTCTGGTGCTTGAGCCAAGGTTGCTGGTCTGTGACGAGCCCATTTCGGCGCTGGATGTCTCGATCCAGGCGCAAGTGATCAACCTGCTGCTCGACAGTCGGGCACGACACGGCTTGACGATGCTTTTTATCAGTCATGACCTCAAGGTTGTGCGTCAGATCTGCGACGAGGTGGCTGTCATGTATCTGGGTCGCATCGTTGAACAGGGCCCCCCCCAGCAACTGTTTGCGTCGCCTGCTCATCCCTACACTGAAGCGCTGGTGTCGGCCATTCCGACCATTCGGCGGGGCAAGCAGCACCAGCGGATTCTTTTGCAGGGCGACCCCCCAAATCCCGTCAACATCCCGTCCGGATGCGCATTTCACCCCCGGTGTCCGGTAGCGCAGCAGCAATGCCGTGAGTCTGCGCCGGCGCTGCGTGAAAGGCCTGACGGTCGCAAGTTCGCCTGCCTGCTTCGCTGATTTCTGGAATTTGTATGTCTTATCTATTGGAACGTAGTTTCAGGTTACTCATCACGCTGTTTCTGGTGTTGAGCTTCGCCTTTGTAATCTTGCGTCTTTCAGGTGATCCCGCACAGATACTGCTGTCGCCCGATGCGCCTGCGCAAGCTGTCGAAGCCTTTCGCAAGGCCTGGGGGCTGGATGTTCCAGTCTGGCAGCAGTACATCGGGTATTTCGTCAACCTGTTTCAGGGCAACTTTGGCGTGTCTATGAAGGACGAGATGCCGGCCATGCAAATGGCACTTGAGCGGGTGCCTGCGACATTGATGATCACGATTCCAGCGCTGATCCTGCAGTTGCTGATCGGGATTCCGACGGGGGTGTATGCAGCGTTGCATCACAACTCGCGCATTGACCGGATGCTCATGGGGCTGTCGATTGCCGGACACACTTGTCCGAGTTTCGTGCTGGCATTGTTACTGGTCCTCATGTTCTCGGTTGACCTGGGTTGGCTTCCGACTGGTGGCTATGGCACCTGGCAACATGCCTTGCTGCCCATCTTCACGCTGGCATTGGGGGGCGCCGCCATTCTGGCTCGCTTTACCCGTTCGGCGATGGTCGAGGTGCTTGGGCAACCGTACGTCAGGACTGCCCTGGCCAAAGGGTTGTCATGGCGTCAAGTAGTGTTTCTACACGCCTTGCCTAACGCGGCTATCCCGACAGTCACGCTGGTTGGCATGATGGTGGGCGGCCTGATCGCCGGAGCAGTGGTCGTTGAAAGCGTGTTCTCCTGGCCCGGGGAAGGGCGCCTTCTCGTCGATGCTGTGGTGAGCAGGGATCTGTCAGTGGTTCAGGCCATCTTGTTGATCGTGGCTGCCAGCATGGTCGTGGCCAACCTGATCGTGGATGCGTTGTACGTCATTCTCGATCCCCGTCTGCGTACTCGTCACCATGGAGCAAAAGCATGAGTGCATCGTCCACTTCCGTCCGGGAAGCGGCGGATATGTCTGGTCCAGTCCGGCGTTTTGAGCGATCCCGTAGCAGGCTCGGTGCATTCTTCAAACGTTGGCCACCGCTGGTGCTACTTTGCCTTGGCTGGCTAGCGCTCATGTTATTTGTCGCACTTGCCGCTGACTGGCTCATGCCCTATGGGTTCACCCAGATTGATCTGCGGTCCCGTTTGCAGCCGCCGGTGCTGTTCGGCGGACAATGGAGTCACCCGCTGGGCACCGACGAGCTCGGCCGTGATGTTCTGTCCAGAGGGATTTCCGCAATCCAGATCAGTCTGCTGATCGCATTTGCCTCCACCCTGATCTCGACCGTGCTGGGCGTGTTTCTGGGGGTTCTGGCTGCGCACTTCAGGGGCTGGGTCGAGAACCTGGTTCTGGTGTTGATTGACTTTCAGGCATCAATGCCGTTCATGATCATCGCACTGGCGGTGCTGGCGTTCTTTGGAAACTCGCTTCTACTGTTTATCGTACTCATGGGGTTCTACGGGTGGGAGCGGGCAGCCCGAATCGCACGCAGCATGACAATTGCGGCCAACGAACAGGGCTACGCGGCAGCTGCTCATGATCTGGGTGCGACCGCCTGGCGTGTCTATGGAAAGCATGTTTTGCCGAACATTGCCAGTACGATCATTGTCAACATCACCATTACTTTTCCAGGCGTGATTCTCCTGGAGTCGGGCCTGTCATTTCTGGGACTAGGCGTGCAGCCGCCCATGGCCAGTCTGGGAAACATGGTTGGTTATGGCCGTGAATATTTGCAGTCAGCACCCTGGATTCTGCTCTGTCCGAGTCTGATCATCGTGTTGACGACCTTTTCCATGAGTTTTGTGGGTGACTGGCTTCGTGACAAGCTCGACCCGGTTTTACGTTAAGGAAGTTTGATGCAACAAAAGAAAAATGTGCTGCTGATCGTGGTGGATCAATGGCGGGGTGACACGCTCCCGATGCTGGGCCATCCAATCCGTACACCCAACATTGCTCGCCTTGCAGAGCGTGGCGTGACATTTGCCAATCACTACACCCAGGCAGTGCCATGTGCACCAGGCAGAGCCAGTCTGCTCACGGGTATGTACATGATGAATCACCGGGCCGTGCAAAACACGATCCCACTGGATGCCAGACACACCAATGTGGCGTGGGAGGCACGCAAAGGGGGGTACGAGCCTGCTCTGGTTGGTTACACCACGACTACACCGGATCCGCGTGAAACCGATGAGAACGATCCGCGCTTTCGTGTGCTTGGTGCCGAAATGGATGGCTGGAAGCTCGTCGGGTCCTGGGGGCTGAACAGAGACGCCTATTTTGCGTGGGTTGCCAGTAGATGGCCTGCCATGCCGTCCAATCCAGATGATATCTGGATGCCGAAGGACCCTGACACGGCCGGTCCGGGCGCGACATCACAACCGTCTGTTCTGCCGGCTGAGCTCTCTGATACGGCATTCTTTGCGGAACGCGCACTGGAATACCTGCATGGTGCCCGTGACAAACCCTGGTTCCTGCACCTGGGCTTCTACAGGCCTCACCCGCCGTTCATTGCACCGGAACCCTGGAACAGTCTTTACGATCCGGAGGACAGTCCGGAGCCTGTTCGCGCCGACACGGCCGAGCAAGAGGCTGCGCAGCATCCTTTGCTGGACTTCTACCTGAAGGATATCGGTCGTTCAAAATTTTTCCGCCATGGCAAAGGACTTGCCTGCGACATGTCGATTCAGGAGGTCAAGCAGATGCGCGCGACCTACTACGGATTGATGAGCGAGGTTGACGAGCAGCTCGGGCGGGTATTTGATTACCTGGAGCGGACCGGTCAATGGGACGAGACCCTGATCATCTTCACCAGTGATCACGCGGAGCAACTGGGTGATCATCATTTGCTAGGCAAGCTCGGATTCTTCGACGAAAGCTACCACATTCCGATGATCGTATGTGATCCGAGGCCGGAGGCAGACTCGACACGTGGCACGATTGTGCGTGATTTCACCGAAACTATCGATACCATGCCGACGATCCTGGAGTGGGCAGGACTTCCGGTTCCCCGTACATGCGATGGCTATTCCTTGCTGCCGTTTGTCGAGCAAGGTCGCGCGCCTGAGGGCTGGCGCACGGAGGTGCATTATGAGTACGATTTCCGGAACATCTTCTACTCCAAACCCGAGTCCCATCTGGGAACGGGTATGGATGATAGCTCGCTTGCCGTGATTCGGGACAACCATTACAAGTACGTGCACTTTGCCAACGCCGAGCCACTTTTCTTTGACCTGACGGCAGATCCGAACCAGTTCAACAACGTTTCCAGGGATCCTGCTTATCAGCGCGTCATGCTGACCTATGCACAAAAGATGCTGTCCTGGCGCATGCGTTACATGGACCGGACGCTGACGGGTTATGCTGCAAGTCCTGATGGATTGGTGAAGCGGGCATGAGTACGATAGAGATGAGAAGCGAGATTGGGCTGAGTCCCCTGTTCCTCAGAGAGGATGTCGAGGGCGTCGTGTTTGATCTGGATGGTACGCTGATCGATAGCGCGGCCGATATTCTAGGCGGCATACGCGAAGCGTTCCTCACAGCAGGCTTCGGCCAGGTTCCTGACGATTACTTCCCTGACAATCTGCACGGTACCAGTGATGGCATCATGCGCGATATCATGCGCGACATGGGGTGGCCCGTGCCAGATGATCTGAGCGAAATCAAGGCGGTGTACTACGACGTCTATGCGCGCAGAGGGCATGCCAGCACCCGGCTATACCCGGATGTGCAGACGCTTTTGCAGGTCTGCCGCGACACCTTGCCTGAGGTGCCTATGGCGATCTGTACCAACAAGGTGCACCGCAATGCAATGGCAGTCACTCAGATTCTTGGGATCACACCGTATTTCTCCGTGATCAGTGGCGCCGATTCTTGGGGGCAGGCCAAGCCTTCACCTGTGCCTCTGCTTGAGACCATAAGGGAAATGGGTGTTTCACCTGAGAAGTGTCTGTACTTTGGAGATACGTCGGTGGACGCCGAGTGCGCCGAGCGTGCCGGCGTCAGATTCGTCCTGCACGAGTCTGGCTATGGTGATCCTGCGCTGGAGGGAATGAGCCGATTCCATGCGTTCCGGCAATGGCGTGAATTGCTCTCAACCTGATCGACCATGACTGGCAAGGCGGACCATACTGGCGTCAAACCTGGTTTGCGGATCGTCAAGTGATGGTTGTCAGACTGATTTCCCTGATTTCCGTTCGATGTCGTGTGGTCCACTGCCGTTTTACTTTTAACAGTCTCCGACCCGTTTGCCTGTGAGCGTGGTTTTCATGTTCATGACCTGACCATCCTGGGTCATACTCATCTCCATCACGCCGCTATAACTCTCTGCGCTGAAGGTGAAGGTGCCGGTCCCGGTCATCTTCTGGCCATTCTCGGTACAGGCAAGCTTCCATTTGTGGGTGTTGGCAGTTTTCTCGATTTCTTCTAGCGTACACCCGGCATCCATCTCGCCCATGAACGGCTTGTTGATTTCCTCTGCTGTGATGCAACTCATGTCTTTGGTAGCGGGAATCTGCATTGGCACCCCCACCATTTCTGTCTGGGTTGTGACCTCCCATTGACCTGGGCGCATACTCGATTCGCTGGCTGTTGCTGTTGTTCCGATAGAGATCGATGTGATCAGCATGGAGAGTGCGACGATGTGCTTCATGATTGTCCCTCGAGTTGGCTGGATAATTCCGGCAACTGCCATGAGTATGGCGCTACCTCGCGCTTGACGCGGTGTAGTCTCAGCGTAGCTTATTCGCGCAACACCAGCCAAGCCCTTGCGCCATACGCACAGAACCTTCCACAGACCGCGCCACTCTGCTAACTTGATTTCATCAAGCCTGCAGGGATCTGCCTGTGAGCAGATCTGGCTTCACAACGAATGATGAGGGAAAGGGATGTCTGCAATCAAGCTGTTTGAACCGTGCACGATCGGTTCTGTCACGCTCAAAAACAGAATCGTGGTGGCACCTATGTGTCAGTACTCGGCTCATGAGGGTTTTGCGAACGACTGGCACCTGGTCCATCTGGGCAGGATGGCGCTGGGAGGTGCCGGGATGGTGATGGTCGAAGCAACTGCCGTCGTGCCTGAGGGACGCATCAGCCACGGAGATCTTGGTCTGTGGTCTGACGAACAGGTTGACGGGCTGGCCCGGGTAGCCAGGTTCATCAAGGAACAAGGATCCGTCGCTGCGATCCAGCTGGCTCACGCAGGTCGCAAGGCGAGCATGCAGCGACCCTGGAAGGGGCATGGTCCTCTAACTGACTCCGACCTGGCGCAGGGTGATCTGCCTTGGGAAGTCATGGGTCCGAGCCCGATACCCGTTGCAGAGGGATGGCTGATGCCCAGAGAAATGTCTCTCGACGACATGGACCGGATTCGCCAGGCTTGGTGTGCAGCAGCTGTTCGTTCTCTGAGCGCCGGATTTGATGTCATTGAGGTACATGCGGCACACGGATATCTGTTGCATTCGTTTCTTTCTCCTGTCAGCAATCAGCGAACGGATGACTATGGAGGGGACCTGACAGGGCGTAGCCGCTTCCCCTTGGAAGTGATCAAGGCCGTGCGGGCAGTCTGGCCTGCTGACAAGCCTTTTTTTGTGCGGGTTTCAAGTGTTGATGGCGTGCAGGGTGGACTGCAGATTGAGGATGTTATCGAATTTGCCCGGGAGCTCAAGAAGCTTGGTGTCGATGTCGTCGACTGCTCTTCGGGCGGACTATCCGAGTCTGCAACGGCAACCTCGACGCCGCGTGGTCTGGGATTTCAGGTCCCTTATTCCGAGCGCATCCGGCATGAGGCAGATGTGATGACGATGGCCGTGGGTCTCATACTCTACCCGGAGCAGGCTGAATCGGTACTGGAGAATGGGCAGGCAGATTTCATTGCAATCGGCCGTGAGCTCATGTTCAACCCGAACTGGCCTGTTCATGCCCAGCTCGCGCTGAGTCGGGAACAGGCATACGACGACTGGCCGACACAGGCAGGCTGGTGGCTGGAACGACGAGCACGGACCTTGTCAAAGCTGAAGGCCTCGAGCCAGGTGCCGCATGTTGGCACCTGAGAGATGATCAGCGCTGTCATGGAATACCCCAGTGACTTCTGTCTTGTCTGACGAGAGGATTTCATGCATTCTCGTACCATGCGGGGGACACCGATAGCATGGATTGATGCAGAACCTGACCCGGTTGTCAGCGTCCTGAGTCTTTGACAGAACTGATCTGGAGATCGATTTGGCTCGCTTCACATCCACACACTGGGGCGTCTATGAAGTTCTGGGCGATGCTGATGATCCGGTTCTGGGGCCTTTCAGGCGTGATCCGGACCCTTCCCCGATCGGGCTTTCCATGCTGGAAGCCAGTACCCGTCTCAGGGTGGAGCAACCCTGTGTGCGCAAGAGCTGGATCGAGCAGGGGATAGGGGCCAGTCCCCATTTGCGTGGTGTTGACCCTTTTGTTCAGGTGGACTGGGACTATGCTCTGGATCTGGCTGCCCAGGCACTTTCCCGGACAATCAGCCAGCACGGCAAACAGGCGATCTTTGGTGGCTCTTACGGTTGGTCCAGCGCTGGGCGCTTTCACCATGCCCAGAGCCAGATTCACCGGTTTCTGAATGCAGCCGGTGGATATGTCCGGCACGTTGATTCCTACAGTCTCGGGGCTGCGCGAGTGCTGATGCCTCATATCGTTGCACCGATGGATGATCTGATGGCGCGTCACACCAGTTGGGATGTGATGAGCGAGCATACCGAACTGTTTGTTGCCTTCGGGGGTGTGCCAGCCAAGAATGCGCAAGTCAACCCCGGCGGGGCAAGTGAGCATCTGGTGAGTGGCGGGCTTGCCAACATGGCTCGAGCAGGAGTGAGGTTCGTCAATATCAGTCCGATGCGTGCGAACCTGGAAACCGGCAAAGCATTCGAGTGGATCAAAATTCGTCCCAACACAGACACTGCGATGATGCTCGGACTGGCTTTCTGTATTCACGCTGCCGGCCGGCATGACAAGGATTTTTTGCAACGGTACTGCACGGGGTTCGAGCGATTCGAAACGTATCTGCTTGGCAATCAGGATGGGCAGCCCAAGGATCCTCGCTGGGCAAGTGCGATCTGTGGCGTGCCGGCGACAGTGATTGAGGATCTGGCGACCCGGATGGCCAACTCACGCACTATGATCAATGTTTCCTGGGCGATTCAGCGGGCGCATCGAGGCGAGCAACCTTACTGGATGGTGGTCACGCTTGCTGCCATGCTGGGCCAGATCGGACTGCCCGGCGGCGGATTCGGAGTCGGGTATGGCGCGATGAACATGATGGGGATGGCCAACCCGAAGTTCGGAGGTCCAACACTGCCACAAGGGCAGTCCAACGTGCGCGAGTTTATCCCTGTTGCCAGAATCACGGACTTGCTGGAAAAGCCCGGAGAATCCTTTCAGTACAACGGTTCGACTCACACCTATCCGAAAATTGAACTGATTTACTGGGCGGGGGGCAATCCGTTTCACCATCACCAGGATCTGCGACGTTTGATCGGTGCCTGGAAAAAAGTCCCCAGTGTGCTGGTCAATGAGCAGTTCTGGACCCCTAACGCAAAGCTGGCCGACATTGTGTTTCCCGCGACGACGACGCTGGAACGTGATGACATCGGATTTTCTTCTGTCGACCGTTACATGATCGCAATGCGCAAAGTCATCGAGCCCTGCGGTCAGGCGAGAGATGATTTCGACATATTCCGGGCGCTTGCCCGGAGACTGGGCTGTGAGCAGATTTTCACTGAGGGTAGAGATGCTTCGCAGTGGATCAGGTTCCTCTACGAGGACAGTATCGTACGAGCCAAGGCTGCCAATGTGACTCTGCCATCGTTCGAAACCTTCTGGGAACAGGGACTAGTCGACCTGGCTAAACCTGGGCAATACAACATCATGCTGGAGGATTTCAGAAAAGACCCGGATGTCAACCGGCTCAACACTCCGTCCGGAAAACTAGAGATCTTCAGCGAGCGAATTGCCAGCTTTGGCTATGAAGATTGTCCGGGTCATGCGGTCTGGCTTGAACCTGTTGAATGGCTCGGCTCAGAAACAGCCAGACGCTGGCCACTGCACCTGGTGTCAGATCAGCCAAAGGCCAAATTGCACAGCCAGCTTGATCACAGCAAACTGAGTCAGGCAACCAAGCTTAACGGACGTGAGCGACTGGAGATCAATCCGGTAGATGCCATCGCCCGTGGGCTGGAGACGGGCGATACGGTCTGGGTCATGAACGAGCGAGGCAAGTGTCTGGCGACTGCTGTGGTGACTGACGAGCTTGCCGAGAGCGTGGTGAAGTTATCTACAGGCGCCTGGTTTGATCCAGACAACTGGATGTCGGTTGAATATGACAAGCATGGCAATCCCAATATCCTGACACCGGACATTGGCAGTTCTCAGCTTTCTCAGGGTTGCAGTGCACATACCTGCCTTGTGGATGTGCAGAAGTTTGAAGGTGAACCACCAGACGTAACGGCTTACAGGCTTCCTGACATTATCAGGCAGGCTATGGTAGCGCCAGGCTAGAAAGTCCGGTTTTGGGGCTACTTCGTGACCAGCCGTGGAGATCTGCAACAGACAAAAGACAACAGACCCGATGTCGGATGGCTGGTCACGCAGGCAAGTGGTCTCAGGTGCTGGATTGCAGAATTGCCTGAGTCAAAACCCGGGTTCCAAGAAGAAAATCCTGCAAATCCATTTCCTCATACGGATTATGTGATCCGTTGGCATTGCGGATGAATACCATGGCTGACGCCACACCTTCATTCGCAAAGACAGCTGCATCATGCCCTGCACCGCTAGGAATGGTTTCCATAGGGGCCCCCAGTACAAGCGAGCCGGCCTGACACAGCCTTTGCAGCCACTCATCGTCCGATCTGGCAGGTGCAGTTTCGATTTTTCGATCAAATTCGAAACGCACTCCACGTGCGGCTTCGATCCTTTCGCATTCATCATGCATCAGCTGGTAAAACTGCTTGAGCGTCTGTGCATCCTGGCTGCGCACTTCAAAACTGAAGCTGACTTCTCCGGGGATCACAGAAACCGCGTGCGACTCAGGCCGGGTTGAGCAGATTCCAACCGTCATGACCAGATCCATACCCATTTGCAGCAGGACGCGCCAGTGTTCGTCGAGTCGGGACAGAAGCTCAGCCATGGCTAGCACGCTGTCTTTGCGTAACCATCTTGGTACAGCGCCAGAGTGGCCTGTCTCTCCCAGACAGAGAACCCGGTTATGTCTGATGTTGCCCCGTATGCCAGTCACGGCGGCGACAGGCCATTCGCGGGCAACCATGACCGGGCCTTGTTCGATATGCAGTTCAAGATATGCCGCAATCTCGTCGGGCCTGATCACTGCCTTTCCCTGCTCAATCAGGCTGACATCACTGCCGCATGCCTGCATGGCTTGCCTGAGTGTCTTCGGTTCTGTTCGGTGGCGATTCTCCAGTTCGCTGACGGGTAGCTTCCCAAACAGGGCCAGTGAGCCCATATAGGCCTTTCCGTACCAGGCGCTTTCTTCGCCACGAAGCGCAAGAACGCGAACCGGTGTGGCAAGGATCTGGCCACTCTCACGAAGTTGCAGTAAAGCAAGAATGCCCGCAACAATCCCGGCAAGACCGTCATAATTGCCTCCCTGAGGAACCGAGTCGGCATGAGAGCCTATCACGATGGAAGCGTCCGTAAGCGGGTCTGACTTCAGATGAATCCAGAGATTCTGAAGCGGGTCCCGATAGGATCCGAGCTCCAGCTTCCGAGCCCAGCTCTGCAGGATATCCAGGGCTTTGTTCTCACCATCACCAAAGCTCTCGCGACTGACACCCAGCGTGTCACGGGTTGCGTTTCGAACCTCTTCCAGGATGTCCTGCGCGATGATGCCTAGTTGGTCCATTGGCCGATTCCTCCATGCCTGACAGACCATTTCGCCGGGTCGCGTGTAAAGGCTTCAATTGATGCAATTTTCTTGGGGGGCAGGGTGTCGCGGGCAGATAGCGCTTCAAACAACGTCGGCCAGTTCAGCAGTGAACTCAATTCCAGTTCGTGCTCCTTGAGCATGGGACCGGTGTACGGATAGATGCCAAACTGGATCAGCACGAAGGCGTGATGCATGACCAGTCCGCTCTTGCGCAAAGCCAGGCAGGCATCGACCTTGGACTTTCCGTCGGTGGTGACATCGTCGACTAGCAACACCTTGTCTGCGAGGTTGAACTGCCCCTCGATCTGCGCCTTCATGCCCCAGCCAACCGGCTTCTTGCGCAGGAACAGAAGCGGTAACTCAAACGTCTGCGCCATCCATGCCGCGTAGGCAACGCCTGAACTCTCGACACCCACAATGGCCGAGATCGACTGCTGTTCGATGGTCAGGGAAAGCAGGTCCCGAGTGCGAGCCATGATTTGCTTGCGGGCAGCGACATTGCTCAGTAATGCCTGAGTGTCTAGATAAATCGGACTGGCCCAGCCTGACGTGTAAAAAAATGGTTGATCATCGGCGACTTTGATGACATCGAGATCAATCAACAGATTGGCCAGGTCCATAGGTGAGGGTTCCATCACTTTGAAGTCTCCAGCGCTTCTCAAAATAGAACAAGGCGCAGTCTGGTCAACTGCGCCTTGGCAAGGGGGCGTGTGATCAGCCTTCGATCAGCTTGCCCAGCCTCACCATCGTGGTGCCCAGTGTCCATTGCTTGGACACCGCTGGCATGACCAGTACGGTCTTGTCGTAGGGCGCAGTGACCGCTTCCTCACCATTCATGGCAATCGGCGAGCCTTGCTTCTCGATGACTTCAAGGCCCGTGAAGTCTTCCACAAACTTGAAGTCGAGCGACTTGGCGACTACAGCCTGGGTGACTTCAATGACACGCTGGCGCCCGGAGTAGTCGAGTTCTGATTTGAAGTGCGGTTCAGCAACCTCTCGGGACAGCGTGCCAGTGTCTACGAGAAATTTCATCAGTGTGTCGAGTGCGACGTCCGCTGCCAGCTTTTCCCAGTGCTGACCACATTCGACGAGAATGGCTGTTCTGGGGCTGTCGGGGTCTGCAAATTCGCCACGCTCGATCATGCGCAGTCCAGCAGGGTGGCCCGTGTCATACATGAGGTATTGAGGCACGCCGATGCGCTTGGACATCTGCACCGCCTTGTCGGCGCCACGTCCTGTGGTTCCGCACACCATGAGTGGAGCACAGGGCTCATGCATGGAATGAATGTCCAGCACGAAGTCCGCCTCATCTACGAACCGGACCAGTTCACGCGCGCGTTCGATCTCGACCGAGGTCTTGTCGCTCTTGAGCACGTCGTCACCCCAGACCCGGTTCAAATCCTGGTCGACATAACGGTTGGTCGAGGGCTTCTCAGGGTCCCAGCGAGCGTAGGCAGCAATATTCCCGAAAGAGATGGTCAGTTTGCCCTTCTCCGGCTTGAATCCCTGCTCGAGAAACCAGTCGACTGCAATGGCTCCACAGATTTCGTTGCCGTGCGTGACCGCCTGGACCATGACGTTTGGGCCGGGTTTGCCAGAATCAAACTGCCAGACATATGGAACCCCTGTGTTTCCTGCCGCCCAGCGACTTATGTCAGGTGCCTGCAGTTCGACTTTCTTTTGTTTCATGTTGTTCTGATCCTGCAAATAGAAGGTTTCTGTATATGGGACTACTGGACGCCACCGTCATTGAGGTGGCACGCGCTGAGATGTTGTGGTGCCAGCTCCTTCAGAACGGGCGCCTCGGCTTTGCAGCGTGGGCCGGCCTTGGGACAACGGGGGTGAAAGTGGCAACCACTGGGAGGGTTCAATGGGGAGGGAATCTCACCCTTGATCGTCGAGAATCGCTTGTTACGGTTTGCCAGGCTTGGCACGTTGTCCAGTAGCGCTTGAGCGTAAGGGTGGTTCGGTCCCTCAAAAAGTTGCTGTGAAGGTGCGGACTCCACAACCCGACCGAGATACATGATCACGACCCGGTCAGACAGATAGCGCACCACGCTCAGGTCGTGGCTGATGAAGAGATAAGTCAGATTCAGGTCGTGGCGCAGCTTCAGGAACAGGTTCAGGACCTGGGCCTGAATTGACACGTCTAGTGCTGCCACGCTTTCATCGCAGACCAGGAATCGCGGGTTGACCGCGAGCGCACGGGCAATGCCGATTCTGGCGCGTTGTCCACCTGAAAACTGGTGGGGATACCGTCTCATGTAGACAGGATCCAGGCCGACGCGCTCGAGTACTTGCGCCACGTGATCCTGCATTTCACCGCGTTTGATGATGCCGTGATATACGGGTGCCTCGCCGACAATGTCCAGTACCCGCATGCGAGGGTTCAGAGATGCCATCGGATCCTGAAAGATCATCTGAACTGCCAATGTCTCTTTCTTGAGTTCAGATGCCGCCATCTTGTGCAGATCCTGGCCCTCGAAATAGATGGCGCCTTCAGATGGTTGATGGATTCCCGCCACAACGCGACCAAGGGTCGACTTGCCGCAGCCCGACTCGCCAACAAGGCCGACCACTTCACCATGGTGGACATCCAGGTCAACCTGATTGACTGCGTGCACGATTTCGGGCACGTTGTTCGCCCCCATCAGGTTGGCGATCCGGCCGGCGGTATCCACAGGCTTGACGAACCTTTTGGATATGCCTTGCATCGAAATGATAGGTGTGGTGCTCATAACTGTTTATGCATCCTGGGTAGAAGGCGGGTTGATCCGATGAATGATCGGGTGATGGCACCGGGCCTGTCTGCCCCCTTCGAAAGTTTCGTTTTCCGGAACAACCTGACGACAGATGTCGGTCGCATCGCGGCACCGCGGCGAGAACGCACAGCCAGGCGGCAGTCGTCCCAGTGATGGTGTCGATCCCGGGATCTGCTCGAGTGGATCACCGTGTTTGACTGCAGAGGGAAGTGATCCAAGCAGCCCCTTCGTGTATGGGTGAATCGGATTGTCCAGCACATCATCGACCTTGCCTAACTCAACCACGCGTCCCGCGTACATGACTGCGATGCGCTGGGCCAAGCCCGCCACGACCGTCAGATCATGTGTGATCCAGACCAGTGCTGTACCGGTTTCGGCACATAACTGCTGGATCTCTGCCAGAATCTGGCTCTGTATCGTGACGTCCAGCGCTGTCGTTGGTTCGTCTGCGATGATCAGTTTCGGGCTGTTGAGCAATGCGGTGGCGATGGCAACGCGCTGGCGCATACCTCCTGAAAACTGATGTGGATAGGCTTTCAGGCGCTCCGCCGCAGCCGGGATGCCAACCCGCTCGAGCGCGGCTTGTGCACGTGCAAGTGCAGCTTTCTTTGAGACCTTTTCGTGGGCAAGAATGGCTTCGATCATCTGGGTGTCAATGCGCAGAACCGGGTTCAGCGTCATCATCGGATCCTGGAAGATCATGGCAACTTCCTTGCCACGCAGCCGCCTGAGCTCCGCCTCGCTCAGCCCGACAACTTCACGGCCGGCGATCTTGATCGAACCACTGACGATCTCGCCGGGCGGATCGACAAGCCCCATGATCGAGTATCCGGTAACTGATTTGCCTGACCCCGACTCGCCGACCAGTCCCAGAACTTCTCCTTCTGAAACAGAAAACGACACGCCATCGACCGCCTTGATGACACCAGCACGGGTCATGAAGTGGGTGGCCAGATTGTCTACAGATAGAACTTCTTTCACTGCTATTTCTCCAGCCG
The DNA here is from genome assembly GCF_003058465.1 of Orrella marina. Taxonomy (NCBI): domain Bacteria; kingdom Pseudomonadati; phylum Pseudomonadota; class Betaproteobacteria; order Burkholderiales; family Alcaligenaceae; genus Orrella; species Orrella marina. The sequence continues at coordinate 2,538,708 of NZ_CP028901.1, read as the reverse complement.
TGGGTTCAGGATGTCACGAATCCGGTCGCCAACCAGGTTGATGGAAACGATGGTCAGCAACAGTGCCAGGCCCGGATAAAAACTGATCCAGTAGCGTCCGCTGAGCATGTACTGGAATCCGTTGGAAATCAGCACGCCAAGTGAAGGCTCGGTCTGAGGAAGGCCGACACCGAGAAACGACAGTGTTGCTTCCAGAGAGATCGCGTGCGCAGTCTGGACGGTCAGCACCACGATCACCGGTGCCAGGCAGTTCGGCAGAATGTGTCTGAAGACAATACGAGTCTTTGACAGACCAAGCGACTGAGCAGCTTCGACATACTCCTTGTTGCGTTCGACCAGGGCGGTTCCACGTACCGTACGGGCGTAATACGCCCATTGCACGACAATCAGGGCAATGATGATCTTGTCGACCCCTTTGCCGAGTGCTGCAACCAGAATCAGCGCAATCAGAATGGCAGGCAACGACAACTGCAGGTCGACGATACGCATGATGATGCTTTCGACGCGACCACCTGCATAGGCCGCGATCAGACCGACAGACATCCCGAATGTTGCAGCGATGACCCCGGACAATACGCCAACCGACAGTGAAATACGAAGGCCGTAAAGAATCGCTGAATACAGATCGCGACCGACCCCGTCAGTGCCGATCCAGGCTGTGTAGCCTTCCATGGTTTGCTCGCCAGGCTCAAGGCGAGAGTCCATGAGGTCGACACTAGCCAGGTCATACGGGTTCTGGGGCGTGATGAAGGGGGCCAGAATAGCCAGGACGATGATTGTTACCAGCATCAATAGCCCGGCAACGGCGACGCGATCTTCGAAAAATGCGCGTACAAACCGCTTGACCGGGGTCTCGGCGGGTGGAGTGGCGGCCGGAGCGGCCGCGGTAGTGACTTGTGTGTTCATGATGCTTCTTTCAACCTTTGGCGTCGCCTAACCGCACTCGTGGGTCAAGGATCGAGTACAGGATGTCGACAATCAGATTGATGACGACAAAGAGTATGACCACGACCATGATGTAGGCCACGATCACAGGGCGATCCAGTCTCTGGATTGCTTCTAGCAACAGCTTGCCCATCCCTGGCCAGGAGAAGATTGTTTCGGTGACGACCGAGAACGCCACAAGTGATCCGAATTCCAGGCCAATCACCGTAATGATGGGGATCATGATGTTCTTCAGGACGTGGACGCGAACGATCAGGCTTTGGGATAGCCCCTTTGCTCTGGCAAACTTCACGTAATCCATCAACATGGCTTCTCGTGTCCCGGCGCGTGCCAGACGGATGATCAGACTGATCTTGAGAAGCGCGAGGTTGAATGCTGGCAAGGCCAGGTGCTGCCAGCCGTTAAGCGTCAGCAGGCTGGTCTGGAATCCCAGGAACTCGACGGTTTCTCCTCGTCCGGAGGCAGGTAGCCAGCCAAGTGTCACAGAGAACAGAAGGATCAGCATCAGACCGACCCAGAAAGTCGGGAGTGAAAATCCGAGGATTGATCCAGCCATGATGGCACGTGACGATTTACGCTCAGGGAAAAGTCCGGCATACATGCCCAGAGGCAGACCAAGCACGATTGAAAGAAACAGTGCGGCGAACGCAAGTTCCATGGTCGCACCCATGCGACTCAGAATGAGCTGGATGGCGGGCTCTCCATGGACGAAACTGCGGCCGAAGTCACCCTGGAAGATGCCGGCCACGAAATGCACGAATTGTTCAGTGATGGGTTTGTCAAGGCCGAGGGCAGCGGCAGTTTTTGCGATGGCTTCCTGATCCATTTCGGGAGAGATCAGCATCCAGATCGGATCGCCAACAACATTGACCCCGAAAAAGACCAGCACAATCATCACAGCGATGACCAGTAGCGCCTGGCCGAGGCGCCGAATAAGAAAAGACAGCATTGTCTGGTGTTACCTAAGTTGGGACCGGTCGAAAAAGCCAGCCGCCCGAATGGATCCGGGCGGCTTGGCTGGCAAGCCGCAATAAGGCAATGTCACAGCGCGGCTTGCGTGACATTGATGCGGTTTACTTGGACTTCATGCCAGCAGCGACGGAGTACTCATCAGCACGAGCCTGTACGTCGATGTTGTTCTTGGATGCCCAGACGTTGGTCTGATAGTGGATCGGGATGATGCCCAGATCTGTAAAGCCGATTTCAGATGCTTCAGCCAGGAGTGCTGCACGCTTCTCATCGTCTACAGCCTTGAGTGCCTCGTTCAGTTTGGCATCAAGGTCGGGGTTGGAATATCGACCACGGTTGGCTGCTCCTGACCCCTTCGACTTGTCGAAGGTGCCCATCAACGAACGCAGGGAGCCGGAAGTTTCTCCCGTACCAGCACCCCATCCAGCCAGAATCAGAGAGAATTCGGGCTGGCCGTTGTCGCCCGTCGATGCGCGAGTGAAGAAATTCGACGGCGGCATGGTTTCGATCTCGACATCCAGACCCAGGCGGGTGAACATCTGTGCCACAGCTTCGAGGATTTGTGTGTCATTGGTGTAGCGACCGGCCGGACCGTGCATCTTGAGCTTGAAGCCGTCTTTGTAGCCGGCGTCTGCCAGCAGTTTGCGGGCGGCGTTCAGATCATACGGCGTGGGCTCGAGTTTCTTGGATGTTCCGAAGAAGTTTTTGGCCAGTACCTGCTCAGCTGGAACGGCTGCTCCATCCATGATGCGCTCGGCAATGGCTGGACGGTTGATGGCCATCGAGAGTGCCTGGCGAACACGCTGGTCAGTCAGAGGGTTCTTGATTGGCGAACCGTCTTTGGCCGTGATGAAGGGCGAGTTCTCACGGAACTGGTCCATGTGCAGATAGATCACGCGGTTGGATAGTGTGTCCGAAATGGCGATGTCGTCGTTGGCCTTGAGGGTGGCAATGTCGGTTGGGGGAACGTTCTCGATGACATCGACGTCACCCGACAGCAATGCAGCAACCCTGGTCGGTCCATTGGTCAGGTAGCGGTAGGTCACGGTGTCCCACTCGGGCGCTGGGCCCCAGTAGTTCGGGTTCTTCTTCATTACCGTACGGTCACCGGGTTTGAATTCGGTGAACTGATAGGGGCCACTTCCACCATCGCACTTGACGGCGTTGAAGTCCTCGGTGCTCATGTTCTTGGCGCATTCTTCAGACACGATGGCAATCACGGACACCATGTTAGGGACCAGCGGGGCGGGCGTCTGAGTCTTGACGTGCAGTGTCCGGTCGTCAACCTTCTCAAAGCTCATTCCAGTCAGAAATTGCGCAAAACTAGCTGGCGAGCGCGGGACGTTTGGTACGCGCTCCATGGTCGCAATGACGTCATCAACTGTCACCTGGTCGCCGTTCGCAAACTTGGCGTTTTCGCGAATTTTGAATTCCCAGGTGGTGTCATTGATCGGTTTCCAGCTTTCTGCCAGACCTGGCAGCAGCTCCTGGCTGGGACCTTGTGCAATGAGGGGCTCGTAGACCTGCCTTACCAGCGCATTGTTTGGGGCCAGGTTGTGGTAGTGCGGATCAATCGAGCTGGGCTCTGAACCAAGACCGATTGACAAGTCCTTGGCGTTGGCTGCCGAAGCGCCCAGTGCCATGGCACAGGCCATCGCGACTGGAAGAGCACGTAAAGGAATGGACATATTCATTACTCCTGAAGAGACGTACTTGCACTAGAACTTGCGCAAGTACCGGATTTCTGGAAAACCAGGCAACAAGCATGGCACTAAGCAAATACAGTGCCAAAAGCAAAAGTTTGGAAGATTACAACGAGTTCAACAAGCCTTTATATTGGGGATTTACCCTTGTTCGGGGTAAACCATGACTCCACCAGTCGGACCCAGTACGTCGCACCCAGAGGTAGCAGTTCATCGTTGAAATCATAGGATCCATTGTGGAGCATGCACGGTCCAAGACCGTGCCCGGTATCCCTGTGATCGCCCATGCCATTGCCGATCCACACGTAGCATCCCGGCACTTCCTGCAACATGAAAGAAAAGTCTTCCGCACCCATAGTCGGCACGACTTTGGGGTCGACGTTCTCCGGCCCGACGATGCTTTTCATGACATCGATGCACAAAGCGGCTTCGGCTTCAGTATTGATCGTAGGAGGGTACTTGCGTTCGAACACCAGTGTTCCTTCGCATCCCAGCGCTCTGGCCGTTGACGAGATGATCTCGTTCATGCGAGTTTCGATCATGTCCAGCGTCTCGGTGGTGAATGTGCGGACAGTGCCCTTGAGTTCTGCCACGTTAGGGATCACATTGGTTGCGCTACCGGCATGGATCTGAGTGATGCTGACCACTGCCGCTTCCATGGGGTGACGATTGCGACTCACGATGGTCTGAATCGCCTGGGCGGTCTGAACCGCTGCCATGATCGGGTCATTGCCAAGGTGTGGCATACCTGCGTGTGTGCCTTTGCCTTCGATCGTGATTGAGAACAGGTTGCTCGATGCCATGATTGGACCCGGTGTCACACCAAACTGTCCGGCTTTCATGCCGGGCCAGTTATGCATGCCAAAGACAGCATCCATGGGAAATTTCTTGAACAACCCGTCTTCGATCATCTTGCGTGCGCCAGCGTTACCACCTTCTTCAGCTGGTTGAAAGATCAGGTAGACCGTACCCCCAAAGTTACGGTGAGTGGACAGATACCTGGCAGCATTGAGCAGCATCGCGGTGTGACCGTCGTGACCACAGCCATGCATCTTGCCTTCATGTTGACTGGCATGATCAAAGCTGTTGATTTCCTGCATGGGTAGCGCATCCATGTCGGCTCTCAGGCCAATCGCGCGTTCGCCCGCGAGGTCTCCCTTGATGATGCCAACCACCCCTGTGCCGCCAAGGCCACGATCGATCGGGATGTTCCAGGAGCTCAGCAGTTCCGCGACCTTGTCTGCGGTGCGTACTTCCTGAAATGCGAGTTCGGGGTGGGCGTGCAAATCTCGTCGAATAGTCTTGATGTCTTCTTGCCATTCAAGAAATGGTTCTAGCAACTTCATGAAATCTCTCCAGCGATACGCTTGAAAAAACTGAGGACATATGATGTCCCATGGTGAATGTTATTACGATGTGACTGTTCCGTAAAACCGCACAGAATGCGGGGTGGAGCCGGCAAAGTGGCTTCAAGGTTGCGCTTGTCAGTACGAAAATTGAAAGTTGGGCTGGCGTGCACGATGCGACTGGCGCGAGCATGGTCAAGCGAAAAGTGTGCCAGACAAGATTACTTTGGGGAATCGGGGTTTAAGCGGGGGTAGTGAGATGCCACACCAGGACCGGCCGACTGATCTGTGTCGTCCATGCGTGAAGTCCTTGGGTTTTTATGGCATTGTTTTAAGAGGACGCCATCTCATCATGAAACACAGAGTTCAGGGGCTCGCCGCACCGGTGTTTCAGGGAAGAGCTTTTTGTGTCAGGCAGCGATCTTGCTCGCGGGTTCTTCGTAGTGAACGTGAGCAACCGACGATCCAGAGCAGCATTCGCTCCACATGCTCCTGGCGCAGTCCTCGCACTTGCCGCATTGCGTAGCCACGCCATATTCCATCTGGATGTCTTCAAACATCATGCCTGAACGAGCGCACTGGGCGATAGTCTTGTCACTGACGCGGCGGCATACACAAACAATCATGATGAAAATAGATGAGAATGAGTAACTAAATTAGTAGATAACCAATAGTACTCATTCTCATTTGCATCTGCAAGTGCTTTTTCAGAGATTAGTCGATCGATCCCATCTGGCTTTGCAGATAGTTCTGAATTCCGACTTTGCCGATCAACTCAATCTGTGTTTCCAGAAAGTCGATGTGCTCTTCTGTATCGTCCAGGATGTGCTGAAGCAGGTCGCGAGAGACGTAATCCCTCACGGTCTCACAGTATGCAATGCCATCTTTGATGGTTGATTGCGCGCCTGTTTCGAGCGTCAGATCCGAGTTGAGGATTTCCGGAACGTCTTCACCGACATTGATTTTTCCGAGGTCCTGGAGATTAGGCAGGCCGTCCAGCATAAAGATGCGGTCCATCAGCGCGTCAGCGTGTTTCATTTCGCCAATCGATTCGCTGTACTCCTTGCTGGCGAGCTTGTCCAGGCCCCAGTGCTTGAGCATTCTGTAGTGCACAAAGTACTGATTGATAGCCGTCAGTTCGTTCTTGAGCTGGGCCTGGAGGTGAGCGATAACCTGTGGGTCGCCTTTCATACTGGACTCCTGTGATGATAAGAGTGAGAAGTTCCTGGTGGATGTGCCGGTTTGAGTACGGCATCCCGCCAGCACCTCCTCACGATTGAGGGGGCGAGCTTAACTGAAATTGTCATCTCAAGCGCGAGTGTCCAAGCTGCGGTTACTGTCAGATCGTTTGTCAGTTGACTGCACTGCGCCGCACAAGGCACCTTACGAATTCAATCTATCGTAGCCCGACACTTTGTATGCGTCTATCCGGGCTTGTACTCGAGCACCCCGCCTTGGGCGGGTTTCATCGCTTGTGCGCAGTGAGTGTCAGTCTGACCGCGGGGCCAAAGGTTCTGACGAGTCAACCCAGCTTGATATCAGTCGGGCGAACTGTTCGTACTTTGACACAGGGTAGAAATGCCCGGCTCTTTCGAACCAGTAGCTCTCGGCATGTGGTAACTGTCTGAGGAGGGATCGTTGCAGGAATTCAGGTACCACCATGTCATCGCGTGTGCCCATGACCAGTGTCGGACAGCGGATCTGGCCCAGGTCTGCAGTGCGGTCAAAAGCCAGTAATGCATCGATACGCTCACTGACAATCCTGACCCGCTCTTGCGACCAGTCCCGGGCCGGCATGTTCATCAACTCGGGATGCTGGTCCAGCCATTCGCTCGGATAAGAGAGGAATGGGCCAAATCGGGCGTAAATCGAGGGCTGAGCGTGTAGCAGGTCTTTCCTGAGGTTGAAAAAAGCCCTCATGTAATTGTTAGGACCGGCCCAGGTTGCACTCAACACCAGCGATCGTACGCGCTGCGGGACGGTCAGTGCCAGTTCCATTGCAATACAGCCACCTGTCGAATGGCCAACGAGGTGTGCGCTGTCGAGTCCAACAGAGTCCAGAATCGCCAGGCAGTCCTGTGCCAGCCTCGAGATGGAAACGGGGTCAGTGCCTCGGCTTGAGGCGCCGATTCCGCGCTGATCAAAGGTGATGCAGTGCTGGTGGCGCAGCAGGTTGGTAGAAGCTTGCCAGAATCTGGCTGTTCCAGCCAGACCGCTGATAAAAAGAACCGGCTGTCCGCTTGCTGACCGTTCTCCTATCAGTCTGGCGCCATCTGGCAGGTTAACCTCAATCGGCTTGACAAAATCATTCATCGTGGAATCCTGGGTCGCTATCCGTCCGGTAAACAAGCTGGGACATAAACCCTTGTTGTGGTTTGTGATTCGGGCGATCACAATAAACGTAAAACCCGATCCGAGTCACGTTGTTTGGTCAGTGAATGCGAATATGGTGCTCCATCGCAGATACAGGCTACACCAGATGCAGCTTGTCGCGAGAGTCTCGGGGGGCGTGAGTGTCGTGCAAGTCTTGGATTAGAACAGGAACAGGGAAATGGATGCTGTAGACCAAAAGCTGCTGGATTTCAGGAGCATGAATCTGTCACTGGATGACAAGTATCTTCTTGATGAGGGTGATGCTTATATGACAGGTATCCAGGCATTGGTACGCCTGGCCCTTTCGCAGCACCGGCGTGACCGGCAGGCTGATCTGAACACTGCTGGATTTGTTGCTGGATACCGAGGCTCGCCACTGGGTAATTTTGATACGTCGCTGTGGCAGGCTGGCAAGCACCTTTCTTCTCACGAGGTGGTGTTTCGTCCGGCAGTGAACGAAGATCTTGCAGCGACTGCGGTCTGGGGCAGCCAGCAGGCAGGACTGGCGGGCCAGGGCAAGTTTGATGGAGTGGTCGGCTGGTGGTACGGAAAAGGCCCCGGGGCGGACCGCTCGGGAGATGCTTTGCGGCACGCCAACCTCGCTGGCACGTCCCGGCACGGGGGCGTGGTCGCCCTTTATGGCGATGACCATTCCTGCAAGTCGTCCAGTATTCCCCACCAGTCTGAACATGTGATGATCGGCACCGGGATTCCGATCTTTTATCCCACATCCGTTCAGGAGATTCTGGATTTCGGTGCGCATGCTGTCGCCATGTCCAGGGCAGCGGGCATCTGGACCTCCATGAAGCTCGTTAGCGAGATCGTCGAAACATCCAGTTCGGTGGACGTCAGTCTGGCTCGCGTCAGTCCAGATCTGGCGCACGACCTGGTGTTGCCGGCTGGAGGGCTGAACATTCGCTGGCCTGATCAGGCGCTCGAGCAGGAAGCGAGACTCTATCAGTACAAACTCCCCCGAGCGCTGGTCTACGCCAGGGCTAACGGCTTTAACCAGACTGTATGGAGTGGGCCTGACTCCAGGATAGGCATCGTAGCGAGCGGTAAAGGTTATCTCGATACCATCGAAGCCTTGCGGATCTTGGGGGTCAGTCAGTCGGTCGCACGCGAAATCGGACTGCAGGTGTACCGGGTCGGCATGATCTGGCCGCTCGAGCCACATGGCATACGCGAGTTTGCCAAAGGACTGCGTGAGCTCATTGTGGTTGAAGAAAAGCGCCCTGTTCTGGAGTCACAAATCAAGGACGAGCTCTATGGGCTGCCTGATTCGTTACGCCCCGTTGTGGTGGGAAAGAGTGCACAAGGAAAGGGGGAGTGGAGCACGACTACTGAGGAGGCGCCACTGATCAGTCATTTCGAACTGCAGCCTGAGCCGATCGCTCTGATGCTTGCCGGGCGTTTGCTCCTTCTCGATCTTCCCGAACAGGTGAAGACGGGAATTCAGTCTGCTGTTCAGAAGATGACCGCGCGTCGAGAGGCGCTCAGGGTGGAGGATCTGGCGGACCGCAAGGCTTACTTCTGTAGCGGCTGTCCTCACAATACGTCGACCCGCGTGCCTGAAGGTAGCCGGGCTCTGGGCGGTATTGGTTGCCACTTTCTGGCACTGATGATGGACAGGGGAACTGAAACCTTTACCCAGATGGGCGGTGAGGGAGCGAGCTGGGTCGGTGCAGCACCGTTTACCAAAGAGCCCCACGTGTTTGTCAATATTGGTGACGGGACATATTTCCATTCGGGATTGCTGGCGATCCGTCAGGCCGTGGCCGCAAATGTCAATGTGACATACAAGATTCTCTACAACGACGCAGTAGGCATGACGGGCGGGCAGCCTGTCGACGGTGTGTTGAGTGTGGCACGTCTGACCAGGCAGCTTCATGCAGAAGGCGTCGGCAAGACGGTGATCGTCAGCGATGAGCCCGGGTTGATTGATACGACTGGTGAAGGGCTTGCGCCGGGCGTGACCGTGCGCCATCGTGACGAACTCGATGCTGTTCAGCGGGAGTTGCGCGAGGTCAAGGGCGCGACCGCGTTGATCTTTGCCCAGACTTGCGCAAGCGAGAAGCGCCGTCGCCGCAAGCGTGACGCATATCCCGATCCTGCCATCAGGGCTTACATCAATCCGGAGGTCTGTGAGGGCTGTGGTGACTGCTCCACACAGTCCAATTGTCTTTCAGTCGAACCGGTCCAGACAGAACTGGGCATCAAGCGAAAGATCAATCAAAGTAGCTGCAACAAAGACTTCTCATGTGTGAAGGGGTTCTGTCCGAGCTTTGTGACAGTTGATGCCAGAAGTGTCACCGTTCGCGCCAACCGAAAACAGATTCCTGAAGGGTGGCCGCAGGCTCCGCAGTTACCAGAACTGCAGCAACCAATCAGAATCGTGCTGGGCGGTGTGGGCGGAATGGGCGTCATCACCATTGGCGCCTTGGTTGGCATGGCCGCCCACATCGAGAAAAAAGCGGTGCGGGTCATGGATATGGGGGGTATGGCCCAAAAGGGTGGAACGGTTTATTCGTACGTTCAGCTTGCCACCCATGATGGAGAAATTTCGGCCACCAAGGTTGCGGAGGAAATGTGCGATCTGTTAATCAGCGCAGATCCTGTGGTGGCGGGGCATTCTGCAACCCTTTCGCGTCTGAAGCCAGACGGTATCGCCATCGTTAATCAGGATGGTACGCCAACAGCCCAGTTCATTCGCTCGCGCGACTGGCTGACACCCGTGCGCACGCTTCTGACTCGGGTCAAAGGGCAGCTGTCCCAAGGGCAGCTGCTGACCGTCCCTGCAGCGCAACTGGCTGTGCATTTGCTTGGGGATGCCATTTACGCGAATCAGTTGCTGCTGGGTATGGCCTGGCAGAAAGGGCTGATACCACTGCACCGTGAAAGTATCGCCCGGGCGATCGAGATGAATGGCGCCTCGGTAGACAAGAACCAGGAAGCATTCCGTCTGGGGTGTCATCTCGCAAGCTCTCCTGACATGATCCACGAGCTTCTGGGCGATGTGCGCGAGCCGTCTCGACTTGAGACTGTTCCGGAAATCGTGCAGGACCGTGCCCGCCGTCTGAAACAGTACTGGAATGGCACTTACGCGCGTCGCTATCAGAACCTGATCGAGTCGGTCCAGGCTGTGTTGCCAGAGAAAATGACTGTCACAGCCGCGAGAGAGCTTTACCGGGTGATGGCGTACAAGGACGAGTTCGAAGTTGCCCGTTTGCTGACTGATGCGAAGTTTCGCTCTACGCTGGCACGTGAGTTCGGTGAGAACGTGAAGGTGACGTACCACCTGGCTGCGCCGACCCTGTCCAGATCCGAACCGACAAAGAAACGTGAGTATGGTGTCTGGATGGAGAGACTTATGAAAGGGCTGGCCAAAGCGCAGTTCCTGCGGGAAACGCCGCTTGACCCCTTCTCTCGTACAGAGGAGCGCAAGCTTGAGCGACAGTGGCGAGATCAGTACATCGCACTGCTCGAAGAATTGTCCAGAAATCCGGCCCTGCTTGAAACAGTCGATGTTGGCGCACTTCTTGCTCTGCCTGAACAGGTTCGTGGTTACGGCCATATCAAGCTGGCGGCGCTTGATATGGCGATGCAGCAATGGGATGCGATTCGTTCCGGGACCGTTCGTCCCGGTGTCGCTCGCGCCGAGTCGCTGGCGGCGTAGCTGCGATCGATCCGGCCAGAAGAGACACTCAGTGGGCAGGAGAACTGCTGTAACAGGCCTATGCGAGCAGGTGGAAGAATCAGAACAGGAGACAGGACGTGACAGACAGCGAGGACAAGAACAAACCAGTGGTGGCACTGTATGGACTGGGAAACATGGGGTTTGCTGTGGCTGAGCAGCTTGCCCGTGCGTTTGCGCTCAAGGTGCATGATCCGAATCGTGATCAAGTGGTGCGCGCAATGGATTCATTGGGTGCCCAGGCAATTGACGACATTTCCGAGCTTCGCACCGCTCACGCCATTGTGCTCTGTCTGCCTCGGCCGTCTATCTCGTTAGAGGTGATTCGGCAAGTCGCTCCAGTATTAAATCCGGATACTGTCATCATCGAATCCAGTACCGTCAATCCAGAAGATATTCAGGTGTGCGTTGATCAGGCTCGACCCTTTGGAATCGAGGTTGTGGACGCATCGATCCTGGCGGGGGTTCCCCAGATGCGATCAGGCGAGGCGATGCTGGCAGTCGGTGGCTCTGATGGTGCAATTGATCGTATCGACGATGTCTTGCAGGCGATGTCGGCGCGTCAGATCCGGTTCGGTCCGTCCGGAGCCGGAGCCGCGGCCAAGGTGGTCAACAACGCGGTGGCGCATGCCGTCATGGTCGTAGTGGCGGAGGCCGGTGCAATGGCAACTGCAGCCGGCGTGAATACCCAGAAGATGATCGATCTGCTGTCAGACAGCAAGATGGGCCTGCACCGGCCATTGACCTATCGCTATGCTGAACGGGTTGTCAAAGGTGATTATGAGGGCGGGATGTCGCTGGATGCCGCGCGCAAGGATTCCGAGCTTGCGTTACGGCTGGCTCAGACCCTGGGAGTTCCGCTCTTTGCCATTCAAAGCACCCATTCAGTTTATGAGATGGCGGCTTGTGCAGGACTGGGAAGGCAGGACTATGCCTCGCTGGTGCAACTGTGGGAAGGATGGGGCAAACCGGTGACAGATGAGAGCGGGACCGATACTGCCAGCTAGGTAGGGGCAGGCAAGGTATTTGTTGGTGCTTGCCAGCAATCTACTGGTCGAAAGACGCGGAGCTGGCTAAGTGTAGAGACTGGAAGTCAGGTTGGGATTGGCAGGTCATGATTTTCATGATGGTCCTCAAGAATTAAATCACTGGCGCGTTCAGCGACTGCCATGACTGCTGCTTGAGTGTTGCCTGACACTATGGCGGGGAATACGGATGCATCGACTACCCGAAGGCCGCGCATTCCAATTACCCGCAATCTTGGATCAACCACTGCATGAGTATCTGTACCCATTCGGCAAGTTCCGACCGGGTGGTAGATGGTTTGTCCGTTCATCCGTGCGAAGTGCAACCATTCGTCATCACTTTGAACTTCGGCACCAGGGTTCATTTCATAGTCAATATAGGGGGACAAGGCGGGCTTTCCCACAATCGCCCGAGCTATTTTCATCCCTTCGACAAGTGTTCGCTGGTCCTCATCGGTAGCCAGAAAATTCGGACGAATCGCAGGTGGATTCCGTGGGTCGGGTGAGTCAATGTGTATCGATCCCGTGGAGGTTGGCCGCAGCCCGGCCACTCCAAGCGTCATTCCTGGTTCTCGATCGAGCTCTCTGACAGCAGCATTGGCATAGCTGGCGTGCATGAAAAAATACTGAACGTCCGGGCTCGACAAGTTTGCGCGCGTGCGCACAAATCCGTGTACGAGTCCAGTACCAAGGCTGAGGATCCCTCGTCGTCGAAAGATGTACTGCAGAATCGGTCTTGCCAGACCTGCGCCCCTTGCGGTCTCGTTGAGTGTTCTCAGGCCACGAATGCGCCAGTTCATGCGTGTTGCGAAGTGGTCGATGTAGTTCTCGCCTACGCCCGGACGGGCCAGCACAACCGGGATCCCCAAGTTCTCCAGCCGGGCCGGATCCCCAATGCCCGATACTTCCAGCAACTGGGGGGACTGCACAGCACCTGCGCAGAGAATGACTGAGTGACGCGCCTTGACTGTAAAAGTCAATCCTTTGCTCGTGTATGAGACGCCCTTGCAAGCCCCGTCCTCGCAGATCAGCTTTGTGACCAATGCGTGAGTTCTGACTTCAAGATTTGAGCGTTTGAGTGCTGGTTTCAAATAGCCGTCGTAAACACTCCATCGTTCGGACCGGTGCTGCGTTACTTGGTAATAGCCAAAACCATCTTGCTGCTCACCGTTGTAGTCGTCATTGTATGGGTAGCCTGCTTGTCTGGCGGCTTCCAGAAATCGGCTGGCTATCGGGAACCGTTCACGGACCTGATCGACACGCATCGGACCTTGCTTGCCGCGTGAAACATTCTCCAGTGCGTAGTTTTCAAGTTTCCTGAAATATGGCATTAGCGATTGCGCGCACCATCCGGTCGCTCCGAGTTCATGCCAGTTGTCGTAGTCCCCGGGTTGACCATGGACATAGATCATCCCGTTGATGAGCGTCGACCCTCCAAGTCCTCGCCCGCGCGGAATGGCGATTGTTCTGCCAAGCACGTTGTCTTCTGGTCTGGTTTCAAAGCGCCAGTTGTAGACGGGATTGACCAGAAGCCTCGGAAACCCGGCCGGAATCTTGATCCAGGGACTTCTAGGCCTGGAGCCAGCTTCAAGTATCAACACCCGGATACTGCTGTTGGCGCTCAGTCTGTTTGCAAGCACGCAGGCAGCGGTGCCCCCGCCAACAATCACGTAGTCATACTCGGTTTCAACCATGATTATGTCCGTGTGCCCCATGAAACTGATCATGAGGTCAATCTGGGCGTTCAGCATTGGACGTCCTGGCTGGATTCTGCAACCGCGCTGTTTTGCCGTCTGAAGTAGTGCCGTGATTTCCGGTTGCATAATGACTTCGGCAACGATCTGTGACTCATCTAACTGGTCGGCGTTCAAGGGGAGTGGGTCTGCTTCATTCATGCCAAGTGAGGTCGCATTCACGATCAGGTCATATCCTTCAGGGCTGCTTCCGGCCATCGCAACGTGCAAGTCGGGAAATGCTTTGTTCAGCCTTGACTGAAGGTCGCGCGCCCTGCTCACGGTTCTGTTGTACAGACCGAGAGCAGACACGCCTGAGTGTGCCAATGCGAATGCGATCGCACTGGCTGCGCCGCCCGCGCCAGCAAGAAACACCTTCTTGTCGGCAGGGCGTATATCATTGAGGAGAAGACCATCCACGAATCCTTTTCCATCCAGAATGTCACCGACCAGTCGGCCACTTTCTTCCTTGCGAACGACGTTGACCGCGCCTGTCATCTGCGCCGCGACGGAGATTTCGTCGCATAGAAGTGCGGCCGCCTGCTTGTGGGGAACAGTAACGATGAGACCATCAAAATTATTGATCGTCTTCACTCCCTGAAAGAATATGCGAAGATTCTCTGGCGAAACATGCGCTGGAACCAGCACGCCATTGAATCCGCGCGCCCGGAAAGCGGCATTGATAGACTGGGGCGTTTTGACCTGCTCAATCGGGTCCGCCACGATTGCATACACGCGTGTGGTTCCGTCGATATACATTGCCTTCGGTTCCTGTTCTGCGAATTGAAAATTGCGCGTCGTTAACGCCCTTGCCGTACAGCACTTTCAGTATAGGGTTTGGTCGCTCATGAAAGGCAGAGTTTGCTCTGGACTGTGTCTGACGGAGAATCTCTTGCTCCGAGGTGAATCAATCGTCCCAGATTGTGCGACCGTGACTCAGGTTGTCAATGGCGCTTTTTAGGCGTCCTACATACTGACGCGGCACTCTGATAACGAGCAGAACGTCTTCTGTATGGCCGGCATGTTCGATCTCAGCGTCATGGATCGTGATCTCTTGGCGAACCGTTCCTTCGTGGGCGTAAGGCACTCGGCACCGTATCCGACTCCATTGAATTCGTTCAACCGGTGTGGTGCTTGCAAGCGCCTGGACCACTGCATCAGTGTACGCACGGACCAGGCCGCCCGCTCCCAGTTTTACGCCACCGTAATACCTCACCACGGTTGCCAACACCCCCTCAAGATTCTGGTGCCGGAGCACTTCCAGCATGGGCCTGCCTGCCGTGCCGGATGGTTCACCATCATCGACTGCGGCGGAGTCGCCTCCAGCCATCAGCGCCCAGCAGATGTGGGCAGCACTCGGATGTTCTGCCTTGAGCTCAGATATGACCTGGACCGCCTGCTTCCGGCTGTCGACGGGGCAGACCATTCCGATGAATCGACTCTTCTTGATGATGAGTTCACTACGCCCTGTTTCGGAAATGCTCATTGACATTGATGGTGGTTCCTGATGCTGATGTCTCAAGCGGTTGTCCGGTTGGCGAACAATCCTTGCGTCTCGCACTTGTTAGACGAGCGTTTGATGACGACATGCCTTGCATGGCGAGAATTATGGTGGACCCCGCTGCTCGGTGTGGCTGAATTCTGACAGTTCAGAGTAACGAATGATCGTTACCTCAGAAAACGATTGTGATTCGAGTTTCAGGCCCTATGCTACCAAGCGTGATCAAATGACTGATGCGGTGATGCACTCTGGTAGTGCGGGCATGTCGTGCGTACCTCACTTCAGGACATGAGTTTTGTGGCTGTGAAGCTATCGTGGAGATTATCTGACAGGCTGTTCGCACCAATCGGGCTAAACCAAACTAATCAAGTCAAACGCAATGAACGTAAAAAGTAGTGACTCATCAGAGGTTGCAACGAGCGGGAAGTTGCTCGCGCTTGTAATTGGAGCGCTTGGCGTTGTCTTTGGTGATATCGGAACCAGTCCGCTTTACGCTTTCGAGGTGGTGTTTGCCAACCCAACCCATCCGGTTGCACCCACTCCAGAGAATGTCCTTGGTGTTTTGTCGCTCTTTGTGTGGGCACTGATCCTGGTCGTCACGATCAAATATGTGATCTTCATCATGCGTTTTGATAACGAGGGCGAGGGAGGCATTGTGGCACTGATGACCTTGCTGGTGAACAAGGCAGTCCGTGGCGGACGTCTGCGGCGCTGGTTTGTACCACTCGGTCTGGTTGGTGCCGCGCTTTTTTACGGAGACGGTGTGATTACGCCAGCGATATCCGTGGTGTCTGCAGTCGAGGGGCTCGAGACGATCTCACCTGCGTTGTCCCTGTATGTGGTTCCGGTTTCACTCGTCATTCTGGTGGCCCTCTTTCTTGTCCAGAAACAGGGGACAGAGCGGCTTTCTCGAGCATTCGGTCCCATCATGCTGCTCTGGTTTCTGGTGCTGGCATTGCTTGGGATCTACTCGATTGCTCAGGATGCTCGCGTGCTCGCCGCCATCAATCCGCTGCATGCCTTGATCTTCATCCAAACGGATGCCGTGTTGAGCTTCTTTCTTCTGGGTGCGGTGGTGCTCTGTATGACAGGTGCCGAAGCCCTTTATGCGGACATGGGGCACTTTGGTGCCAAGCCTATTCAGAGGGCGTGGATCCTGATTGCATTTCCTGCGCTGGTTCTGAACTATCTCGGTCAGGGCGCGCTGGTCTTGCAGTCCCCGGAGAATATTCACAACCCGTTTTTCAGGATGGCACCTGACTGGGCTCTTCACGGGTTGATATTGCTTGCGACAGTCGCGACGGTGGTTGCGTCGCAGGCGGTCATTTCAGGCGTATTTTCGATGACGCAACAGCTGATCCAGTTGCGTGCAATTCCACGAATGACGGTCCTGCATACATCCTTGTCGAATGCTGGACAGATCTATATTCCTGCGACCAACTGGATCATGCTGGCACTCGTTGTCATGCTGGTATTGTACTTTCAGTCATCCAATGCGATGGGTGGCGCCTATGGCATTGCCGTCACGGGCACCATGGTGATCACCGATCTGTTTGCCATAGCGGTGGTGATCCGTGTGCGCAAATGGCATTGGTCACGGGCGATTCTGGGTGCACTGCCATTTCTGATGATCGATAGTTTGTTTTTTTCTGCGAACGCGTTCAAGATTCTTGACGGTGGCTGGTTTCCCGTATCGCTGTCGGTCGTCATCATGATGGTGATGATGATCTGGTCTCGTGGCGTCGAAAGAATCGTTGCGCACGAGAGTGCGAATAGTCTGCTGCTCAAGGACTTTGTCGGCGGCATCGAGGACATGAATCTCTTTCGCGGCAAAGGGACGGCGGTGTTTCTGACCAGTGACGAACATTACACGCCGCCGGCCATGATCCTGCTGGCCCAGCGAATGCATGCTTTGCCACAGAAGGTGATCTGTCTGACTGTTCATGTGGAGGAAGTGCCGTTTGTTGCAGCGTCTCGTCGGTTTGAACTGACGCCGGTCGACCATGGTCTTTACTCTCTGATTCTTCGATACGGCTATCGAGACTCGATCGAGATTCCGGCGGTCCTGTCACAGCTGTTTCCGGCCGATGATCCTGAGGAACGCTACGGCTATCTCATCAACCGCTGGTCCTTGGTCGCTCAGAAAGGAGATGGATGGAGTGTCTGGCGCAAGAACCTTTTCATCTTCATGTTTCGCAATGTACCTGCGCAGTGGCGACTGTTTCAGATGCCGCCCGCCAGAGTTGTCGAAATAGGTGAGAGACTGATCATCTAACGAAAGCGGCTGCCCGATCGATTCTAGAGGAGGCCGTCAGCTGCACGGTCTTCGTTTAAATAGATGGTGCTGCGACCGAACAGGTCACTGCCCCATCAAACTGATCTCGACTCAGGCTAGCTTGCTCACACGAACTGGCAGCCCCTGGCGTACGGCTGCGCCAGAGACCCAGTCAATCCAGATGTTGCCATCTGGTCCTCTGGTTGGATCCCGGAAACCAAGGTCGTTCAGGTTCACCCCGGCCGACAGCGCTGAGCTGGAGGCGGTCTGATTCCCGTCGATTTTGTGCGATCGTGCACCGAGTTCGCGGTGACCGTAGCCATGCTCAACGGCAATCGCTCCTTCTGCGATACCATCTCGCACAACGGCAACTCCCTCAATGCGGCTGCCAGGCGATGACACCTGTATACGATCCCCATTGCGAATACCGAGTCTGGCAGCATCGTTACGGTTGACAGACACCGGGTTGTGGGGGTGGACCTGGCGCAGGCGCTCTACGCCAATCGACATGGAACTCATGAGGTTGGATTTGTAGGACGTCATGAGCATTGGCCATGTGTCCGGGTCGAACTGGTCGCGCATGTTCTGACCGTCTGCCAGTCGGGTGGGGTACCAGGTTGGACAGCCGTTCAGTCGCTCGCCAGTCATCGAATGGCGCATGTTTGCGATCTCTTCGTTCCAGATTTGTAGCGCAGGTGTATGCGCCTTGCGAATGTGGTCACCCTTCCATGCTGATTCCAGCGAGTCAAATCGCCCACCACGAGTCATCAGCATTGCTACCTTTCGCCATTCCTCCGGTTTAAGGCTCGCTTGCATGCTATCGCGGAAACGGTCGACGCCCGTTACTTCCATGTCGTCGTCAGACGCATCCCCAACCACATCCCCACCGGCATACGCCATATTGGCCATGGCGCGCAGATAGAAGTCTTCCGGTGTGTTCAGATCGTGCAGTCCACCCTGATTGTCTGCGAGGGCTTGGTCGCCAAATCCAGGCATGCCCAGGCTGCGGGCAACGGCAATCAGGAACACTTCCAGCGAGATGGTCTGTCCATCGGCTGTTTTCTCAACGGCTGGCTCTACGGTTGGCCAGCGTACTGTCGAGGATTTGGCAATGACGTCAGCCCATGGGGCGGAAATGCCCCAGCTCTCGTAGGTCACTGTATCAGGGACAATGTAGTCGGCGAACGCGTTGGTTTCGTTGATGAACGGGTTTACCGACACAAAAAGCGGGAGCACTTTCGGGTCTTTCAACTTGTCGAGTGCCACGTTGCGAAATCCGGGAATGGCGTACACTGGATTGCTTATGTGGTTGAGCCAGATCTTGGCCTTGTAAGGGTAGCCAGCCAGACCAGATGCAATCATTTCGCTGCTCAACGCCCCCACAGCAGGATACCAGGGTGCTTTCGCCGGATAGGGTGATAGTCCTTGGGCTTGCTTGCGGCGGAACTCGCTGGTTTTCTCATAGGGGAAGCGGTGTCGGGAGAGGGCGACACCTTTGCCTGCTATACGACCCTCGAACTTCGCAAAGTTGTATCGAGGACCTGGTCCAAATGGTCCAAAGGGACCTGCATCCAGTACCAGGCCGCCCGCCACATTCAGGTTGCCCACCAGTGTGTTGAGCATGCCAATGGCATAGGCCGTATAAAAGCCTGAACCATTCATGCTGCCGCCGTGTGTGTCAGCCACCGCTTGCTTGCCGTAGCTCGTGAACTCACTTGCCAGAGCTTCTATATCCTTTTGTGGCACGCCACACAATACTGCGTACTCCTGCAGTGTCTTGCGCTGCGCGTGTTGGCGCAACATGGCAAGAGACGATGCAACCTTCACAGGTGTCTCTTTGCCATCAGGGTCACGCAAGATGAGCGTGTCTTCCACAAAAAGGGTGGCCGCGGTGGGATGCGTATGCGGCACCAGACTATTATCAGCCAGTTTCACAACATACACATCGGCTGCTTTTTCGTCGGCAGGTGCTGCCCAGCCCAAGTCGGTTCCACGGATAAATGTTCCGAAACGTGGGTGGTCAGGGTCTGCAACCAGCAGGTGGGTTGCATTGGTCCACGATGCTTCGCCAGCGGCTTGCATGGCAGCAGGGCCAGGCTGCGACAACGATTTGGCATCGTAGCGTTCGTTCTCAAGGATCCAGCGGATCATTCCCATGACCAGCGCCAGGTCCGTACCCGGCAACACAGGCTGCCAGCGGTTGCCCGAGCCTGATGCCAGGCTCGACGATGTCGGCAAAATGGGGGATACCACGACGTAGCGGAAGGTGTTCACCTTGCGTGAGCGGGCTTCGGCCAGTTCACGACCCTGGCGTTGGAACGGATTGCCAGATTGCGCCGGTGCGGCACCGATGAAAAGTCCAAAACGAGCGCGTTGCCAGTCTGGCTTGCCGTGCGGCAGGCCGCGCAGGTCTCCCAGCATGGCACCCATACCCACCCGGCGAGACTGGCCGCAGTATGAACCGTGATTGCTCCAGTTGACTGTTCCGAACGACTGCTCAGCAAACCGTCGCAGGATTCCGGTACGCCCCTCGTTGGCGGAATCGTTCACAACGAGCTGGTTGGCAATGGGACCGTACTCGGGGTTCTCTGGATCGATCAGGGTTTTATGGTCGTACAGGGCGCGAAATCCGTCAACATGGCCTTCCCCAAACAGATCGCCGCCTTCGCATACCTCGCGCACCAGTTGTTCAAAGGAGATCGTTTCCCACTGACCGGAACCGCGCGGTCCCACACGTTTGAGTGGCTGGGTTACCCGGTAAGGGCTTTTCTGTTGCTCGAGCATGGAAGAACCGCGTGCGCACGCAGTGGCCCGGCCTTCGTATCCTGCATCTCCCCCGAGCGTTGCATAAACCTCGCGTACAGGTTTTTCCATGGGGGCTGGGCGGGTGGTGGCCAACGGATGGTATGGGTTGCCAGCCGTTCGGATGATGCTGTTGGTGGTCGTGTCAACCCGTACACGCACCCCGCATTGCGTCCAGCAGCCCAGACAACTGGACGGACTGACGACCTGGCCAGGCTGGGTGCTGAGCAAGCCGCTGACAGGGTCGATGCGAAACTCAGGAGTGAGTGAATTCCCGCGTACCGCGTGAGCAGTCGGCCCACCGGCGGTGCCCGATATGAGTCCTTTTGCTGCTTTTGCCACGGTTTCCCCGTAGCCGGCAGCAAAGGCAGCCAGGCCGCCAGCAGCCACGCCTCCCCGCAGCATCAGCGAGCGACGTTCTGTGTCGACCGGAGATGAAGGGGATTTGCTCGAATCGTTGTTGGGGTCTTTACTGTTGCTCATGGATACGTCCGGTTATCTTGGTTCGTCAGCGCAGCGACACGGGCGCGCGAAGGATTTGATAGGCCATGCTCACCATGGCAATCAAGGCGATGCACAGGCCCAGCACACCGATCATTCCAAGCAGGCCATCGCTTCCCAGTGGCATGCTGTACAGGTAAAGGCCTGCACCGTACTTGGGTACACCCTGAACTGCCATGAACAGAATCCAGCGGAACGTCCATGCTGTTGCCAGCATGGCGCCGGCAATGAGTAGTGAGTAGCCAGGGGCGGTATGGCGTTGAGCTGGCGCGAACAACAAGAGCAGAATGATCAGGCCAGCGGCGGCGGATCCGAACATGCTGAAACGCCACACGTCGTAGGTCCTGAACAGCTCGAACGCAGCACCAAAGGACGAGTCGTATCCCGTCAGGCCGGATGCTACCCACAGGCCAG
This sequence comes from Orrella marina, assembly GCF_003058465.1. NCBI lineage: Bacteria > Pseudomonadati > Pseudomonadota > Betaproteobacteria > Burkholderiales > Alcaligenaceae > Orrella > Orrella marina. Next base: position 2,517,427 of record NZ_CP028901.1, on the reverse strand, counting down.
CACTGATGATCAGGGCGCCAACAGCCGAGAGGCTCAGTTTGCGTACAGTGTCCTGTGGCAGCGCTTTGAGGCCGCCCGGTAGCCAGCGTGCAACCAGCAGTAGTGCTCCGATGGAGGCTAGCCATCCCGTCAGTGCCAGGTTCACGGGCAGAAACGGTGTGCTCCACAAAGGGCGTGAGCGCACGGCCATGATCTCTGCACCGGTGTATACCAGTATGGAGGCAGCGGACATGGCCAGCAACACGCCTGTCACCTTAAGTAATGTCGTGCGCTGTAACCACCACGCAAGTACGAAGGCCAGAGAGAGGATAATAAAAACCGGTAACAGAACGGCGCCGATTGACATCCAGGACCACGGCGTGAAGTGCGCGTAAAAATGCCAGAAGCGTCCGGGCTGATGCAGGTCTGCCAGAAGTGACACTGGTGCAGATAACGCGCTGACAAGTAAAACAGCAATCAGAGCGGGTAGGAGAGCATTCATTCCCGAACCACGAGGTGCCAGCGCTGCAGCGGTGGCCATGATTGCTGTCGTTGCGCAAATACCGATTAGAAAGAAATACTGCACAGCCCAGGGGAGCCAGGCTGCCTCATAGGAGGGTGTGAGCAATTCAATGATCTGCATGATTCAGTTTCTCCCGCCCTTTCAGTGATCTGATACCAGCCGTACGCTTGCCTGACCGTCGATTCCGTCGACAAACGCGTCGGGCATACCGATGTAGTAGACGTGCGGGGCAGTGCCCATGCCAGGCTTCAGTACTTTGATGTCACCTTGGTTCTCGGAAATGGTTTGCGAGATCAGGCTCTGCGGATCGTTCAGGTCACCGATCAGGCGTGCGCCACCTACGCAACTTTCAACACAGGCAGGCAGCAGACCCACTTCCAGGCGATGCTCACAGAAGGTGCACTTGTCAGCAGTCTGTGTTTCGTGATTGATGAAACGGGCATCGTAGGGACAGGCCTGAACGCAGTAGCCACAACCCACGCATCGCTCGTTGTCTACCAGCACGATGCCGTCTTCACGCTGAAAAGTCGCTTGGACCGGGCAGACAGGAACACAAGGTGGGTTATCGCAATGGTTGCACAAACGCGGCAAGCTGACCATGGCCGGTGCGCTTTCATCAGGCATGTCAACCTCGTACTGCAAGACGGTGGTGCGAAACTGACCAATGGGTGGAAGATTCTCCATTGAGCAGCTGACAGTACATGCCTGACAGCCAATGCACTTGCGTAAATCGACAAGCATGCCGAAACGCTTGCCGGGCATACCTGGCCGCCTGGGCGGCTGAGTACTGGCGTTGGCCGGATGAATAGGAATGACTGTGGCGCTTGCCGTCAGGCCAAGCAATCCCTTCAGGAAACCACGCTTGCCTTGCTGAGGGACGCGGCGCAGCTCTTTGTTTTGCATCATGTCGATTCTTTGAATTGGAATCCGCTGGTGTGAAGGCGAATTGTCGTCGTGGATTTGTCTTAATAACTGTTAGATATAACGTTATGCCAAAAAGGGTAAACCCTGATTGAGATATATCAAGTTGCCGTCAGTTTGGCAGGAGGCACGACAGGGTCCGCTCGTTCTGATGAGCCGCATAGTGGTGCTCAGGTGACGTCGGCTGATTTCGGCAAGGGGGCATCCAGTCAGGGAAAATCCGCTGTTATCTCGGCAGGTCTTCAATTGGCTGCGGCTTGGCTTGTGTGTATTTTGCCGGGCAAATGGCGAACGGCAAACGGCCTGGTCTGTGTGTCGAATCACAGACCATCAGATGCAAGTTGTCGTTGACGGGATAGCTTGTCCGTTGAATCAGACTGTTCTGGGTCTGAGGGCAGCTCGATATGCTCTCGATATGCTGCCTCTGGGCTTGTGCTGGCTCAAGAACCAATGAGAGGGCAATGAGGCCGTGCTGAGTGGGTTGTTGGTAAGGCGTGGCGACCACGACTGGTGGGGGGCGTTCAGGACGCGCGACGGTAAACGACTTCTCATTCGTCGCAGGTGATGGTCGTCTCGCGGCGGTCATGGTGTGCTGCTTACAAAGTGCTTACATGAACTGACGGCGTGAAACTGATCCGACAACAACCTGAACTCAAGAACTTGGCCTGAGAAACTTGAATTTCAAAACAAAAAGCCCGACTGCAAGAGCCGGGCCAAGTGTTTGATTTGGTGGGTCGGGTGGGACTCGAACCCACGACCAACGGATTAAAAGTCCGCTGCTCTACCGACTGAGCTACCGACCCATCAAGCCATAAATTATCACCCGTTTTTTTTCTCATGTCAAATCGCTCTGACGACTGAACCGGCCGAATCGTCTTGTGACTATTGACAGGCGGGTGAGAAATTTTGGAAACCGAATTATGACATTAGTTGGGATTGTTTGCTTGCAGACAAGTTTGGTCAGGTAATCATTTTATTTTGCAAGCTGCAAGTAACTGAAAAATTATATTTTTTTTGAGATCAATCAAGTCATATCGATACTACTGAGCCTGAGTAGCAAGGATTAGTTAGTTTTTTAGTTGCAAAAACAAATGAGAATTCGTATCATTCGCATCACTATTTACAAAATCTTGCATTTTCCTTACGATCTCACTAATTCAAATTCGATAACCATGAACATTTCAGGAATAAAAATACGGGGAGCTGGATTCAGTCTGGCCGCATTGCCGCTCGCTTTGTCTGCTGCGGGTGTCATGGCGCAAGGGGTCACGGTTCAGCAGGAGAGTGCTCAGGGTGCATCAGCGGCGCAGGCGTTTGACGCGATTACAGTGATGGGCGAATCATCGAGCCAGGAAACCCCGTGGGCAACTCAGACTGGCCGCTCGGAGCTTGATTCGCTCCAGATACTGAACTGGTCTCAGTTCGGCTCTCGCGCCGAGCCAGGTGTTAACTACAACACCACCACGAAAAGCATCAACATCCGGGGACTGGAGGGAACGCGAGTTCTCACGCGTATCGATGGAATTCGTCAGTCTTATCTGACTGATGTTCGTGGTGATCAGGGTGGAGTGGCCGGTGGACTGAATACGCTGGATTTCAACTCGTTGAATCAGATAGATGTCATCCGGGGTTCGGATTCTAGTTCGGTTGGCTCTGGTGCTCTTGGTGGTGTCGTTGACGTGCGCACCCTGAATCCAGGTGATCTGCTGCGCGATGGCAAGCCTTTTGGTGCGCTGCTCAAGACTGGCTATTACTCGGTGGACAACAGCTGGCTGCTCAATGGTGCGTTCGCGGCTCGCAATGACAAGGGGTTCAGCTGGTTGCTGCAGGCTGGTGTTCAGCAAGGCCACGAGACCATCAATCAAGGCAATGTCGGTGGCTACGGAACAAGTCGTACGGAGCCCAACCCCGACAACTACGTTCAACAGAACTATCTGTTGAAGTTGCAGCAGGCAATTGACGGTGGGCATAAACTTGGTCTGACGGCAAGCTACTTCAACCGTAATGACGACATCACGGACCTGACAGCCAATCCCGCCACATACTTTCCCGGCCAGAGCTACCTGACAGAGGAAACCACGCGCCAGAGTATTGCACTGGACTATGCCTGGGCGGCAGCCGATTCAAGCGCCATCATCGACACATTTGCGGCGCAGGCCTACTGGCAGGATGTCAAACTGTCGAGTGATCTGAATGCCAACCGCAGAACGACTCCTCAGGGTCCGTACTTTCGGGGTAATTCGATCGAAGAGACGACCTATGGCCTGAGTCTTGACATGACCAAGTCGATTAGCGGTTCGGTGAGCCAGTTTTGGGAGGGAGGAGCCGAGCTCTATACGACACGCCTGACACAGTATGTTGGTGGTCGGGACTCATGCCCGCCAGTAGTGCGTCCTTTCTCGTCATGCTACTTCTTTCACATCAATCAGTCTGATATTCCAAATACTGACGGAAATCAATACGGACTCTGGCTACAGAACACTATCGGGTTTGCAGATGACACTTTTCTTGTAACCCCCGCCATACGCTACGACGACTACAGTTTTTCGCCGGACAACTCTGGTAGCTTCTCGTCCAACCCGAACGCAACAAACCTGCCCAACTCAAGTGGGCAGGCATGGTCGCCCAAGCTGATGGTTACGTGGAAGCCAATCAAGGACCTCAGTGTCTATGCGCAGTACGCCACAGGCTTTAATGCTCCCACTGCCACACAACTCTACAGCCGCTTTGGATCACCCGGAACCTACCTGGTGCAGGGAAATCCCAACCTTGACCCGGAAAAGAGCCGTGGCTGGGAGTTTGGTGCGAAGTATGACAATCAGGCTGTCAAAGGATCGCTGACCTATTTCGATAATACCTACACAAATTTCATCGAATCTGTCACGGGTCCGGGGACTCGCCAGTATCCGTTTTTCATCCAGAGCTATGAAAACCTTGCGGATGTCCGTATTTATGGTGTCGAAGCTCGGGGTGAGTGGAATTTTCACAGCAACTGGAGCGTATTCGGATCGCTGGCATGGACGGTTGGAAAGGACCGGGCAACAGATACTTACCTGAACTCGGTTGCACCGCTGACCGCAATTTTTGGTGTTGCCTACTCCGCACAGGAGTGGGGGGCAAGGGCACAAGTTACTGCGGCCGCAGAGCGCAGCAATGTCGCCTATCCGAACGCAACGGCAACCCACCCCAATCCTGACTTCAAGGCACCCGGTTATGGCCTCGTGGACCTGACCGCATACTGGAGACCATCTGAAGTCAAAGGATTGACTGTGCAGGCGGGTGTGTTCAACCTGTTTGACAAGACGTACTGGAATGCACTTGACGTGCCCACAGCCGGTGTCAATCCGATCGCTCGCCCTCTGGATGCCTACACACAACCGGGCCGCAACTTCGCAGTTTCATTCACATACCAATACTGAACTTGAATTTAAAGGCTAACTATGCTTGACATGATTGACACCCCCTTGAGTCCGCAAATGGATGAAACCTACAAACAGAAGTCCCAGGAAGTGCACGAGCGGTATGAGTCGCTTGACGAGCAGCAACGGGCAAAGCGTGCACGTGAAGTCGCAAAGATTCTAGGTATCAGCGAGGCGCAGTGGGTGGCCTCAGCCTGCGGCCCTGTTCGCAGCGTCAAACTCGAAGGTAACGGGCAGGAGATCTTCAGGAAGTTAGGCTCGCTTGGTCGTGTCATGGCTCTCACTCGCAATGACATCTGCGTGCACGAACGTCATGGAGCCTACGAGGACATAAAAGGAACCGGGCATGTCGGTCTGGTTCTTGGACCTGATATTGATCTGCGGGTGTTTTTCAGTTGCTGGGATTCGGCGTGGGCAGTGGAGGAGGGAGGGCGTCACAGCCTGCAGTTCTTTGACACTGAAGGCGTTGCCATTCATAAGGTCTATTGCACCGATGAGACCGATACAGCTCAGTATCTGAAACTGGTGCAGGAGCATGCCGTCGCATCCGTGTGGCCAGCTTTCCAGGCAATCGAACCGGATGTTCGCCAGGACAGGGTTGACGATGCTCAGGCATTTCGGGATGCGTGGCTGAACCTGAAAGATACACACGACTTTTTTCCGATGCTGCGCAAGTTCAATGTGAATCGCCAGGGTGCGTTGCTGGATGTTGGTGCTGATCTGGCACAGCAGGTTCCGGTTGATACTATCGACAAGATGTTGCGCAATGCTGCAGCAGAAGGCCAGTCAATCATGTGCTTTGTCGGGAACCGCGGCATGATACAGATTCATACAGGACCGGTTGAGCGCATCGTCGAACGTGGCCCATGGCTCAACGTTCTCGATCCCACATTCAATCTCCATCTGGATGTCAGTCGGGTCAGTCAGGTTTGGGTAGTGAACAAGCCGACAGTGGATGGATGGGTGACCTCACTTGAGGTTTATGATGCACAAGGCGAGCTGATCGTTCAGTTCTTCGGTGCGCGCAAGCCTGGCAAGCCTGAGCTTGTCGAGTGGCGTCATCTGATGACCTCTTTCTGCAAAGAGGCCCTGGCATCATGAGGACAGGGGTGTTTGCAGTACGCTGGCTGTCATCCATGACGGCCAGTCTGGCGGTACTCTTGAGTCCGGCTGCTTTAGCGCAGCCGGACCAGGATGCTTCCCGACTGGTGACGCTTGGTGGCAGCGTGACCGAGATCGTCTATGCTCTCGGAGAGGGGGGCGAATTATCGGCACAGATCAATCCAGTATTTACCCTCCCGAAGCAACCGAACTGCCCAGCGTCGGCTACTACAGGAAGCTGCCTTCAGAGGGTGTGGTCTCCTTACGCCCATCACTGATTGTTGCGTCTGAGAATGCGGGTCCTCCGGAAGTGATTGAGCAACTCAAGCAACTGGGGATTTCCGTCGTTATGGTGTCAGATAAGCCAGATCTGGAATCTTTGCGTTCCAGGGTCGAAACCGTCGCACGGGCTCTCGGCAAACCTGAGCAGGGCAAATTGTTGCTCGAAGAAATGGAGTCGGCGCTTGCGTCCGTGGAGGAAACGACAATACCAGCGCTTGGAGCCATGACAATAGTCATGCGAGGTGGCAAACTGCTGGGAGCGGGAGCCGATACGGCTGCGAATGTTGTTCTCGAGACTGCTGGACTGAAGAACGTCCTGGCAGAGCAGAACGCCTACCGACCTCTGTCTGCAGAGGTGGTGAGTGCGCTGGCACCTGATGTCATCATCGTGACTTCAAGCACAGTGGAGTCGATGGGAGGCGTTGAGAAGGTCAAGCAAAGTCCAGTGATTGCCATGACACCTGCCGTTCAAAACTCGCGTGTAATCGTGCTCGATGACATGCTGGCGCAAGGCTTCGGTTTGCGGTTTCCGCAGGCCATTGCAAAGGTTCAGGATGGAGTGCTAGGTGCCGCCAACTAGAACACTTCCGCTACTGCGTCTGCAAGGAGTGACGCCGGTCGCAGCAGGACTGGCGTTGCTCGGACTGCTGCTGGTGGTTTCTGTGTTGTTCGCGTCCGTAAATGGTGCTTACCATATCGATCCGACCCGATTGCTGATGTGGCTCGTCGGTGCTGAGTCAATGGATGAGGTATCCAGGAACGTCTGGGTCAACATCCGGATGCCCCGTATTGTTCTGGGTGTGATTGCCGGGGCATCTCTGGGCATCGCTGGAGCGGTCATGCAGGCGCTGTTTCGAAACCCGCTGGCTGAACCCGGCCTGGTGGGGTTGTCAGCAGGTGCAAGTCTCGGGGCTGTCATAGCGATTGTGTTGACGTCTGGAGGCTTGGTTCTGATTGCGGGAGCAGCATTCATTGGAAGCCTTGGCGCGACCTACTTAGCCTATTTCCTGGGGAGGCGTTCCCACAGTGTGTCAGGTTTGCTGCTCGCGGGAATCGCCATCAACACGATTGTAGGCAGTTTGATGGGCTTACTGATCATCAACGCAAACGATGCCCAGCTTCGTGATCTGACTTTCTGGAATATGGGCAGTCTGGCAGGTGCAAACTGGTCAATGATCAACTTTCTGGCACCGTGGACGTTGCTGATGGTTGCGCTTTTGTTAATTCGCTGGAAAGCTTTGAATGCATTGCTTCTGGGTGAGCGCGAGGCTTTTCATCTTGGTTACTCGCTGTCCTCACTGCGTTGGCAACTTATTACTTTGGTGGCGTTGACTGTCGGTCCGATTGTCGCGGTTACGGGCGGTATCGGGTTTGTCGGTCTGGTCGTTCCCCATCTGGTTCGTCTGTGGATGGGCTCGGACCATCGCTGGGTCTTGCCCGCATCGGCATTGGGAGGAGCTCTCGCGCTCACCCTTGGTGACTGGTTGGCCCGAGTCCTGATCGCACCGTCTGAGTTGCCGATCGGATTGGTAACAAGTCTTATCGGTGGGCCCTTCTTTATCTGGCTGTTGATAAGGGGCAAGCGATGACTCAGAAAAGGATGACTGTAGAAGGTCTTTGTGTGCGGCGGGGTACCAGGGAGGTGCTTCACAATGTCAGCATGCACCTCGAAGTAGGAGAGGTGCTTGGCATTCTAGGACCAAACGGAGCAGGCAAATCCTCTTTTCTGGGGGCTTGTTGTGCTGAGCTACCAGTCACAGAAGGGGAGGTCAGTTTTGGTGGGTTGGCCACACATCGGACCAAACCGCTCACACTCGCCCGTACAAGGGCAGTGTTACCACAGCAAAGTGTCATGACATTTGATCTGCCTGTGTCCGAGGTGGTTGCCATGGGTGCCTACCCATTTCCGGAAGTACCGCCCGCCACGGTTCAGTCCTGGATCGATGATGCGGTTTCGCATGCTGATCTCGGACATAAAGCGCAACAGTCATATCGGGCATTGTCGGGGGGCGAGCAGCAAAGGGTTCAGTTCGCGCGCGTGTTGGTTCAGACCAGAGCAATCGTCAATTTGCATGGGCATGCCTATCTGTTTCTGGATGAGCCCACGGCGAGCCTGGATCCCAGACATCAGGTGCTTTTGATGCAGGGTGTTCATGATCTCGCGAGGAATCACTCGGCCGCGGTTGTGATCGTGCTGCATGACCTGAATATGGCAGCACGGTGGTGCGATCGCCTCATGCTGATTGCAGATGGACGGGTCGCTGCAATTGACCGGCCATCAGTCGTACTCGATGAAGTACTACTTGAACAGGTGTACGGTCTTCCGATGAGAGTGCGTCCTCATCCTGTGCATTCTGAAAGATTTATCGTAATTGCGGATGGCTGAGTTGTTGATACCTAACAAAGTTCGCTGGGCGACCCGCCTGTTGATTTTGCTTGTTGTTGTTGGCATGCACGCGATGGCCGGTTGGTTGTTGATGCGGCCGAGTCGGGTGGGGGCTCCAGAAGGGGGGGCGCACACGGAGGTCGTGCTCGATTTTTCTGTTGATAGTCCGAATGGGAACGTGAGCGAAGAGGTCGTTTCTGAGGCAGTGTCCCAACAGGTATCTGAGGACGCTTTGCTTGAGCCGGAACCGGAGCCAGAACCGGAACCAGAACCAGAACCAGAACCGGAACCAGAACCAGAACCAGAACCAGAGCCAGAGCCAGAGCCAGAGCCAGAGCCAGAGCCAGAGCCAGAGCCAGAACCGGAACCGGAACCGGAACCGGAGCCAGAACCGGAACCAGAACCGGAGCCGGAACCAGAACCGGAGCCGGAGCCAGAGCCAGAGCCAGAGCCAGAGCCGGAACCGGAACCAGAGCCAGAGCCAGAGCCAGAACCGGAACCGGAACCAGAGCCAGAGCCAGAGCCAGAGCCAGAGCCAGAGCCAGAGCCAGAACCGAAACCAGAACCGAAACCGAAACCAGAACCGAAATCAGAACCCAAGCCAGAACCCAAGCCAGAACCCAAGCCAGAACCCAAGCCAGAACCCAAGCCAGAACCCAAGCCAGAACCCAAGCCTAGGCCCAAACCGGCACGAGTGGCGTCGAATAAGGACCAGGGAGGAATTCCGGCGCAGACCGCTCAGCCGACGGTCACGCCGAGCGAGAGCAATCTTCCAGATGTGGAGAAGGCTCCCGTCCAGGTCTCGCGACTGGAGTACCGCGGACGTCCACCCATGCCGAGTTATCCCCGGCAGGCCAGAAGTCTCGGTCTTGAAGGGCTGGTTGTCGTGAGAGTCACGATTGACCGTTCAGGCGAGGTTGAGTCGGTTTTGCTCAAACAATCGTCTGGCGTCGCTTCTTTGGACGAGGCTGCGCTCAGTGCCGCGAGGCGCGCAACATTCAAGCCATATCAGCGTAATGGCGTGCCGTTTAGAGCTTTTGCAGATATTCCTTTCAATTTTGTACTAAGGAAGTAGGTAGGATGGAAACCCATAGTGAAGTCTGGTCGATACTCTGGTATCACACAGACATGGTGAGCAAGTCTTTGTTTGTAGTTCTTGCGATCATGTCATGCACGACCTGGTATCTAATCGTTGCGAAGAGTGTTTTTCTGTGGCGTGTCAAGCGGTTCTCCAGGGACTTTCTGGTGAAATTCTGGAATGCGACATCGCTGGAGCAGGTGGAGAATGAGCTGATTGCACATGGAGTCAGAGACCCGTTTGCGCATCTCACCATTCATGCGATTCATGCGCGGAACCACCATATCCAGTATGGAGCAACCCGGCTTGAAGAGGTCGGTTCAACCGGAGAGTTTGTAACGCGAAGCATGCGCAAGGTGCTTGACGAAGAAACCTCCAAGTTCGAAAACGGGTTGACGGTACTCGCTACAATCGGAGCGACTGCACCGTTCGTCGGGCTGTTCGGGACGGTTTGGGGCGTTTATCACGCACTCATGACAATTGCGGCCGAGGATGGTGCTAACTTCACACAACTGGCTGGTCCTGTCGGTGAAGCGCTCATCATGACCGGATTGGGGCTTGCGGTCGCCATTCCCGCGGTGCTGGCCTACAACACGCTTGTCCGAATCAATCGTGTCATTCTTGGTCAGCTTGATGCTTTTGCTCATGAGCTGTTTGTGTTTCTGACGACTGGTCAGACGGTCGGCGTCAGCCCCAAAGCCAAGCAGATTGATCTGGTTGCCAAAGGAGACCATTGATATGGCGTTTGGATCGTTCCAATCCTCGGTCAGAGGGCGTGATCAGGCGATGTCCGAAATCAACATGGTTCCGCTCATTGATATTGTCCTGGTGTTGCTGGTGCTCTTCATTCTTGCTGCGCCTATGGCCGCCCAGTCTGTGCTGGTGAGTTTGCCCAAGACCCAGGCAATGGCACCGCAAGAGCCTGTCGACGCTATCAATCTGAGTTTGCGCGATGATGGTGTTTTGCTGACTGAAGATGGGAATGTCCTGGACGATGATGCGCTGTCACTGATGTTAAAGCAGACGGCGGGCCTGGAGATTTCTCCAGTTATCCGAATCTGGAGTGATGAGGACGTTCGCTATGCTTTCCTTGCGGATGTCATCGTCAAAGTCAAGAATGCCGGCTTGACCAAGATTTCCCTGATGACCAAGACCGGCGGAAGTTGAAATTCCAGAGCGGATACGCCAGCCTCTCAAGGCCAGTCAAAGGGCAAGCAGACCCTTGCAGTAAGCTTGAAGGTTAGTGGCGAGCGTGTCGTAGTGGTACCCGCCTTCCTGGACGACAACTGTTGGCAAGGCAAATCGGCGGATTCTGTCGCCTAACTGCTTGAACCCGGACTGCGTGACAGCAACCTTTGACTGAGGGTCCTGCTCATAGATATCAAAACCGAGCGAATGAACCAACATGTCAGGCTTGAAATCCTTGATTGCCTCTGTGGCAATGTCCAGCCTCTCAAAAAAATCGCTTTCACTTGAACCATGCGGCATCGGGAGGTTGATGTTGTAACCATAGCCAGCACCGGAACCTTTCTCTTGCTCAAAACCGGCGACAACAGGGTAGAAATTGGTCGGGTCGGCATGAATGGAGATGTAAAGAATATCGTCCCGATTGTAAAAGATCTCCTGAATGCCTTGCCCATGATGCACGTCAGTATCCAGAATGACGACCCTTCTGGATGTTCTGGCAATCATTTCTGCCGCAATTGCTGCATTGTTCAGATAGCAGAATCCACCTGCCGCGTCCCGCCGTGCGTGATGGCCAGGGGGCCTGCAAAGAGCGTAGGCTCTCGAGTCTCCATCCAGCACGGCCTGTGCGGCGTTAATGGCGCACTGCGCGGCCCAGTAACAAGTCGTCCATGTATGCTCACCAACCGGACAACTGCCGTCGGCCAGGTGCATGGCTGCAAGTGCCAGTATGCCTCTCTGGGCGTTCGGATGTCGCACGTAGATGTTGGAGATCACCTCGTCACCCCAGTCTGGCCCGAGTTTCTGCCACTGCGAGTGTGCTGTTCTCAGAAATATCAGATAGGCCGGATCGTGCACATCCAGTAATGGATTCATCCCGTAGTCTTGTGGAGGGAGCATCTCCAGTCCTGCTGCTATGGCACCTTCCAGAAGCTTCTCAGATCTGACTGGCAGTTCCTGCGGTGTACGCATCTTGCCTCGAGACAGATAGGTTTGAGGGGTATGGAGTTGCAGTCTTTTGTCGTAGAACGCTTTCAAGATGGATTCCAGTTGCTTCAGAACTTCGGGTTTGAAATGTGGGCCGTGACTGTGGGCGGTGACATGGGAGCACAAATGTTCATTGTGATCAGTCCCGTTTCAAGTCCGAGTTTAGATCAGCGTTGCTCCGTTGCAAATGCCAGACTTGTCTGCCTGTTGCCCATTGAAGTTGATCCATCAGAATGGATAAGCAGCTTTTTCCTGGCGATTCCATCCGGAGATACCGATATCGCCCCGGGGCGCATACAGGACAAAAATTGACATGGCAAAATGTATAACAAGAGGCCTGACAAGAGACGTAACTGACTTATAGGCGTGTTTTCCTATATATTCTGGTAAACAAGTCGTTACATATTTTCTGGCGAGGCCTGTTTCGCGTTGATTCGCGGTCGGCGACGCGCTGATTCAAGGACGGGGTTTGCCCGGCAGTTCTTAACTCGAATGGAACCATACAAGATGACATCACAGTTCAGACGATCGATTGGAGCAATGTTGCTGGCGGCTGCGCCAGCGTGGGCGTTTGCTCAGGGTGAACCTGTCAAGATTGGATTCATGGCGACTTTGTCCGGGCCCGCCGCCGCATTGGGCCAGGATATGTACGATGGGTTCATGCTAGGGATCGAGAATGCTGGTGGCAAGCTCGGCGGGGCGACTGTGGAAGTGATCAAGGAAGACGATCAGCTCAAGCCCGACCTGGCAGTCCAGACTGTGAACCGATTCATTGAGCGGGATCAGGTCGACATCGTGGGTGGTATCACGTTTTCCAATGTCATGATGGCCATTGCAAAGCCCCTGGCCGATTCGGAAACAATCTTTGTCGGGATGAACGCAGGTCCAGCACCGCTGGCCGGTGAGCGGTGTGACCCGAATTTCTTCTTTGCCTCCTATCAGAACGACCAGCAGGCAGAAGGTGTCGGCAAATATGCCACCGACAAGGGATACAAGAATGTTTACGTGATGGCACCTAACTATCAAGCCGGGCGAGATGCTGTGGGTGGTTTCAAGCGATTTTTCAAGGGCAACATCGTGGGCGAGGTGTATACCCGCGTCAACCAGCCTGATTACTCGGCTGAAATTGCGCAGTTGCAAGCCGCTGCACCCGATGCCGTCTATGTTTTCTATCCGGGTGGTATGGGAATTAACTTCATCAAACAGTTCCGTCAGGCGGGGTTGCTTGGCCAGATTCCTCTGATGTCTGTCTCAAGCTTTGACGGCTCGACCCTTCCCGCTTTGCAGGAGACCGCTATTGGCGCGATTTCGGGTTCGTTCTGGGGGCCGGACTTTGATAATGCAGCCAACAAGAAGTTCGTGGCTGATTTTGAGGCCAAGTACGGACGTATCCCTTCGCAATACGCTGCGCAGGCCTACGATGCAGCCATGCTGCTTGACAGTGCGCTTGCCAAGACGGATGGGAACGCAAAGGACAAGGCTGCGTTGAAGGCAGCATTGCGCGAAGCTGATTTCGAATCAGTTCGTGGCAATTTCAAATTCAACAAAAATGGGTTCCCAGTCCTTGACATGTATGTATTCGAGGTGGCAAAGGACGACAAGGGACGGGTCTCACACAAGACGCTCCAGGAAACCTTGCCAGGTCACTCCGACTCGTACCTCAAAGAATGTCCGCTCTGACCTGAACGTTTGTGACTTTCAATCTGTTTGTTGGGCAGGCGCTTAATGGCCTTCAGTTCGGTCTGCTGTTGTTTTTGATGGCAGCCGGGCTGACACTTGTCTTTGGGATCATGAGTTTTGTGAACCTGGCACACGGTTCACTTTACATGTTCGGGGCTTATTTCGCGGCCAGCCTTTCTGTGCACACTGGTTCGTTTGCGCTCGCCATCCTTTTGTCAGTTGTACTGATGTTCCTGGTTGGACTGGCTGGCGATATGCTGGGGCTGTACCGTCTTCATCGGCGATCACACCTCGAGCAGGTGCTGGCGACCTTTGGAATCGTTCTCTTCTGCAATGAGCTTGTCAGCGTCATCTGGGGTAGCTCGCCTGTGTATATGGAAACACCGGAAGCCTTGTCCGGGGCGGTGAACTTGGGTGGATTCATGTATCCATCGTATCGTCTTCTGATCATTGTCTCCGGATTGCTGGTTGCGCTAGGTCTCTATCTTCTGATTGAGCGAACCCGTATCGGGATGTTGATCAGGGCTGGGGCCAGCAACAGGGAGATGGTGTCGGCGCTGGGTGTCAATATCGGGTGGCTGAACAGGTTCGTGTTTGCCCTTGGCGCGGCACTGGCCGGGCTGGCGGGTGCTCTGGTTGGGCCGATTCTTTCGATCGAGTCCGGCATGGGCGAGCCTACGCTGATCCTGACGCTGGTTGTGATCGTCATCGGCGGAATCGGATCGATCCGGGGAGCATTCCTGGGAGCCATCATCGTCGGACTTGTTGATACTTTGGGACGAGTCTTCATTCCGGTCTGGTTGCGAGCTACATTCGATCCAGCGATTGCGACCGCAGTTGGGCCCGCTCTTGCATCCATGCTGGTCTATCTGCTGATGGCGATTGTTCTCGCGTTTCGCCCGCAAGGCCTGTTTCCGATGCGTGCTAGAGGGCAGTCATGAGTCAGAGTCTGATGGAGACTTCGAAAGATCGGGTGTGGCTGCGCAAATTGATCGCAGGTCTGATCATGCTGTGCTTTTGTCTGGTACCGGTGTACTCGTTTGTTTCCGGAGACACTTATGTCCTGACGTACTTCGGTCGGATTCTGGTTTTTGCGTTATGCGCTCTGGGCTTGAATCTGGTGCTTGGTTTTGGGGCGATGGCCAGCCTCGGGCACGCAATGTATGTGGGTTTGGGCGCCTATTCAGTTGGAATATTGACCGAGTTCGATGTCTTTAATGGATGGGTTCACCTGTTAACCGCATTGTCAGTTTCTGCTGTGGTGGCGTTGATTGTCGGGTGGATTTCGTTGCGAACACAGGGCATGGCTTTCATCATGATTACCTTGGCGTTTGCCCAGCTCTTCTTTTATGTCTTTGTCAGTCTCCGGAATTTTGGGGGAGATGAGGGTATCAGTCTGTCAAGGGTCAGCGACTTCGGGTCGGTGACCGGGCAACCCGTTGCTGTCTATCTTTCTATTCTGGCGAGTGTGTTGCTGGTGTTGTGGGCAACCAGCTTGATCGTTCAGTCGCGGTTTGGTCTGGTGTTGCGGGCGACGCGATACGATACAAGGCGGGTGCAAGCCGTTGGAACAAGTGCGCAGCCCTATCGGCTGGTGGCTTACATTATCTCCGCTCAAGTGTGTGCGCTGGGCGGATTCTTCATGGCCAACCTGACCGGATTCGTTTCCCCTTCTTTGATGAGCTGGATGGTCTCGGCGGAGTTGATGGTGATGGTGTTGTTGGGCGGGGCGGCAACAGTATTCGGTCCCGTGGCCGGTGCGGCAGCACTGTTGCTTGTTGAGGACGCTGTAAAACTGGTCACCCCTCATTGGCCACTGGTGATCGGTCCGCTTATCTTGCTGATGGTGCTAGGTTTGCGAGGTGGTCTCTGGGGGATATTCTTTCCCAAGGGTGCTGCCCGTGCGCATGCCCAGGAGCATGATTGATGTCTGCCCAGCCAGTTCTGAAAGTCAACCAGTTGTGCAAGCGTTTCGGTGCGATTCAGGTGACTGATCGAGTCGATCTGGTCGTAAACAGCCAGGAGATACATGCACTCATCGGACCCAACGGAGCGGGTAAAACAACGCTGATCAGTCAGATAGCAGGTGAGGTCCGTCCGGACAGCGGATCGATCGAGTTGCATGGCCGCAGTATCGGGGGCTGGTCCATGGCCAGACGGGCCCGCGCTGGAATCAGCAGGTCCTATCAGATCAACTCTTCGATCACAGCGTTCACAGCACTTGAGAATGTGCTGTTGGCCGTGCAGGCGCACGCGGGGCACAATTTCCATTTTTTCAGGCCGGTGCTGCGTGATCGGAATCTGGTGGAGCGAGCCTGTATGTTTCTTGATCGGGTGGGTATGCTTGGCCTGCAGAATGCGATGGTTGGCACGCTCGCCTACGGACAACAACGCCTGATCGAAGTCGCAATGGCGCTGGCCACCGAGCCAGGGCTCATGTTGCTTGACGAGCCGATGGCAGGGTTAGGTCCCGCGGAATCCGAGCGGATGGTGGAGTTGTTCGATAATCTACGTGGCCAGTGCGCCATGTTGCTAGTCGAGCATGACATGGATGCCGTGTTCGCGCTGGCAGACCGGATCAGTGTGCTGGTCTACGGTCAAGTGCTGGTTTGCGACACGCCCGCTCATGTCAAGTCCAATCCGAAGGTTCGCGAAGCGTACCTGGGTGATGAGGAGATCGACTGATGGAAAGCGCTGAATCATTGCTCAGCGTACGCAGCGTTCAGGCTGGATACGGTCCGAGTCAAGTGCTGTTTGATGTCAATCTGACTGTACTGCCTGGTCAGTGTGTGAGTTTGCAAGGTCGCAACGGTATGGGAAAGACCACTACGATCAGAACGATTTTTGGGATGTTGCCCTGCCTGAAAGGTCAGGTTCAATTCAGGGGAACGCGAATTGATGAATGGCCCGCTTATCAGATCGCACGCGCTGGGCTCGGGCTGGTTCCCGAAGGCAGACAGATATTTCCCAATCTGACAGTCTGGGAGAATCTCGTTGCCACCGCACGTGACTCGAATACCGGACTCAAAAACTGGAACCTTGACCGGGTTATGTCATTATTTCCAAAACTCGCGGGGCGTCGCAACAATTTTGGAAACCAGCTTTCAGGTGGGGAGCAGCAGATGCTGGCAATTGGCCGTGCATTGATGACCAATCCGGTCCTGCTGGTTCTCGATGAAGCAACTGAGGGACTGGCGCCCGTCATTCGGCAGGAGATCTGGACGGCACTGGATGCGTTGCGTACCGAAGGCATGTCGATTCTGATTACAGACAAGAATCTCAAACATCTGCTGCACCTATGTGACAGGCACTACATCCTGGAGAAAGGCGTGACGGTCTGGGAAGGCGACACGCCACAGTTTCAGGCTGACACCTCTTTGCGGCAGCGTTACCTTGCAACATAGTCAGAAACAGATTGATTGCATTTCTGAAGTTCGATGCAACGTGATTGCAACCTTGTGTCGCCTGCTGCACGCGATTGCGTGTCAATGCTCAGGCAGATCTCTCCAGCAGCAAATTGCGCACCCCTCCCGGGGCTGGCCCGGAAAATGATTCGCCATCCGATTCTTCGACGGCCTGTATCAGTCGTTCAAGCTGGCCGATGTGTGGCAGGACGGTCCCGAAGAATAGCGTCTTGCCAGATTTTTCGAGCAGGATGGTCGGAAAGTTTTCCACATCCTCATCATCTAGCAGTTCGGGTTCTTCCTCTATGTCGACCCATACAAACACCGTATCAGGGCGTTTCTCTGATAGCTCGACGAGTTTGGGGTGGTATTCATTACAGGTGTCGCACCAGGCTGCGCAGTAGCATACGACAAGCAGTTTGTCGCTTCGGGCCAGCAGTGTTGCCAGACCGGAATCGTTGGGTAAATAAACACTCATATGTGCACCGGGTATCGGGTTTGCCCTATCATAACGGTGTTAAACGGTTTGAACTGAATGTACACTAATCCGCAATCCAAATCTTCGCAGTCTGATGGACCTTTTAACGGGGTCGGTCAGGCTTTTCTGCGCGCGTTGCGCTCTCAGTTGCATCCGCGAATGATATTCGCGCTCTTCCTGCCAGTTATTGTGACGCTGGTGTTAGGTTCGATTTTGATCTGGCTGGGGTGGTCACCCCTTACCGAGTGGCTTTCGGACTCACTGACAGAGTCATCGGTGCCTGGCATGGTAGATCCTGTGATCGGGACCGCCGGATTTCTGGTGCTCAAGGCGTGGATGATCCCGATCATTGCAGTCATCATTTTGCTTCCACTGGCGGGAATTGTTGGACTGGCCGTCGCCGCGGTGTGGATCATGCCGATGGTGCTGGCTCACTTGAGTCGTCATAACTACCCTGATGTGAAGCCTCGAGGGCGGCATGCATTTCTCATCAGTGTCTGGAATGCCGTCTGGGTGAGTATCGTTTTCATGACGGGCTGGCTCGTTACGCTGCCTCTTTGGCTCATTCCTCCGCTCGGGATGATTCTTTCTGTGTTCTGGTGGACGTTTGCGTTCTCCAGGATGATGCGCATCGATGCTGTCGCTGATCATGCTTCTTCTGAGGAGCGAAAGTCGCTGTTGCAGGACCGGAATATTGGTTTCTGGAGCATAGGGTTGATATGTGCTCTGCTTAATCTTTTACCTCCCGCATGGGTTTTCCTGCCGGTCTTTTCCGGTTTGGTGTTTGCGCACTTTGGGCTGGAAGCGTTGCGTCAGAAGCGTGACCTTTCAGTCACGACAGAGCCTGCGTTGATAGAGTCTTATACAAAGGAATGAATCATGAGTGAGTCACCTCAAGCGTCACGACGGATTGGCGTCATTATTGTCGGTGATGAGATTCTGTCGGGGCGGCGTCAGGATAAACATCTGGGCAAGGTGATCGAGATGCTCTCGAGTAGAGGATTGTCTCTGGCCTGGGCGCGAATTTTGTCAGATGATCGTGCCCTGCTGACCAAGGCTTACCAAGAATCCTTTGAGTCGGGCGATATTGTGTTCTCTTGCGGCGGTATCGGTGCAACAACCGATGATCACACGCGACAGGCGGTTGCAGCAGCACTAGGTGTCGACCTGGTCCTGCATCCAGAGGCCGAGTTCGAAATCGCGCAACGTTGTGCCGAGATGGCGAGCAAGGGTCAGGGAACTGCAGACATGTCTGCGCCAGAGAATCAGCGTCGGTTGCAGATGGGTACCTTTCCCGCTGGTTCGCAGATCGTGCCGAATCCGTACAACCGGATTCCAGGATTTTTTATTCATGATCATACGTTTGTACCTGGCTTTCCGGTCATGGCCTGGCCGATGCTGGAGTGGACGCTGGACCATCGCTACGCGCACCTGCATCAGACTGTCAGGACAGAAGAGCTTTCATTTGTCGCCTACAACATTCCTGAGTCCAGAATCGCGCCTTCGCTTGAGGAGATCGAGCAACGCTGGCAGGATGTCAAGGCGTTCAGTCTGCCTTCAGTCGGCGAGGGGGCGAGAGCGGCACACATTGAACTCGGTGTTAAAGGACCGCTTGATTCGGCCAAGCCAGCGATCGCTTTTTTGCGAGAAGAGGCATTGAATCTCGGGGCGACACTTGAGCCAACGCTCGCGAGATCGAGTACCCGTATCGAATGATATTGGCGCGACTTCGCGCTACCCAAAATGGGAGTTCTAGCTTAGAATGCGCATGTTGCAGTGCCGCATTTTTTGTGCCTTGTCGTTGTGTCGGCAGAGTTCACTGCAGATTGAGAATAAATAATGACAAGTAGATTGAGAGATCATGCGGGTTTGAAGACCGGCCAGAGCGAAAGTGGCTTTCTGCAAGAGAGTGGCACTTCACCAGGGATGGCGATACAGGTAATCGAGCGCGCTACCAGATTGCTTGACGCACTGGCAAACGAGGCGGAACCGATTTCTCTGAAGGGGCTTTCCGCCAACACAGGGCTACATCCTTCTACTGCACATCGGATTCTGAATGATCTTGTGGTAGCCCGTTATGTGGAGCGGGTCGACAGCGGAATGTATCAGTTGGGCATGCGTCTGCTGGAGCTTGGCTCGCTGGTTAGAGGACGCCTGAATGTGCGCGAAGCTGCCGTAGAAGCGATGCAGAGTCTGCACAAACTGACCGGACAGACGGTCAATCTTTCCATTCAGCAGGGTGACGAGATCGTTTATGTCGATCGCGCCTGGAGCGAACGATCCGGAATGCAGGTCGTCAGGGCAATTGGTGGGCGTGCTCCTTTGCATCTGACGTCGACGGGCAAACTCTTTCTTTGTGTTTCAGATCCTCGCCAGGTCCGCGCCTACGCGACCCGTACGGGGTTGGCTGGTAACACCAAGAACAGCATCACCGCGTATGACCAGCTTGAGAAAGAGCTGGCGTTCGTGCGCCGGCACGGGTATGCGCGAGACAATGAAGAACTTGAGATGGGGGTTCGCTGTATCGCTGCAGGCATTCATGACGATACCGGGCGCCTGGTTGCAGGCTTGTCCATTTCGGCTCCATCCGAGCGTCTGCAGGACGGATGGATACAACAACTCGTCGAAACAGCGAGAACAATTTCTGAGGCTCTGGGGTATGAGCCAGGACGTCGAAATACTGATTGATGAAATTTTTGTTGCAACGCACAAAAAGTAGTTGACAACGTAAAACCAAATACATTACATTGTAATTGTGCAGCGCAACAATATCCATCAGGAGATAGTTATGACCAAGATGCCAAAAGAAATAATTGATTCACAAAAAGCAACCGTTGACGCCTTCATGGCTGTTCAGGGTACCCTGTTTAGCGGCTTCGAGAAGCTGGTTGATCTGAACCTCAAGGTTATCAAGGCAACCATGGACGAAGTCAACGAGAAAGCCCATGAAGCAATGGACGTCAAAGACGCCCAGGAAGCTGTTGCAATGAGCTCCTCCATGGTTCAGCCCTCAGCAGAAAAAGCAATGGCTTACAGCAAGCACGTTTATGACATCGTGTCAGGTGTTCAGGCTGAGCTGTCCAAGGTTGTCGAAGGTAAGATTGCCGAGAATCAGAAGCAGGTTTCGGAGACCATCGACCAGATGACTCGCAATGCACCAAGTGGCTCCGAGAGCGCCGTTGCAATGCTGAAGTCCTCAATGGCTCAGGCAAACGCAGCTTACGAAAGCATGACCAAAGCTGCCAAACAAGCTGCTGACGTGACCGAGAAGAACCTTCATGCCGCTACCGCAGCGACTATGAAGGCTGCTTCTGACGCTGCTACCGGTGCCGCCAAGACAGCTGCCCGTGCAACTACCACTCGTCGCAACGACGCCTGAGAAGCGATTGCAGGTTCTCACCGCATCGCAGAAATGCCATGCCAGATAGCCTGACAAACGCTTAGAAGGTAAAGAAACAGGGTTCCATTTGGAACCCTGTTTCTTTTGATATGCGAGTTCGCTACCAGGCGATCAGCACGCAATTTCAAAATCAGCGCCGACCCCAGAGCAGGATTGCCACGCAAGCCTGAGGTAGATGTCTGACTTGCCAGGCTAGCGAAGTCGCTTCGTTATTGCGTTGACAGAATCCGCGATCAGGGCTGGACCCTTGTAAATCAGTCCTGTGTACAGCTGTACTGCATTTGCTCCTGCCTGGATTTTTTCAGCAGCGTGCGCGCCGGACATAATTCCACCAACGCCAATGATCGGAAACTCCGGGCCAAGACGACTGCGGAATTTTTCAATCACCCAGAGTGATTTGCGATGGACGGGTGCTCCGGAGAGACCACCAGCTTCATCTGCGTACTGCATTCCAGTTATGGATTGTCGGTCGATGGTGGTGTTTGTCGCAATCAGCCCATCCATCTGATGACGAACCAGGCTTTGCGTGATTGCCTCGATCTGATGCTCGTCTAGATCTGGTGCAACCTTGAGGGCTAGAGGAACGTTTCTGCGGTGCAGTTGTGCCAATGCAAGCCGCTTCTCATGCAAAGCGCTCAACAGACCATTAAGGCTGTCTCCAGATTGCAGGTCACGTAGGTTTTTTGTGTTTGGAGACGAGATGTTGATCGTAATGTAATCTGCATGAGGGTAGACCCCTTCGAGTCCGAGCAGGTAGTCATCGTTTGCGTTTTCGATGGGTGTCGACGCATTCTTTCCGATGTTCAATCCTAAAATGCCACCACGATCTCTGTATTGGCTACGTTTGACATTTGTTAGAAAGGTATCCAGACCCTGGTTGTTGAAACCCATTCTGTTGATTAGCGCTTGCGCTTTTGGGAGTCGGAACATGCGAGGTTTCGGATTGCCGGGCTGAGCTTTGGGTGTGACAGTACCCACTTCGACAAACCCGAATCCCAGATTACCCAAAGCGTCGATGTGTTCACCGTTCTTGTCCAGGCCGGCTGCCAGACCGACAGGATTCTTCAGAGAGAGCCCCATGAGCAAGATGGGGGCGATGGGTAGATCATGCATCATCCCACGAGTCAGCTTGCAATCATATGCTCGTTGAATGGAACGAAGCGTTGCCTCGTGAGCGGCTTCGGGGTCCATGGAAAATAATGGAGCTCGAGCAAGCGTGTAGGCGTTAAAGAGGGGATTCATAAATTTGATTGTTCGGGAAATTCTTCCCAATTTCCATTAACAAAGTACTGGGCTGGCCGGAAACGCGACTTGTAGGCCATCTTACGGCTCTGGGCAATCCAGTAACCAAGATAAAGCCAAGGTAGACCCAGCTTCCGGCATTGTTCAACTTGCCAGATGATGCCATATGTTCCGAGGCTTCCACTGCTCTCTGGGTCATAGAATGTGTAGACGGACGAAAGCCCCTGGTCAAGGATGTCGATGATGGACACCATGCGCAGCACACGGTCCGGGTCCCGAAACTCAATCAGTCGGGAATTGACTCGACTGGCCAGCAGAAACTGGCTGTACTGGGAGCGGCTGTCTTCATCCATGCCGCCACCAGGATGGCGCGTTTGCTGGTAGCGCCAGTAGAGGTCATAGTGTTCTGGAGACCAGGCCAGTTCCATCACTCTGGACTCAAGTGAACCGTGGGACTTCCAGGCGCGTCTCTGGCTGCGTGTAGGCACGAACCGCTCGCAGTCGATCCGGATGGGCAAGCAAGCTTTGCATTGATCGCAATGGGGACGGTAGGTGAACAGGCCGCTGCGTCGAAAGCCTTTATCTACCAGTTCGGAGAATGTCCCGGCGTGAATCATGTGTCCGGGTGCCGCCACCTGAGAGCGTGCCATCTGATCAGGAAGATAGCTACACTGATAGGGGGCAGTGGCATAGAACTGAATTGCCGAGAAGGGAAGTTCCTGAACTTGGCTCATGACAAAAAATGTACAACAAGATGTCCCTGATCAGGAAAGTTTTCCAGATTCTTTAAGGCAATCAGGGACGCCAGCGTTAATGGATCCGTCCGCCCCAATCCATCCCGGATGCCAGTTAAGATCTGGCTGGCGGGTTGAAAAGTGGACGTGATCAAGGAAATGGCGTCTTTCGATCTCGCGGGCACCGAGACTGACCAGGTGGCTGGTTGTCATCTGGCAATCAATCATCTGCACATGATGTCTTTGCAGAAATCTGACCAGGTGAACCAGCGCGATTTTAGATGCATCGGTACGATGTGTGAACATCGACTCTCCAAAGAACATTCTGCCTATACTGACGCCGTAGAGACCACCGGAGAGCTCTCCATCCATCCAGGTCTCGACACTGTGGGCACGCCCTGTCGCGTGCCACTGCTGATAGACGTGCTTCATCTCCGGTGTGATCCACGTGCCTGTCACGGGGGCGTGACCTGGCGGTGCGCCTCGCGTAGCACAGGCCTCCATGACTGTGGGGAAAGCGCAGTCAACGGTCACTACGCAAGGAAAGAAGCTTCCTGATGCTTGATCCCTTTCTATCTTGCGCATCCGCTTGTTCATTGAGCGGGACAGGTGCAATTCTTCACAGTAGAGAACTGCACGGGGATTCGGGCTCCACCAGAGGACAGGCTCCCCGGATTGAACCAGGGAAACATGCCTTCAGAATATGCTTGCTCTAGCCGCCAGATGCTCAGGTCAAGGCCGGCCGCAACAAGTCCTGGTGGATCTTCTAGCGCTGTGTGAGCGGGTGGCAAAGGCTTATCTGGATCGACCCATTGAATGGCTGTTTCCATTCGCTTCA
Organism: Orrella marina; assembly: GCF_003058465.1. Classification (NCBI taxonomy): domain Bacteria; kingdom Pseudomonadati; phylum Pseudomonadota; class Betaproteobacteria; order Burkholderiales; family Alcaligenaceae; genus Orrella; species Orrella marina. Next base: position 2,493,790 of record NZ_CP028901.1, on the reverse strand, counting down.
TCCCTCCAGAAATGAAAACTATCGGGCAGGTGGCAGACTATAGTACCGAGTCTCGAAATGACCCTTTTCAACGTCACTGATGTAGTGGCGTAGTGTCGAGGATACGGACCTGAACGAGAGGTTGTCCCAAGGAATTTCGCTGATATCGTAGTAACGCGCATCCAGACTTTCTGGGCCAGGATCAACGTCACCCGTGTTCGCATGCGCCAGAAAATAGACGTGAATCTGATCAACGTGCGGAACGTCTATGACTGTGTAGAGGGAACCAAGTTCCACTTCGACGCCAGCCTCTTCGCGTGTTTCTCGCAAAGCGCCTTCCCCGGTGGTTTCTGCCAGTTCCATAAACCCGGCAGGCAATGTCCATGTACGGGCCCGAGGTTCAATTGCTCGCAGACATAAAAGAATCTTGTTGTTCCAGACAGGAAGAGTTCCAACTACCGTACGTGGATTCTGATAATGTACAGCGCCGCAAGACTCACATAAGTCTCTGACCCGGTTGTCCCCAGGCGGGATGCGACGGGTGATAGGTGCCGCGCATTGACTGCAGTACTGACTCAGTCTTGGGGCAGGAAAGAAGAATTCAGGGCTTTTATCCATTGCTTGCTATTCTAGACCAATACAACCTGTTAAAGCCCTTGTTGAGGCTCTGTGGTGCATCTGCCTGACTTGTCAGGCATCGCATAGGGAGTCCATCTTGCCAGGGCGTGCGGCATGCTAATTCTCGCTTGATTGCCGCACAAAGCCAAGCTCGTTTTCAACGCGATCAGTCACACCCAGTAAGTTCATTGGAGCGCTTCCTGTCAGTTGAAATGGTGCGTCTGTTGTGAATGTCACGGTGGTCTGCGCACCGCCCTGTTCGTGTTGTTCGCACCAATCGAGTAGAGGCACACCGTCGCTGGTCTGGAGGGCGTCGACAATCAGTTCCAGATCCTGATCATTCACGCAAGCAGGTCCATGCTCGCATTCGAAGAAAAGGGTGCCATTGTGGTCGATCAGCCACCGCTTGATCTGCTTGATCGGAAGTCCGTTGTGCGTGCTAAGCGAGCCGGGCTGCCCGGTGATCGAAGCGACCAAGGGAGCTGCGTCCAGTCTGACGTAGACACGTTGGGGGCCGTTTTGAAAGAACCAGCGTCCCGTATTCTCAGCTTCATAGTTGCGGTTTATGAAGGCAATGATCTGCTGGTTCTGGATGGATTCACCAAACCCGCCCTGACTGGCTGTACCGCCTGGATGCAGCCTCCACTGGCCTCTTCTGGATAGCGATAGCCATCCATGGACGGCAGGTACGTCTGGCCATCGTTCAATTGCCTCAAGAACAGTCTGATCCATTTCAGCTCCCTGCTGACAGAGGCTTGCCACGGGTCACGTAAAACCAGAGGCTCAACACTTGTGCCAGCAAAAGTAGAGCGAAGGCCGACCATATTGCATCGGCCCGGATCAGGCCAATCCAGATGAAACCATCGACAATCAGGCCGATTCCCCACTGTACCGCAAAAGCGCCGGTGAACATCACCAGGTTGAATGTTGTCAACACGCGTCCTGCAACTTCTCTGGGGAACATTAGAGCGGTCTGTGTCTGCATCAGAATCACGGCTGGGATGCCTGGTGCAAGCGCAAGCCAGAGCCACCATGCAGAGGGTGATCGCCATGCGAGAATGATCGCCATGCAGATGATGAACCAGTAGAAGCCAAACAAGGTCTGTCGCGCCAGTCCGAAGCCCTTCTTCTCAAGCCGCGGACTCACAATGCTCATGAGGAGGTAGGCAACCAACAGCGCAAGGTTGAAGTACAGCAAGACTTGTCCAGCCTGATTGGTGGAAAGTCCTAGCGTGTCTGTCATCCAGGGGCCTACCCATAGCGACTGCAACGCCACAAATCCACCTGAGAAGAAGATCGTTGTCGGAATGATGCGAAGCAGGGTGGGGTGCGCAAGCAGTTCGAGCAGTTTGATGGGCTTGTCTCCAGGCTTGCTCTGGCTTGTCTGTGTGTGCTGACGATCCGAGTCTGGAACAAATATTGCAATTGCCAATGCCGATACTGCAAGCAGTCCTCCGCAGACCAGGAAGATCTCTCTCCATCCATAGGCTTGAGCGAGCAGCAAGGCCGGCTGGGTGGCGGTCAGTGATCCGAGCGTTCCACCGATCAACATCCACATGGCAAGCTGAGCCTGCTTCTCCGGGGCGAAGCAGCGTCTGAAGTAGGAGTAAGGAGCCATCAGGCAGGATGCGACGCCAAATCCGATCAGGATGCGTCCAATCGAGAGTGTGAATAATGAGTCGCTGACGGCAAGAATGACTGACCCAACTGCAGCGATAGTGAGCAGGATTGATTCAGTACGGCGCGCACCATACCGATCAAGCCAGGTGCCAAGATGCCACTGAACAGATGCAAATGACAGAAAATAGGCGGACGATAGCCATCCCAGTGCGCCGGCGCTCAGGTTCAGGTCCTCGGCAAGTAGGGGGGCGATCGTTGCGTTGACTGATCGAAGCGCATAAGAGAGAAAGTAGCCCCCAACAAAGCTTAGAAACAGTGAGAGCGTAAATCGTTCTGCGCGCCAGGTGTCCTGGTTTGGCTTTTCTGTATGGGCCATGGGCTTGAATCATGATGCAGGTCTGAGGGCATGTTGCTGTGCCTGAGCTCGGGCCTGTTGTTGGGTTGATGGAACGATACTAAACCCAGGCAGCTTGATAATCTGCCAGTGCAGGGTGCGTTCTGGAGTCGGGCGCAAACTCGCCAGATCAGGTCCGTCGAATTCTAGCGCAGATGATGGGTCTGCTTCGAAATGGTGCAGGTTTCTTCGGTAAATCCAATTATGACATGTCGTGTTACTGCGAAGTGGTGAGCGATAGCGTTAGCAGCACTCAATAAAAACCAGCAGAAATGGCTGGCTGGCGAACTTTAAGGTTGTTCGGCCGAAGTGCCTGGGATGGGTTGCTGACGGTATACATTACCCTGGCTGTTGATAACCAGAACCGGTCAGTCGGACCAATAGGGTGGGGGATCTGGAGGCGCAAGCCGGAATCGAACCGACGTACACGGATTTGCAATCCGCTGCATAACCACTCTGCCATTGCGCCAGTGCAAACTGAAAGGGTAGGCAAAAGCCTTCTCTCGAATTTGAAATTGGAAACGCTAGGTCAACGACTTATAGTTATATAAGTCGTTGTTTCCCCTAACGTTGTCTTTGCTGCTGCAGTCAGCAAAGACAACTATTGTAGCCTTGTTTTCCCTTCGCAGCAACAAACCAGTACAAAGAGGCATATGTAGCACACCAGTCTCACACTCAGCTCTGGTATCTGATCACTCGCGTTCGCTCGACAGACTTCGATCTAGATTAATGATGTGGGTCGGCTGACCGCCTCACAGATAGCGTCAGCATCGGCGACGTCATGTTTGTTCGTCTTTACAAAGGGTTTGACAAACTGCGGCGAGATCAGCTTGACCTCGTGCCCCAGGCTCTGCAATTGACGGGCCCAGTGATGTGCACTGCCACAGGCTTCCATACCAATCACGCAAGGCTCCATGTTGGCAAAGAAAGTCATCACCTTGTCGCGTTTGATCTGTTTGCGGACCACAGGTTTGCCCCGCTCATTGCGCGGCAGCAAGTGCCGACCCCACGACCAGTCCAACGCCATTGGCCGCGCCAAGCGAAGCCATGGCACCGGCACGCTCACCGGCAGCGACGTGATCGGTCACCAGCACCTCGCCCGCCGCGAAGAACGCACCGACCGCCCCGCGGCTGACGAGCAGCCCGGCAAACACCAGACCCGCCGCAGGCAGCACCAGCAACGATACGATCAGCAGGATACACATGGCCCAGTAGGCGAGCTTGAAGCCGCCCGCTCCGGCCAGGAGAACCGTTCGCCGCTCACGCCGATCACTCAACGCTCCCCAGGGCCGCGAAAGCAGCATCCACAACACGCCTCCCACGGTCACCACCGCGCCGGCTTGCCAGGGGGCCAAATGCAGCGATCGCCATCATGGTCATTGTGCAGGTCATGTAGGCCGCCATCAGCGGCTTGATGTTGAAACGGGCCGCGCTAACCAGGGGATCGCCGCCGACTGTCATCGAGTTCGCATTGTCTTGAGTCATGTCGTTTCGCCTCCACGGCGGCAAGCTGGATGAAGGAGGGCTACATAGTCAGCAGATGGGTTCCGTTATTGCCAATAGCAACAACATAAGCGTCAGTGCCCCGAAGACGACGACTACCTGAGCACCAGCCAGGATGGTCTGCGCCCGCGCAAAGCGCGCCTTCCACTTCGAGGGAACCATGCCATGTGGCATCGGCAAGGTCTCCCGAGCGTCACCGCTGTGATGGTCGAGGGTTTGGGTGCGATCCATGGGGTGTCCAGTGTCTCGTCGTCAGGTTGTTTCTCATGGGGCATTCAGTACAGGTAGGTCGCTGTTACGCCTACTGTTCTGCCAGGCGCAATCTGCGCGAAGTTGCCTGTCGCACCGTACGAGAAGCCATAGGTTCGATAGCCCTGATTCGTCAGGTTCCGGGCGTAGAACATCAATTCCAGATTGCGGGTCGGCTGCCAGCCCAAGCCCGCATCCACCACGGTGTACGCACCCTGGCACAGGGTATTGGCGCTGTCGAAATAATGCGCCCCCGTGCGGCGCACGGTCAACTGCGGCCGCAAGACGGTGTTGCCCAAAGGTACATTGCCCTTGACGCTCAGCGTCAGGCCATACTTGGGCGCCATCGGCACAGCGTTGTGCGTGCAGCCGGTGCAGGCGCTGGAATCCTCGAAGCGGCGGAAGGTCGCGTCATTGATGAAGCCTCCCGCGCTGAGTGTCCATTGGCGGGTGACATCCCACTCGGTGTTGAACTCCACGCCCACCGAGCGGGTATCGCCCACGTTTCTCAGCGTCTGGTTGCCCATGTCGCCGTCGCCGTAGAGCTGCACGTCGTTGCTGTCCACCCGGTAGAGGGCGATGCTGGCGCGCACGTCGCTTCCGGCGTAGCGCATGCCCGCCTCGTAGCTGATCGAGCGTTCGCGGCCATACCCGGCAGCATCGTCCATGCTCGATGGCGCCAGGTTGTAGCCCAGCGGCTTGTAACCCTGCGCCACATTGACGTAGCCGCGCCAATTGGGGCTGAACTGGTAGCCTGCGGCCAAGTGGCCGAGCCACGTCGTCTGGTCGCTGGATGCTTGCCCCTGGAAGGTACTGCCCATCATGTTGCCCTGGAAGCGGGTTCTGGCCTCGTCCCGGGCGACGCGCAGACCCGTGGTGATGTCGGCCTTGGGGCTCAGGTGCCAAGTCACGTCGCCATAGGCAGCCAGCGACTCGGTGCGGTTGCTGGAAGAAGAATCCGTCACCCGATAGAAACTGGGAAGCACCATGTCGAACTGGTAGCCGCGCGACAGGTCCACCTCTTGCCGGTAGAGGCCGAACACCGCGCCCCAGGCGCGGGAAGGTGCCTCGCCCTGTTGCGGCGAACGTGTCGACAGGCGCAATTCCTGGGTATTCTGTTTCCAGTGCTCGGAGAACTGCGGGAAATACGCGTCCAGCGGCCATTGGCGTTCTGTTTGCACCCGCTGGCTGCTGGCAATGGCGCTCAAGCGCCAGATGCCGAAGTCATACTGACCATTGACGGCGACGCTGTTGGCGCAGCGCTGCTGATGAAAATCACGGTAGGCTTCCGGCAGGTTGGGCAGCACATAGGCCCTGCGGGACTTGTAGTCGTCGAACAGCGTATAGGCTTCCTGATCGCCCGTGGCGCAATCGCGGCCGGCGCTCAGCCCCACCTCCCATGGATTGCCGGCCGGGGCCAGGCGCAGCTTGACATTGCCGGCGCGCGAACGCACGCCTCCCAATTGATCGCTGCCGATGACATCGCTGCGCAAGTCGCCATTGACATCATTGCCCAGCAGAGAGACCGAGCCATACAGCAGATCCTCGACCAGTGGGCCGGAACCCTCGACCTGCAACTGGTAGCCGTCTCGGCTCGACACCCCGGCGCTGGCAGCGAATTCGGGGGTGTCGCCCGGCTTGCGAGAGACGATATTGAGCACGCCGCCCTGGGCACTCTTCCCATACAGCGTGCCTTGCGGCCCCTTGAGCAACTCCACCTGCTCGACGCCCAGCAGAGACTGGGCGGCAAAGATCGGTAACTGAGGCACGCCATCCACATACACCGTCAGTGCCGGGTTGTAGAAATCCTGCGCCGACGTCACGCCGCGTAGCGTGATGATAGGGAACAGGAACGTCGCGCTGTGCGACGAGTACAGCTCAGGGAAAACGCGATCCAGTTCCAGAGTCGAAGTCACCTGGGCGTCATCCAGCGCCGGACGGTCGGCCACGCTGGCAGAGCCATTGAGCTGTTCCAGGGTTTCACCGCGCTTGCTGGCCGAAACGACCACAGTGGCGAGAACGGCCGGTTCATCGTCGGCAAGCGGCGCGCTTTGTGCGAAGGCGTCATGCACCCATGACGTGGCGTGGATGGAAAGCAGCGCAATGCTGAGAGCACGGAATTGAAAACGCATGATGAAAGATTTCTCCTAGTTCCTTGGAACGACAGGTGGTACTGCAAACAATCATTGATGACGCGATGGTCCTGCCCCATCAGGGCGTTCGCTAAACCTCCACCGACAGATGCGCCAGCCATTCCAGATGGCCAGGCCACGCCTTGTAGTAGGACGGGGGCTGTGGCTCGGTCGCGCCCAGCGCAACGATGGCGGCGTACCGGCCGGGGGCGATTTGCCAGATGTGCAGGTCGAACAGCTCGACGCCATCGTCTTCGAGCTGGGCGCGTATCCGGGCAGTCTTGTCGTCATGCGCTGGCTGCGCATCCAGCAACACCAGGCTGACCTCGCGTATCAGCGACCACGACCAGCGCAGGATGACCAGGGCGTCCACGACGCCCATCAAAGGATCCGCCCAGACCCAGCCAAACACGCTGCCCAACAGCAGAGCGGCAATGGCCAGCGCCGACGTGAGCGCGTCGGCCACCACATGCAGATAGGCGGCCTGCAGGTTGTTGTCATGCCCATGCGCGTGATCATGGTCATGGCCGTGGATGGCGTGATGATGTTCATCGCGCAACGACCGGGCGCTGAGCAGATTGACCGCCAGCCCGATGACCCACCAGATCCGGCGCTCATTGCGCCGCTGGCCGGCCCCGATGAACACATGCTCGTGCACCGGCGAGAACGTCATCGGGTTTGCCAGTTGGCCTGCGTGCCCGCTATTCATCATGACTCCCCCACACGCCAGTGCTTGACGCTCTGCTGGGCTTGCCACATCCGCGCATAGCGGCCATTAGCGGCCAGCAGCTCGGCATGCTGGCCGGACTCGACCACGCGGCCCTCGTCGATCACCAGAATCTGGTCGGCGGCGGCAATGGTGGACAGCCGGTGCGCAATTACGATCACCGTGCGCTCGCGCACCAGGGCGTCTATGGCACGCTGCACAGCCACTTCGCTTTCGGTGTCCAGCGCCGCGGTCAGCTCGTCCAGGACGACGATGGGCGCGTTCTTGAGCATGGCGCGGGCGATGCTGATGCGCTGGCGCTCGCCGCCCGAGAGCCGGCCGCCGATGTCGCCCACCCTCGTCTGGTAGCCCTCGGGCAGCCGGGTGATGAACTCGTGGCAGTAGGCGGCACGGGCAGCCGCTTCCACTTCCTCGTCGCTGGCGTCCGGCCGGGCCATGCGGATATTGGCCAGGATGGTGTCGTCGAACAGGTACACGTCCTGGAACACCACCGAGATCAAGCCATTGAGCTGCTCCGGCGACAGGCTGCGGATGTCCACGCCGCCGATTGGTACCCACCCCGCCTGGGGGTCGGCGTGCCGCATCAGCAGCCGCGTCACCGTGGTCTTGCCCGAACCCGACGGCCCCACCAGCGCGCTCATCCGGCGGGCGGGCAATTGTGCGCTGAAGCCCCTCAAGATGCTCTGCGGCTGTCCGGCGTAGGCAAACTCCACGCCGATGAAGTCGATCGAGAACTCGCCCGGCATGCCGGGCGACGCCTGCTGCGGCAGAGGCTCGATGGCCAGCAAGGCATCGATCTTGCCCAACGCCGCCTCGATCAGGTCGATCACCTTGGCATACAGCACGAAGGTCGCCAACGGCTCGCCGAAACGCACGACGATCACCATCAGCGCCGCCAGCACGGCGATATCCAGCGAGCCCTGCGCAACGAAAAGCGTGCCCAGCAACACCACCAACAAGGTCGCCAGCTCCATCACCGTGGCCAGGATCAGGTTCGGCTTGGCGCCTTTCTTCTGGCCGATGGTCTGGATTTTCTCCAGGTGTACGAGGCTGGCCTGCAGGCGCTGCGCCTTTTCGCCCGTGCGGCAGGTCGCGCGCAGCACTGGCAGGCCCTGGGCGTATTCGAGGATGTCTGCACTGGTGCGCTCGTGGGCGTCGGCCAGCATGCGCATGCCGCGTCCGTAGGCCGGGCGCCGCCAGCGGTAAAGGGGGATCAGCAGCGGGAACACCAGTAGCAGGACGAGCCCCATGCGCCAGTCGAACCACAGCGCCGCCAATGCCACCGTCAGCGGCGTCAGCAGGGCGGTGGCCATCATGTTGGCGATCGTCAGGATGTAGCTGAGCGTCTCGTCCACGTTCCCCAGCAAGGTCGCATTGACCCCACCGGCGCGCTTGTCCTGCAACACCTCCAGCGGAATGCGGCGCAGTTGCGCACCGAGTTCGGAACGCAGTTCATGCGTGTTGCGCACCATATCGCCGCGATAGTCGAAGCCCTGCGCCCACCAGCGGATGACCGTGCTGGCCAGCATCAGCCCCGTCATCGCCAGCAGCCAGGGCAGCGCCGCCCGCCAATTGGCGCTCGGTATCAGGGCCTGGAAGAGCGGCATCAGGCAGGCCAGCGCCAGCCCCTGCGCGATGGCGGCTAGGGCCAGGCCGATCAGGCTGGCGCGCAGCCTGGGCGCTCGGCTGCGGGCGCTGGTCATCAACTGTCGCCAGGTCTCGCGCAAGGGCGTGATGCGTTGGCCGGGATCTGGAGTGCTCATGCCCGTGCTCCCCTCAAGGCCCAGTCCTGCGCCTGCTCATAGCTGTTCCAAAGCCGCGCATACACACCGCCTTGCGCCACCAGGGCATCGTGCGTGCCGCGCTCGGCCAGCCGTCCCTGGTCGAACACCAGGATCTGATCCGCATCGCGGATGGTGGAGAGCCGATGCGCCACCATCAGCACCGTCTTGCCCCGCATCAGGTTGGAAAGTGCCGCCACCAGCGCGGCCTCGCTCTCCGGGTCGGCAAACGCCGTGGCCTCGTCCAGCACCAGGATCGGACGGTCCTGCAGGATGGCGCGGGCGATGGTGATGCGCTGGCGCTGCCCGCCGGAGAGGAACATCCCCCGTTCGCCGACCGGCGTGTCGTAACCCCGCGGTAGACTTTCTATGAACGCGTGCGCTTGGGCGGCGCGCGCGGCGGCCTTCACCTCATCCATCGTCGCGCCTTCGAGCCCCAGGCTGATGTTGTTGGCGATGGTGTCGGCAAACAGAAAGGTGTCCTGGAACACGAACGCGACGTGCTGCATCAGCACGTCGGCCTGCATCTGGCGCACATCCACGCCACCGACCTTGACGCAACCCGCGCTGACATCCCAGAAGCGCGGTATCAGCCTGGCCACCGTGGTTTTGCCCGCGCCGGAAGGCCCCACCAGCGCCGCCACCGTCCCTTGCGGCACGTCGAAGCTCACGCCTTGCAGCACCAGCGGCCCGTCGCTGGTGTACCGGAAGTCCACCTGCTCGAAACGCACCGAGCCATCCAGCGGCGTCCTGGCCAGCCCCTCCGGCATGGGCAGCTCCGGCTCGTCCATCACCTCCTGGATGCGATGAATGCTCATCTGCGTCTTGGCCACCAGATGCTTGAGCGACATCACCGGCAGCAGCGATTCGGCCATGCCGGTGCCCACCAACAGCACGGCCAGCCAGGTGGCCGCGTCCAGCGCATCACGGCTGATCAGCCAGCCGCCCAGCCATACCAGCACCGCCAGCGTTGGCAGCGGATTGAGGATCGCCACCGACAGGCGCGAGGAAAACCCGGTCATGCGGTACCACGCCAGCACCACCGCCATGAATTCATCGAGCGCACGCTGGTAGCGCTGGAACGTGACCGTGCCGGTATCGAAGGTGCGCACCACCGGCATCGCCTGCACATACTCGACGACCGCCTTGCTCACGTTCTCGCCAGCGGCGTGGTAACGCTGCATCATCTGGCCGCTGCCGCGCATGGCCAGCGACACCACCGCCATGCCGAGCGCCAGCACCGCCGTGGCCGCCAGCGCCAGGCGCCAGTCCAGCCACCACAGCAGCACGAAGGTGAGCACCGGCGACACATACGCCCGCGCGTACAAAGGCATGCTGTCGGCCACGAACACGTGCAGCGCCTTCACGTCGTCCATCATCACCTTGGTCAGCGCGCCGGAGCCGGTCTGCTGCACATAGCCCAGCGGCACGCGCGCCAGATGCCTGGCCAGATCGGTGCGCAGCCGGGTTTCCAGGCGGAAGGCGGCGTAGTGCGACTGATTGAAGGCCGACAGGCGCAAGACAAAGGCCAGAATGGTGAGCAGCACAGCCAGCCCCAGCGGCAGCCAGGGCCACCGGCCGGGCTCGGCCAGCAGGGCGTGCACCGCCCAGGCCAGCACGGCCAACGCTCCCAGGGCATAGGCAGCGGCCAGGCTGGCCAGCACCATGGCAAAGCGGATCTGCCCCTGTACGGGCCGCATGATGCCCCAGACACTGGCATCTGCCCCGGCATGTTGCTTATCCGACATGCACGACTCCTTGCGTGGCTACTGAGGTGTTCTTCTCCATACACGCCTGGCGCCACACGGCCCCGGTGGCGATGACCGTCAGCACGCTGGCCAGCCCGAAGCAGAAGGAGTAACCCAGGTGGCCGGCCAGCCAGCCGCTGGCCACGCCGCCCGCCATGGCCAGCAGCGCGTCAGCGCTCTGGAACACCGTGAAGTCCACGCCCGCCTGCAGCGGCGAGGTCAGGTTCATCAGCGCCGAATACAGCGCGACCCAGAGGCAACCCAATATCGAGAAGGTCAGGCCGACCAGAATCGTCAGCACCATCAGCGAGGCCGCCGGCGCTGCCAGACTCAAGGCCAGCAGCACGCCGGCCTTCAGTCCAACGGCGATCCACACCGCCTGCCAGCCCGGCGCGGCCCGCACCAGCAGCCCGCCCAGCACCGCGCCAGTCAGCCCCGTGCCGATATGCAGCGACCCGAACAGCCAGCCCACCTGCTCCAGGCTCATGCCGCGATCCAGCATGAACGGGCCGAACATGCCTAGCGTCAGCCGCACCCCCACGCTCGACAGCAGCATCAGCAGCAGCCCCGTGCGCACCTGCGGGCGGCGCAAGGCATGCAGCAGCCCGGGCCGATGACCGAGAGCCAGCGCCTGGTCGCGCGGCGGTTCGCGCAACAGCAGCATCGGCAGCCCCAGCAGCACGATGGCCAGGCCCGCGGCCACCAGCGCCGCAGGCCAGCCCGCCTTGCCCGCCACCAGAAGAAAGCCCCCGGCACCGAGCATTGCGCCGACATGGCTGCCGCCCACCTGCGCCACGTTGCCCCAGCCGCGCCGCTGCCCGGCAAGCTGCTCCACCGTGAAGCCATCGCAGGCCACGTCGGCGCTGGCCGAAACCACCGCCGCCAGCATCAGGCCGGCCAGCAGCCACACGGCAAAGCTGTCCAGCGAAACATGGCCCGCCCAGCTTGCCATCCCCGTTCCCATCAGGATGGCCGCCATGATCCATTGCCCCGTCAGCACCAGCGTGCGCGAGCGGCGCTCCAGTCGCCCCGTCGGCAGGCGCATGCGTTCCACCCAGGGCGCCCAGAGAAAGCGGACGCCCCACGGCACCCACAGCAGAGCGGTCAACCCTGCCACCGTCAGCGAAGCGCCCTCGCTGCGCAGCAACGACGGCAACGCCTGTGTGGTCAATGCCGTGACGATGGTCTGGCTGATATAAATGCCGCCAATGGCCAGCAGCAAGCGAGCCGCTGTCAGGCGGCGTGTGGCAGAAGAAGTCGTTGACATGCGATGCGGAATCCACGGCTCGAATAGCCGTCGTGGCGAATGGTTAGTTGACGGTCCGCTGCAATTCACACGATCACTTCAGGTGATCAGCAGCCCATCCCCGGTGTAAAATGAGAATCGTTATGATTTGGCAATCAGGCAAATTGCGCTAACGGTTTACGGAAAAAATTTGATTTTTTCAGGATAAATTTATGGGTGAGATCAGTGAACCGGCTTCGGATCAAGCACTTGATCCGAGCAAACTGCAGGAAGATGGCCTTGACTGCGTGCCTGAAGATTGGCGGCACGCCGTGCACATGTATCAGCCCAGCGAAGGGCTCTACATCAGTTGCATCAGCGGCCGCCCCGGCGGCAAATGGTCCTTCCAGGCCTCCGGTCCCGCCGCCTTCAGTGTCAACATCCTGCTCGAAGGGCACATGCAAACCGCCTTCGACGATGGCGCGGTCGTCGATGTCAGTGCCGGCTCCACCATCCTGATGGCCTCGGGCGAGCCCACCTCCGGCTGGGACGTGCTCGATGGGCAGACCGACGGCGCTTTCCGCCTGGTCAGCATCTACATGCCGGCGGACGCCATGGCCAGCCTGACTGGGCTGAGCATGGACGAACTGCGCCGCCGCACCCGCACGCTGTCGGGCGACCGGTCGCACATCGACGCCTTACTCGGCGTGGTGCCATCCTCCAGCACGTTGCAACGCGTGGCCTGCGACCTGCTCGGCTTCGGCTGCAGCCATGTCGGCCCCTGCCTGTCCCGCGACCTCTACCTGCGCGCCAAGGCCATGGAAGCCATCGCCTGCTTCGTGCAGGACAACCTGGAACAGGCCGACATGCCCCTGCCCATACCGGGCGACCGGCGGCGGCTGATCGAAGCGCGGGCGCTGCTGGAGCAGAACTACGGTCAGGAATGGACTGTTCAGTCACTGGCACGCGCCGTGGGGCTGAACGAGAAGCGCCTGCAGCAAGGCTTCCAGGCGCTCTACGGCTGCCCGGTGCATGCCTGCCTGACGCGCATCCGGCTCAACGCCGCCGTCGCCATGCTCAAGCGCGGCACCAGCGTCACCGAAACCGCCGCCTGCTGCGGCTTCGCCAACCTCAGCCACTTCAGCCGCATGTTCCGCGGCCACACCGGCATCACGCCCAAGCAATGCGCCCTGGGCATCAGCCCGCGCATCTCGCACCAGGGCACCGCGGTGGTGCGCGTGGTCTGAACTTGCCGGCCATGGCGGGCGTTGCGCCGCCATGCAGGGCCTGCCTTTGATGGTGGCCGTGGCGACCACCATGACGCGCCGCAACAAAAATCCTCGATAAGTCAAATTTTTTCCCGAAACCGTTAGCACGGATTTGGGAATTTTCGGATCATTGATCTAGACAAGTGGGATTACAGCGACTGTAAGCTCCCCGCGCACGAGCATATCCAACGTGAATGTTTTGACCGCACCCGGTTCCTGACGGAATTGTGGTTTGGGGAAGGGCCGGCCCGGTCGGCTGATTGGGACTCATTATCCTATCGATGTAATTTCGTCTCATTTGCACTTTCATTCGCATCACGAGACTGGAGAAACGTACATGTTACCGAGGATGGATGGGGGCGCAGTCAGCCCCTTGATGGTTCCGCTGGAGCGCTCACCTAGAGGCGCATTCCACCTGCAACCCAAACGCCTGTGCCTAGCGATGGCCCTGGCACTGGGAAGCCAGGCTGTGTGCGCGCAGTCGACGCCTCCTTCGTCATCCGGGTCACCATCCCGCTGTTCAGCGGCGGCTCCAGCTACTACAGCACGCGCCAGGCCAACAACCGGCGGGAACAGGCGAGCTATGAACTCGAACACACCGCCAACACCACCATCACCACCATCACCACGCTGGAGCAGTACTACCGCGTGTTCAGCACCAGCGCCGAGCGCATACGCACCTTGCGCCAGAACGTGAGCGACGCCACGGCGCTGGTGGACGCAATGCGCAAGAGCGTGAACGGCGGGGAACGCACCAACACCGACGCCTTGCAGGCGGAACGCCAGTCCTACCAGGCCCGGCTGGCCTTGCTGCGGACCTACGTGGAGTGGTTCCAGGCCTACGCCAAGTTGCAGTTCTATGCCGGCAGGTTCTCGGAAGAAGACGTGCTGGTGCTCAACCGGCATTTCTTGGCGGAGGTTCGATAAGGCCCCTGGGTGATGCGCCCAGGCGCGGTACCGGGGAATCCCAAGGAAAACGGAGAGGAAGAGGGTTTCTCATGACGGACGCGAGACGAAACGACACACCATCGAGGGGGCATATCGAAGCGACGCTTCGTGAGGAAATCGCCGCCAGCCTCGGGATGTCCAGCGGGCAACTGGATGCCGATGTCAGCCTCCTGAAGCTGGGCATGGATTCGATGCGCCTGATGGCCTGGATGCATCGACTGCGCGAGCGCGGCCACAAGATCAAATTGCGCGATCTATACCAGAAGCCCACGGTGCGCGGGTGGAGCCAACTTCTGCAGGACTGCCCGGCCACGGCACCGACTGCCCAGGCGGCATCCCCGGAGCCAAGCGGTTCCATCTCCTTCACGTCCGCAGCCGGTGTCGTCTGGCCGACCATGGCCGATGGACACCCCTTCGAACTGACACCCGTGCAGCACGCCTACCTGGTGGGTCGTGCGCCACACCAGACGCTGGGAGGTGTCGGCTGCCATCTGTACCAGGAGTTCGACGGCCAGGGTCTGGATGCCGATGCCTTGGAGCAGGCCATCAGTGCGCTGGTCGAAAGGCATCCCATGCTGACGGTGACGTTCCTGGACGATGGCCGCCAGCAGCGCCGTCCAGGCACCCGATGGCGCGGCCTGACGCTGCACGACCTGCGCAATGCATCGCCCGCCCAGTGCGAGGCCCACTTGCTGGCCATGCGTGCGCGACATGGCCACCGGGTTCTGGCCGTCGGGCAAGGCGAGAACTTCGACTTTCAGCTAAGCTTGTTGCCCGATGGGCTTCACCGCCTGCACGCGGACATCGACCTGCTGGTGCTGGATGCCGCGAGCTTCAGCCTGGTGTTCGATGAACTGGCGGCGCTGGTTCGCGGCGAATGCCTGCCGGCGATCCCCGACGACTACGATTTCCGCAGCTACCTGGCCCAAGCGGCGCAGGAGAACGAGGCGGCCCGCCAGCAGGCCAAGGCGTTCTGGCTGGATCACTCGGGCAGTTTGCCGCATGTACCGCAGTTGCCGCTGGCTTGCGAACCGACGCAGATCAAGCAGGTTCGCATCTCGCGCCAGCGGGCGGAGATCACCGCCGGGGACTGGGCGCGGTTCCAGGCCCTGGCGGGCGAATGCGGCGTGACGCCGACGATGGCGCTGGCTACCTGCTTCGGCGCGGTGCTGGCACGTTGGTGCAGCCAGCCCCGGCTACTGCTGAACCTGACGCTGTTCGACCGCCAGCCGCTGCATCCCGCCGTGAACGGGATGATCGCCGACTTCACCAATATCCTGCTGCTAGACATCGCTGGCGAGGGATCGAGTTTCGATACGTTGGCACGGGGCAACCAGCAGACCTTCACCGAGGCCTACGAGCATCGGCATTGGTCGGGCGTGGAACTGCTGCGCGAACTGCGCAAGACAGCGGGTGCCCATCCCCACGGCGCCCCAGTGGTGTTCACCAGCAACCTGGGCCGTCCGCTGTTCGGCCAGGACGTCAAGCGCACGCTGGGCGTTCCCGGCTGGGGGATTACGCAAACGCCACAGGTCTGGATCGACCATCTGGCCTACGAACATGCCGGCTCGGTGTTCCTGCAATGGGACAGCAACGAGGCTCTGTTCCCGCCTGGCCTGCTTGAAGCGATGTTCCAGTCCTATGTGGGCCTGGTGCGGCACCTGCTGGCGCATCCGCAGGCCTGGCGGGAGCCCTTGCCCGATCCCATGCCGCAGGCGCAACGGGCGGTGCGTGAGCGGGTCAATTCCCATAGCGACGTACCGGCGCCCGATGGATTGCTGCACGAGGGTTTCTGGCAGCAGGCGCGGACGCGACCGGATGCCCTGGCGCTGGTGCATGGTGAGCGCCGATTGACCTACGCCGAGCTGGCCTCCCTGGCACGTCGTTGTGCCGGCGCATTGGCCGCGCAAGGTGTGCAGCCGGGCGACCGGGTGGCGATCAGCATGTCCAAGGGCGTCGGCCAGATCGTGGCCGCGCTGGGCATTCTCCATGTGGGCGCTGTGTATGTGCCGGTGTCGCCGGATCAGCCGTTGGAGCGACTGCGCACCATCTACCTGGGCGCGGGGGCAAAGCGCGTACTGGTATGCCGGGACGACGGCCTGAACGACGCCGTGGCCGGCGTCACCTTCCTGGCCTGGCAGGAGGCCACGGACTATCCCCCGCTGGGCGAACCCGTGCAGGTCGATGTGCGCGAGCCGGCCTACATCATCTACACGTCGGGCTCCACCGGCATGCCCAAGGGTGTGATTATTTCTCACCGGGGGGCGCTCAATACCTGCGCGGAGCTGAACCGGCGCTACAGCGTTTCGGCAAATGACCGGGTACTAGCATTGTCGGCGCTGCATTTCGACCTGTCGGCGTACGACATCTTCGGGCTGCTCTCGGCCGGCGGTGCGCTGGTGCTGGTCGACGAGGGCCAGCGGCGCGACCCGGCCTGCTGGTGCGAGGTCATCGAGCGGCATGGCGTGACGGTCTGGAACACGGTTCCGGCGCTGCTGGACATGCTACTGACCTATGCCGAGGGTTTCGAGCTGCAGGTTCCCGCCTGCCTGCGCATGGTGATGCTCTCCGGCGACTGGATCGGCCTGGACTTGCCCGGCCGCTACCGCGCGTTTCGCCAGGATGGGCAGTTCGTGGCCATGGGCGGCGCGACCGAGGCGTCCATCTGGTCCAACGTCTTCGACGTGGACACCGTGCCGCCGCAATGGCGCTCTATTCCCTATGGCTATCCGTTGGCGCGGCAGAAGTACCGCGTGGTCGATGCACAAGGCCGCGATTGTCCGGACTGGGTTCCGGGCGAGCTGTGGATTGGCGGCGAAGGCGTGGCGCTGGGCTATTTCAACGACCCGGAGCGCACTGCGCAGCAATTCGTGAGCTGGCAAGGCGAGCGCTGGTATCGCACCGGCGACATGGGCTGCTACTGGCCGGACGGCCGGTTGGAATTCCTTGGCCGTCGTGACAGGCAAGTCAAGGTGGGCGGCTACCGCATAGAGCTTGGCGAGATCGAAGCGGCCCTGTTGCGGGTCGAGGGCGTCAAGAGCGCGGTGGCGCTGGCCGTGGGAGAGCGCGAGAAATCCCTGGTGGGATTCGTAGTGCTGCAAGGAACTGCGCTGTCCAGTCCACTGCCCGACGACCCGTCGCTGCCCGCGGACTACGCCTCGCTGCTGCCAGGCGAGGCCTGGCATGCGGGGCCGGCCGAAGCGGATCACGAAGCGGATATGGCACGCCTCGTGGCCGGCTTCCTGTACGAGCATCTGATGCGGCAAGGGGTGAGTCTGACCGGCCGCGTCACCGCACAGAGCGTGATCGCTGATTACGGCGCGCAGCCGCAGTGGGCCGGCCTGGTGGCGCGTTGGCTGGAGCATCTACATCGACACGGATACCTGCAGCGCCTGGACGATGGCGTTTATGCGCCGGTGGAGAGCATGCCGCAGGCCTGGCAACCGAGCGGCGAACATCCGCTGCGGGAAGCGGCCAACATGTTGTTGACGCATCATGCGCCGCTGGCCCAGATCATCCGCGGCGAACGACCTGCGCGAACGCTGCTGAGCCATCCATTCTGGGCGCCGGAACAGTTGCTGCTGCGGGCCCCCGGCATGCACGCGGCCATCGCGCTGCTGGCCAACCTGATTCGGACGCTGGCGAAGACGCTGGGCCGTCCGGTACGAATGCATGAGGTCGGCGCACGCAGCGGCCTGGCTGCAGAGCAGCTTCTCCGGCACTTGGATACGGGCGAAGTGGCCTATACAGCGTGGGAGGATTCGCCGGAGCTGGTGCTTCGCGCCACGGAACGGTTGCAGCGGCATGCGCATGCCGAGGTTCGGCGCTGGCATGCCGGCGTGGCGCAGGAGGATCTGCATCAGGCCGATCTGGTATGGGCCAACAATGCCTTGCACCGCGTGGGCGACGCCGGGGTGCGGGCTGTGCTGGCCCTGGCGGCACCTTCGGCCATGGTGTTTGTCCAGGAACTGAATCGGGTTTCGTGCCTGGCGCTGGTTTCCACCGAGCTGCTGGCGGACGGCCACGAGGAAGGCCTGGCCCGCCGGTTGCACGAGACGCCCTGGTGGCAGGACCTGCTGGCAAGACAGGGAATGCGCAACGAAGCCCAGACGGTGCTGGGGCATATGCAGTGCCTGGTGTCCCGTGCACCGCAGCAAGTGCTCAGGCCGGATGCCGACCGGCTGGCCTGGGCGCTGCGTGGGTTGCTCCCAGGCTACATGGTGCCGCAACGGCTGTACTTCCTGGATGCCTTGCCATTGACCGCCAACGGTAAAGTGGATCAGCGCGGCCTGCTGGAGCACTGCACTCATGGCGCCCCCGAGACCGGCGTCGAGCGGCAACTGCCCCAGGGTGTCACGGAACAGGCTGTGTTCAGTCTGTGGCGCGATCTCTTGAAGGTGGAATACCTTTACCGGGACAGTCATTTCTTCAGTCTGGGCGGGGACAGTTTGCTGGCGACGCGCCTGATCGGCGAACTGAACCGGCGCGGATTTTCGGCGGCGCTCGGCGACCTGTTCGACTTCCCGACCCTGGCGGCATTCGCCGAGACCGTGCGCTGCGGCGACACCATCAGTACGCCTGGCCTGCGGCACGACCCCACACGGCGCTACGCGCCTTTCCCGCTGACCGATGTGCAGCAGGCCTATTTGGTGGGGCGGCAGCCAGGGTTCGCACTGGGCGGGATCGGCTCGCATTTCTTCGTCGAATTCGAGGTGGCCGATCTGGATGTCGCGCGCTTCGAGCGGGCCATGAATCGGTTGGTCAGCCGGCACGACACCCTGCGGGCAGTGGTTCGCGATGGCATGCAGCAGGTTTTGCCGCAGGTGCCGGACTTCAGGCTGCCCTGCCATCCGGTGACCGACCTGGACGCCCCAGAAGCCGTGGCGTTGCGCGAGCGTCTGGCCCGGCAGGTACTCGATCCATCGCGCTGGCCCGTCTTCGACATTCAGGCCGCCCTGGTCGATGGCGGCGCCAAGGCCAGCCTGTTCGTGTGCCTGGACAACCTGATGCTCGACGGCCTGAGCATGCAGATCCTGCTTGCCGAACTGGAACAGATCTACACCGAACCCGGGCAGTCGCTGCCAGAGTTGGAGATTGGCTTGCGCGATTATCTGGAGTATGTGCAGCAGCGGCCGGTCGACGACGTCTCGTTGGCGTACTGGGCGCGTCGCCTGGATCATCTGCCGCCGGCCCCGCGCCTGCCATTGCGCTGCGACCCGGGCGACGTGGGCCTGCCGCGCTTCGCACGAATGTCCGCCACGCTTGCCGCCCCGCAGTGGGAGGCGCTCAAGGCGCGTGCGCGTGCCGAAGGTTTGACCCCGTCGGCATTGCTGCTCTCGGCGTATGCCGCCACCTTGTCGGCCTGGGCCGGCCACGACGAGCTGAGCCTGAACCTCACCCTGTTCGACCGCGAGCCGCTTCATCCGCAGATCGAGCAGGTATTGGGCGACTTCACGACGTTGCTGCTGCTGGCCTGGCAGCCGGCCGCGGACTGGCGCAGCAGCGCCCAGGGCTTGCAGCAACGCCTGCGCCAGGACCTGTTGCATCGCGATGTCTCGGCCATTCAAGTTATGCGCCAACTGGCCCGGTGCGCTGGACAGGCGGCTGCCTCCATGCCCGTGGTGTTCACCAGCGCCCTGGGCTTTGAACAGGACCGATTCCTCGCCCATGCGTCCTGGATGAAGCCACGCTGGGGCTTGTCACACACCCCCCAGGTCTGGCTCGACCATCAGGTGTACGAGTCCGAGGGCGAGTTGCGCTTCAACTGGGATTACGTGCAGGAGCTGTTCGAACCGCAGCAGATCCAGGCCGCCTTCGACCGCTACGTCTCCTTGTTGCAGCGGCTGGCGCGCGAAGACTCGGCCTGGGATCAGCCGTTGCAGGCATTGGTACCCCGCCTGGAGGGGATGTCGCATTGCGCAGATCACGCACCTGCGCAACGCGCTGCCAAACCGTCAGCCGCGGCCACGCCGCTGCGGGCCGATGACGCCTTGGTACAAGCACTGTGCCGGCATTTCGAGCAGGTGGTCGGGAGGCCGATCCTGCCTCGCCAGTCCTTTTTCGATGCAGGCGCCACGTCCTTGAAATTGGTTCAGTTGCATGTGCACCTGACCCAGACGGGCCACACCGGCCTGCTGGTCACTGATCTGTTTGCCCAGTCCACGCCGCTGGCCCTGGCAGCGCACCTGCACGGCAGATCGAACACGACAGATGACACCGCAGCGCCCGGAGACGAGCGCCGCGAACTGCTGGCGCAGCGCAGGGCACGTGCGCAACGTCGCCGCGGGGAGACACCATGACTATCGAAGAACGCTTGAAGCAGCACTATCCGGACTGCGAGCCGATCGCGGTGATCGGTCATGCCAGCCGGTTCCCGGAAGCGGCCGACAGCGACGCCTATTGGGCCAGCCTGCTGGCCGGGCGTGAATGCAGTCGGCAGTTTTCGCGACAGGAACTGCTGGATGCTGGGATTCCGGCATCGGTCATCGACGATCCGGCCTTTGTGCCGCGCGGAACCGTGGTGCCCGACGCCGAGGCTTTCGACGCCGAGCTGTTCGGCTACTCCCGCCAGGAAGCCGAACTGCTCGACCCACAGCAGCGCCTGTTCCTGCAGATGGCTTGGCACGCGCTGGAGCACGCTGGCTATGCACCCCGAGCTGTGCCACACAAGACCGGCGTGTTCGGCTCTGCCCGGATCAGCACCTATCCAGGGCGCGAGGCGATCAACATCGCCGAAGTGGCGCACGTGCGCAGCCTGCAGTCCCTGATGGGCAATGACAAGGACTACGTGGCGACACGCGCCGCCTACAAGCTGGATCTTCGCGGCCCGGCCCTGTCCGTGCAGACGGCCTGCTCCAGTTCATTGGTGGCTACCCACCTGGCATGCGAGAGCCTGCGATCCGGCGAATGCGACATGGCCATTGCCGGTGGTGTGGCCGTCTCCTTCCCGCAGGTGAGCGGCTACTTGTACCAACAGGGCATGATCTTCTCGCCCGACGGGCATTGCCGCCCGTTCGATGCACAGGCCCAGGGCACCTATGGCGGCAATGGCGTGGCAGCCGTGGTGCTGCGGCGCCTGTCAGATGCGCTGCGCGACGGCGATCCGGTCGTGGCGGTCGTACTGGGTAGCGCCATCAACAACGACGGTAGCCAGAAAGTCGGCTATACAGCGCCCTCTGTGCTAGGGCAGCGGGAGGTGATTGCCGATGCGTGGGCGCTTGCCGGAGTGCGCAGTGAGCAGATCGGCATGATCGAGGCGCACGGGACGGCCACTCCGCTGGGCGATTCGATCGAGGTGCAGGCGCTGCAGGGTGTATTCCATCCCGTCGGCAAGGGGCCGGCCTGCGCGCTGGGATCGGTCAAGAGCAACATGGGGCACCTGGATACGGCTGCCGGTATCGCCAGCTTCCTCAAGGCGGTGCTGGCGGTCGAGCGCGGTGCGATCCCGCCGTGCGTGAGCTTCCAGCGGGCCAATCCGGCATTGCACCTGGAAGACAGTCCTTTCTACGTGCCGCGCGAGGCCCAGCCCTGGGAGGCGCCGGTTCGCATCGCAGGCGTCTCGTCCTTCGGGATCGGCGGCACCAACTGCCATATGGTTGTGGCGTCCTTGCCGCAGGCCCTGCGTTCGATGCATCAGCCCAAGGATGGGCAAACCCATGGCGTTGATGAGGACGTGCTGCTGCTGAGTGCCAACAACGAAGGCGCGTTGCGGCGCCTGGCCGGCGCCTATGCACAGGCATTGAAAACCCAGCCTGTCTCTGACGTGGCCCATACGGCGCTGACGGGCCGCTTGCTCGATATGCCCTGGCGGCTGGCCGTGCCCGTATGCGGTGAGACGGTGGATGCCTTGAACGCCTTCGCCCAGGGCGAGGACGACATTCTGATCCAGGCCGGATGCGGCGAAGCAGGCAAACGGGCATGGCTTTTCACCGGCCAGGGGTCGCAGTGGCCGGGCATGGCACGCAGCTGGTATGAAGCCTCTCCCGCCTTTGCCCAAGGCCTGGATCGCTGCCTGGCGGTGTTCCAGACCCTGGATAGTGCTTTCGCCGAGCAATTGCGAACGGCGCTGGTGGAGCCGAACAGCGATTTGCTCCAGCGCATGGAGTACGCACAGCCCGCCATCGTCGCCTTCGAACTGGCGATGGCTGCGCATTGGCAGGCCTTGGGGATGGCGCCGGACATGGTGCTGAGTCATTCGGTCGGTGAATTCGCAGCGGCGGTCGTGGCCGGCCACTACAGCCACGAGCAGGTCATGCCGCTGGTGCGGCGGCGTGGCGCACTGATGGATCGCTGCCGCGGCGGTGCGATGCTTTCGGTCTTTGCCGACGAGGCACGAGTCATGCCGGTTGCCGTGCGGCTGGGCCTCGACCTTGCGGCCTGCAACGGTGAGCGTCACCTGGTCTTCTCCGGCGAACGCGAGCTGATCGCCAAACTGGCCACCGAACTCGAAGGCATGGGCGTGCGCAGCAATCCGCTGGCGGTTACGGGCGCGGCACATTCGCGGATGCTCGACCCGATTCTGCCGGAGTTCCGGCATGCAGCGGGCGCGCTGCAGGCGAGACAGAGCGATATCGCGCTGATCTCCGGCCTGACCGGCGAGGTAGTGGATGCCGCGCGACTGAATCAAGCGGACTTCTGGCCGCGGCACATGCGCAACCCGGTGCGCTTCGTCCAGTGCCTGCGCAAGGCCATCGACGACGGTGCGAGCCTGTTCCTGGAAATGGGGCCGGACGCTACCTTGGTCGGTATCGGGCAACGGGAGATGGGCGCTGGCGCCCACTGGATCGCCAGCGCCCGACGCAACCAGTCCGCAAGGCAATCGCTGCGCCAGCCCCTGATGCAACTGTTCGTCGCGGGCGTCGATCTGGCCTGGCCGCAACTGCTGCGAGGCTCGGGGGGTAAATGTCATGCCCCGCTGTATCCCTTTGAACGCCAACGCTACTGGCGTGAAGCCGCCGTCGCTGCATCGAGCGCGGCGCCGCAATTCTCGCGCGGCACGCAACTGCCGACTGCGCGCAATGTCGTGACACGCGAAGCACGCGAGCTGGATTTGCCCCGCCTGGAGGCCCTGTATCGGTGCGTGGTCAAGCTGCATGCCATCTGTATCGACCGATTGCTGCGCCGCTGCGCGGGAGATCGTATTGACCTGGGCGTGACTGCAGTGGATATCCTGCGCGATGGACGGCTCCTGCCCCGGCATCGCCAATTGCTGGTGCGGATGCTCAATGCCTGCACCGAAGATGGCTACCTGCAACAACAGGACGGCCGCTACCGCACACGGGTTGCCGCACCTCACGCAGAATATGAACAACTGCTCGCCGAGCTTAAAAGTTACTGCGAGGGCCTGGACGTCATCGCGGAAACCGTGCAGCGCGCGGGCGACAGCTTGTACGAAATGATGAGCGGCGCGATCGAACCCGTCGCCGTGATCTTCCCGGAGGGCGCCTCCAGCGGCGTGGAAGTCCTGTATCAGGATTTCAGCTTCGGGCGCTATTTCAATCAGATAGCCGCGGGTGTGGTCGCCGACCTGGTGCGCAGCCGCGGTGAACCCGGAAAACCGCTGCCGCCATACCGGGTGCTGGAGGTGGGCGGCGGCACGGGCGGCACCACTGCTTGGGTACTGCCGGCACTGTCCAGCCAGCCGGACGTGCACTACGTGTTCACGGACATCTCGCCGATCTTCACGCGCCGCGCCGAGCAGAAGTTCGCCGACTACGGCTTCGTTGAGTACCGGGAGTTCGATCTTCAGCAACGTGCCGAGGTCCAAGGATTCACGGCTGGCGATTTTGACCTGATCGTGGCCGCCAACGTCATTCACGCCACGCAGCATGTGGGGGATGCACTGGCGAACCTGCTGCTCTTGCTCAAGCCGGGTGGCCGTTTGCTGATGCGCGAGATCACCCGGCCCATGCGCCTGTTCGATTTTGTGTTCGGGCCGCTGGTTCTGCCGTTGCATGATGAGCAGGCCCGTGGCGGCGAACTGTTCCTGAGCACGGCGCACTGGCGCGGTCAATGTCTTGCCGCCGGCTTCGCCACCGTCGAATGGCTCCCGGACGACGGTACTGCCACGTCCGGCATGAGCGAGCACATTGTGCTCGCGACGGCGCCCGGTACGTCCGCTGAACAGTCCACACCGGTGCGGCTAGGCTCTGGCGTATTGGGCCAGGCGCTCGCCAATGACGGCAGCTATCTGGCGGATTGGTCCGACTGCGCTGGGCAGGACAGTCAATTGCTTGACCGAGTTGGCAAGGCCAGTCGTGAAATGGCCCGCCGCCACGGCGATGGCAGACACGTTCCCACGATCGATGTTCCACCACAGGCACCTGACTGGTTGGGTCTGGTTCGCCTGCAATGGCAGGCCCGTCTGCACCAGCAGCCGAGCATCGACCTGACGTTGCTTGGGCCCAATGGCCTCTGGCAGAGTCCACTGGCGTCCTTCGGTGATGACGGTGAAGGATTGCCGAAGCTCTCCGCAACGCCAGGCACTCACTACGACTGGTGCTGGGATCAACTTGGCCGGGCAACGGATGCCGTTGCCGGCAGGCGGCTGCGGCTGTTCGGGGAAAAGGCCCCCGGTCTGGCGTCCGAACTGGCTCAGGCGGGCGTCACCCTGGATGAGGACGCCGGGGACATGCTGGTGCTGCTTCCGGAACACGCTGGCCTGGATGGCGTTGCCGAAGCCGTGCTCGGTGCGATTCAAGAAGCCTCGGGTCTGGACGGCAGCCGCATTGTGATGGTCACGCGGGCGGCCTGGCCGATGGTTGGCGACGAGAACGTCAGTGCGGCTCATCACGCTGTCTGGGGTCTGGCACGCACCGCGTCGATCGAGTTTGCCGCCCCAGCAGCTGCCACGCGTTCCATCCTGATGGTCGATCTCGCGGCGGACGCGCCCTGGCAGGATCTGGTCGTTGGCCTGCATGCGGCGGCGAAATCCGGGCAGTGGGTTGCCGTGCGAGAAGGCCACGCATGGGTGCCGCGACTACAGCCACACCGCTATGCCGCTCCCGCGCTGAATGGACACAGCTTGCGGGGCGACGGCTGGCACGTGGTGACGGGCGGGCTAGGCGGCCTGGGTCGCTTGACCGCTGAATGGCTGGCCAGTCGCGGCGCAGGTCGAATCGCATTGCTTGCGCATCGGAAGCAGGAGGACGCCGCTGACTTCATCGCCAGGCTGCAACAGCACCATTCGATCTTGGCGAGGTGCGTGGTCTGCGACGTTGCTGATCCGGCCGATCTCGATCGTGCGCTGGATCGCCTGTCGGCTGACGGCGGGCTGGCCGGTGTCGTGCATGCCGCTGGCGTGCTCGACGATGGACCGATCTTGTCCTGGGATGCCCGTCGGCTTGCGCCTGTGCTGGCGGTCAAGGCTCGCGCGGCGCGGCATCTGTACGATAGACTGAGCCGGGCCGGTGGCAGGCCCTACCTGCTACTGTACTCATCGGCCGCCGCCGCCCTGGGCAGTGCGGGACAGGCCGGCCATGCCTTGGCGAGCGCCTATCTGGATGGTCTGGCGTATGAAGCCGCCGCCTGGGGGACGAAAGTCCGGTCAAGGTGATTTCCATCGGCTGGGGCGCCTGGGGCGAAACCGGACGTGCAGCTGACGAAGCATTGCAGGCAGCTCTCGCGCAGGACGGCATGGGGGTACTGAGTGATGCCGAAGGCCTTTGGCATCTGGAGCAGGCACTGTCGCGCGGGACTCCCTATCGCCTGGCGATGAGGGTGTTGACCGAGCATCTGGATGATGGCCGCAAGCAGTTGCTGGGCCTCCAGCGTGAGACGGCGCGGCAGCCTGCGGTGCCGGTGGCAGGCAAGCCCGCCAAGGCCGTGCAAGCGCAGGCCCCGGACCTGTCGGCGGACAAGCTGGCAGATGCCGGCACGGTGGAGCAGTGGTTGGCAGCGCAGATCGCGGCTCAACTGAGGCTGGATGACTCATCTCGGCTCTCGGCCAAACGCGATCTGGTGCAATTGGGGCTGGATTCGCTGTTGTTCCTGGAACTGAGCAGCACCATCCAGCGCCGCCTCGGGGTACGCCTCGACGCCGAACAAGCCTATCGGGAGATGACTATCGCAGGCCTGAGCCGATTGATCTCCAGGCAAGCGGCGCAAGCTACCGAGGGGCCGTCGCAACCGACGCGGCTGCTTCACGATGCAGCCGGTCGCTTCCAGCCATTCCCGCTGACGCCGATCCAGCATGCGTACTGGTTGGGACGCACCAGCCTGATCGACTACGGCGGCGTGGCCTGCCATGTGTTGTTCGAGTGGGACCTGCGCCATGACCAGTTCGACCTGAAGCGTTTTGAGCAGGCCTGGAATGCCCTGATACAGCGTCACGACATGCTTCGCATGGTGATTGGCGACGATGGTCAGCAGCGGATTCTGGAACATGTCCCCGAGTACCGTATCGAGCGCAGCAGCCTGTCCGCACTTTCCGCCGACGAACAGGAACGGGCGCTGGCGCAAACCCGGCAAGAGCTGTCCTATCGTGTGCTGCCGGCAGAGCGTTGGCCGCTGTTCGAGCTGATCGCTTCGGAGCTGGATGGCGAACGCTACCGGCTGCACATGAATCTGGATCTACTACTGTTCGACGTGCAGAGCTTCAAGGTAATGATGGACGACTTGGCGGCGTTCTACCGTGGTGGCAGTCCGGATCCGTTGCAGATCACCTTCCGCGACTACGTGCTCGGTGAACAGGCACGTCGCCAGACCGAGGATTGGCTCAGGTCCTGGTGCTACTGGCAGGACTTGCTGGCTGAGCTTCCGCCTGCGCCGAGTTTGCCGCAGTCCAATGGCGATCCGGACGGCTATCAGCCCAGTTTCACGACCTATCAGGCGACCCTGGATCGCCAGAGCTGGACGACCTTGAAGGAGGAATGGCGATCCTGGGGGTGACCCCTTCGGCTGCGTTGATGACGCTGTTCGCCGTGACGCTGGAGCGCTGGGCGCGCTGGCCTAACTTCACCTTGAACCTCACCTTCTTCAATCGGCGTCCCGTGCATCCGCAGATGAGCCAGTTGATTGGCGACTTTACCTCTGTACTGCTGGTCGATTTCGATCTGGGCGATGAATCCCGCACCCTGCGCAAGCGCATCGAGCGAACCCAGCGGCGCTTGCGCCAGCACCTGGCACACAGCCAGGTGAATGGCGTCGAACTGCTGCGGGAGCTTGGCCGCATTCGTGGGCAATCGCATCAGCCGCTGATGCCGGTGGTATTCACCAGCATGCTGGGCATGACGCTGGATGGGCTAGACATCGATCAGGCCATGACCAGCCTGCTGGGCGACCCCGTGCATGTGTTCACGCAGACCCCACAGGTGTGGCTGGATCACCAGGTCATGGAGATCGGCGGTGAGCTGGTGTTCAGCTGGTATTGCATGGACGAGGTGTTGGCCGAAGGCGCCGCACAGGCCATGTTCAGGGATTTTCATGCCATATTGAAAGCGGTGGCGAGCGCTCCCCAGCGTATGCAAGAGCCCGGAATATGGAAACACCCCGAGGGGCAAGGTGAGCCTCTGCCTTTCGCGCGTTACGCGTGGTTCGCGGCCGCAAGCCAAGTCGATCCGAGAGAAATCGAGGCCGTCGCACTCCGGCAGCAGGGCGTCTTTCAGGCCGATGCCCAGCACGATGGCGTTGGCGGAAATCTGCTGGTCAAGGTGGTGGCGAAACCTCGCAGCTACGACCCGGCCGGTTTCACGGAGCCTGACCTGGGGGTTCTGCCGGAATTGGCTGGCCTGGAGCCAGCCGAGCAGAGCCACTTCGATGCGGTGTGGCAGGCGTTGGAAACCCGTGCGCTGCACGGCATTGCCAGCACCCTGGCGAACCATGGCCTGTTCGTGCAGGAACGCCAGGCGGTGGCACTGGATGCCATCTACCGATGCCTGCAAGTGCTGCCGCAGTTCGAGCGCATCGTGCGCCAATGGCTTCGGGCGCTGACGACGGTGGGCTGGCTGAGCCAGGACGATGGGAACTTCATGTGCCTGCGGCCCTTGAATGACATGCCGGCCCCGCCAGCCATGCCGCCCAGCGCCTGGGGCGACACGCTGGCTCACTACCTGGACCGCAACGTGGAGCGGCATGAGCAATTGCTGCAAGGCACTTGCTCGGCCCTGGAACTGTTCTTTGTCGATGACTACGCGATCACGCGAGCACTTTATGCGGAGAACCCGGCTGCGCAATGCGTGATTCGCAACGTGGCGCATATTATGCAGAGGCTGGGTCAGTCGGCCCGGCCGGAGCGCCGCCTGCGCGTCATGGAGGTTGGTGCCGGCACCGGAGCCACCACGGGCACCGTGCTGGAAGCACTTGGCGACCACCTGGAAACCTATCACTTCACCGATGTCTCGACGCTCTTCCTGGATGAAGCCCGCAAGCGATTCGCTGGGCACGACGAACTGACCTACAGCATTTTCGACATCAATCAGCCGATTGACTATGCGACGTACCCGGCCGAAAGCCACGACCTCGTGGTTGCCGCACAGGTCATGCACGACGCCAGCCACGTCGTACGGTCGCTGCGCCGTATCGGCAGCCTGATGAAGCCAGGCGCACGTCTGGTGCTGATCGAGGCCACTCACCGGGACAGCCTGTTGCAGATGGCCAGCGTGGGCTTCATCGAAGGGCTGGGCAACTACCAGGATCACCGGATCATCGACGACCGGGCCATGCTGAATCTGGCCCAGTGGTGCGAGGCGTTGCAAGGTAGCGGCTTCTCGCTCGAACTGGCCTGGCCGGAAACCGCGGACTCTCCCATCCATCAGCATGTGATCGTGGCCCGCCTGGTACGCGCCGCCCACGTCGATTGCCAGGCGATCAGGCAGTCGCTGGTGCGGCATTTTGGTAAGACGTTGCCGGATGTCGAAGTGCGACAAAGCGAGCCTCAGCACATGTTCGCCGTCGATGCCTCTGCAGGCGCGCGGGCCTTGGCCGCGGCCGTACCCGCGACGAGCACGCAGCCAGTGGTCGATGGCGCGGCCATATCGTCCAACGCCCGCGAAGCATCGGACGATGCGCTGATCAATAGCGTCGCGCAGGTATGGCAGGCCTTCCTCGGCAGGCCGGTCAGCCCGGAAAGTGACTTCTTCCATAGCGGCGCCGACAGCCTGATCGCTACGCGGGTCATTGCCCAGCTCAACCGCATGGGCGTTGCGGGCGCCAGCCTGCAGGCGCTGTTCGCCCATCGCACCTTGGCGGCGTTCTGCGGCACGCTCGAAGGAATCAGGAGCCCGGATATGAAAAATGTTCTCGTACCCTTGACGCAAGGGCATACGCACGAACGCGTGTTCGTCTTTCACGCTTCAGACGGCGGCGTGGCTTCGTACATGTCGTTTGCCGAAGCATTGGATGCCCAGGTGTGGGGCTTGCAGGCTCCGGAACAGATCGAAGTCGACAGCCTTCAGGCTCTGGCCTCTGGCTACCTGCACGCGATGAGGACGAAACTCGGCCGGGAGCCACACATCCTGGTGGGATGGTCCTACGGCGCCGCAGTCGCTGCCGAGGTCGCACGCATGCTGCATGGTCGCGGCAAGGCCGTTCGCCTGGTGTTGATAGACCCGGTGTACGGGGCTGACTTCGCGGTCGAGGATCTGTCCGCATTGATGGTGATGCTAGCCGGCGAACACCAGATCGTTCTGCCAGAAAACTGGGAAGCACTGGACGAATCGGCCCGCATCGAAGCGTTCGTTGTCGGTGCAGTTCAGGCGGGCGTCATCGCTCAGGCAATGCCCACGGAAAATGCGCGTCAGTGGCTGACGCGCATTTTCCGGCTGCTGAACCTGCTGGCGGAGCACCATATCGGGCGATCCATTCCGGATCCCGTCTTGTGGATCGAGGCAGACCGTCATCCCGCTCACTGGACGACGGCGGTGCGCGAATGGTCGGCTTGGAAGGCACACGCGCAGACCCTGACCGTGACGGCCACGCACTGGCAACTCATGGCTGATGCGGATATTGCCATTGCGCTGGCAGGCGATGTTCAGCGGTGGTTCTCCAGCACGAATTCCACGGAGTCTACGAAATGATCCGGTTCAAATCCAGCAAGAGCCGGCGCGTATTGGTCGTCGGCGCGAAGTTCGGCGAGGTGTATCTCAATGCCTTCCTTCAGTCCCGGCCAGGCCTCCAGTTGGCAGGCCTGCTGGCCCGAGGCAGCCGAAGATCGCAGCAACTGGTGCACGACTTTGGCGTCCCGCTCTACACCCATCTGGAGCAGCTTCCCGAAGACATCGACATTGCCTGCGTGGTGGTTCGATCCACGGTAGCCCAGGGCGAAGGCAGTCAACTGGCTGCTGAACTGTTGAACCGTGGCATTCATGTGGTGCAGGAACACCCCTTGCATCCCGATGATGTCGAACGGCTCCAGAAACTCGCCGAACAGCGTGGGCTGCGGTACTGGGTCAACAGCTTCTATCCGCACCTGCCGGCGGGCCGTTGCTGGATAGACCGGGCAACCCATGTCATGCAGCTCCTTGGCGACGAGATGCCATGCGCGGCGCATCTGACGACCAGTCGCCAGTTGTTGTACTCCACGCTGGATCTGCTGCTGCAAGCCTGCGGTATCCCTGATGGCAGTCAAGTACAGGTTCAGACGCTGGAGGGCGCCGACTCGCACTTCGTGCCCGTGAGCCTGGCGCTGCCGGATGGATGCCGGGCGGTACTGCGCTTGCAAGCCTTTCTCGATCCGTCCGATCCCGACATGCACAGCCTGGTGATGCACCAGGCCAGTCTGATGTGGCCTGCGGGCTATCTCACGCTGGAAGCAAGCTACGGGCCGGTGCTGTGGACAGGTCATTTCCACGACGCGCAACACGACAGCCAGGAGCGCACGATGTATCGCTATGCCCCGGACGAGGCCGTCTATGCGCGTCCGACCTGCGAGGTGCTGCACGATGCGCCCGCCACCTGGCGGGATGCCTTTGAGGTCGATGGCGCCGTTGGCGTTGCCGGCGTTCTGCAGAACTTCTGCCGGGTTCTGGACGGCGAGCGCGTACCGACGGGATTCGATCCCGCATACCAGTTGGCTCTGGCGCGTCTTTGGCTCGACGTCCTGCGCGTTGTTCCGCCTGCAGCCGAGCGACGCCTGTCGCCACCCCAAGTCGTGACCTGGGACGGGGCGCAGACGGATCACGGAAGCGCAGGAGGCACGGATGGCTGACCTGATGCCGTTGTGCGCAACAAGCGAACCCTGCGCAGAGGATATCCATCTCGTGCTGTGCCCCTTCGCGGGAGGGAGTGCGAGCGCGTTCCGCAGCTGGCGCGATCTGCGACCTTGTGGCTGGCAGGTCTGGTTGGCAGTCTATCCCGGACGCGATCAACGAATGAGCGAGGCCTGCGCGGCAGGTATTGCCGAACTGGCCGATCAGGTTCTGATGGCCATCGACGCACATCAGATCGCCCAACAGCAACTCGTG
This sequence comes from Orrella marina, assembly GCF_003058465.1. Lineage (NCBI taxonomy): Bacteria > Pseudomonadati > Pseudomonadota > Betaproteobacteria > Burkholderiales > Alcaligenaceae > Orrella > Orrella marina. Next base: position 2,462,199 of record NZ_CP028901.1, on the reverse strand, counting down.
GTCGCCGGTCATAGCATGGGCGCCCAGGTGGCCTACGAGGTTTGCGTTCGGCTGGAACAGCGCGGCGCGGCGCCGCTCGGCCTGGTTCTGTCCGGTTGCCATGCGCCGCACCTGCATGGCCGGCGCCTCATCAGCCACCTTGAAGATCGCGCATTCCTTGAGCAATTGGTCGCCATTGGTGGAAACGCACAGGAACTGTTGAACGAGCCGGACTTGTGGTCTGTGTTCATGCCAATGCTGCGGGCGGATTTCAAGGCAACCGAAAGCTATTGGCATCCCCAGAAACTGGGGGAACGCCGACGACTGCAAACGCCGGCGTTGCTGATCTACGGCAGCGCAGACCAGGAGGCATGGCGATCGGAAGTCGAAGCATGGAGATGCTTGCTATCCGACGTCGATGGGCCGGTAGCCATCGCTGGCGAACACTTTTATGTCACTCGTCGCCCGAGAGCCTTTATGGAGCACATCAGACGGCGTTTTGAACCGCATTCCGCGCACTTAGCGACGTGCGCTTTCAAATAAAGGAGATTGTGATGAAAGCCGACATTTCCGAATTGCCCATGAGCACATGCGATAAACCCATGCCTCTTGGGCATTGTCTTGCGCAGTGGGCACGCAACTACGGCGACCGAATTGCGCTGATCAATGAGACGGGTCAATGCTTGTCCTATGCGCAGTTGCACGACCGTGTCGAGCACATTGCCAGCGGCTTGCATGCCGCTGGCCTGCGTGCTGGCGACCATGCCATGGTGCATATGCCAAACACCTTCGGCTTCTTCTATTCGTTCTTCGCGCTCCTGCGTGTGGGGGTCATCCCCGTGATGGCGATGCCCAATCAACGGGAGCAGGACATCGATGCATTGATGGCCCTGGCGCAACCGACGGCCTACTTCATTCCCGATGATGTTGGCGAACATGACTATCTGACGCTGGCACAACGCATGCAGGCCAGGCATGAGAGCCTCCGGTTGGTTGTAATGGATGGAGACGTCGAGCACGAAACACGCAACGTCCAGATCCTGACTGCACTCAAGGGTTCCGCATGCCCCTGGCCCGAGCAGGATGGGCGCGACACCGCTGTACTGCTGCTTTCGGGCGGCACAACGGGAATGCCAAAGCTGATTCCCCGCACCCATGGGGACTATTTCTACAACTTCACCGCTTCCGCCAGACTTTGTGGATTCGATCGGGAAATGGTGTTCCTGGCGGTGCTTCCGGCCGCGCACAACTTTACGCTCGCATCTCCGGGTGTGCTCGGAACCTTTCAGTGCGGCGGCACCGTCGTGACATCGGTCTCTGCCAGTTGCGATGAAGCCATGCCGCTGATCGAGAAGTACAAGGTGACGCATGTAGCGTTGGTGCCGCCGCTGGCCAAGCTGTGGGTGGAGGGCCGCGAATGGGAGGATAGTGACCTATCCAGCCTGAAGCTGATACAGGTGGGCGGTGCCCGTCTGGAGGCGGGATTGGCCCGGCAACTGGTCGATGTCATCGGCTGCAAATTGCAGCAGGTCTTTGGCATGGCCGAGGGGCTGCTGTGCTACACGCGCCTGGACGATCCGCTGAACACGATCATCCAGACCCAGGGGCGCCCCTTGTCCCCCAAAGATGAGGTTCGAATCGTCGATGAGGACGACCATGACGTTCCTGAAGGTCAAGCCGGGCAGTTGCTTACCCGAGGTCCGTACACGATTCGTGGCTACTTCCGGGCACCAGTACAGAACGCGTCCAGTTTCACCGAGGATGGCTTTTACCGTTCCGGCGACCTGGTACGTCGCGACGCGAATGGCAATCTGATTGTGGAAGGTCGCATCAAGGAACAGATCAACCGCTGCGGCGAAAAAATCTCTACGGCCGAGATCGAAGAAGCGATCAGTTTGCTTCACGGCGTCCATGTCGCCGCCGCGGTCGGTGTCCCAGACGAACTGCTGGGCGAACGCATCTGCGTTTTCATCAAGCCGGAAGGTAGTCAGACGATTGACCCTCTACACATCAAGACGGCGCTGCGCGAAGGTGGTTTGAGCGACTACAAGGTGCCGGATCAGATCGAAACCATCTTCGAATGGCCCCTGACCGCGGCCAAGAAGGTCGACAAGCGCCGCCTGGTCGCGGTCGCCCTCCAACGCGCCTCAGTTTCTCCGGATGCCAAGTCTTCGAGTTACCTGCATGAGTCGATGACAACGAATGCGCCGCCGTTCGAGTTGGCGGTCAAAGTGGCCGAAGTTATTCGGCACGAAACCATCAACTACGTCTTGTACGAACGTCACGGCGAATGGACATTGGGTCTGGAATGCGCCATGAGGATCACAGTAGATTCGGATGGAACGGTTTGCCGCAGTGATGGGAATTCGTGGCGATCAACGTCTGTCAGCGAGAGCATCGAACAGGCCCTGGCCGACATCCCGTTCGATAACTGGCGTGCTTATGGCCGTGCCGAATTCGAGTTCGCCTATCTGACGTATGGCCTGGAAAATCCGCACAGCGCAGGCCCCTTGCTCACCATCGTCATACCGAAAAGCGAAATCCGCATTCGACTTGGAACTGTGCAACTGCGTACGCTGGACAGCGCAGAAATGCCTCAGCTGGTAGCGATCGTTGAAGCGGCCGAAAAGAACGGGCTTCCACGAGTCGATTCGCCTATCGCTCTGGACGTGCGCTCTACGGGGAGTGTGCAGTACCGCGATATCGTGGCTTCGGCGGTACAGGACATGAGACAGGGTCGGTATCAGAAAGTCATCCTCTCCCGCGCTGTCGAAATTCCGTCCGGGGTGGATATGGTGGCCAGTTACTACGCCGGGCGCAAATCCAATACGCCGGTCCGATCATTCCTTTTGAAAGATGGCGAGTTCCAGGCCTATGGCTTTAGTCCTGAGATCGTCGTGACCGTTGATGCTGAGGGCAACGTAGCGACTCAGCCTTTGGCTGGAACCCGCGCATTGACAGGTGCGCCGGAGAAAGATCAGCAGTTGCGCAAAGAACTGGAATCGGATGTGAAGGAGATCGCGGAGCATGCGGTTTCGGTGAAGCTCGCCGTCCAGGAGATGCTGCAGGCATGCCAGGCCGAATCTGTCGTCGTGGACGAGTTCATGACCGTCCAGGAGCGCGGCAGCGTGCAGCATCTGGCGTCGCATGTGAAGGGCGTTCTAACCCCTGGCGCCAGCGCTTGGACTGCATTCGAGAAGCTGTTTCCCGCTGTCACGGCATCCGGTATCCCGAAGAGGGAAGCACTGGAAAGCATCAACAGGCATGAGGGCCGAGCGCGGGGGCTTTACAGTGGCTGCGTGCTGATCGCTGAGAGCGACGGTTCGCTGGATGCGGCCCTGGTGCTTCGTTCTGCGTATCGAGATGCAGGCCGTGCGTCGCTACAGGCCGGTGCGGGACTGGTGCCGCATTCGACGCCAGAGCGCGAGTGGGAGGAAACCTGCGAAAAGCTGACATCAGTCGGCCCCTACCTGATTTCCTCGAAGGAGCATTGAAACATTGCTCCCGCATTCCCTTATCCCGACAGCCGCATGACGGCGTGGATTCTCGGACTGGCCGATCTTCTGGAATTGTCGCCTGACATCAGACTGTCCGGGCTGGCACTGCCAACCAGCCGGACGTCGATGGATGTCCTCGTGCATGCCCCGACGAGTTGGCTGGGGCAGTCCATGGTGACGGGCATGAGTCACAAGCGGCGAACAGAATTCCTTGCAGGGCGGCTTTGTGCCTTCCATTCGTTATCGGAGATGGGGGTCGATGCCGAGTTTCCATTGCCCGTGCAAGATCGACTTCCCATCTGGCCCCCTGGGATCCTCGGCAGCATCAGTCATTGCGCGTCGGTGGCCGTCGCCATGGCGGCGCCGGCCACCAGATTCCATGCCGTGGGCATTGATGTGGAGATGTTGATCGATGCCGAGATCGCGCAGGATATACGGCACAGCGTCGGCCGTGATCGCGAACTGGAGTGCCTGGAGCGAAACATTCCCTGCCGCGCTCGCTCTTTGACACTTCTGTTTTCCGCCAAGGAGGCTCTTTACAAGGCGCTTTATCCATTCTCGCGCCAATACAAAGACTTCCATGCCGCCGAAATCGTTTCCTGCCAAGCCAATGCACTCGTACTGCGATTGACTGAGGACTGGTGTGGATCGTGGCGAGGTGGAGCCTGCGTGGAGGTTCGATACGCATGGATGGACCGTGAGGTACTGACGGCAGTCTGCATACCGCGCGTATCGTCCATTCATTCACGCATCACTCTTGCGGCAATCACGCAGCCTGAAGTTTGAAGATGCAACGATCAATCGGAACATTGCCCACATGGAGCTACGACACCTCAAGTGCTTTCTTGCATTGGCCGAAGAACTACATTTCACCCGCGCAGCCGAATGTTTGCATATCGAGCAACCGCCGCTGTCGAGAACAATCAAGGAGCTGGAAGATGATCTGGGCGTTACCCTTTTTGATCGTGATCGTCGTGGAACTCAGCTGACACCAGCCAGTGCGGCTTTTTTGCAGGATGTCCGCCGGTTGTTTACCGTTCTGGAGCATGCGCAGGAGAACGCCAGGACTATCGCGGCGGACCTGAAGGCGTGTCTGCGAATCGCGGTTTCCGACGGTTCGGTCGATCGCCGGCTGTCTACTTTTCTGGCTTGTTGCCGAGAGGAAGAGCCCGAAATCAAGGTGCGTCTGTCCGAAGTTCCCCTGGCAGGGCAAATTCGCGGCCAGCTTTCCGGCGACTTCACAGCCGGATTTGCGCACACGGCTGATGTGGGAGAAGGCATCGTCGCCGAGCCGATCTGGCACGATCCCTTGCTGGTTGCCGTCCCTGCCCGCCACGAGCTACTGGAACACAAGGCAATTCCGCTGCACAAGCTCGCGGTCCACCCACTGATCCTGTGCGATCCCCTTGTATGTGCGGGATACTGGCGAGAACTGATGCGTTTGCTGCGGCCGCTGCAACGTGAGCCTTGCGTCCAGTCAGCATCGGGATGTCATTGCCCGGCCCTTGGCCGTGGCGTCAGCCGTCATTACCACTTGTTTGCTTCGCCCGAGCGACGTCGCCATGGCGCCACCACTGGAACGGTTCATTGCTCGATTGCATGCCAGGGCGCAAGGATGAGGTGGGTGGCTCGGATGCATCCATCTAGAGCGGATGCATCCATACCGAATCGACAAGCGGTTCACCCCCGCAACGACCAAGGCATCATCCATCATCCGCCGAATGCTCTGTCGCACCTGTTCGGGAACGGATTGTGATTCGGCGGCTTCGTGCGCACCCGCATGGGGCTGATGAGTGCCCAGGATTGCGCGGACAATGGCCGGCACATTGGTGGCGGTGATCACATCGATAGTCGCGCGATTCCCCAGATCCGGGTGGGGCCGGGTCGGCATGCGGTACAGCTCCCATGAGTCTGCATATGGGCACTGGTTCATGAGCACCTGCGCCAGCTTGTGCTTGAGCGGCACCAACTGCCAGTCGGGCACATGCTGTCCGCGGTTGCCTAGACTGATGGGCAGCAGCTTTCCTGACTTCATCTCGCGGTTGATCTGATCCTTGGACTTCCTAGCCAATTTCTCGAACAAGGGAACCGGTAGATTGCTCGGCGATTCGTACATAGCCAACATTTCCTCGCGCTCGAGTTGAATTGCGGAGACTACGGGCTCGGGTGCATACGCAGGGGGCAGTGGTACCTGCGACAGCCGCTGGAATGTGATGCTCACGTTATTCGGGGTTACGACAATGGGCTTGGCCAGCGCTGGCGGGATGCAAGGGGAGGTGGGTTTGGCCACGACGTCCAGATCTGTCGCTGGATTGGATTCCATGCCCTTGACCACGACTAGGGCATAGCGGAACAACTGTCGCAGCCAGGTGCGAACCTTCTCGGCGGTGGTGAAGGCCTTGCGCTTCTCGATCCTTGCCAGAACCCCGAGAAGTTGATGCCGACGAATGTCGTAGATCGACATCTTCTCCTGGGTGGGCAGCACATCCTTGCCGAAGATGCGTTTGATCTGCGACAGCGTGCCGTTCCGGCCTGTCTTGAGTTCCTTCGAGCGGTGTTCAACCCAGGCGTAGTAGACGGCCTTGAAGGTGCAGTCCGATGCCAGCTTCACGGCATGGCGCTTTTGCTTACGGTCGGTATGGGGATTGTTGCCCTTGGCCAGAAGCGCTCTGGCTTCGTCGCGCAAGGCACGGGCCTCGCGCAGGCCGATCTCGGGGTGGTTACCCTGGGATATGCGTTTTTGTTTGCCGAGCCAGTAGTAGCGCAGGTGCCACGACTTGTCCCCGGTAGGGGCAACCACCAGGCTAGGGCCGTCGGTGTCGGGGAGGTTGTAGGTTTTTTCAGCGGCCCAAGCTTGCCGCACCACCAGATCAGAGAGTGCCATCATCAGCTCCTAAGTCATGGACTTAGTCCTGATGCAGCCCATCCTCCCGATCCAACCCCAGCAACGACCCGGAACGGACGTCGCGCGCATTCTTTGGCTTCAAAAACGCTGGTTGTAGGTGGGTTTCTGTGGCTTTCGCTGGAACTAAAAAAGGGGCTTTCGCCCCTTTTTTCAACGACCTATAGACCTCAGTGGAAATCTATAGAGCATAAATTGGAGCGGGAAACGAGTCTCGAACTCGCGACCTCAACCTTGGCAAGGTTGCGCTCTACCAACTGAGCTATTCCCGCAATACTTTCGCTTGAAAACAGAATGATAACTGATTTTTTGAAAATGGTTTTAAGCTGTTTTTGCTCGAACCCTTTTGCTAAAACCGGTTAACATCACCAGCGAAGAACAAAACTTTAACACAGAATTTTCGTTGATGTCCAATCCAGAATACTTTGTAGAGCAGTTGTGTCATATTTCCAACACAATGTCCTTGCCTTGCCGGGGGGAGAGGGTTTTTGTGCTGCGATCGGAGGCAGATCTACCTGCCTTGTCAGAGGCAGTGGCCTCTCGTGAGCGGGTGCATCTGATCGGATCGGCGAGCAATCTGGTTTTGCCGCCTGTTCTGGAGGGATTTACTGTTCTGGTGAGAAACCGCGGTGTGTCGCTTGTGCAAGAGAGTGGGGGTGTCAGGTACGTGGATGTGTCAGCGGGCGAGGTCTGGCATGACTGGGTCGTTCATGCACTTGGCAAGGGATGGAACGGGCTGGAGAATCTTGCCTTGATTCCTGGTACGGTCGGGGCTGCTCCAGTACAGAATATTGGTGCCTACGGAGTGGAGGTCGAGCGATTCATCGATTCCATCAGAGTGTGGGACTTGCAGCGCGCGCAGATGAAGACGCTGGCACGACAGTCGTGTGGATTTCAGTATCGGGACAGCATATTCAAACGCGATGAAAACAGTCACCTGTTGATCGTATCAGTTCGCTTCGCGCTTCCTGTCGATTGGCAGCCGGTTCTGAAATATCCGGACCTTGTTCATTTCGAGCACGCCCGGACGCAGGGAGAGGCCATCTCTGCACAAGAGGTGTTTGATGCAGTGGTGGATATTCGCCGTAGAAAGCTGCCTGACCCGTCCGTTATTCCCAATTCCGGGAGTTTTTTCAAGAACCCGGTTGTATCGGAGCACCGATATGAGGATCTCAGGCGGTCCCACCCTGATCTGGTCTCGTTTCGGCTGGATAGCGGTGACTACAAGCTTGCAGCGGGATGGATGATCGATCAGTGTGGCTGGAAAGGTCACGCAGTGGGTCCAGTGATGGTGCATGAACGGCAGGCACTGGTTCTAACTAATACTGGCGGCGCTACGCAAGCTGATGTTCTGGATGTTGCCAGACTGATCTCGGGTGATGTCAAGGCCAGATTCGGCGTTTCGCTGGAGATTGAACCCGTCTGCTGGGATTGCTGACCAGTAAGTCATTGGTCTGCGCTTGTCAGGCGCAGCGCTGGCCTGCGTGACAACCTGTGAGGCGCTTGGTGTGCGAAATGCTCTCAGGTTTGTCACAGGTGTGCTTCAGATTGTCGGGCACTGAGGCGATGGATGGCCAGTTAAAGGCCAAGTACAGCCTGCATGTCATAGACTCCTTTGGGCTTGTCTTCAAGGAACCGGGCCGCACGAAGACTGCCTTGTGCGTATGTGGCGCGACTGGTCGACCGGTGCGTGATCTCGATGCGCTCCCCAACCCCGCAAAAGTAGACCGTGTGGTCACCCACAATATCGCCTCCGCGGACAACAGAAAACCCGATCGACCCATCCTCCCGGGCTCCGGTATGCCCGTGGCGGGTCCAGGTCGCCAATTCGTCTAGTGGTTTGTCCCAGGCATTGGCAATGACCTCACCCATCTTGAGGGCCGTACCTGATGGTGCATCGACCTTGTGTTTATGGTGTGCTTCAAACACTTCTACGTCATATCCGGAGGCCAGAATCTTGGCGGCCACTTCGAGCAGTTTGAGTGTCGCATTCACGCCAACGCTCATGTTGGGGGCGAACACGATGGCCACCGATTCACCTGCCTTCTGAATCGCCTGTTTGCCGGCATCATCAAAACCGGTCGTGCCAATGATCACCTTGACGCCGTGCTCAACACATACTTTCAGGTGTTCCAGTGTGCCTTCTGGGCGAGTGAAGTCAATCAGGCAGTCGGCACTAGCCAGCGCCTGAAGATCGTCCGTAATCATCACGCCGGTCCTGGCGCCAAGAAATGCGCCTGCGTCCTGTCCGATTGACTGACTGGTCGAGTGGTCGAGTGCCACGACCAGTTCAAAAGCATCCGGCTGGGCAAGCGCTGATTCAATCAGCATCCGCCCCATTCTTCCGCTGGCGCCAGCAATTGCAAGTTTCATAGTTAAGTCTCTGGTCGGTCGTTTCAGATTATTCCAATGGGATCGGTACCTGGTCTGGTGCATCAGGCAGCGCGTACGGATCGCTGGATGGTAGGGCGGGATTGCTCAGGCTAATGTCAAAGCCTGGGGCAATCTGAACTTCGCTGCCCTCGCTCTTGAGTCGCTCCTCTTCGAGATCGACCTCGGCTTGTTCGGCCTGTGACTTCCTGACCTCTTCCTGGGCAATCTGGAATGGCTCCAGAGCAGGCTGTTCGTCTCCGTGCCAGCTCACGAGCAGGTCGCCACTAAAAAGCACAGTGAAATTGCGGACTTCGACGCTGCGGTTGGGGGCCCTGTAAAAATACGGATAGTCCCAACGATCTGCGTGCAGGACATTGGTGAGTGTCGGAGAGCCTAGTGCAAAGCGAACCTGTTCTCGAGTCATGCCCTGATAAAGCAGACCGACTTGCTGTTCGGTTACCCAGTTTCCTTGCTGTAACCCCACCCGATAGGGGAATCCCCAGCGGTTTGAGGAGCACCCGGAGACGAGTACGGTTGCAGTCAGGACGAAACCGACTGCGTAGCGAAGCATGGCGTTGTGCGGGGAAGACTGCACGGGCAACCTCTTCTGTTTATGCATTGTCTAAAGACGCTATCATAGGGCAAAAGGCCGCTTGACTAAATTCACAAGGAGATCACGTGGAGAATGACAACGATCAGAGCGACCTCAAGACCGTTGGTTTGAAGGCGACATTTCCTCGACTGAAAATTCTGGACGTATTCAGACGCTCCGAACAAAGGCATCTGAGCGCAGAAGACGTATATCGGCTGCTGCTTGCCGAGAATGTCGAGATCGGGTTGGCAACGGTATACCGGGTGCTGACGCAATTTGAGCAGGCGGGTATTCTGAGTCGTAGCCAGTTTGACGGCATCAAGGCCATCTTTGAACTTAATGATGGAGATCATCACGATCACTTGATCTGCACACATTGTGGGCTGGTTGAGGAGTTTTCTGACGAGCAGATCGAATCTTTACAGCACAAAATAGCTGATACACATGGTTTTGATCTGGAAAGCCACGCACTGGTTCTTTATGGCAAGTGCCCGAACTGCATTAAGGCTGGCAAGTAGAAGGTAAGTGTGGAGGGCTTGGTGATATGAGGGGAGGGAAAGGACCTCAAATCACCAATCTTTGATTCGCTGATTTCAGACTGTCCCGACGCGTTCCAGCATTTCCCTTGCATGCTGACGTGTGGTTTGCGTCAACTTCACCCCGCCGAGTAACTTGGCAATGGCTTCAACACGGTCAGATGCCTCAGAAAGCGACTGAACGTTCGAATAGACCCCTTGTGCATCCTTTTCTTTTGTGACTACGCAATGATGGTGTGCGCAAGATGCGACCTGTGCCAGGTGCGTGACGCATAGGACCTGAAATGTCTGGCCAAGTTGACGTAGCAGCTCACCAATTTTTTCTGCGACTGCACCGCTCACGCCTGTGTCGATTTCATCGAAGATCAAGGTGGGTACACGGGTGGCTTCGCTTGCAAGTACGGATAGTGCCAGGCTGATACGGGAGAGCTCACCACCCGATGCCACCTTTGATAACGGTGCCAGGGCTGCTCCGTCATGGCCGGCCACTGTTAGTGTGATCCTGTCAGAGCCACCAGGCCCGGGTTGTGCCTGTTCTACTTGAATCGCGAATCGCCCATCGGGCATGCCCAGAAGGCGAATCATTGCGGTGACCGATTCGCCAAGTTTTCTGGCTGCCTTGGTGCGCGCGGTATGCAGTCTGGAAGCGACCTTTTTGTACGCTGCTTCGAGTTCAGCCTGTCTGGCGCGGATTGCCTCGAGGTCCTGCCCTTGCACGAGTTCTTCAAGTGCTTGCTGGCAGCGAATGCGAACAGCAGGGAGGTCGGCTGGCTCGCAGTGATGCTTTCTGGCTGCGTCAAATAGCGCACGCATCCGGTCTTCAACCTGACTCAGCCGGTCTGGGTCCAGGTCAACGTGATCGAGGTAGCGGTTCAGATCCGACTTGGCTTCACGAACAGAAATGCTGGCGGATTCGAGCGCTTGCGCAACATCCTGCAGTCGCGAGTCATGTGCCACCAGCGGGTTGATGGCATGCAAGGCCAGATCAATGATGCGCTGGGCACCGCTTTCGTCGTCGTCCAGTGTTTGCAAGGCGGTCTGAGCCCCTTCAAGCAGTGCCTGGCCATTCGACAGGCGCGCGTGCTCCTCGCTGATAGTGACCCATTCGCCTTCTTGTGCAGCCAGCTTGTCAAGCTGGTCGAGTTGCCATTCGAGTTCTTCCTGTCTGGTCAGAACAACCCGCTGGTCTTGCTGGGCGCGCTCGAGTTGCTCGTTTGTCTGTTGCCAGTCTTGCCAGATCTGGGCAATCTCACGTCGTTCTCCGGACAACCCTGCAAACTCGTCAAGCAGATCGCGCTGACTTTCGGGTTTGAGCAGGCTCTGGTGAGCATGCTGGCCGTGAATGTCAACCAGTCGTTCACCCAGTTCCTTGAGCTGAGTGACTGTTGTAGGTGCGCCGTTAATGTAGGCGCGCCCCTTGCCTTGCGCATCAATCACTCGCCGCAGAACGAGCTCGTCTTCTTGGTCCAGGTCGTACTCGGCAAGCCACGCTTGTGCGGCGGAGGTGGGTTCAAATACGGCGGTAATTTGTGCACGCCTGGCTTGCGGTCGAACGACCGAGGTGTTGACCCTGCCTCCAAGTACCAGTCCGAGAGCGTCGACCAGAATTGACTTTCCTGCACCCGTTTCACCAGTCAGAACAGTCAGTCCCGCACTGAAATCCAGATTCAGCTCCCTGACAATGACAAAGTCCTGAATTGAAAGCTCCCGAAGCACGATTACTCTCCGTTGTGACCCGTAGCAGGCAGGCGGTTCCAGTCTAGCTTCTTTCTGAGTGTCGAAAAAAAACTGTAACCGCGAGGATGCAGGAAGTTGACGGTATTCTGTGCCCTGCGGACGTTGACCTGGTCACCGGGCTGGACGTCGGACCAGGTCTGCATGTCAAAGTGAACGCTGGCGCCCGCTTCGATTCTGCTCATCGACAGAACGGTCAGATTCAGCTGGCTGGAGTCGGGCAGAACAATCGGGCGGTTTGACAGAGTCTGAGGGGCGACCGGAACCAGCAGGATCGCCCGTATGGTCGGGTGCAGGATGGGTCCGAGGGCGGACAGGGCGTATGCCGTTGAGCCTGTGGGCGTCGCGGCAATGAGGCCGTCTGCGCGAACGGTGAACATGAACTGCCCGTTGATGTCGGCGCGTACCTCGATCATTCCGCCGCGGCCTGCCCGATTCAGAACAACGTCATTGAGTGCTGTGGCGCTGTAAAGGCATTTTCCGTCGCGCATGACCTCGCCTTCGAGCAGGATGCGAGACTCGATCTCGAAGTTGCCTTGCAGAAGGTCTTCCAGTGCAGAATGCGTGTCTTGAAGAGGAATGTCGGTGATGAACCCAAGTCTTCCATGGTTGATTCCTGCGACTGGAACGCCAGCTGGTGCAAGGCTGCGTGCCGCGCCGAGCATGGTTCCGTCGCCTCCCATCACGATGGCAAGCTGAGCGCGACGGCCAATCTCCTCGAAGGATGCAACCGGAAACTCTGTCAGCCCGGTATTTTTTGCTGTTTCTGCCTCGATCAGCACCTCTCTGCCAGCTGCATTAACCATGCGCGCGAGGCTGCGCAGGTGATCCGCGAGTTGAGAGTCTTGATAGCGCCCCACAAGCGCGATGGTCGAAAATTGCATGCGGCCCTTGATCAGACGGTCATTTATTCGGAAGATTATAGGGTTGGACGGTACAATCTACAGCAACATGGATGATCGCGCCCACGCTTTACTGAAAGCTCTAATCGAGAAATACATCACCGACGGTCAGCCGGTGGGGTCTCGTGCGCTCTCAAAAGTCTTTGATCTGTCCCCTGCGACGATCCGCAACGTGATGGCAGACCTCGAAGAGGCTGGTCTCATACAGAGTCCGCATACTTCCGCTGGACGGGTTCCCACGCCAAAAGGGTACAGGCTTTTTGTGGACAGCATGCTGGCGTCACAGCCGTTCGAGTTGTTGCATGTTGACAACCTGCGCGACATGCTGCCATCTGCAGATCCCACCAAAGCGGTCAATGCAGCTGCCTCACTGCTTTCGAATCTGACCCAGTTCGCAGGTGTTGTGCTGGCGCCACGTCGTTCCCAGGTGTTCAAGCATATCGAGTTCATTCGACTGTCGGAACGCAGGATCCTGTTGATCATCGTGACGCCGGAAGGGGATGTTCAGAACAGGATCCTGTCCTTGACAAGGGATTATTCTCATGCCGAACTGGTGGAGGCCAGCAACTTCTTCAACCAGCATTTCAGCGGTATGGGGTTTGCGCAAGTGCGACAGTCCCTGGCAGTCGAGTTGCAGCGTCTTCGCGAGGACCTGTCGAGACTGATGCAGGCTGCGGTCGATGCCGGATCCGAGGAGCCTGACCAGGCTGACTCGGTTGTAATTTCTGGTGAGATGCGGTTGCTCGATATTTCGGACTTGTCCTCCGATCTTGAGCGATTGAGGCGTACGTTCTCGCTGTTCGAGCAGAAGACCGAGTTGTTACAACTGCTCGACGCTAGCAGTCGTGCTCAGGGCGTTCAAATTTACATCGGTGGGGAGTCTCGTCTCATGCCGATGGAAGATCTGACCGTTGTGGCTGCGCCATACGGTGTCAACGGTAAGGTGGTCGGCACACTCGGTGTGATTGGTCCGACGCGCATGGCATACGAACGTGTCATTCCGATCGTTGATATCACATCCAGACTGCTGTCCAATGCGTTGAGTCAATATGCATCCGAACGTTGATCTTGCTTCGTATCAAGGCAGTATGTGACCGGACTCATCGGCCGGTTTCGGCCCGTCAATCAGTAGCATGAGGTGTTTCTTTGTCCGAACAAGCAGATGTGAATCCCAGCCGCGGTCGGGACTGGAAAGAGCCTGCACCGAGCAAATTGGTGATGTGGCCTGCAGACATGTCAGTTCCCAAGGTGGGTGTGCTGGTGGTCAATCTGGGTACACCCGATGAACCTACTGCGCCTGCGATACGCCGCTATCTGCGGCAGTTTCTCTCCGATCCGCGAGTGATTGAAATCCCGAGGCTCGTGTGGTGGCCGATTTTGAACGGGCCAATCCTTCTAAGTCGTCCGCGCAAGCTGGTTGAGCGCTATGCCGGTATCTGGATGGAAGGAGGCTCGCCTTTACTCGTCTATAGCCAGCGACAGGCGTTTGGCCTCGAGAAAACGCTTCGTGCGCGTGGCCATGAAGTGGAAGTGGAAATTGGCATGCGCTATGGCAACCCGAGCCTGGAGTCTGCGCTGCAGAAGCTCCGTGACAAGGGCTGTGAACGGATTTTGACCTTATCTCTGTATCCCCAGTACGCAGCCAGCACCACGGCTACGGTAGTCGACGAGGTCTGTCGCATCGCCAGTCGAATGCGTAACCAGCCTGAAATGCGCTTTATCAAGCGCTTTCATGACTTCGAACCTTACATCGATGCTGTTGCCTCAAAAATCGAGCATGCGTGGTCGGAGGGTTCGCGACCAGAAAAGCTGGTCATGAGCTTTCATGGGTTGCCCAGGCGTTGTGCTGATCTAGGGGATCCCTATTGCAAGGACAGCTACGGCACAGCAAGGGCGCTTGCGAAACGACTGGATCTGACCGATGATCAGTATCTTGTCACGTTTCAGAGCCGGTTCGGGCCTGCAGAGTGGCTGCAGCCTTATACGGAACCGACGCTGATCAAACTGGCAGAGTCTGGTGTCAGGCACGTCGATGTCGTCTGTCCGGGCTTTCTGGCGGACTGTCTGGAAACGCTGGAAGAAATCAGCATTGAGTGTCGGGATGCGTTCATGAATGCAGGTGGGCAGCAGTTTCGGTACATTCCCTGTCTGAATGATGACCAGCAATGGGTAGAGGGTCTGACCAGTCTGGTTCTTGATCACTTGCAGGGCTGGCCGACCCGGGCGCACGGCGACTGATTGCATCAGGGCAGCGCAAGTATTTCCATGGGCGTGTGGTGCAGCTCTTGAAAACGGGGCTGACGTCCCCATATTCCCGAAATCGACCGTATTTTTTTGGAGATAGTTGCATGACTTCGCATCCAGATGCCAATCGACCGTCTGATCAGGCGGATGTTCCAGGCCAGAATGATCAAGCCCAAGCTAGTCAGTGCGAACCGAACCCGGAGCAGCAGGCTGATGTGAATCAGGATCCCGTTCAGGAGATCGAGCGCCTGAAGGCTGAGCTCTCGGACAAGCACGACATGATGTTGCGTGCTCACGCGGAATCCGAAAACATCCGCAGACGTTCTCAGGAGGAAGTTACAAAGGCGCGGAAGTTTGCAATCGAATCGTTTGCAGAGAGTCTTGTTCCTGTGCGTGACAGCCTGGAAGCCGCACTGGCGGTCGAGCAGCAGACCCTTGAGGCCATGCGCGAAGGTGTTGAGACCACCCTCAAGCAGTTGAACTCGGCATTCGAGCGTAACCATTTGAAAGAAATTATGCCAGCAGTCGGCGACAAGTTTGATCCGCACCATCATCAGGCTATTGCGACTGTTCCTGCCGAACAGCCCTCGAACACAATCGTGACAGTTCTGCAAAAGGGCTATCTGATCACGGATCGCGTACTGCGCCCGGCACTCGTGACCGTGGCGAGTTGACGGTCCGAGCGCGTCGGGAACCGGACTCTGCCAGGACTGCTTTTAGCTGATCAGCTTCAAACTGTCTTGAATTTTCCAGCGACGCCCCCATCTATCTGTCATCGAGTTTGAATCGCACCCAATTTACGAGTTAAGGAATCCATAAAATGAGCAAAATCATCGGTATCGACCTTGGCACAACCAACAGTTGCGTTGCAATTGTTGACGGCGGACAAGTCAAGATCATCGAAAACGCAGAAGGTGCCCGTACCACACCATCGATTGTCGCCTATCTGGAAGAGGGTGAAACGCTGGTTGGCGCTCCGGCCAAGCGTCAGGCCGTTACCAATCCAACGAACACGCTGTACGCAGTCAAGCGCCTGATTGGACGCCGGTTCAACGAGAAGGCTGTCCAGAAAGACATCGACCTCATGCCTTACAAAATCATCGAAGCAGACAACGGTGACGCCTGGGTGGAAGCTCTGGACAAGAAAATGGCGCCTGCACAGGTGTCGGCTGACGTGCTGCGCAAGATGAAGAAGACCGCTGAGGACTACCTGGGCGAGCCTGTTACAGAGGCAGTGATCACCGTGCCGGCTTACTTCAATGATAGCCAGCGTCAGGCCACCAAAGATGCAGGCCGGATTGCAGGCCTTGAGGTCAAGCGCATCATCAACGAACCGACCGCCGCGGCATTGGCGTTTGGTCTGGATAAAACCGAGAAAGGTGATCGCAAAATTGCCGTTTATGACCTGGGTGGTGGTACGTTTGACGTGTCAATCATCGAGATTGCAGATGTGGATGGTGAGAAACAGTTTGAAGTGCTTTCCACCAATGGTGACACTTTCCTCGGTGGTGAAGACTTTGACCAGCGCATCATTGACTACGTTATTGCCGAGTTCAAGAAAGAGCAAGGAACGGACCTGTCCAAGGATGTTCTGGCCTTGCAACGCCTGAAAGAGGCTGCCGAGAAAGC
Source organism: Orrella marina (assembly GCF_003058465.1). NCBI lineage: Bacteria > Pseudomonadati > Pseudomonadota > Betaproteobacteria > Burkholderiales > Alcaligenaceae > Orrella > Orrella marina. The sequence continues at coordinate 2,445,811 of NZ_CP028901.1, read as the reverse complement.
CAAGATCGAGTTGTCTTCCAGCCAGCAGACGGAATTCAACCTGCCTTACATCACAGCAGACGCGTCCGGTCCCAAGCACCTGAGCCTGAAGATCACTCGCGCCAAGCTTGAGTCGCTGGTGGAAGACTTGATCGAGCGCACCATTGACCCCTGCCGCGTGGCCATCAAGGATGCCGGTGTGAAGGTTAGTGACATTGATGATGTGATTCTGGTGGGCGGTATGACTCGCATGCCCAAGGTCCAGGAGAAAGTCAAGGAGTTCTTTGGTAAGGATCCTCGCAAGGACGTCAACCCGGATGAGGCAGTTGCCGCCGGTGCCGCAGTTCAGGGTTCTGTGCTTTCGGGTGACCGCAAGGATGTGCTGCTGCTGGACGTGACGCCATTGTCGCTGGGTATCGAGACCCTGGGTGGCGTGATGACCAAGATGATCACGAAGAACACCACGATCCCGACCCGGCACTCACAGACCTTCTCAACTGCTGATGACAACCAGCCAGCCGTGACGATCAAGGTGTTTCAGGGTGAGCGTGAAATTGCTTCGGGTAACAAACTCCTGGGCGAATTCAACCTTGAGGGTATTCCGCCATCACCGCGTGGCGTTCCTCAGATCGAGGTGACGTTCGATATCGACTCGAACGGTATTGTTCACGTGTCGGCCAAGGACAAGGGTACCGGCAAGGAGAACAAGATCACGATCAAGGCGAACTCTGGCTTGACGGAAGAAGAGATCCAGCGCATGGTCAAGGATGCTGAAGCTAACGCAGCTGAGGATCATCGAATGGCTGAACTGGCTCAGACCCGCAACGCGGCTGATGCGCTGGTGCATGCGACCCGCAAGTCTCTGGAAGAACACGGCGAAAAGCTTGAAGCATCCGAAAAGGAAACTATCGAAGCGGCCATTCAGGATGTTGAGCAAGCTCTCAAGGACAACGCTGACAAGGAGGCTATTGACGGCAAGGTCGAAACGCTTTCGACTGCGGCACAGAAGCTTGGCGAAAAGATGTATGCCGACATGCAGGCTCAGGCGCAGGCTGACGGCGCTCAGGGTGCCAAGCCGGCTGATGATGATGTCGTCGATGCAGACTTCAAGGAAGTCAAGCGCGACGGTTCGTAATCACCCGCCTAGCTGAAAGTGGCGCCCGGTATCCTGTCAAAAGGGTAACCGGGCGTTACCGTTGAACCCATCAGAAATGCAATTATGTCAAAACGAGATTTTTACGAAGTACTGGGCGTCACCAGGAACGCTTCCGACGACGAAATCAAGAAGGCTTATCGCAAACTTGCGATGAAGTGGCACCCTGACCGCAATCCTGATGACAAGAACGCCGAGGAGCAGTTCAAGTCTGTCCAGCACGCGTACGAGATTCTCTCCGACCCTGACAAGCGCGCTGCCTACGACAGGTTTGGCCATGCGGGGGTTGATCCGAACGCCGCAGGTATGGGTGGCGGTCGAGCCGATTTTTCGGATGCATTTGGTGACATCTTTGGAGAGATCTTTGGTGCGGGTCGACGAGGAGGCGGCGGTGGACCTCAGGTGTACAAGGGCGCCGATCTCAAGTATGCGCTGGAGATTACTCTGGAGCAGGCGGCGGCCGGTTTCGAAACCGAGATTCGCGTCCCGAGTTGGGAGACTTGTGACACATGCAAAGGTTCCGGAGCCAAGCCTGGTACTTCTCCAGTCACCTGCCGTACTTGTAATGGCGCAGGTGCTGTACGGATGCAGCAGGGGTTTTTCAGTGTTCAGCAGACGTGCCCGACTTGTCATGGGTCAGGTCAGGAAGTCAAAGATCCATGTGTCAAGTGTGACGGCGTTGGACGCATCCGCAAAAACAAGACGTTGCAAGTCAAGATTCCCGCTGGTATCGATGAAGGCATGCGGATCCGTTCAACAGGCAATGGCGAACCTGGTGTAAACGGTGGCCCTGCGGGTGATCTGTTCGTTGAAATCCATATCAAGCAGCACAACATTTTCCAGCGTGACAATGATGATCTGCATTGCGAGTTGACAATTCCTTTCACTACGGCGGCACTCGGTGGGGATGTTCAGGTACCTACTCTCACAGGTAAGGCTGAAATCACGATTCCGGAAGGAACGCAATCCGGAAAGACATTTCGATTACGCGGTAAGGGCATTAAAGGTGTCAGGGCGGGTTATCCTGGTGATCTGTACTGTCACGTCGTTGTCGAGACGCCTGTGCGTCTGACTGAAGACCAGAAGGAAATTCTGCGACAGTTCGAGAGTTCTCTGGGTGAGGGCGGTGACAGGCACTCGCCTCAGAGTAAATCCTGGACAGATCGTGTCAAGGAATTCTTCTCTTGATATGCAGGGATGGCCTGACTGGTTGCGTCGCGATATGTGCAGTAGCAGGTCAGACCATCCCATCTTCGGCGCACTCTCCTCTGCTGGTGGCTGGCTTTTGTCGTAACTCCGGCGTGAGTGCTAAGCAACGAAACTCATTCTATTTTTCTGATGATCCAGGTATCCGCCTGCTCTGGCTGAGTATGGGAGCCAGGCAAGTCAGTTCTGCTCAGCCTTGGTAGTAAGGTCGAGTCGTACATCTGGTACGTTAGTTTACCGACCTGAAAATTCACTAAAGTTCGTTCTCGCACCAAGGCGGGACTTCGCGTGCCCTCTGTCTGGCGCGTTGAACTCTGCGCTACAACAGGACGTCTGCGATTGAGCCAACGCAAGCTCAGGATCCATCAGACAGTTCACGGTCGGTAACCCCGCGCGAACGAAAATGCAGGGGATTCAGTCCTGTAGCACGATCGTACAAGCGTGGTGAACTAATAAAAAACCCTCCGCAAACAGGTGAGTGTCCGCGAAGGGTGCTGATTTCAATCAAGAATGTTTCTCAGTCTGTTTTTCTTGCGTCTTTCGCAAAGTCACCAGCGAACACTTCTACCAGTTGCTCCGGTTTGATGTACTTGCGAAGCGCTGTATTGACGTCATCCAGTGTAAGTGCCTTGATCTTGTCATCAAATGCCTGGGACCATTCGAAGGTCCGGTTGGTGGTGAGGTAGCTCATCCATGTGTTGGTGAGAACACTATCTCTGGATCGTGCCAGCGCTCTCTGGTTGAGCATTGCCTGGACAGCGGTCTTGAGCTCCTCCTCAGTAAATCCATCCCGGATTGCGCCTTCCAGAACCTCCTGGAAGGCCTTTGTCAGACGAGCGCGATTCTCCGGGGCGTAGATCGCATAGACTTGCCAGTCGGCGTTTGACTCAAAAGCCGATGCGCTAAAGGATGATCCTACGCCGTACGAGAGCCCATCTGTTTCGCGGATACGCATCCAGAGTCTGGAGCTTCCCTGATCACCGATCAGGTAGTTGACCAGAACCATGGCCGGATAGTCTGGATCGGTATCCTGCATCGGAATCGGAAGCTTTGCAAGGAAAATGGCATTGGCCTTGTCCGGCGTTTCCAGGACGATCTGATCGGGCTTGAGTTCGACGAACGGGTCACCCACACGAGTGTATTCCGGTGCCTTTTTCCAGTCAGAAAGTTCTTCTTTGATGACTCGCTCGATCGTTTCCGGATCGAATGATCCGACAACGGCCATGGTGATCGCGCCATTGCCATAAAAGCTTTCATGGAAGTCGACCAAATCCTGACGCTTGAGGCTTCTGTATAGATCAATCGATTCCTCAAACGTGGGCACATATCTCAAATCATCGCTTGGCCATGGATTGCCGTAGCGTGCGAGAGTGTTACCGGCAATCGCGTTGGGCTCGGTCATGGCTGCCTGGGTCTGTGTAATGGCCCGATTGATAAATTCTTCAAACTGATCTTCCGGAAAGGACGGTTTTTTGAGCACATGCAAGGCAAGCCTGATCGCCTCTGGCAGCGTCCCCTTCCGACCTGAGAGATCAATCCGAACTCCGGTTCCTCCTCCGTCAAAGGAGACTTCGGTTTCAAGTTCGTTGAAGCGGTCTCGTATCTGCTCCCGATTCAGCTGTTGTGTTCCGTAGTCGAGCAGAGCGGCGGTTACTGACGAGATGGTTGCCTTGCCTTTGAGGGCTTCAGCGTTGCCAAACCGCACCTCGATCGATGCATCGACCCGGTCACCGCGACTTTCTTTGGGCAGCAGTGCAACTTTGATCGCGCCGCTAGGCAGATTGAGAACCTTGCGTTGCGTCATCGCATCGATATTCGCAGGAGATGGGTCAAATGAGCCAACCAGGCTGTCCACTCGTTCTGTTTCGTATCCTTCGAGCAGGGCCTGCAAGTCAACTGGCTCAAATGCAGGCGCGCGAACGGGTTTGTCGGTCGGTATATAAATGCCCTCAGTCCTGTTGGCTTGCAGGAAATAGGTTTCGGCTGCCTTTTGCACCTCTTCGAGAGTGGTTTGCTGAATCTGATCGCGGTGCTTGAAAAACATGCGCCAGTCACCCTGGGCAATGGGATCCGAAAGCACAATACCCACGCGTGTCATGTCGCTATAAGTCTGGTTCCAGTTATTGAGCCATGAGGCCTTGGCGCGTTTGAGCTCCTCTTCGGTGAAGGGGTTTCCCCGGATGTTCTCAACAGTTGAGTTCATCACCGAAAGTGCCTTTTCAGTATCCTGATCGACTCCGATGGAAGCGAGGAACAATGCGGTGCTCGGATCGGCAGCATCCCATGCGCCAGAGCCGACACTGACGGCCAGTTCTGTGGTCACCAGTGCCTTGTACAGACGTCCCGACGGGGTGTCGCCTAGAATGTTTGTGGCCAGTTCCACGGCCGCGAAGTCGGGGTGGGTGGCGGCAGGGATATGGTAGACGGACAGTGCGACCGGTGTTCCACCATTGCGTCTCAGGGTTATCCGTCGCTCACCGTCCTGAACAGGTTCGACAGTGTACTGTCTCGGTAGAGTCCGGTCGGGCCTGGGTATGCCACTGAATGCATCCGCGATCGTCACCAGGGTTCGCTGCGGGTCGAATTTGCCAGCAACGGTCAGGACAGCATTGTCCGGCTGATAGTAAAGCCGGTAGAAGTCCCTGAGTTGTTCGATGTCAACTTCTTCCACATCAGACCGGGCACCGATTGTGGTTTTACCGTAGTTGTGCCACTGGTATGCTGCGCTGCGAGTCTTGTCGATGAGCGTACGAACAGGATTGTTCTCACTGCGCTCCATTTCGTTTCTCACCACCGTCATCTCGGAATCCAGATCTTCACGCAGGATCAGCGAATTGACCATTGCATCGGCCTGCCAGCGGATGTACCAGTCCAGCACTTCCGGGTTGTAGGCGAATGTCGCGAAGTAGTTAGTCCGGTCGGCACTGGTTGTGCCATTAAATTGCAGGCCGCGTTTTGAGAACTCCGCCATGGCGTTGCGGACGGTCGGGGTGCCCTTGAAGATCATGTGCTCGAGCAGATGAGCCATGCCTGTCTGCCCGTAGTTTTCGTGCCTGGAGCCGACCAGATAGGTTACGTTGACCGACACTGATGGGCTTGATGCATCGGGGGCCAGCAGAATGGTCAGCCCATTGGCGTCCAGCTTGTATTCAGTGATGCCCTCGAGATGGCGAACTTCCCGCACACCTTCGGGGAGCGGGGAGGCAAGGGCGGCGAATGCAGCCAGAAAATACAGAACAGTAAAACTTATCCATCTCAGGCTGTAAGTTCGGTAAGTGTCAGACATGAAACATTCCCAGTACGTAAGACGTGACGGTAAAAAGAGCTGTAAGTCGAGACTGAAGCATAGATTGGAACGCAATGGACCCAGGAAGGTTCCATCATTCGAAGCAGGGTATTCCTGTTTGGTTTAGTTACAACCTGAATCGGGCCCAAGAAAAAAGGAGCGTGACCGCTCCCTGTTGTAACGCACTCCGGACTCGATATAAGGATTATTTTGACAGCAATCGCATCGCTTGTTCAATGCCGGACACGGTGACCGGGTACATTTTGTCCTGCACGATGTTCTTGATCAAGGTGGTGGACTGCCTGTACTGCCAGGACGCCTGGGGTTCAGGGTTGAGCCAGACTGACTTTGGCCAGGCGTGAATCATCCGCTTGAGCCATTCCGCGCCTGGTTCCTTGTTGTAATGTTCGACAGAGCCTCCTGGCTGCAGGATTTCATACGGGCTCATGGCTGCGTCACCTACAAAGATGAGGCGCCAGTCGGCGTTGAATTTTCTCAAGATGTCCCAAGTCTCGAACCGCTCCATCTGGCGTCGGCGATTGGACTTCCAGAGATACTCGTACGGACAGTTATGGAAATAGTAGACTTCCAGGTTCCTGAACTCGCTGCGCGCTGCCGAGAACAGCTCCTCAACCCGGGCGATGTGGTCGTCCATGCTGCCCCAGCGTCAAGCAGCATCAGAACCTTGACATTGTTATGCCTCTCCGGAACCATCTTGATGTCAAGATAACCCGCGTTGCGGGCAGTCCGGCGAATGGTATCGTCCAGGTCCAGTTCCATTTCAGCACCTTCTCTGGCGAAGCGTCTCAGACGTCGCAAGGCAACCTTGAAATTGCGGGTACCGAGTTCGAGCTGGTCATCGTAGTCGCGAAATTGTCGCTCGTCCCAGACTTTGACTCCCGTCCTGTTGCCAGCAGACTTTCCACCAATCCGGATACCTTCCGGATGGTAGCCGCTGTTGCCAAACGGAGAGGATCCACCGGTCCCGATCCATCGGTTACCGCCGGAATGACGCTCCTTTTGCTCGTTCAGACGCTCCTGCAGCAGCTCCATCAGCTTGTCCCAGCCGTGTTTCTCGATTTCTGCCTTCTGTTCGGGTGTGAGTCGTCGTTCAACTTCCTTGACGAGCCAGTCTAGCGGTATCTGCTTTCCGGGTAGTTTTACCTGCATGGAGCGGTAATAAGAGCCGAACGCCTTGTCAAAACGATCAAAGAGTGCCTCATCTTTGACCAGGGTGAGCCTGGCCAGGTAGTAAAACTGCTCAAGCGAAGGCACCATCAAAGGTTCCCGTAGCGCCTCAAGTAGTGCCAGGTACTCTTTGACACTGACTTTTAGCTTTTCGGAACGAAGGTGGTAGAAGAAGTCAACGAGCATAACGAGCCATCAGATAGTTCAGGTGTGCCTTGATCTCAGGCCATTCACCAGCAGTGACGCTGTACATCACCGTGTCCCGGATCGTGCCATCACGACGCAATGCGTGGCCGCGCAACACTCCATCTCGCTTTGCACCCAGTCGCTCGATGGCGCGCTGGGATGCAAAGTTGAAGTTGTCAGTCCGCCAGCCAACGACTCTGGCGCCAAGGGTTTCGAATGCGTGGGTCATCAGCATCAACTTGCAGGATGTGTTCACGGATGAGCGTTGCCAACTGGCACCATACCAGGTGTACCCGATTTCAAGCCTGGCAACGGGTGTGATGATGTCGTGGTACCGCGTGCTGCCGATGACAGTGTTCGTTGGAACATGAATCACAGCAAAAGGCAGCATGTGACCATCTGCCAGACCTTTGAGCGCATCGCGAATGTACTGCTCTGCATTCCTGGGTTCCGGAACTGATGTCACACGCAGATTCCAGAGTTCACCGTCCATCGCTGCTGTCTCGAGACCAGCGGTGTGCAGGGTGTCCAGCGGCTCAAGCCGAATGTCTCCAAGCGTGAGCGTGCAGGGTTGGGGAGGAGTGCGAAATGTCGTCATGGCGCGCGGCGTGTTGAGTTGCGTGTGACGGCTGCAAGACGCTCGAGCAGTTGCACGTCCTGCTCGTTTTTGAGCAGTGCGCCCGCAAGAATGGGTACCGATGTAGCATTATGGGCCTCGACTTCTTCTGCACTGATGTCCTCTGCAATCAGCAACCGCAACCAGTCCAGAAACTCGGAGGTGGAGGGCTTTTTCTTGAGACCGGGCGCCTCGCGCAGGGCAAAAAATGCATCGAGTGCCGCCCTGAGTACGTCCGCGTGCAAGTCCGGAAAGTGGACCGCAACAATATCCTTGAGTGTATCGCGGTCAGGGAAGCGGATATAGTGAAAGAAACAACGGCGCAGGAATGCGTCTGGAAGATCCTTCTCGTTGTTGGACGTAATAATCACGAGCGGACGGTGTATGGCCTTGATGGTCTGGCGCGTCTCGTAGACATGGAACTCCATCTGGTCCAGTTCGCGTAACAGATCGTTCGGGAACTCGATGTCTGCTTTGTCGATCTCGTCGATCAGCAACACGGTCGGGGTCTCGGAGCTGAACGCCTGCCACAGCACGCCCTTGATAATATAGTTGTGTATGTCCTTGACGCGCTCATCGCCGAGCTGGGAGTCCCTCAAGCGGGAGACAGCGTCATACTCATACAAACCCTGGTGTGCCTTGGTGGTCGACTTGATGTGCCACTGCAAAAGAGGCCGTCCCAGCGCGCTCGCGACTTCTTCAGCCAGCATGGTCTTTCCCGTGCCGGGCTCGCCCTTTATCAATAACGGCCTTTGCAGGGCAAGGGCTGCGTTGACGGCGAGTTTCAGATCATCGGTGGTGACGTAACGGTCGGATCCCTCAAATCGGTGAGATTGCTGCGCTGTATTCTGCTCGGTCATATATATGGTGTCCTGTCCTGTAATCTAGTAAATATTGCCGCTTGCATATGTACTCAGCAATTATCGTACAATGCGGCAGACCTGCTGCAGCAAATCCGTGGAGTATCGCTGCAGGTTTTGTTACTAGATAATTGAAGAGCCTACACTCATGACGTCGTTCTCTGCAAAAGCATCTGCGCCGCTCCGTCGGACTCTCTCTAGCGTGTCACTGGCGTTTCTGGCCTGTGCCTTTGGAGGTACTGCCGTCGCTGCCGACGAAATCAAGGGCAGCGCTGAGGCAGCACGTGAAAAAGTCTCCATGTGCATCGGCTGTCATGGTATCCCCGGGTACCGGGCCAGCTTCCCGGAGGTGTACTCCGTTCCGATGATTGCCGGGCAGAATCAGGAATACCTGGTTGTGGCACTCAAGGCGTATGCATCGGGAGAGCGCACTCATCCGACGATGGATGCCATTTCCAAGAGTCTGTCAGAGCAGGACATTGCTGACCTGGCAGCCTATTACTCCAATCTGAAGTAAGCGAAAACGACCATGAAATTCATTGCGACCGGTGTTTTGGTAATCGCAGGCGCGTTTTCTGCGTCTCAGGCAGGAGCTGCTGATCTCGCAGCAGGCAAAGCCGTTTGGGATAAGCTCAACTGTGCTTCCTGTCATGGCGCCGATGCGACCAAGTCGATTGATCCGTCTTATCCAATTCTGGCTGGCCAGCACGCTGATTATCTGGCGCATGCTCTGACAGCCTATCAGCGTGGTGCGAAAGGATTGCCGGCTTCTGCCAATACCCGCAACAACGCGATCATGGCAGCATTTGCCACGCAGTTGACCAAAGAGGACATTCAGAACGTCTCTGCATGGCTCTCTTCTCTGCCAGGCCCGCTGGCTGTTCGCAGATAATCCAGTTCCTGAAAGCGTCAGTCAAGGCCAGTGCTTCTGTTCAAGGTTGAGCACGGCCTTCCGACGAGGCGGTGATATGGTGTGCAGGAACAGTCGCGCTGGTTCTGGTATTGCAGTGTAGGTTTTCTGTCAGGAAGCTCGTCGCAATATCAGGTCAACATATGTGTCGTTATCCAGTGGCTTTCCCAGACGCTGTGATTCCCAGACGACCTGCCCGAGGCATTCCATGATTTCGTGTGCCGCCTCGTGATCATCCAGGCGACTTGCGAGTTTCTGATGTGCCTGACGAATTCCAGGCGGATGATCAATGGAGATCTGCTCTGCGATTGCAAGATGCATGGACAGATGAAGAAACGGATTGGTTCGACCCTGTTCGACCGGAAACTCCCGGTTCAGAGCATCAGGGTCTTCCATGTCTTCATGGTATTCAGGATGCATGGCCACCAGATTGGCTGCCATGCTTTCCAGTGGCGTCATAATCTGGCTGTCTTTACGTTTTTTCCAGGCTTCAATAAAGAATGTTCTGACCTGGTCTCTGCTGGGATCAAACACGTCGGTAACCGTTAGTTGTAATGCAAGCTAAAATACTGGGTTAGGTCAACCCCCATTTCCGGAGGCTTCATGTCATACCAGCACATCAAAGTGCCCGCTGAGGGCAGCAAAATCACCGTCAACGCGGACTATTCGCTCAACGTTCCTGATCAGCCGATCATCCCTTATATCGAGGGTGATGGCACCGGCATGGATATTACCCCGGTCATGCTGAAGGTTGTGGACGCTGCTGTTGCGAAAGCTTACGGTGGCAAGCGCAAGATCCATTGGATGGAAGTCTACGCTGGTGAGAAGTCAACTAAAGTATACGGCCCGGATGTGTGGCTGCCAGAGGAAACCCTTGATGCAGTCAAGGACTACGTTGTGTCGATCAAGGGTCCTCTGACGACTCCGGTTGGTGGTGGCATCCGCTCGCTCAACGTTGCGTTGCGCCAGCAACTCGACCTGTATGTCTGCCTGCGCCCCGTGCGTTACTTCAAAGGTGTTCCCTCACCGTTGCGTGAGCCCGAGAAGACCAACATGGTCATCTTCCGTGAGAACTCGGAAGACATCTACGCCGGTATCGAATTTGAAGCTGAATCAGAGCAGGCCAAGGCCCTGATCGAGTTCCTGCAGACCAAGCTCAACGTTAACAAGATCCGCTTCCCGAACACTTCCGGTATTGGTGTCAAGCCAGTGTCCCGTGAGGGAACCGAGCGCCTGGTTCGCAAGGCGATTCAGTATGCAATCGACAATGATCGTGCATCGGTTACGCTGGTTCACAAGGGCAACATCATGAAGTTCACCGAAGGTGGCTTCCGTGACTGGGGCTACGCGCTTGCGCAAAAGGAGTTTGGTGCACAGCTGATCGACGGCGGACCATGGAGCAAGTTCACGAACCCCAAAACGGGCCGTGAAATCATCGTCAAGGATTCGATCGCCGATGCGTTCCTTCAGCAGATCCTTCTGCGTCCAGCTGAGTACGATGTCATTGCGACGCTGAATCTGAACGGTGACTATGTTTCTGACGCGCTTGCTGCTCAGGTCGGCGGTATCGGTATCGCTCCGGGTGCCAACTTGTCCGACTCTGTTGCAATGTTTGAAGCAACTCACGGTACTGCGCCAAAGTACGCTGGCAAGGATTACGTCAACCCAGGCTCCGAGATTCTGTCAGCTGAAATGATGCTGCGTCACATGGGCTGGATTGAAGCTGCAGATTTGATCATCTCCAGCATGGAGAAGTCGATTTTGTCCAAAAACGTGACATATGACTTTGCACGTTTGCTCGAAGGTGCGAACCAGGTTTCGTGCTCGGGGTTCGGTCAGGTCATGATTGACCACATGTAATCATGTTTCGAACTGATTGACTGTAGTCGGAAATAGAGCCCCGCTTTCTCAGGAACGTGGGGTTTTTTATTTATGCGCCCAGCATGGGCGCATACTTGCGGGTGAAAGTCCCGCTGCGAGCTCGTCACAGTGAGCAAAGTGAAGCGCAACAGCGCAAAGCCGCTCACCGGTGTTCTACTGATTGCGTACTTTGACCGGCTGGGTCTACCCCGACTCTCATGACCTCAGCTTCTCGAACCGCCCGGTTCGGACCCGCATGCCGGGTGGTGTGGCAGGGGTGTAGCCTATGGGCTATCTCCTATGCCGATTGATCACAGTTGGTCATGAGGTCCTCCGTCCGTGTGCCCCGTTTGGGGGCGTGAGCTGCGAACCGGTTCAACTGGCGCCAGGCAGCAAATCAACTTGATAAATGTATGATTTGCACAAACTTAGGGCATTCCCGGATGTGATTCTGACGTTGGTAGTGCATACTGTCGACATGCAGGTGGGGAGACAAATCTGCAAGGTAAGACTGGCGGCATCGGTCAAATCCAAGCTGAATCGATGATAAAAACAATCGATCTGCGAAGCGGCTGGCACAGTGTGTCAGCCGCTTGCGCTTCTGGGGTAGGTCTATGTCTCTAGGTCACTCAAATCAATCGGAGCCGTCAGTTTACTGGCGAAAAATTTCCGTGCTGACGCTAGCATTGGGGTTGGCGTGGCTTTTAGTCTCGCTGCTGCCGCTCTTCCTGGTTGCCATCCCGCATAGCTGGTCCATCCTTGGCTGGCCTTTCGCCTACGCAGTCGTTGCGTTCGCAGTACCACTGGCTTATCTCGCAATCATTGCGGTGTACGCTCTGTGTGCACGGCGAGCGGACCGCGACGCGCGCAAGGTTGAGCCCATCAAGCCGTCGGAGCGACAGGCTTGAGCGACAGTCAACACTATCAGACCTGGCGAGCAGGGCTTATTCGAGCATATGCTTTCTATGCGTTTGGCTTCATTGTTCTGATTGGAGTGCTGGCGGCTTTCGAGACGCTCGGGCTGGCAAGAGAGTGGATAGGCTACATCTTCCTGCTGGTCACTGTTCTCATGTACGCGACGATCGGAATTGTTTGCAGAACATCAGACCCTGTTGAGTATTACGTCGCCGGTCGACGAGTCCCGGCAGTATTCAATGGCATGGCCACTGCAGCTGACTGGATGTCAGTTGCCTCCTTCATCGGTGTTGCAGGTTCGCTTTATTTTGCGGGATATGAGGGGCTTGCCTATATCCTGGGGTGGACAGGAGGCTATGTGTTGCTGGCCTTGTTCATAGCACCGTACCTACGCAAGTTCGGGCATTATACCGTTCCTGATTTTCTTGGTGCGCGTTATGAAGGAGATCTTCCCAGGTTGATTGGCGTGCTTTGCACTCTTGCCTGTTCCTTCACGTATCTGGTCGCGCAGATCTATGGGGTAGGGCTCATTACGACACGTCTGACAGGAATCACCTTCGAGCTCGGTGTTTTCATTGCGTTGGGCAGCATGCTCATTTGTTCCTTTCTGGGCGGTATGCGTGCCGTGACGTGGACACAGGTCGGGCAGTACATCATTCTGGTTCTGGCTTATCTAGTGCCTGTCGTCTGGTTATCGATCAGTGAGACCGGTAAGGTTGTTCCCCACGTAGGCGCCGGACAGCTGATGCCAGAGTTGATCGAGAAGCAGAACCAGATCAACAATGACTCATCGGAAATGTCGCTGCGTGCTTACTGGGGCTCCCAGGAACAGTTGATGCAGATGCGGCTTGATGCGTTGCCAGAGTCATGGCAGGCGGAGCGAGAGAACCTGCGACTTCATCTGGTCAGGGCACGTGCCAGCGACGCGCCTATGCTGGAGATCAGACGGCTTGAGCGATCTCTTGCAAACTACCCGGAAACCTCCAAGGCGGCTCTGGAGCAATGGTCAACACAACGAGACATGTATGCGTCAAGGGCGGCCGCACCAAAGGCTGACCACCTTCCGTTTGATTACGATGATCCAGAAAAGGCAGTACAGGCTAGAAACAACTTCCTGGCGCTACTGGTTTGTCTGATGCTGGGGACTGCGGGTTTGCCGCACATTCTTGCGCGCTCTCTGACAACCCAGTCTGTGTCCGCGACACGTCAATCAGTTTTTTGGTCACTGCTTTTCATTCTCGTCCTGTATCTGACCGCGCCTGCGCTGGCGGTTCTGGTCAAGAATCAGATTTATCAGAACGTGGTTGGACTGTCATATTCAGGTTTGCCGGACTGGATCAGTGCCTGGGGAGCGCTGGATCGCTCACTGATCGATCTGGTGGACTTGAACGGCGACGGGATTGTCCAGTTGGGCGAGATTCATCTGGGTACTGACATGGTTGTGCTAGCTGGCCCTGAAATTGGTGGTATGCCGGTGGTCCTCTCAGGGCTGGTTGCTGCCGGTGCGATGGCAGCCGCACTCTCCACAGCGGATGGTTTGCTACTCACCATCTCCAATGCGTTGTCGCATGACACCAGTTTCCGGATCGTGTCGCCAGCCATGAACAGCACTCGTCAGGTCATCATGTCCAAGGTCTTTCTGCTGGGAGTGGCCTTCGCTGCTGCATGGGTTGCAACGCGCACGCCTGCTGACATCATATTCATGGTGACCGCTGCCTTCTCGTTTGCAGCAGCGAGCTTTTTCCCTGCACTTGTTTTAGGTATTTTCTGGAAGCGAACAAATTACTGGGGAGTTTCGACGGGCATGCTTGCCGGGATCGCCATGACCTTCTACTACATGGCACTGACGCAGCCTTGGTTACGTGAAATTTGCTTCGATGTGCCGCGCAGTGCCCCGGTTGACCTATGGTTCGGGATTCAGCCTAATGCTGCCGGGCTGTTCGGCATTCCCCTGGCTTTCGCGGTGATGTTCGTCATCTCTTTGTTAACGCCAGCACCTGGTCAGCGCGCGTCAGCCATGGTCGACTTTCTGAGGCGGCCTGAGTAGTACCAGGACCGCGCCTTCTCCACCATTAGCTGAGTCTGGCGAGACGTAGCCCAGTACCTCGGGCATCTGACTGAGCCAGTGACGTGTCTGCAATCTCAGGATGGAAACACCCGCCGAAGATCCAAACCCCTGACCGTGAATGATACGAATCCGCCTGTAATTGAGCAAACAACACTGCTTGATGAATTGTGCAAGTTCGTTGCGAGCCTGGTCGACAGTCATGCCGTGCAGGTCAAGTGTGGCGCGGATTGAACGGACATCTTTGCGCAGTCTGCGCAAAACGTCACTTGATACCCCGTTGGCGCGATGAAATGCATTTGAGGGAGACTCGGGGTCATATTGAAAGTCTGAAAGCGGCGCGTCGCGCGGATGCTGATCAGCGCTTGCATTGGTTCTGCGCCTTTGAACACTTTCAGGAACCGGGCGGGCAGCATGGGTAACGCGCTCAGCATTTCTGAGCGGCGTCACATCACGCATCGCCTGCCGGAATAGTTCCATGTCGTCCGGCTCCTGCTTTTTGCTCACCGCTAGCTCTGCCAGCCTAGTCTTGCTGGTTCTCCAGCCAGCGCTGTGCATCGAGCGCGGCCATGCAGCCCGTTCCTGCGCTGGTGATGGCCTGTCGGTAGACGTGATCCTGTACATCACCTGCAGCGAAAACACCCTCGACCGAGGTCATAGTAGCAAGACCCTGGAGTCCGCTGCGCGTCACGATATAACCGTTCTCCATCTTCACCTGCCCTTCAAAAATGCCGGTGTTTGGCTGATGGCCGATTGCAATGAAGACGCCATGGACTGTCAGTTCGAGCGGGTCCTCGCCTTTCGTGCTGCGCAGACGTACGCCAGTCACGCCGGAATCATCACCAATTACCTCTTCAAGTTCGCGGTGTAATGCGAGTTTGACATTGCCTGATTCGGCTTTCTCCAGGAGCTTGTCGATCATGATCGGCTCGGCACGGAACTTGTCACGGCGGTGAACCACAGTTACTGTCTTGCAGATGTTGGACAGGTATAGTGCTTCTTCGACCGCAGTATTGCCGCCTCCGACGACGACGACATCCTGGCCTTTATAGAAAAAGCCATCGCAGGTGGCGCAACCTGAGACTCCTCGCCCCATGAATGCCTCTTCGGAGGGTAGACCAAGGTACTTGGCTGATGCGCCGGTTGCAATCACGAGCGCATCACACGTGTACGATGTGCCACCATCGCCTTGCAGTCGGAATGGCCGCTGGGTCAGATCAACTGAGCTGATGTGATCGAAAATGATTTCGGTCTCGAAGCGTTCTGCGTGCGCCTGAAAGCGCTGCATCAGTTCGGGGCCCTGCACACCCTGGGGGTCAGCGGGCCAGTTGTCGACCTCGGTGGTGGTCATTAGCTGACCGCCCTGGGCCATCCCGGTGATGACCGTTGGCTTCAGGTTTGCTCTCGCGGCGTAAACTGCTGCACTATATCCTGCTGGGCCTGAGCCGAGGATCAGGACTTTGGAGTGATGTGTTTCCGACATTTGATTGATCCTTGAATACTTACGATCTTATTATAATGTTCAGTATGTCAAAAGCGAACATTGCCGAGCCAAAGGCCGGCAGAACAGCAAAAAGCTCGCGCAATGTGCGAAATGGGCCCTCCCCGCTACAGACCAAGCTGCTTGGTTTGGTGCGAGAGGCGAGGTGGGTGCTGTTCGCGCTTCTTGCGGTCTGGCTTGCACTTGTGCTGGCAACCTGGAATCCTATGGATCCAGGTTGGTCACACGCGTCTGGCCAGTCTGTGCAGTACAACCGGGGTGGATTTTTTGGGGCTTATATTGCCGATATCCTGCTCTATCTCTTTGGCTATTCCTCCTGGTTGCTGGTTTTGCTTCTGATACACCGCGTGTTTGCGGGTTATCGGCGTCTGGTGAGGCATTTTTCTGTCGAGAAGTCTCAGGAACTGGAAAGGGTTCGCTGGGAACACGGGATCGGCTTTTTCATGCTGGTAGCGGGCTCCCTGGGCCTTGAAGCATTGAGACTCGGATCCTATGGGTTGGACTTGCCGGGACGTACGGAGTTTTCCAGTGGCGCGGGCGGGGTCCTTGGCTACGCGTGGGCGCAACTGTTGTCCCACACAGTAGGGTTTACTGGCAGCACACTGATTCTGATCGTTCTGATTGCTTTTGGTGCTAGCCTGTTTTTTGGGTTCTCCTGGGGGGCTGTTTGCGAGGCGATCGGCACCTGGCTCGAAAAAATCGTGATGGGTGTGCGTAATGCCTATGTCGCCCGGCAGGACCGGCGAGTGGGTGCGGTTGCCAAGGCGCAGCGCCGTGTTCAGGTGGAAGCCAAGCACGAGCAGATTGTTCATGAGCAGCCAGTTCGTATCGAGCCTGCTGTGTCCACCGTCAAAAAGTCCGAGCGGGTCATCAGGGAGAAGCAGCAGACTCTGTTCACCGAGCCAGGCGATGGCAGTCTGCCGGAGATTGGCCTGCTTGATCCGGCCCAGGACTTGATCGAGACCGTCTCGCCTGAGACCATCGAGTTCACTTCGCGGCTGATCGAAAAGAAGCTCTCGGACTTTGGTGTGCAGGTCACCGTCGTGGCGGCCCAGGCTGGGCCTGTGATCACCCGATATGAGATCGAGCCTGCAACCGGGGTCAAAGGCAGTCAGGTAGTCAATCTGGCCAAGGATCTTGCCCGCGCACTCAGCCTGGTCAGTATCCGTGTGGTCGAGACGATCCCCGGCAAGAACCTGATGGGGCTCGAGTTGCCAAACCCGAAACGCCAGATGGTACGCCTGTCCGAAATTTTGGGGTCCCAGACCTATCATTCCAGCAACTCGGTTCTCACCATGGCTCTGGGCAAGGACATTGCCGGCAACCCGGTGGTGGCCGATCTGGCCAAAATGCCGCACTTGCTGGTGGCAGGGACAACCGGATCGGGCAAGTCGGTCGGAATCAACGCAATGATCTTGTCATTACTGTACAAGGCGGACGCGTCTCACACGCGCTTGATACTGATTGATCCCAAGATGCTGGAGATGAGTGTTTATGAAGGGATACCGCACCTGCTCGCGCCAGTTGTGACTGACATGCGTCACGCGGCAAACGCCCTGAACTGGTGCGTTGCCGAGATGGAAAAGCGTTACCGCCTGATGAGCAAGATGGGGGTGCGTAATCTGGCTGGGTTCAATGCCAAAATCCGTGAAGCCAAGAAACAGGGTGAGTCGATTCCCAATCCCTTCTCACTGACGCCAGACGCGCCAGAGCCACTGGGAGAGTTGCCAATGATCGTTGTGGTGATTGACGAGTTGGCTGATCTGATGATGGTGGTCGGCAAGAAGATCGAGGAGCTGATTGCGCGTCTTGCTCAAAAGGCGCGTGCTGCCGGCATTCATCTGATTCTCGCGACTCAGCGTCCAAGTGTGGATGTGATTACCGGTCTGATCAAGGCAAACATCCCGACGAGGATCGCATTTCAGGTTTCATCGCGCATTGATTCGAGAACCATTCTTGATCAAATGGGAGCAGAAACGCTGCTAGGCCAGGGGGATATGCTGTATATGCCGCCTGGTACGGGGCTCCCGGTTCGTGTTCATGGTGCTTTTGTATCAGATGACGAGGTTCACCGGGTGGTTGAGGCGCTCAAGAAGGATGGTGAGCCCGACTACGTCGAAGGTCTCCTTGAGGGAGCTGTCGAAGGAGATTCAGGTGATGGTGCGAGCAGTGTGACAGGATTTAGCGATTCGGAGTCCGATCCACTTTATGATCAGGCAGTCAGTGTGGTGCTCAAGCATCGCCGTGCTTCGATCTCACTGGTCCAGCGTCACTTGCGAATCGGATACAACCGGGCTGCGAGGCTACTTGAGCAGATGGAACAGTCCGGTCTGGTTTCAGCGATGCAGTCCAATGGGAATCGAGAGATTCTTGCGCCCGCGGGTCCTCAGGATGAATAATATGTTCAGGAAGTACTTGAAAAACCTCGTATATGTTGTCTCGTTCTGGGGAGCGACCGTCTCGATGGCCGTGGCCAATCCGGCTGCCGACCAGTTCCGCCAGTTCGTCGAGGCCTTTTCTGCTGCCACGGGTCAGTTCGAGCAGTACACGGTCACCGGGCAGGGCCAGACAACCAGAGCACAGAGTGGCTCTTTCGCATTTGAGCGGCCGGGCAAGTTTCGCTGGGATGTCGAGCAACCCTATGCGCAACTGGTCGTCTCGGATGGTCGCTCTGTGTTCCAGTATGACCCGGATCTGCGCCAGGCGACAGTGCGGCCAGTTGACCAGTCCATCGGCAGTTCGCCAGCGGCCATTCTGTTCGGTGACGTTGCGCTTGATGACGCGTTCAACATTGAGGCACTACCGGAGCAGGACGGCATGGAGTGGTTGAGAGCGATACCTGAACAACCTGATTCGGGATTGAATCAGGTGGATATCGGAATGTTCGAGGGCAAGCCAGCGCGTTTGTTACTTCGAGATTCTTTTGGGCAGACAACGCGTATCGATCTGTCTCGCATTCGGGCCCAGTCGAGTTTTTCGTCTGACACCTTCGAGTTCTCACCGCCCACTGGCACCGACGTGGTGCGGGTGCAGTAAGGTTGATGCCAGATTTTCCGGTAGATGACGCTCTGCGCGGTTCACTTTATTCCGGGCGCTTGCCATGACAGACTTATTTACCCGCGACCCTACTCCTCCGCTTGCTGAGGCACTACGCCCGACTCACCTGGACGAGGTGATCGGACAGTCCCATCTGTTGGGTCCGGGCAAACCGCTACGGCTCGCGTTTCAGTCCGGTCAACCGCATTCCATGATTTTTTGGGGGCCACCGGGTGTTGGTAAAACTACGCTGGCGCGCCTGACTGCCACAGCTTTCGATGCCGAGTTCATTGCATTGTCGGCGGTTTTTTCAGGGGTCAAGGATATCCGGGCGGCCATGGAGCAGGCCCAGCGGCATCTGGAACGGGATAAACACACCATACTTTTTGTTGACGAAATTCATCGGTTCAACAAATCTCAGCAAGACGCGTTGTTGCCGTATGCCGAGTCCGGCCTGGTCACTTTCATTGGTGCCACGACCGAGAATCCTTCGTTTGAAGTGAATTCTGCTTTGTTGTCGCGCGCTCAGGTTTACGTGCTGAAGTCCTTGACGGATGAGGAACTCAGGCAGCTACTGGATCGGGCGCGCCAGAAATCAATGCCTGACCTTGCGTTTGAAGAACTAGCGATCAGTACGCTTATCGGATACGCAGACGGTGATGCGAGACGCCTGTTGAATCTGCTCGAACAGTGCAAGACCGCTGCAGGTGCGGCGGGCGTCACCAGAGTGGACGCTGACTTTATCCGGAGTGCGATGTCTCTTAGCACCCGTCGATTCGACAAGGGGGGAGACAATTTTTACGACCAGATTTCGGCCTTGCACAAGTCAGTGCGAGGTTCCAGTCCGGATGCGTCACTTTACTGGTTATGTCGCATGCTTGATGGCGGGGCCGATCCTGGATATCTTGCCAGACGAATTGTGCGCATGGCCTGGGAAGATATCGGGCTTGCGGATCCGAGGGCCTTGCAGATTGCCAACGATGCTGCGACTACCTACGAGAGGCTGGGTAGCCCAGAAGGCGAGCTCGCACTTGCTCAGGCTGTTCTGTACCTGGCAATTGCCGCTAAAAGCAATGCCGGTTACATGGCTTACAACCAGGCCAAAGCGTTTGTCCGCTCTGACAAGACGAGAGAAGTCCCTGTTCATTTGCGCAACGCGCCCACAAAACTGATGAAATCTCTCGGCTACGGCAAGGAATATCGATACGCACATGATGAGCCGAACGGGTACGCAGCCGGAGAGACCTACCTTCCTGACGGCATGGACGAGCCTGGCTGGTATCGCCCCGTTGACAGGGGGCTTGAGACTAAAATCGCAGACAAACTCGCCCGATTGCGTGAACTTGATGACGTGACACGACATGCCGGGTCGAAGCCAGTGAGCGACACGAATCGTAAATAAGGGCTCTTGTGCAGACCCCTTGGTTCGAACAGCCTTCAGCTCAGATCCATATTGGCAAATTCTTGTCCAGCCCCCACAATTGACCACATGGTTACATGAGCTCACGATTTGTAACGTTTTGGAACTAACTTACTCAGATCCGTTTCTCATCGACCAAGTGGTTTCAAGTTTTGTGTAGGGCATGCTTTAATTGCCTTAAAATTAACTAAGGATTGGTGCCAATATGGAATGGTTCTTCGAGGCTGTGAACCTGGCCCGGTTGCAATTTGCATTCACGGTTGCATTTCACATCATATTCCCAGTATTCACGATCGGACTGGCAAGTTTCTTGTTTGTGCTCAATCTGCAGCATCTCCGAACACAGAATCCGGTCTATCTGGATATGTTCAATTACTGGAAGAAAATCTTCACGCTCTCCTTCGGGATGGGCGTGGTCTCCGGCATTGTGATGAGTTACCAGTTCGGCACCAACTGGAGTGTCTACGCTGACAAGGTTGGCCCGATTCTAGGGCCCTTGATCGGGTACGAGGTGTTGAGCGCTTTCTTTCTCGAGGCAGGCTTTCTGGGGGTCATGCTCTTCGGGCGCAAACGTGTCGGTGCAAAGTTGCATCTCTTCGCAACCGGGATGGTTGCGCTGGGTACGTTGTCGTCCGGGTTCTGGATTCTGTCGGTTAACAGCTGGATGCAGACGCCAGCCGGGCATACCATTAATGAGCTGGGACAGTTTGTACCTGTTGACTGGTTTGCGGTCATCTTCAACCCGTCTTTTCTGCATCGTCTGGCGCATATGATTCTCGCTGCGTATCTGACAACAGCATTTGTGGTTGGAGGTGTTGCTGCTTACCACTTACTCAAGACTCGCAAGGGCAAGGTGGATCCGTCGGTGAATCAGGAGGCGATTCGCAAGATGTTCTCCATGGCGATGTGGATGGCCGCAATCGTTGCGCCGATTCAGATATTCGCGGGCGATGCACATGGGCTGAACACATTGAAGTATCAGCCCATGAAGATTGCAGCGTTAGAAGGGCACTTTGAGTCCCAAAAACCGGCTGGACTCGTTCTTTTTGGAATTCCCAATGAAGAAGAGGCCCGGATGGATTACAAGGTCGAGATTCCGTTGCTGGGCAGTCTGATATTGCGTCACGATCTGGATGGTGAAGTTCAGGGTCTTGATGCGTTTCCCAGAGAAGACTGGCCACCTATGGCGCCTCCCTTCTACGCGTTTCGCGTAATGGTGGGCATCGGGTTTCTGATGCTGGGTATCGGTATCTGGAGCCTGGTCATGCGCAAGCGGGGCAAGCTTTACGAGGCAACAAAGCTACATAAAGCGGCGATCATCATGGCGCCGTCTGGATTCATTGCGGTGATTTCAGGCTGGATCGTGACAGAAGTGGGCAGACAGCCGTTTACGGTCTATCACTTGCTGAGAACAGCTGACTCGGTGTCGCCAGTTGATGCGCCAGCAGTTGCTGCCAGCCTGATCGCCTTCATCGTGGTGTATTTCGCGCTATTTGGTGCGGGTATCCGGTACATACTGAAGCAGATGCACAAACCGCCAGTCTATTCGGAAGACGTGTTGCACGATGGTTCCCCTGAACGTGCTGCCGGCTTTGTTCCACCTTCCATCACTGACAAGCGCGCAACTTCGAGGAGCCGGGCATGATTGATTACGCATTGATATGGGCTGGACTGATCGCATTTGCCGTGCTGGCATACGTGGTGCTGGACGGGTTCGATCTAGGTGTCGGTATTCTCTTTTCTTGTGTCAAGGGTAAGGACAACCGCGATCAGATGATGAACTCGGTTGCGCCAGTATGGGATGGCAATGAGACCTGGTTGATTCTTGGCGGAGCGGGCCTGTTTGCGGTATTTCCGCTTGCTTACGCCATCATCATGCCTGCCCTGTACATACCGATCTTTACAATGCTGCTGGCGCTGGTGTTCCGCGGGGTCGCGTTTGAGTTTCGCTGGAAGGTCACCAGCGAGAAAAATCCCTGGGACAAGGTGTTTGCCGGAGGCTCCACT
This sequence comes from Orrella marina, assembly GCF_003058465.1. Lineage (NCBI taxonomy): Bacteria > Pseudomonadati > Pseudomonadota > Betaproteobacteria > Burkholderiales > Alcaligenaceae > Orrella > Orrella marina. The sequence continues at coordinate 2,423,623 of NZ_CP028901.1, read as the reverse complement.
GTGGCAGCGTTTGCGCAGGGGATCGTTCTTGGCGGGCTGATCGAAGGCATTCCTGTCGACGGACGCGCGTATGCGGGCGGCTGGTGGGACTGGCTGACGCCCTTTACCATTTTCACTGGTGTTTCTCTGGTGATCGGATATACGCTGCTGGGCGCGACCTGGCTCGTGTCCAAGACAGAAGGGGCCTTGCAGGAAACGGCCAAACGCCATGCCCGTACTGCCGCCATTGGTACGCTGTTTTGTATTGCCGCCGTCAGTCTGTACACGCCGTTCTTGCACGCGCACTTTGCGCAGCGCTGGTTCCAGTGGCCAGAGCTGTTTTATGTGATCCCAGTCCCGCTGCTGGTTGTTGCATGCGCGTGGGCACTGTTCAAGGGAATCAGGCGTCCCCGTGGCGTGAATGCCTATCTGGCCGCTGTCGGAATCTTTACACTGTCCTACATCGGTCTTGCGATCAGTTTCTTCCCATACATGATTCCCAGCAGTGTGACCCTCTGGGAAGCGGCTGCGCCAGATGTATCGCTGAAGTTCCTGCTGATCGGTGCGGCGTTTCTGATTCCTATCATCCTGACATACACCGCATATAGCTACTGGGTCTTTCGCGGTAAAGTGGAGCAAAGCAGTGGTTATCACAACTAACCGCAAGCGACCAATCCCTGACCGCACGCCGGATGATGGCTGCGGTCAGAACAAGAAGGCGGATGCAGAGACGCCGCTGGGTCGTCGGCTCCTGTGGTTTTTGGGGCTGTGGCTGGCCAGCGTGCTTGCACTCACTGTGGTCAGCCAGATCATCCGCTGGGCCATCATGCCCTGACACAGCGTGTAGAGTCGGGTTCGGTCAAGGCTACAATGGCAGTCTAATCAAACTATTCGTAGCAAGGCTGCCATGCTTGATCCTCAACTACTCAGAAAAGATCTCGATTCCGTTGTTAAACGGCTCGCACGTCGCGGTTTTACCTTCGATATCGAGCGTTTCAATTCACTCGAATCCCGTCGCAAGTCTGTTCAAACCGAAACGGAAACGCTGCAAGCAAGCCGCAACACCCTGGCCAAGCAGATTGGTGTTTTGAAATCCAAAGGCGAGGATGCCTCTGAAATTCTGGCCCAGTCGCAGGCGATTCCAGCCAGGCTCAAGGCACTCGAGCAGTCGCTCGGGGAGATTCAGGCAGAACTGAGTCACTTGTTGCTGTCCGTACCTAACCTCCCTCATGAATCAGTGCCCGAAGGCCCAGACAGCAATCATAACGTTGAGGTCAGAAGGTGGGTGCCAGACCCGGGGCCCGATGCAAACCCGAAGCCGCTCTCGTTCGAGGCCATGGATCATGTCGACGTCGGGGCACGGATCGGACTGGATTTTGATACGGGTGCCAAGCTGTCCGGTTCGCGATTCAGCTTTATGCGTGGTCCTGTTGCGAGATTGCATCGCGCGCTGGCGCAGTTCATGCTGGATCTGCAGACATCGCGTCACGGATACACTGAGTGTTACACGCCTTACATTGTGAATGCCGAGACGCTGTATGGGACCGGGCAGCTACCCAAGTTTCGTGATGACATGTTCTGGGTCACTCGAGGCGGCGCATCGGAAGGCGAGGAACCCGTCAAGGAGCAGTATCTCATCTCGACTTCCGAGATTACGCTCACCAGCTCGGTTCGCGACTCGATCGTTGTCCAGTCAGATCTGCCAATCCGCCTGACCGCGCACACGCCTTGTTTCCGATCGGAGGCCGGTAGCGGTGGGCAGGATGTGCGTGGCCTGATCCGTCAGCACCAGTTTGACAAGGTCGAGATGGTGCAGATCACGCATCCAGAGCACTCCTACGACGCGCTCGAGTCGATGGTCTCGCACGCAGAAACCGTTTTACAGGAACTGAAGCTGCCTTATCGAGTGATGCTTCTGTGTGCCGGGGATATGGGGTTTGGTGCCACCAAAACTTATGACCTTGAAGTATGGATCCCAGCCCAGAATACCTGGCGCGAGATTTCATCCGTGTCGAATTGTGAGTCCTTTCAGGCACGTCGTATGCAGGCGAGATATCGTCCAGACGGCGGGAAGCCGGATTTCGTCCATACGCTGAATGGCTCGGGCCTTGCGGTCGGGCGGGCATTGGTCGCTGTGCTGGAGAACTATCAGCAAGCTGACGGTTCCCTGAAAATCCCGGATGTCCTGGTCCCGTATATGGGTGGTGTGACAGTGCTCTGAGTCGCAGAGTCTGGCTCTTGACAGGAGAGGCTTGCCGACGACCAGATATGGCGCTGAGCAACGAGAAGGGGGGCATCGGGCTCCCCCTTCTCGTTCATGTGCCTGCAGACTCATTCGGGTGCAGAATGCTGAACGACAAGATTCTGACTACAGGTACGGGATCGTGCGATAGTGTTCGGCAAGCGATAGAAATGCGTCAAGCTGCGGATCGATGCCGGTTTCGGATTGCAGGATCTGTGCCACTTGCGGTGCACATTGTGTTGCCAGGGCTGCATCCAGAAAAAGCATCCGGCAACGACGCGCAAGGACATCTTCGACGGTTCTGGCATACTCGTAGCGGGCAGCAAAGCGTACCATTGCTTCGGTCAGCCCCTCTGCGAGCTGATTGTGTGCTCCCTCGGTTGCTTCGACCTGATCCCGTTCATCGCCGTAGATCGATAGCCCGGGTGCCTGGCTGATTGGTTGTGTCATCCTGCGACCTGACTGGGCTCCGACCAGACGTAGCGTGTCGGTTGTGCAGACCGTCGCGCGATCAGCCAGCACACCAGCTTTGATGCAGTGATTGACTGTGTCCTTCGCCATCACCCGATAGGTAGTCCACTTTCCACCTGTGACGGTAACCAGGCCGGTTGCGCTCGAGATGATCGTATGTTCACGGCTGATCGACTTGGTGTTGCCCTCGTTGGTGTTCTGAGGTCTTACCAGCGGCCGTAGTCCGACCCAGATGCTGCGGATATCCTGCACTGCGGGTGCTTTCTGCAGGTGCGCAGCAGACTCTTTCAGGATGAAATCAAGTTCTGACTTCAATGCCTGTGGTTCGGTCAGTGGCTGGTCACGTGCCGTGTCAGTTGTACCGAGAATCACCTTCCCGAGCCATGGCACAGCAAACAGGACTCGTCCATCAGCTGTTTTGGGGACGATAAGTGCGTGATCTGATGACATGAACGACCGGTCGACGACAATGTGTACGCCCTGACTGGGTGCGACCATCTTTCTGGGCTCACGACCCGCCGCGTGATCATCCATTTTTCGAAGCGAGTCGACCCACACTCCGGTGGCATTGACGATGCAGGAAGACTTGACCTGCCAGGTCTGTCCCGATTCTGTGTTCTTGACGACGACTCCGCTGACTTTGTCCTGAAAGTGCTCAATGGAGACAACTTCGCAGTAATTCAATAGTGTTGCACCTTCCTGCTGGGCGGTGCGCGCAATTGCCAGTGCAAGGCGTGCGTCATCAAACTGACCATCCCAATACTTGACACTGCCGACCAGACCGGAGGAAAGGACATTGGGCAGGAGGCTGCGGGTCTTGCCAGCGTTCAGTATTTCCGTCTTGCCCAGGCTGTGTCGTCCGGATAGCGTGTCGTACAGTCGAAGTCCGGTCCAGTAAAAGGGAACCTGCCAGGTTTTGTAACAAGGCATCAGAAAGCCGAGCGGCTGGGCCAGGTGGGGCGCACTGTTCAGAACGGTGCTTCGCTCATGCAAGGCTTCTTTGACGAGAGATATGTTGCCCTGAGCCAGATAGCGCACGCCACCATGCACCAGCTTGGTCGAGCGAGATGAGGTGCCTTTTGCAAAGTCAAACTTCTCGAACAAGGCTACCCTGTATCCTCGAGTGACTGCATCCAGTGCCGTACCCAGACCTGTTGCACCACCACCGATGACGACCATGTCGAATGGCACTTCGGACTGAGTCTGCTTGATAAGACTGGCCCTGTCTGTGGCGAGTGCTGGTTTGACTGTCTTGTTGCTCATTTGATGTTCTTTCCGGATTGATCAGTGGTCCATTCCTGGCAGCGTTCGACCGCCTGTTGCCAGCGCTCGATGTGCGATTGTCGTCTGTCTTCAGACCAGGCCGGTTCAAAAATCCGGTCAAGTTGCCAGTGTGAAGACACTGTCTCAAGGTCGGGCCAGACTCCGCACGCGAGGCCGGCGAGATAGGCTGCGCCCAGTGCGGTGGTTTCGGTCACCTTGGGACGAAACACGGGCAGGCCAGAGAAGTCGGCCTGCATCTGCATCAGCAGATTGTTCCGTGATGCCCCGCCGTCAACTCGAAGCTGCGTGATGGGCTGTCTGGAGTCCGCGCTCATGGCCTGCAGTACATCATTGACCTGCAGTGCTATCGATTCCAGCGCAGCACGCGCGATATGGGCTCGTTCTGTCCCCCGTGTCATGCCGATCATCAGTCCGCGCGCATTGGCGTCCCAATACGGGGCACCCAGACCAGTCAGGGCTGGCACCAGGAACAGATCATCGGTGCTCGTCACGCTTGCGGCCAGCGGCTCGATATCCTCGGTACGGGTAAACAAGCCCAGACCATCTCGTAGCCACTGAACGGTCGCACCAGCCATAAAAATAGAACCCTCCAGGCAGTAGGAAACGGGTGACTTCGGGCCCATTTGCCATCCGATCGTGGTCAGCATGCGATTGTTGCTGGTCACAGCGATATCGCCTGTATTTAGCAACAGAAAGCACCCTGTACCGTATGTATTCTTGACCATGCCTGTCTCAAAACAGGTCTGTCCGAACGTTGCTGCTTGCTGATCCCCCACCATAGAGCCAATCGGAATCGGGTGTCCAAAGATCTCCGCCTCGCTGTGACCAACCACCATCGAACTCGGACATACAACGGGTAAAAGACTGCGGGGAATGTCAAATAGCTCCAGCATTTCATCGTCCCACTGCAGGGTGTGAATATTAAAAAGTAATGTTCTGCTGGCATTGCTGACGTCCGTGACGTGGGCAGCACCCCCCGTCAGTTTGTAGACCAGCCAGCTGTCGATGGTTCCGAATGCCAGTTCGCCTCGATCTGCACGTGATCGTGCGTTCGGTATGTTGTCGAGTAGCCAGCGGAGCTTGGACGCTGAAAAATAGGCGTCCGGTAACAAGCCCGTCGCCGCATGAATTCTGTCGGCATAACCTCGTTCGGTCAGCTCTGCGCAGAACGCGGCTGCTCTTCTGTCCTGCCAGACAATGGCGTTGGCCAATGGTTCACCTGTGCGACGATCCCAGAGAACAGTCGTTTCACGCTGGTTGGTCAGCCCGATTGCCGCGATACTGTCTGCTGGAATTCGACTTTCTTTCAGCACCTGTCGCGATACCTGGACCTGGTCGTCCCATATCGCCCGCGGATCATGTTCAACATACCCACTGTTTGGGAAATATTGCTGGAGTTCCTTCTGGGCGACGCCAACGATTTGACCACTGGCATCAAACAGAATGGCACGGGAACTGGTCGTTCCCTGATCGAGAGCGAGGACGTAGGTCATCTGTGGCGTCTATTGTTTGTTTTAGTGAAAGCCAAGCATAACCGTCCCTCTGAAACGGTGGCAATTTATCCGTTCGAGACCATCATAAATTCTCTTTGTGACCCCGATAAGACAGCGCGCCAAGCTCACCTGTCTTGCCATGGGACAACTTCGTAGCCAAAACCCCTGCGGTTGACATATCCTAGGGGTTTGTCCGTACGATCGGGCGCTCACAAATCAACGGATCTCACCCATCATGGATATCCAGACATTCAACTCGGTTCAACGTAAACCTGTCATGGCACGCAACATGGTTGCGTCTTCCCAGCCGCTCGCTGCTCAGGCGGGTACTTCAGCCTTCGCTAAAGGCGGCAACGCGATTGATGCGGCCCTCGCCACAGCCATCACCCTGACTGTCGTCGAACCGACTATGAATGGACTTGGTGGTGATGCGTTTGCAATTTTGTGGGATGGTGAGAAGCTGCACGGGATGAACGGATCAGGACGTGCCCCTGCAGGTTGGACGCCAGCTCGCTTCAAAGGCCGACAGGCAATGGACGCGCGTGGCTGGGAAACCGTGACAGTTCCAGGTCAGGTTGCGGCCTGGGCTGATCTTTCCGACCGGTTTGGTGACTTGCCGTTCGAGGAGTTGTTTGAAGATGCCATTCGTCACGCGATGGACGGGTTTCCTGTCAGTCCGGTGATCGCCAGGCAATGGGATACTGCGGCAAAGGAGTTGCATTCGATTCCCGGCTTTGAGGCTTTCATGCCGCGTGGGAGAGCACCGCGTGCGGGGGAGATCTGGCGTTTTGCGGACCAGGCGGTCACCTTGCGTGAAATCGCGAGAACCCATGGCCGATCGTTTTACGAAGGGCGCCTGGCGCATCGCATTACAGCCTTTGCTGCCGAGCATGGTGCTGCGCTCTCGATGGACGATCTCGCCGCACATCGTACCGAGTGGGTCGAGCCGATTTCCCAGTCATTCGGTCCCGTTCACGTTCACGAAATTCCACCTAACGGACAGGGAATTGCTGCTTTGATCGCACTGGGCATTCTGGAACACCTGCCGTATGGCGAGACACAGCCAGGTAGCGCGGCCAGAGCTCACCTGGAAATTGAAGCGATGCGTGCAGCCTTCGCCGACTTGCATGCGCACATCACCGATCCAGCCCATATGCGAGTCAAGGCCTCGGATCTGCTTGATCCCGCTTATCTCAAGCATCGTGCCTCACTGATCGATCCGACCAGAGCGGGACAGTACGATCCCGGGCAACCCGAGACCGGCGGAACCATCTATCTCTGTGCGGCAGATGCGCAGGGGCGGATGATTTCCTACATCCAGTCAAACTTCAATGGCTTTGGGTCTGGAGTGGTGGTGCCTGGTACTGGAATCTCCTTGCACAATAGGGGTAAGAGTTTCTCGCTGGACCCGCAGCATCCCAATATCGTGGCACCTGGAAAGAAGACCATGCACACGATCATCCCGGCTTTCATGACGCAGGATGGCAGGCCAGTCATGGCGTTCGGGGTGATGGGTGCCAACATGCAGGCACAAGGGCACGTGCAGATGACGCTCAGAATGGTTGCCGAGGGGCTGAATCCGCAGGCAGCCTCGGACGTGCCGCGCTGGCGCGTCAACGACGTGGGCGAGCTGATCATGGAAGCTGAATGGCCGGAGTCTGTCATTCGTGAACTGGAGGCGATGGGTCATACGCCCCGGGTTGAACCGCGAGACAGTCTGGAGTTTGGCAGTGCGCAACTGATTGCCCGCTTGCCGCAACAGCCTGATACAGAGCCAGGTGAGACTGTCGCTTATATTGGTGGGTCTGATACACGTCGTGATGGACAGGTGATCGGGTACTGAATCCGGTTTGCCCTGCAGGGCAAACGTCTTATCGTCGGTCAGAGGAATCCACGACATGATCGCGAATCATGCCGTAGACCTCATATGCCGGCAAACTAAAGTAATTGGGAGAGTAGGAAATGAAACTTGTGCGTTACGGTTCGCCTGGAGCGGAAAAGCCCGGTCTGATTGATGGACAGGGTGCACTGCGCGACCTGAGCCACGTCGTTCCAGATCTGGGGCCGGCACAATTGAGCCCTGATTCTCTGGCTCAACTGGCCAAGCTGGATATGTCGAGACTGCCATTGGTCGAGGGCACACCTCGCATAGGATGTCCGGTTGCAAATGTTGGCAAGTTTCTGGCCATTGGCCTGAACTATAGCGATCACGCTGAAGAGACAGGGTCCCCCATTCCAAAAGAGCCTATTGTCTTCACCAAGGCGATCAGCTGCATTCAGGGACCTGATGATGATGTCATGCTGCCCAGAGACTCCGTCAAGACTGACTGGGAAGTCGAGCTGGCCATCGTGATGGGTTCGAAGGCTTCTTACGTGGACGAGGCGCAAGCGCTCAACTACGTGGCGGGATATTGCCTGGCCAATGATGTCAGCGAGCGAGAGTATCAGCTGGAGCGTGGAGGTACATGGGACAAAGGAAAAGGCTGCGACACATTCGGACCGCTTGGCCCGTGGCTGGTGACGCGTGATGAGGTCGCAGATCCCCAGAACCTCGACCTCTGGCTGGATGTGAATGGCAAGCGCATGCAGACTGGCAACACCAGCAAGATGATTTT